>CAVQJC010000016.1:0-25079 GCA_963712745.1 uncultured Chloroflexia bacterium | reverse complement strand
CACCCGCGCGGCGCGTCGTCCTTCAGCGGGAGAGGTCGACCGGCTCCTCGGTGCGCGAGCCCGGCGGCGCGAGCAGCAGGTCGATGACGAGGGCGGTCCAGCCCGTCTGATGCATGGCGCCGAGCCTGGCGCCATCGTCGCCCTCGAAGTACTCGTTGAACCAGAGCAGCCCCTGCCAGGCCGGGTCCGACTGGAGCAGACCGACGCCGCCGTAGAGCGGTCGCCGCCCGGCCCGGTCCGGCAGCCAGATGGAGATCAGGCGTTCGGCGAGACTCGGGCCGAGACCTCGAGCAGGGTCCGCCGCTGGCCGGAGCCGGTGGGGTACTCGGCGGTGTAGCCGGCACCGAGGAACTCGTGATACTGCTGCAGCGACCTGATGACCAGGTAGTTGACGGGAACCAGACTGGCCCGCGCCAGTTGGAGTTGCCGCCGTACATCGCCGTCGTCGATTTGGCTGGCTCGTAGTCGATGGTCGCGCCTGGGACCCCGGGGACCTGGTACGACGTAGCGAAGCGCCTTGACAGCGACCGAAGGCCATGCGGCGAGAGGAAGGCATCGGTGTCGAACAAGGCCTCCAGCGTGCGTTGCAGCTGGTCTGGATCAACGACCGACAGCATCGTTCCCTCGCCAGAGTGATGGACGTGTCGACCGGCCTGAGCGGCGCCATCCGACTCCTTGTCGGCCAGCCGTGCGAACCGATGTCGGAGACGCTCCAGGGCGCCGACCTGAGACGCGGGCAGCGTGACGGCAGGCAGCATGGTGATCGCGCCCACGAGCGTCTGGACCGTGATGGGCGTCTTCCTGCCGGACGCGTCGATGAGCTGGTCGTAGAACCAGCCATCGGCAGCGTCGTACATACCCGAGTCATCGATGGCATCGGTGATGAGCAGGTACTGCTCGGCGAACTTGACGACCATGTCGTCATACACCGGGTCGTCCTGGGCGAGACGGGCCGCGAGGATGAGCATGCTCAGCGAGTAGAACGCCATCCATGCGGTGCCATCCGCCTGGGCGAGACGTACTCCGGGTGGTAGTGACGAGCGATCGATGGGGCTGATGTTGTCCAGCCCGAGGAAGCCGCCACCGAAGATATTCCGACCATCGGGGTCCTCTCGATTGAGCCACCACGTGAAGTTGAGCAGCAGCTTCTGGAACACCCGCTCGAGGAAGTCCGTGTCCGTGGCCCCGTCGATCGCGAAGACGCTCAGCGCCGCAACGGCATGGACCGGTGGATTGACATCGTCGAAGTTCCACTCGTACGCGGGGAGCGCACCGTCGGGGTGCTGGAACCACTCCCGCAGGAGCACGAGCAGCTGGTACTTCGCGAAGGCAGGGTCCAGGTGTGCCCAGGCGATCGCGTGGAAGGCCAGGTCCCAGGCGGCGAACCATGGGTACTCCCAGGGGTCCGGCATGGCCAGGATGTCGCAGGCGTCGAGGTGGCGCCAGCCGGCGTTGCGGATGGTGGCGTGGCCTGGTGGGGGCGGAGGCTCGGCCGGGTCACCGTCGAGCCAGCGTCCGACACGGTACGGATAGAACTGCTTGCTCCACACGAGGCCGGCAGCCGCCTGTCGCAGGATCCGCATCCGCTCATCGTCGAGCGGTGCGCCCGCCAGCGCTGCGTAGAACGCATCGGCGTCGCGCTGACGCTCGTCGATCACGCGTTCGAATGGCTCTGCCGACCAGCGCGCCGCTGCGCCCCGACCGTCCGAGGAACGACGGGTCGCCGGTTCCGGGCGATGGAGGCGCAGCCGCATCTCGGCCTGGCCGCCGCCCGGGACCGTCAGCCGGTACCACCAGGCGGCCTTCGTACCGGTCGACGCCGGGTTGACCGTGGCTGCGCCATTGATGACGTGGTCGTTGATGCCGTCCTTGGGGAAGGGGCTGATGGGCGCGCTTCCGTAGAGCCGCCGCGCATTCGTCTCGTTGTCGCAGAAGAGCGCCGCGGGCATCGCGCCGTCAGGCCCCGCGGCGGCCTCGAGGCTGTAGCCCTCGAGGCGCGGGTGCCGGATCGTCACGGCGTCTCCATCGAGGCGGAGCTCCGGGATGTCAGGTGATCCCGACCAGCGCCAAGTGTTGCGGAACCACAGCGTGGGCAGGACGTGCAGCGTCGCCTCGTCGGAGCCATGGTTCGTGACGTTGACGCGGCAGAGGATCTCGGTCGGGGTCGCCTTCGCGTACGTCACCTCGACGATCCAGTAGCGTCCGTCGTCGAACACGCCGGTGTCGATGAGCTCGTACTCAGGCTGGTGGCGATCGCGACGCGCGTTCTCCCTGACGAGGTCGTCATACGGGAATGCTGCCTGGGGGTAGTGATAGCGCCAGCGCAGGAGGGCGTGGCTGGGCAGCCCCTCGAGGTACCACCAGCACTCCTTGGCGTCTTCCCCATGGTTCCCTTGCGGCCCCGTGAGCCCGAACATGCGCTCCTTGAGGTAGGCATCGGTGCCGTTCCACAGCGCCAGTGCGAGACAGAGCTCCTGGCCGACGTCGGAGATGCCGGCCATGCCATCCTCGTTCCAGCGGTACGCGCGCGAGCGGGCATGATCATGCGGGAACGATCGCCAGGCATCGCCATCGGCGCTGTAGTCCTCCCGCACCGTGCCCCACGCCCGCTCGGACAGATAGGGACCCCACTCGTACCAGGGGTTGGCGGTGAAGAGGTCATCCTCGGCACGGCCCGTGGCTTGAGCGAGGCGGTCGTGCTCAGCAGTGCCTGTCGCTGGGATCATGTCACCTCCGTACGCTGCACCACCATCATGGCACCCGGTCGAGACGGGAAGAGGTCAGTCGGTCCGTGAGCCTCGACCGCGGCGTGCTCGACCCCCGGCGAGGAACCGTATCGCCGCTCCTGCCGCCTGGCTGCCGAGCCGCCAGGCTGTCATCCTGAGTGGCGCCACCCAGCGCGGTCGACAACGTCCGGTCGGCGAGCAAGAGGAGCCCTCATGACTACCGTGGAGCGCGGACTGAGCCACCCCCTTGGACCCACGATCACGCCGGCGGGGGCGAACTTCAGTCTCTACAGCAAGCACGCGACCTCCGTTGACCTGCTGCTGTACGACAGCGTGGGATCAGCCATGCCTGCCCGGATCGATCCCACTCCACCGGACGGGGAGTACTGGCACGCGCTCGTGCCCGACGTAGGGCACGGCCAACTCTACGCGTACCGTGTCGACGGTCCCTGGCAACCCGAGCGCGGCCTGCGCTTCGACGCTCACCACCGCCTGCTTGATCCGTATGGCCGCGGTGTGGCCGTTCCACCGACGTACCGACGGAACCCTGCGTCCGTCCCGCTCGGGGACGCCGAGGCCATGAAGAGCGTGCTGGTCGATCTAAGCCGCTACGACTGGGAAGGTGACCGGCCCCTTGGCCGCAGCCTGCGGGACACCATCGTCTATGAGGCTCACCTCCGTGGCTTCACGGCCCATCCGAACTCGGGCGTCGAGGAGGGTCACCGGGGCACGTACGCTGGATTCATCGAGAAGATCCCCTATCTCGTGGATCTGGGCATCACCGCGGTGGAGCTGCTGCCGGTCTTCCACTTCGATCACCTCGCTGCTCCTCCGGGGCTGATCAACTACTGGGGATACCAACCGATCGCGTTCTTCGCCCCCCACGTCGCCTACAGCAGCCGGCGCGATGCCCTGTCCGCCGCCGATGAGTTCCGCGACCTCGTCAAGGCGCTCCATCGCGCCGGCCTTGAGGTCATCCTCGACGTCGTCTACAACCACACCGCCGAGGGCGGTCCCGACGACACCACGTTCTGCTTCCGCGGCCTCGCCAATGACGACTACTACATCCCGGCTGCCGATCGGACCTACTACGCTGACTTCTCCGGCACGGGCAACACCTTCGCCGCCAGCAACCCCATCGCGCGCCGTCTCATCCTCGATAGCCTGCGTTTCTGGGTCAGTGAGATGCACGTGGACGGCTTTCGCTTCGACCTCGCGGCCATCCTTTCGAGGGACGATGACGGGCGGCCCCTCTCGAATCCACCCACGCTCTGGGATATCGAGACCGACCCGGTCCTTGCGAGCACCAAGCTCATCGCCGAGGCCTTGGACGCCGGCGGGCTGTACGAGGTCGGCAGCTTCGTGGGTGACCGCTGGATCGAGTGGAACGGGCGCTTCCGCGACGACGTCCGCTCATCCGTGAAGAGTGACCCGGGCCTGGCCGGGACCGTGGCCCAGCGGTTCCTGGGCAGCCCGGACATCTACGGTCGGCGCGGTCGGGAGGCCCAGGAGTCGGTCAACTTCGTGACCTGTCACGACGGCTTCACGCTGAACGACGTCGTCTCCTACGACCACAAGCACAACGAGGCCAACGGCGAGCAGAACCGTGACGGCAGCGATGACAACCGCAGCTGGAACTGTGGGATCGAGGGTCCCAGCGACGATCCGGCGGTCGAATCACTGCGCCTGCGTCAGGTGAAGAACCTGCTGGCACTCGACCTGCTCGGTGTCGGCCTGCCCATGCTCCTCATGGGCGACGAGGTGCGCCGGACGCAGCAAGGCAACAACAACGCCTACTGCCACGACGACGAGTTGACCTGGTTCGACTGGGGCCTGGTCACGAAGCACAGCGACCTGCTCGCGTTCGTGCAGGGGCTCACCCGCGGCCGGCGTCGGCTGCAGTCGCTGCTGGACGCCGCAGATGACGTCAGCCTCCTGGACCTCTTGCAGTCGGCCAAGGCACAGCTGAGCGGCGCACGCTACGGGCAGCCCGATCTGAGCGATGCATCCCGCAGCATCGCCATCAGCCTCACCGGCCGCGGTGTGGCCCTGCACCTCGCCCTCAATGCCTACTGGGAGCCACTCGACTTCGAGCTGCCGCCACAGGTCGCGGGGGACCCGTCCGGGCAGGATCATCGCTGGCGTGCGGTCCTGGACACGTCGTTGCCGTCGCCTCACGATCTCGTCACGTATCAACGGGCGCTGCCGATCGACGTCGAGACCTACCGAGTCGGGCCCCGCTCGGTGGTGCTGCTGGCCAGACCCGTCTGAACACGGACGCCGGGCGAAGTGTGGCCGAGACTCGTCGGTCAGGCCCTGTCGCCTTCTGCGGCGGTAGTCTCACCCTGGGTGAGTCGACTATTCGCCTCCGCGAGGCCTTGGAGTTCCTGAAGGCAGACGGTACCATCCGTCTTCCCCGGCGAGCGGGGACAGCCCAACCCAGGGTGGGCCCGATATCCGGCCGGTCGCTGAAGGGTTCGACGGAGGCCCGGCGTAGCTCTGGAGTGTGAGGGGGAGTGGTGACGAGGGGCAGGTCATACAGCTCGGTGAAGGCACGAAGTGGCTCTGCGCCGGGGAGCGATGGCGTCCGGTTGCGCAAGACGGTCCCACGGAGCGCGCAGGGTGGGTGGCGGCCTGCGGACGATCGGCCCGACCCGGTCGAGCTGATCACCAGCCAGAACGAAGCGCGGCTACCATTCCTGGTCCCGATTCGACACTGGCGCATGTCCCGGTCGCCGTTCGCATTCTACCGTGGCGCGGCCAAGGTGATGGCCAACGACCTGGCGACGACGCCATCGACCGGCCTGCACGTCCAGATCTGTGGCGATGCCCATCTGTCGAACTTCGGGGTCTACGGCTCCCCGGAGCGCGATCTCGTGTTCGATCTCAACGACTTCGACGAGACGCTGCCCGGACCGTGGGAGTGGGACGTCAAGCGCCTGGCGACGAGCTTCGCCATCGTTGCTCGCCACAACGAGTACGACGCCAGCGAGGAGCGCGGTCTGGCCCGCCGCGCAGTCCAGATGTACCGCGAAGCGATGCTGCGTTTCGCCGAGGCTCTCTACAGCGACGTCTGGTACGCGCACCTCGACGTGGACAAGGTCTTCAGCGCGTTCAGCGGGCAGCTTACGAAGAAGCAGCGCAAGCGTGGCGCAGCGTACATCCGCGAGACGCGCGCCAGGGACAGCGTCTATGCCTTTGACAAGCTGGCCGAAGCGTCAGGGGATGGCGTTCGCATCGCCTCGCAGCCGCCCCTCGTCGTGCCGATCCGGGACGTCCCTACGAGCGCCGACCCACAGCAGATCGACGCTCAGCTGAAGGCCGAGTTCAAGGCCTATCTCGATTCGGTCCCGGATCATATCGGCATCCTGTTGCGTCGCTACCACTACCGCGATGTGGCCATCAAGGTCGTCGGCGTCGGCTCGGTAGGCACGAGGTGCTTCATCGTGCTGCTGGAGGGCCGCGACGATCGAGACCCGTTCTTCCTGCAGATCAAGGAGGCTGATGCGTCCGTGCTGGAGGACTACCTGCCAAAGAGCGCCTACGACAACGACGGTCGCCGCGTGGTCGAGGGGCAGCGGCTGATGCAGGCGACGAGTGACAGCTTCCTGGGCTGGCACGCGAGCCGCTCCGGCAGCCACTACTACTGGCGCCAGTTCAAGGACATGAAGGGTTCGATCGAGATCGAGGGCGCGTCGCTCGAGTCGATGCGACGGTACGCGGAGCTGTGCGGCTGGACGCTCGCGCACGCACACGCCCGCTCGGGGGAGCCGGCCACGATCGCTGGCTACCTCGGCACGGGGGACACCTTCGACCGGGCGATCGCCGACTTCGCCGTCGCCTACGCCGACCAGAACGAGCGCGACTACGCGGCCTTCACCGCGGCCATCCACGACGGCCGCATCGAGGCGCAGGATGAGCATTCACTTGGCAGCTGAGGCCATCCCCCGATGAGCCACCCGTCGTCCCCGTCCGGCCTGGCGCGGTTCCTGCCCATCCTGTCGTGGGTGCCCCGCTACCAGCGAATGTGGCTTCGCCCCGACCTCATCGCGGGCATCACCGTGGCCGCGCTCGTGGTGCCCAAGTCCCTCGGCTACGCCGGCATCGCCGGCGTGCCCATCGAATACGGGCTCTACGCGGCCGCAGCCGGAGCGATCCTCTACGCCATCTTCGGGCTGTCGGGCCAGATCGCGACAGGGCCCAGCTCGGCCCTGGCCGCGGTCGCCGCCGGCGCGCTGGTCTCCGCCGGCATCGCCACCGGCAGCGACGATGCGGTCGCGCTCATCGCCGCGGTCACCATCGCGTCGGGTCTCCTGTTCCTGGTCCTGCGGCTGTTCCGCATGGGCTGGATCAGTCAGTTCCTCTCCAAGCCCGTCATCACCGGCTTCCTCTTCGGGGCCGCCATCGAGGTCGTCATCGGGGAGCTGCCCAAGATCACCGGCACCTCAGCCGAAGGTACCAACTCGTGGCAGAAGCTCCTGAGCTGGGTCGAGGGGCTCTCGGCGACCGATCTCACGACCGTCGCGGTCGGCGTTGCCTCGCTCGTCCTGATCTTCGGGCTCAAGGTCGCGGCACCGCGCCTGCCGGGCGCGCTCGTCCTACTCGTGCTCGGACTGGCGGCGTCGAACGTGCTAGGCCTGGGTGATCAGGGCGTGGCGCTCATCGGCGAGGTCCCACGTGGCCTGCCCTCGATCGCGATCCCCGAGCTGGACTTCGTGGGCCAGAACATCACGGTCATCCTCACCGCGGCCGTCGGACTGCTGCTCATCGGCTTCTCGCAGACCGCCGGCGATGCCCGCTCGTTCGCCTCCAAGCACGGCGCAAGGGTCGACATCGACCAGGAGTCGGTGGCGCAGGGTGCAGCCAACATCGGCTCCGGCCTGCTCCAGGGCATCCCCGTGTCCACCAGCCTGTCCGCGAGCTCGCTGGCCGACAGCTCGGGTGCCAAGACGCAGCTCGCGTCGCTGACCACCGGTGCGGTGGTCGTGCTCACGATGATCCTCCTCGCGCCGCTGTTCTCGGACCTGCCCACGGCGGTGCTCGCGGCGATCATCATCCAGGCCGTGGTGAGCGGCATGATGGACGTGCCGCAGATGCGGCGGCTGTACCGGGTGCTGCGGACGGACTTCTGGATCGCAATGATCGCGCTCGTCAGCGTCCTGACCGCCGGCGTGCTGGCCGGTGTCGTGATTGGCGTCTTCCTCTCACTCGGCTACCTCATCTACATCAGCGCGAGCCCCGCCATGCCGGAGCTCGGTCGAAAGCCCGGCACCCGGGCCTTCCGCAGCGTGGATGACGAGCCGGAGGTCACCACCTATCCGGGCCTGCTCGTGATGCGTATCGACTCGAGTCTCTACTTCGCGAACTCCGAGGCCCCGGAGGATCGGCTGCGCGAGCTCGTCCAGGACGCCGACCCGCCCATCGGCACCATCGTGCTCGACTTCGAGGGCATCAACTTCATCGACTCCCAGGCGTCCGAGGCCATCGGCAAGGTCATCGATCTGGCCGGCTACAACGACATCGACATCCGCCTCGCCCGCGTCAAGGGCGGCCAGGTCATGCGCGTGCTGGAGGCCGACGGGGTGCTCGGTCGTCTCGGTACGCCCGGCGTCTACCCGGAGGTGTACGCGGCCGTCGAAGACCTGATCGAGGACGAAACCGACGCGCGCGGACAGCGATCTGGCAGCGCTGAGAAGACACCCGGCAGGAAGGGAGCACATGGCCAGCACTAGGGCCGTCCGCCGGTACGCCAGGATCTCGACGTCCAAGCAGCTACGCAAGCGCCTGCGCAAGGCCGAAAACCAGCTCTTGGACGCTTCGGCCAAGCGCGACCGGGCGCAGGCGCGCGTCGAGGCGCTCTCGATCATCGCCGACGAGCTTCGTGCCCAGCTGGCCGAGGCTGAGAAGGCTGCCACAGTCGCTCACGCGAAGGCTGCTGGTAACCACGAAGCCACCAACGGCGCCGGGGCGGCTGCGTCGGCCGCCGAGGGTCGCGCGACGTTGCGCTGACCAGCGGGCTCGACAACGGGGACCCGATCGACCGGGCTCCTGCGGACAGCTGATGAGATGACGCCGAATCGGCTCGTCAACGATAGTGCCGCGGTGGTCGTCGGGGCAGGCCATGCTCGTGGCACCGCTGATGACGCCCATCCTCGCGGTCGCGGCAGCGCTGAACGCCAGACCCCGCAAGACCCTCGGCTGGAAGACGCCAGCGGAGGTCCTCGACGAGCACCTACACTCGGTCCAGCAAGACAGCGGTGTTGCGACGACTCCTTGAACCCAAGCAATACCTTGCGATCCGTTACACCGAGCGCCTCGCCGACGCCGGCGTCGTGAGCTCCGTGGGGTCGAAGGGTGACAGCTACGACAACACGCTCGCCGAGACCGTCAACGGCCTCTACAAGGCCGAGCTCATCAACCGCCGGGGTCCTTGGCGCTCCGTCGAGGACGTGGAGGCCGCGACCGCGCGCTGGGTCCACCAGTGGAACACGCGGCGCCTCCATGGCGCCTGCGGCGACATCCCACCTGCCGAGTACGAGCCCGCATACTGGGCCACGCAGCAGGTGGCCTCGGCCGCCTGAACCCTACGATCAGGGTCTCCACGAAACCCTGTGGCACTTCCTATACTTCGTCCAGGCTGAGGTGTTGGACTTGCCTACCTCTACGCGCTTCTCCAGAAAGGGATCGGCACAGACGATGGACTATCGCTTCGACCGCCAGGCCGAGTGGCTTGCGGGCGCAAGAGAGATGACCCCGACTCGCGACGAGTTGCTGCCGATGACTGACGCGGAACGCCAGCGATGGCTTGAAGCATTCACTGGCTATCAGGACGAGCTGCAGTCGCTCATGGACGCGATCGAGGACTCGCTACTGGACGAGTAGACCTCGCCGCCACCTTCGATGGCTCGGATCGCGCGAGCGTACGGCAGGGCAGCTGCAACAGGATGTCGGGATGACGAGTGGGGCCGGATTTGCTGTCGTGAACTGACTCGGGCGGCTAGCTCAGCTGGTTAGCGCACTTGCTTGACATGCGTCCAGAGGAATGCGGCGTAGGTCCTGCATGAAGAAGAGCCCTCACCGATGCGGTGAGGGCCTTGTCATGAGCTGAACGTTATCGGCTGAACCACGCTTGGACATGCCTGATCACGTCCGCGCAGCCCTCAAGACCGGCCGGGGTCAACGACATTGACCCGGCGGGTAGCGATCATCGGTCATGCCGGCGGACGGGGAACAGTCCCGGGTCCACGAGCCAGGGGATGACGATGGCATCGGTGACGAGGCTGCGGACGTGATGCCAAGCATGTGCTCTACCGCTGCACGACACCCCGACGAGGTCCGTGCGTGGATCGGGTGCACGGCGCGCGTCCAAACCGATAGCGAGGCGGCCTACAGCGGTCGTATCACACCACGACCCAAGAGAGACCTGCGTCCCTTCTGGAGCGCGAGCCTGCCCTGCCATCGTATCGTGGTCCGGTGAGCGGTCAGACCAGACGGACAGTCGAAGCCACCGAGTCTCCGACCAGCGGCGTGACCGGTCCTGGAGCCTCCACGCTCCGAGGCGAGCGTCGCTCGGTCTTCCGGCCGTCCTTTCCGCTTGTCGAGGCCAAGTTCCGCCCGCGCACGTCGCCCCCGGTGACCGTGCCGCGAGAGCGGCTCATCCGCCAGCTCACAGCCGAGCCGCGAAAGTCGATCGTGTCGGTCACTGCACCACCCGGTTACGGCAAGACCGTGCTGCTCTCCCGATGGGTGGCACGGGAGGAACGGGATGTCGCGTGGCTGACGCTCGACGATCTCGACAATGACCCCAGCGTCTTTCTCACGAATGTCGCCTCGTCACTCGACCGGGTTCGACCGATCGACGCGTCGATGCGAGCTGCTATCGCCGTCCATGGACATCGGGTCCTCGCGACGGCCGTGCCGCGGATCGCCTGGGAGCTGTCCCGCTGGGAACAGCCCGGCCTGCTCGTCCTCGATGACGTCCATCAGCTGACCGATCGGATCTGTCTCGATGCCCTGGCTCAGCTCCTCGATCTCCTGCCTCCCGGCTTCCAGGTCGCAATGGCGGCGAGGGTCGACCTCGATCTGCCGCTGGCGCGGTATCGGGCGCGGCAGGCGCTGCTCGAGCTCGGCGGTGCGGACCTCGCGCTCGACCCGGAGGAGACGCTCGCCCTGGTGTCCGCGATGGGCCAGCCACTCGATGCGACCGAGGCCCGGCTCCTGAGCGAGCGGGCCGAGGGCTGGGCTGCCGGGATCTACCTCTTGACCCTCGAACGCACACGACACGGCGGGGGCCGGGACGCAGCCGACATCTCGGGCGGGGTCGGCTACGTCGCTGAGTATCTGCGGGTTGAGCTCGAGCGAGGTCTGAGCGACCACGACGTCGCCCTCCTCACGCGGACATCGATCCTCGAAGTCGTCGAGCCGAGCCTTGCCGAGTCCGTCGCTGCAGTCCCGCATGCCGAGGAGCGGCTGGGTTCGCTGGCCCACGCGAACCAGCTCATCGGGCGGGTCGAGGGGCCGGACGTGGCCTTTCGCTACCACGCGCTGCTGCGTGACTTCCTCTCGGCGGAGCTCGAGCGACGTGAGCCGGGAACGGCGCCCGAGCTTCATCGTCGGGCTGCGGCCTGGTTCGCGGACCACGGACGCACGGAGCTGGCGATCGAGCATGCGCTGGCCGGGGGGGACGTCGACGACGCGGCCCGGCTCATCGCGGGCGCGGCCCTGTCGATGCATCACGGTGGCCATGACGATCGGCTCCAGCGCTGGTTCGCCAGCTTCGACGACTCGGCGGTCGCGCGACACCCGTCACTAGCCGTCGTCGCAGCCTGGATCTACGCGCTGAACGGCCGACCCGGCGCCGCGGACCGCATGGCTGACATCGCGGAGCGGTCCGACCTGACCGGCGCGCCTGAGGACGGCGCGTCGTCGTTCCGATCGTCGAAGGCGATGCTGCGCGCGTTCATGGCTCGGGGCGGACCCACCGCCATGCTCTCGGACGCGGTGATCGCGACCACGGAAGAGGAGCCGGGTCATCCGTGGCGCATGTTCGCGTTCGTGCTGCTCGGATGGGCGCACCGGCTGCTGGGCGATACCGACGCTGCCGGCACAGCCTTCATCGAGGCCGTCGACTCGGCGCGGGTGAGTGATGTCAACCCCTTCATCGCTCTGGCGAGCCGAGCGTCGAACGCGATCGACCTGGGGGACTGGCGGTCGGCCGCACGACTGACCCAGGAGAGCCATGCTGCCTTCGAGCGGACCAACCTCGCCGATATCGCCTCGTCACTTCTCGTCCACGCGGTCGCGGCACGCGTGGCGATCCATAAGGGAGACCAGGCACAAGGTCGGGCCGAGCTCGTCCACGCGCAACTGGCTCGCGCAGAGGCTACCTACGCCACACCGTGGCTCGCTCTGGGCGCACTGCTCCACGTCGCGCGTGCCTATCTCGCGATCGCGGATATCGGAGGCGCCCGCGCCACGGTCGCTGAAGCCGAACGGATCGCTCGACGGCGCCCGGCTCTGGGGACGCTCATCGCTGAGTTCGACGAGATTCGAGGGCAGTTGGCCGACGCGGCCGAGACGCTCGTGGGCTCGTCCGCTCTCACCCCCGCCGAGCTGCGATTGCTGCCGTTCCTCTCGACCTACCTGACGTTCGAGGAGATCGCCGGCCGGCTCTCCCTATCGCGGCACACCATCAAGAGCCAGGCCATCGCCGTCTACGCCAAGCTTCAGGCCACCAGTCGTAGCCAGGCCGTCGAGCGGGCCATCGAGCTGGGCCTGATCGAGCCCCTACCGAGCCTGCCGCTCGCCCATGGGACGCCGGAGGACTGACCGATCGCAGGCTGGGCTGGGCCCGAGCGCCCCGGGTCACAGCCCGCTGCGGTGCTCTGCGAGGGGCAGCCTTGCTTCCCGTCAGGCGGTGATCCCGCCATCGAGACTGGCGACACGCTCGTAGCCCACATCTTGCATCGAGTGCGCGGCGAGCGCGCCACGGGCGCCCGAGTCGCAGTACACGATCACCCGGCGAGTGGGGTCCAGGTCGTACTTGAGATTGGGCGGCAAGCGCGGTCCACACTCGGGGTCCGAGACGAACTCAAGCAGGCCGCCGCGGGATCTGGTCCGCGCCCGCGATATGGCCTGCCAGTCCACCGGCTCGCGGACGTCGATGAAGACGGCGGTCCCGGCCTCGAGCTCCGCCTGAGCGTCGTTCGGAGAGATGTCTCGATCTTGTTGCTGGCCTCCGCGACCAGTCTCGCACGCTCTTCACGCTGGATCCTCCTCACCGTGCGCCTGCTGGCCCAAGCCAAGCGCCGTCACCGGTGGCAGGCATCGGGCGATTCGTCCGATGCGGACTGCGGGCACGCGACGCACATTGCGAGGACGAGACCGTGATCGGGTGCGAACGGTCGTCGAACGATGCTTGGGTCGCAACAGAGTAAGGAAGGCGCTGATGAACGCTCAGACCACAGCCACTGACGGTGAGGGCAGGGTTTCCACGACCGTCCCTCTCGACTGGAGCGAGGTGTGGTACACCAACTGCCCCATGGTCTCCGCCAACAATGTGGACCAGGAGCTGGGCTGGTGCCGTGAGGAGTACAAGAAGATCGGCGTCGAGTACGCCTACTTCCGCTCCGCCAACGAGAACAACTTCTACCCCCACTACATCCACAACCTCGACAACCTCATCCGCTTCGGTGGCCTGTACCCGCCGATCCACGTCCACGCCGACATGCGTCGGACGGTGCTGCTGGGGGCGACGTGGGTCTACGAGGGTGGGGTGATGCAGGTCCGTGCCCGCGACCAGATCTTCCGGGTGCAGGACCTGAAGGGTAAGAAGATCGGTCTAACCAAGAGCCTGAACACCATCAAGAACGACTGGTGGCGCATCCAGGAGCACATGGGCATCGAGAACATGCTCAGGCTCCACGGCATGACCATGGACGACATCGAGCTCGTCGAGTTCCCGTACCCGGACGACTGGTACGACAAGCCCGAGATGCTCGTCGTGCCCATGAACAACCCGTCCGAGCTGTGGCTGCGCCGTGACCACAAGCACGACTACGCCTTCCGTCCGCTCGAGAAGGCACTGCTCGACGGGACCGTCGATGCCATCTACAACCAGATGGGGCAACTGGGACAGCTCTCAGAGGCCACGGGCGAGATCAAGGCCATCTTCGACCTGTCCAAGCACCCGGACTGGACCATCCAGGTCGCCAACACGCCTGCCGTCATCACCTGCTCCGACGTCATGGCCGACGAGCATCCCGAGCTCGTCCTGGCTTACATGCGGGCCATGATCAAGGTGGGCCTCTGGGCCAACCGCAACAAGCACGCCGCCGGTGAGATCCTCAACCGTCAGACGTTCTACCTGGATGCCGAGCACACCTACGAGGGCATCAAGGACGTGGACATGGTGCCGAGCCTGAGCGCGCAGAACATGCAGTGCATCAAGATCGGCAAGGACTTCATGTACAGCCACGGGTACATCAAGAGCGATTTCGACGTCGACGAGTGGGCTCGTCCTGAGTTCCTGGAGCAGGCGGCAACGCAAGTGCTCGAGGAGGAATGGGAGCGACGGAGCTGGAGCAAGCTGCCCTCGGGTGGCGGACTTGAGGTCGAGGGAATGCGACTCGGGTAATCGACGACCAATCGCAGCCATCTCGGCTGCGTCGCCTGTCGTCCAACGCAACGTATCGGAGGAAACCACCATGCCACTCGGACCACGAAGAGGACCCGGACGAGGACCAGCTCCTGCCATGCGAGCGATGCGCCGCCGTCGCCGTCGCCGCCGGCTGCTGGTGGGCGGGATGCTCGCTTTCGGCGCCTACAAGATGAGCAAGCAGCAGGCCGAGCAGGTCCAGCAGCACACCGGTGTGGACCCCGAGGAGCTGACCGATCAGGAGCTGGCACAGGCGATGGACGAGCTCGGCATCGACAAGCAGGAAGTCACTGACGCGGACAAGGACGCCGAGTGACCAGCAGTCACCCGGACGATTCGATCGCCCAGGAGCGGCGGACGAGCCTTGGGCTCTACGTCACCGCCAAGGAGGCGTACGACATGTGGCAGGCCGATCCTGATCTGAAGATCCTCGACTGCCGTACGCCGGAGGAGTATGTCTTCGTCGGCCATCCCCCGATGGCCGTCAACATCCCGTTCGCTTTCCAGTCCTTCGAGTGGGATGCCGAGCGGCAGGGCTTCCGCTGGGATCTCAACCCTGAGTTCGTGGCGGCGGTGACACGCTGGGCCCGGCCCGACGAGACGATCCTGGTCTCGTGCCGCTCCGGTGGTCGCGCCGCGATGGCCATCGACATGATGGCCAAGGCCGGCTTCACCAAGGCCTTCAATATCCTCGACGGCATGGAGGGGGCCAAGGTCAAGGATCCCGAAAGCGTCTTCGATGGCATGCGCATGAAGAACGGCTGGAAGAACTCGGGGCTGCCCTGGACGTACGAGCTCGACCGCGAGCGGCTGCAACTCCCAGCACGGGAGAGCCGCATGCTTCACCCGGGGAACGAACACGATTGAACCGTCGCCCCGTGGGCCCTGACAGGCCCGCGTCGGTCAGCTGGGCGCAAGCACGAGACCGAGCCGAACCAAGTCGTGGGCCGCGGCCAGGCCGGGCGCCACGACGAGCGTGGGCCCAGGCTGTGGAACCACGCTACCGCAACGAGATGGAGGAGTCATGACCGAGAGAACGCTCGACGAGCTGGGGCCCGTCGACTACCTGATCGTCGAGTTCCCGGAGGGGCAGCAGAACTTCACGGGCGAGGGTGCGACAGAGCTGCTCAGGCTCCATGACGCCGGCATCATCCGGATCATGGACCTGGTCATCATCGTCAAGGACGAGGATGGCTCGGTCGACGCGATGGAGCTGTCGGACGTGCCCGACCTCGGCGAGTTCGCCCGCATCGAGGCCGAGCTGGCCGAGACCCTCGCAGCCGACGATGTGGTCACGCTCGCGGAGGCCATGGCCCCGGGCAGCGTGGCGGCCGCGCTCATCTACGAGAACCTGTGGGCCGCGCCGTTCGCCTCGGCCCTGCGCCGCGCCGGTGCCCAGCTGGTCGCCGACGGACGCATCCCCATCCAGGCCATCATCGCCGCGGTCGAAGCCGACGCGGCACTCGAGGCAGAAGGAGCCTGATATGCCACTACGACCATCCCGCGTCGCCAAGGCCGCGGTCGTCACCGCCGCCGTCAAGCCCGGCCCCTCGCCGGTGGCCAAGGCCGCCGTCGTCGGCGCCGCCGTCAAGCCGGGACCGTCTCCCGTCGCCAAGGCCGCCGTCGTCGGTGCCGCCGTCACCCCCGGGCGTCGCCGCTTCTAGTCACGCCACCCTCGGCTTTCTGATGGGTCGACGGGGCCCCGGCTCGATCCTCGAGCCGGGGCCTCTGCTTGCCATGACGATCGAGTGAGACCGTGTTTGTGTGGCCACCGGCGATGCGATGAAGTGCTGCCGTAGCAATCAGGGAAACCTGGCCGTGCGCAGACGCCGATGGCCCGTCCCCAGCCAGTACGCCGCCTGCGCCGCGTTCACGCAGCCCGTCCGCCGGTACAGCCCCGAGAGATGCTGGCGCACCGTCGTCTCGCTGATGCCGAGCTCGTAGGCGGCGGCCGCGACCGAGCCGGCCCGGATGTACCCGCCGGACCTCGAGCTGGCGGCGGGGCGGGTTCCCTACGCTCGCGAGGGTGGCAGGAAGCTCGCGTTGAGGTCCCTGAAGGTGTGTCTGTGCTCGTTCTCGAGCGTCTCCCTGGCCGGCGCGAGCACGGACAACGACATGATCCGCTCCTGGGCCCGGGCCATGACGATGCCATCCTCGCCTCGGAAGACGGTGAACCGGAAGCGGGCCTTGACGAGACCACCGAGGGCTAGCCCCAGCGCATCGAAGACCGCTTCTCCGTCAGTGCCGTCGGCGGAGCCACCGGCAGTGGACTCGAGCACGCGACAGCGGATCCGCATGAATCTCCCGACGCGCACCACGTACTCCTCGCCCACCGTGAGGGGCTCCGTTGCCGGGGGGATGAGCGAGGTCGTGACGTCGCTTCCGCGCAACTTGCTCGCGGACCTCCATTCGCCCCATGTCGTCTGGGTCGCGAGCTTCTCCCAGCATGCCTCCACGCTCGGGCAGTCGGGAAGCGGTTCGGTGACGGTGACCGTCCAGTCCACGTCGGTGGCCGATGCTTTGGTCGTCTCGCGCATCGATCGTTCTCCCTTCGCTGAGGCCATCGCGGACTGATCGTCGATAGCCAGCATGCCATGGTTCCTGACCCTCTTGGCCGTCGCTCGCCAAGGAGGGACCGACGCCATCGTCGCACTGGAGTCGCCGCTGCTACCGTGGCCCGACCTCTGCGCCGTGCTGGCGCGTCCCTCGAGCTGGCGCCGGGTCGGGTGCTGCTTCGCCTCAGCCAGCCTTCAGCCTGTCGACCCGCCGGATCCGAGTCGGCCGGTCACGTCCTCGAGCACGACCGGCGCGTCTCCCCGGCCTGATCCGCTTGCATGCCCGGTCATGATGGGCACTCGGAGAAGGAAGGGAGATCGCCCATGTTTGTGACGATGTCAGTCGATATCAAGGCGCCACCCGAGCGTGTCTGGGAGTTCCTTGTCGAACCCGACAAGGCCATGCAGTGGTTCACGGCGCTCAAGCGGTACGACTGGACGAGCGAGCCGGGCGGGGTGGGCTCCACGTTCACCTGGGACGAGGAAGCGTCCGGCCGGACTTACACCATCGACTTCGAGACGACCGAGTGGCAACCTCCGTTCGCGTTCGGCTTCCGCCAGGTGCGCAGCGACTTCTTCAAGAGCTACGACGAGCGCTGGGTCATCGAGGCTGTCGATGCGGGCAGTCGCTTCACCTTCAACGATCGCATCGAGTTCCCCTATGGCCCGATCGGCAAGCTCATCGGCTGGTTCGCGGCTCGCAGCGCCCGCAAGACCGGCACCGAGGTACTTGCCAACCTCAAGCGTCTCGCGGAGGCTCCCGCCTGAGACCAGGCTGGGACCGAGCGAGCGAAGACCTCGACGATCCCCTTGGGCTGCCGCAGCGTGCAGTGTGGTCCGAGATGGATGAGCCCAGCCACTACACCAGCTCGCGGAAGGCGAAGAAGATCTGGCTGCGCGCGATGAGCGGCGTGTCGCGCCAGGCCGGGAAGGCCGCCGCGGCGGCAGCCACGGCGCGGTCGACCTCGCTGGCGCCGCCGCGCGGCACCCGCGCGACGACCTGGCCGGTCGCGGGGTCGTACACCGGGCCGGTCTGCTCAGGGAGCACCTCCACGGGGTGTCCATCGATCCAGTGGCTGATGACCGGCGTGACAGTGGTGCTGTCGAGCGCGGTCTTGGTGTCCGTCATGATCGGACCTCCTTTCCTTCCTGCGTGTCGCGTCGGCTCAGGACGCGACGAGCCACTCGGCGATGTCACCGGCCGACGGGACGCGGCCGGTCGAGCGGACCTGACCGTCGATGACCAGGCCCGGCGTGGTCATCACGCCACGCGAGGCGATCTCGGCGTAGTCGGTGACCTTCACGATCTCCGCCTCGATGCCGGCCATGTTCACGGCCTCGCGAGCGTTGGCCTCGACGGCCTTGCAGTTGGCACAGCCGGAGCCGAGCACTTCGATCTTCACCATGAGGGTTCTCCTTTCGATGCTGCGGGCATCACATACCGAGGGCGTTGAAGAGGTAGCCGACCGCGAGGATGCCGCTGACCACGACACCCAGGAAGATGGCCAGCAGTGGCAGGCGGGCGACGCGCCGGAGGATGAGGAACTCGGGCAGGCTGATGGCGACGGTGGCCATCATGAAGGCCAGCACGGTGCCCAGCGGCAGGCCCTTGTCGAGGAGCGCTTCGACGATGGGGATGACCCCGGCGGCGCCCGCGTAGAGGGGCACGGCCAGGACGGTCACGAGCGGGACGGCAAACGGGTTGTCGGCCCCGCCGATGTCGACGATGACGTCGGTGGGTACGAAGCCGTGGATGAAGGCGCCGACGCCGATGCCGATGACGACCCAGGGCCAGACCTTGCGCACGAGGTCGCGGGTCGAGCCCCAGGCCTCGCGCAGCCGCTCCTCGGTCGAGGGCTTGACCTCCACGACCTCGGCGCCGCCACCGGCACCACGGATGTCCTGCACCCAGGGCTGGAGGAAGCCCTCGAGCGGCAGTCGGCCAAGGATCAGTCCGCCCACGATGGCGATCGACAGGCCCGCGACCATATAGATGAATGCGATCTGCCAGCCGAACAGGCCCCACAGCAGGACCAGCGCGACCTCGTTCACCAGCGGGGAGCTGATGAGGAAGGCGAGCGTGACCCCGATCGGGATGCCGGCCTGCAGGAAGCCGATGAAGAGCGGGACCGCCGAGCAGGAGCAGAAGGGCGTGATGATGCCGAAGAGCGCGGCGGCCACGGTGCCCCCGACCACGTTCCTGCCCGCGAGCGCGGAACGGACCCGCTCGGGCGGCACGTACGAGCGCAGGAAGCTGACGACCGTGACGATGCCCAGCAGGAGCAGCAGCACCTTGGGCACGTCGTAGAGGAAGAAGGCCACCGCTTCGCCGAGCGAGCTGCCGTGCTCGAGGCCGAGCAGGTCGAACGCGACCCACTGGCTGAAGGGCCAGGCTGCGAACCAGGCGATGAGCCAGGCGAGCGCGGCGAGGGCGGCCGTGGGCCAGAAGGGCAGTTCGTGGCGATGGAGGGTGAGGGTGCCCATCAGAGGACCGCGGCCAATGCCTCAGCAGCTGCGGCGATGGCCGCCTCGTCGCGCTCGTAGTAGACCCAGCGCGCATCGACCTTGTGCCGGCTGGTCCGGACGAGCCCGGCCTCGCGCAGCTTGGCGAGGTGGTTGCTGACGTTGTTCTGGCGTTCATCGAGCGCGGCCGCCATCTCGCAGACGCAGTGGGGTCCGTCGCGCAGGATAGCGAGGATGCCGGCGCGGACGGGCTCGCCGCACAGCGCCGCCACTCGTGCTGCTTCGCTGACGTCGGGTCGGGGCAGGTCGAACCGAAGCTCGGGCACGACCGGGAGCTCGGTCCTCGTCGCCATCAGTGGGCCACCTTCGGATCGGTCGCTGGCGTCTCACTCGTGACTGCGCCGACCGTGGTGTCCAGCCGGTCGCGGACCGTCGTCCCGAACCAGCGGGGCGCCAGGCGGGTCGCGGCCCACACCAGGAACAGCATGACCGGCACCTCGATGAGCGGGCCCACCACGGTGGCCAGGGCGACCGTCGGGCTGAAGGCCGTAATGGCGATGGCGATGGCGATCTCGAAGTCGCGCCCGGTGGCGTTGAAGGCCACCGCCACACCGTCCTCGTAGCTGAAGTGCAGGCGCGAGCCGATGTAGAGGACGAGGAAGAACATGACCGCGAAGAAGATGGTCATCGGGATGGCCATCTCGAGCACGATGCCCGGCTGCTCGAGGATGAGGTCGCCCTTTAGCGAGAACATCACGATGAGCGTGAACAGCAGGCCCACGATCGACAGGGCGTTCAAGCCCGGCTTCAGGCGGTCCATCGCCGCTTCGCCGCCCCTTCGCACGACGAGGATGCGCGTGAGCACGCCCAGCACCAGCGGCAGGCCCAGGTAGAGCAGCACGCTCTGGCCCACGACGAGGACGTCGAACTCGACGTTGCCGATGAGCAGGCGCGCATAGACCGGGATGAGCAGCATCTGCAGGACGGAGTTCACGGCCACGAAGACGAGGGCCATGGGCACGTTGCCCTTGGCCAGGTAGGTGAAGATGATGACCATCGCGATGCAGGGCGCGAGGCCATACAGCACGAGGCCGGTGTGCAGCTCCGGGTCGCTGACGAAGATGTCGGCCAGCAGCAGCATCAGGAACGGCGCGACCGCGAAGTTGAAGAAGAGCACGACAGCCAGCTGCCGCGGCGAGCGGAAGGCCGTGCCGACCTCGCCCAGGCGGACGTTGGTCATGGCCGGGTACATCATCATGAACAGGCCGATGGGCACGCCCAGGCTGATGGCGCTCGCGACCGAGAGCTCGAACGTGCCGTCCGCCATGGCCTTGAGGGCGTCGATGGGCGGGGTCAGCTCGAAGTCCGAAGATCGAGAGCAGCTTGCCGATGGCGATGCCGATGGCCATGCTGAGGATGACGAAGATCGGCAGCAGGCGGAAGTCCTCGAGCTTCGCGAGCAGGCGGCTGGCGGTCACTGGTCATCTCCGATGGCGTTCATGGTGAGGAGGGCTTCGACGTCGAGGGCGGGCTCGCCGTCGATGGACAGGTTGATGACGAGCGGGCAGGCCCGGTGAAGCGTCCGCGTGATGGTCCCGTAGCGGAGCGCCTGCTCGACCACCCGTCGGACGCGCTCCGGCTCGGCGTCCGCGACGACGTCGAGGTCGACGATGAGCGAGGTCACGGCGGGTGGGTCGTCCGAGCGGGTCGCCGCGAGGTGGAGGTCGGCCCGCTCGAGCGTGATGCGACGGCCGTCGGCCATCGAGCGCAGGTTGCGCACGAGACAGCCCGCGAGCGCGGCCATGAACGCCTCGATGGGCGAGGGCGCGTCGTTCGTGTCGTCCGGGGTGGCGTTGAGGACGCCATCCCAGAGCGCACCGTCAGCACGCGTCCGCCCACCACGGACCGCGTGGACGTCGAGCAGGTACACCGGCGCGGCGGGGTGCTTGGGGCGCACGGTCCCGATGCGCACGGCCGGCTCGCCCGTCGTGGTCATGCCGAGCCGTCCCGGCCGGCGACCGACCCGGCCATCGAGTGGACCGCAGCGCGCGGCGCGGGGAAGGGCCGATCGGGTTGGTGGTCGCATCCATACTGCGGCACCCGGTCGCTGTAGAACGACGCGACGAGATGGTCCTTGCACAGGGCCACCGAGCAGGACCGGCAGATGGCGACGGCCATCCGCTCTGCTCCCATCCGGGCGCATTCATGGCAGTGCATCGATCATCCCCAACGATTGATGTCTCATCAACGATGTGACATCAGCCGATGAGGAGTCACAGGGCCGACTGGCCCTCTCGGGCGGGCCAGGGGTCCAGCCCACCTGGCCAGGCGTAACTCGCCGGGGAGCCCTTGACCTTCGAGTCACTCGAAGGTATACGGTCCCGTCATGAGGATCGCCGAACTCGCTCGCCGTGCCGGAGTCGCGCCTAGCGCCGTGCGTTGGTACGAGCAGGTCGGGGTCCTGCCCGCCCCTGAGCGCGGTGACAACGGCTACCGCGAGTACCGCGAGGTCGACCTCGCCAGGCTGCGCCTGGTGGTCACGTTGCGCCGCCTCGGCCTCGGGCCCGAGGACGCCGGGCGACTGGCGCGGCTGTGCCTGGAACAGGGTGCCGTCGACCTCGACCTGGCCCCGCTCATCGCTGCGCAGCGGGCGGCCCTCGCGCGCCAGCGCGACGACCTCGAGCGGCTCGACGCCGAGCTCACCGACCTCGAGCTGACCATCGAAGCCGCGGGCCGGGTCGCGCGGCCCACCAGGGAGACCACGATGACCGACCACCCCATCCGCGTGCTCTTCGTGTGCACCGGCAACTCGGCCCGCAGCCAGATCGGCCAGGCGCTGCTCACGCATCTCGGTGGGGCCGACTTCGAGGTCGAGTCCGCCGGTACCGAGCCCAAGGGTGTCAACCCGTACGCCGTGCGGGTCCTCGCCGAGGTCGGCATCGACTGGTCCGGTGCGGAGTCCAAGGCGCTCGCGCCCTTCCTCGAGCAGCCCTTCGACTACGTCATCACCGTCTGCGACCGCGCCCGCCAGGCCTGCCCCGTCTTCCCGGGTTCGACGAGCTCGCTCCACTGGGGCCTCGAGGACCCCGCCGAGGTCGAGGGCACGCGACGAGCAGAAGCTCGCCGCCTTCCGTCGGACGCGCCAGGAGCTGACGCAGCGCCTGCGGCCCGTTCATCGAGATCGCGCGGCGGACCGCGGGCCTGCCCGTCGGCAGCGTCATCGCCGGGTGAGGGCCCACCTCGCCGAGGCGCTCGGCACCTTCGCGCTCGTCTTCTTCGGCTGTGGCGCCATCGCGGTCGGCCAGCTGGGCAGCCCGCGGTGCCGCTCGCCTTCGGGCTCGTCATCGCGGTCATGATCTACGCCCTCGGGCACATCAGCGGGGCCCACTTCAACCCGGCGGTCTCGGTGGGCTTCGCGGTCGGTCGCCACTTCCCGTGGTCGCGGGTCGCGACCTACGGCGTGGCCCAGGTGACCGGTGCCACGCTCGGCGCGCTCGTGCTGCGCATCTCGCTGGGTGACGGTGCCGACCTCGGCCTCACGCAGCCGTCGGGCGGCGAGCTCCAGTCGCTGGCCTGGGAGGCGCTCCTCACCTTCTTCCTCATGCTCGTCATCACCGCGGTCGCCACCGACACCCGCACGGTGGGGAGGCGGCAGCCCTCGCCATCGGCGGCACCGTCGCGCTCGGAGCGCTCGTCGGCGGACCGATCAGCGGGGCCTCCATGAACCCGGCCCGCTCGCTCGGCCCTGCCATCGTGAGCGCCGACCTTACGGCCATCTGGCTCTACCTCGTCGGTCCGGTCGTCGGGGCGATCGCGGCGGCGCTGGTGTACCGCTACCTGCGCGGCGCGCCCGAGCCGGTCGCCCTCGCCTCAGACGTCCGCAGCGTCACCCCGTCGAGGTCGCCTCGGCCCAAGTGGAAGGCCGCCTGGGCAGCATTGAGGCAGCCGGTCCGGCGGTAGAGCCCCGAGAGATGCTGACGGACCGTCGTCTCGGACAGCTGCGGTTCGTGCGCCGCAGCCGCCACGGAGCCAGCCCGGATGTACGCGCGCAGGACCTCGAGCTGCCGGCGGGTCGGCCGCTGGTTGGTCATCAGCCAGCCTTCCGGTACGCGGTGGGCCACGATCTCGCCGCCGGACTCGCGTTCTCGAGCACGAATCGAGACCGGAATCGGAGGTGGGCCAAGCTGGCGATACCCCTCTCGCCCCGATCAGACTGGCCGCACCAAGCCTTCCCGGCCTTGACCACGACTCACCATCGTCCCGCGAGTGACGGCCCGGTGAGCCTCTGGTATCGTGTGACGACTCGGGCGGCTAGCTCAGCTGGTTAGAGCACTTGCTTGACATGCGTCCAAAGGAATGCGGCGTAGGTGCTGCACGAGGAAGAGCCCTCACCGATGCGGTGAGGGCCTTGTTATGGGCTGAACGTTATCGTCTGAAGCAAGGTGGACATGCTTCGGGGGGTGCCGATCGTCGGGCGAGACCGGCCGGCCTCTCATCGCTCGATGGTCAGCCCCCTGAGGTAGGGCTCCGCATGGCAGCCGGCGTTCCGCGCCTCGGGCCACCGCTCTGGGCGGAGTGCGTCCGGGTCGGCGAAGTGGCGCCCGCCTTGGTGCGACGCGGACACGCTTGGCCCAGCTAGAGACTCCCGCCGTCCCTCAAGCCCAAGAAGATGGAACCCATCGTGTCGCGGGCGTCTCTATTCCCTGGGAGCGCCCAGGGGGGCGGTGTCCGAGGCGCTCGAAGGGGGGTGAGAGGATAGGTTTCGTGACGAGCGATCGATTGTCCAGAGGGTGACGACCCTGGGAGGCGCGCTGCTCCTCGCCATGGTCATGGCCGTGCCGGCAAGCGCAGGAGGGAACGGGGCGAACCAGGTCCTTCCTGGGACCAACTACCCACCTGGCGACGGCGAGTGCAATGCACCACCCGGTGGCAGCGCGCACTACGCCATCGTCATGACGGGCGACCTCGTGGGTTGTGTATACGGGGTGGTCACCAGCTACCAGGGCCCAGGACCGAGCGGCGTCTACAAGGAGCGTGCCGCCGAGACCTTCGTCGGCACCTACCACGGACGCGAAGGGACGTTCCGCATGATGGACACTTCCACGCGAAGTCGACCTTGCCTCGGGCAACGGAGTAGCTTCGGGTTCTGCAAGCACCCGATCGTCGAAGGTAGCGGCACGGGCGTCTTCGAAGGTGTCAGTGGCCGTCTGGACTTCCGGGACGACGTCGATGACCCCGACGACGTGTCCTACCCCTACAAGGTCACTTCCGGAACCTCGACTAGCGACAAGGGGAGGAACCAGACCGCGACGGGACCCTTGCCTCGGCGGGGGTCCCGTCGCGTGCGGTTGAGGTGTGTGGGCGCCGAATGATCCGGCCTCGGCGCCTACCGACTAGCTAATCGCGCCGCGCCGGCTGGTTGCGCACGCCCCAGCTCGCGCCACGCGACCACTCGACTACACCTCGGAACTGTCTCGCCCACTCGGGGCCGTTCACCGTACGACGTGCAGTCCCCAAGCCCGCTCGAGTCCCGGCGCCATCGCACCGTCCGAGACCGACACAGACCTGGTCGTCCCACAGAGCTCGTTCCCGGAGAACGACGGC
Organism: uncultured Chloroflexia bacterium; assembly: GCA_963712745.1. GTDB lineage: Bacteria > Chloroflexota > Limnocylindria > Limnocylindrales > CSP1-4 > JAFMJV01. The sequence continues at coordinate 75 of CAVQJC010000016.1, read as the reverse complement.
GCCGACTCCTCGCCGGCGACCGAGACCCCGGTGATACTGCCCTCGATCGTGTTGTCGACGACGTCCGGGGAAGAC
>CAVQJC010000015.1:0-202528 GCA_963712745.1 uncultured Chloroflexia bacterium | reverse complement strand
TAGAGCCGCTCCGAGGCGCGGGCCTGCCGGAAGTACACGACGACGACGATGACGGCCAGCGACGAACAGGGCCACCGCGATGGCCGCGCCGTAGCCGCAGCTGATACTTGCGGAAGGTCTCCTCGTACATGAACATGGCCAGGTTCGTGGACATGTGGAACGGCCCGCCCTTGGTCAGCACGAAGACGATGTCGAAGCCCTTGAGCGTGTTGATGACCGCGAGGGCGATGACCACGACGCTGGCTCGGGCCGAAGCAGGGGCACGATGATGCGCGTGAACTGCTGCCAGCCGTTGGCACCGTCGATGGCGGCGGCTTCGAGCAGGTCCTGTGGGACCGTCGTTAGCGCGGCCAGGTAGAGGATCAGTGCCGAGCGCCGTCTGCTGCCAGCACCAGGCCAGGATGACCGCGATGAGTGCCGTCTGCGGGTCACCCAGCCAGTGCGCGGGTCAGCTCATCGAGGCCGAGCGCCTCCAGGACGGTGTTGATGAGGCCCCAGTCGGGCTGGTAGATCCAGGTCCACACCTGGCCCACCACCACGAGCGAGAGCGTGATGGGCAGGTAGAAGGCCGACTTGTAGAGGCGACTGCCGCGCAGCGGCCGGTCGAGCAACACCGCCAGCAGCAAGCCCAGGACCGTCGGCACCGTCACGGCCACGACGAGCCAGATGGCGGTGTTCTCGAAGGCCCTGACGAAGTTGGGATCGGACAGGGCCGCGCTGAAGTTGTCGAGCCCGATGAACTCCGGGTCGCTGACAGCCCGTTCCACTTGGTCGAGCTGTACCACACCGACTGCGCCAGCGGCCACACACGAAGATGGCGTAGAAGGCCAGCGGCCCGGCGGCCATGACGAACAGCGAGATACGGCTGCCGCGTGTCATGTGTCGGTTCCCGCACTCGCGTCTGCTCGCATGTCCTCCTCGCTGGTCGATGGTAGTCGGCTGTGAGAGCGTCGATGCCGGGATGGTGACTCCCATCCCGGCATCGATATGAGTGCGTCGCGAGCTCGTCAGCGCGCACCGTGGCACACCTGGTCGCTACGGTTCTCGAACGTCGCGACGATCTCAGCCTGGGTCTTCTCCATGAGGCCCTGGATGTCGCTCTGGTCGTGCGATGAACTTCTGGAACATGGCCAGGCCGACCTCGGCGGGTGCGGGCGGTGTGGCCAGGTCGTAGTTGAAGTTGTAGGTCTCGGCTGCGGCCGCGACCTCCATGGCCTTCGCTCAGAGTCGTCCGACCGTGCGACGTGTCCGAGGTGGTGTTGGTGGGCATGTTGCCCTGGACCTTGGCCCACGCGGCTGGACGTCCGGTCGCGACAGGAAGGCCAGGAGCTCCATGGCGCCTTCGGGGTTGTCAGCGCCCGGCTGCCGCCGACCAGCCGTCGACGGGTCCGACGACCGCACATGGGGACGCCCTCGTCGACGACCGGGAACTCGAAGAAGTCGTAGTCGACGCTCGGCCTACGACGCCGTTGCCGTTGACGTAGCCCATGATCCAGGTGCCCATGAGGTTCATGGCCGCCTCACCGTCGACCAGCAGGTCGGCCGCATCGGTCATGCTCAGGCTGTTGACGGTGGCGCCGTCGGCGAAGCAGCCGGCGTCGAAGAGCTCCTTCCACAGCTCCATCGCCCGGATGACCTCGGGGTCGGTGTACGAGGCCTCGCCGGCCATCAGCGCGGCGCGGTACTCGGCGCCGGCCGTGCGCAGGAGCAGGTAGTCAAACCAGAACTGCGCCGGCCACTTGTCGTCCGTGCCCAACGCGATGGGCGAGCACGCCGGCGGCGCTGAAGGTCTCGCAGGCGGCCTTCAGCCCATCCCACGTGGTCGGGACCTCCACACCGTTGTCGGCGAAGACCTTGGGGTTGTACCACATGGGCGCGACGTGGAAGCCGAACGGCAGCAGGTACTTCGACGCCGTCGTAGGTCACGGCGGACTCGATCATGCCCTGCCCGAACTGGTTGTCGAGCTCATTCTCTGCCCACATCTCGTCGATGGGCGCGAGCAGCCGTTCTCCACCTGGAAGGCGGTGCGAGCGCCGGCCCAGTCGTTGTGCAGTCCGGCGGGTTGCCGCCGGCGAGCTGGACCAGGATGCCGGTCTTGAAGTGCCTCATGGCCGACGTCCACTAAGTTGACGGTCTTGCCGACTCGGCCTGGAAGTCGGCTAGCGATGCTCCCGAAGTGCCGGCCCCGCCGAGCTCCGCAGAGAAGTAGTGCATGACGACGATCTCGTCGTCCTGTGCGGCCACCACCCCCGGCAGGGCGGCTGCTGCCAGCGCCACGCTCGCGACCATCGCGAAGCCGCGGCGCCATGTCATTCCGACTTGGTCATCTCCTGTGCCTCCTGTCCTCCTGATGACGTTCTCCCAAACACGTCCTTTCGGATCAGCTGCGCTTCACAGCGTCGCGTCGGACCGGTGCCACCTCCCTTTCGTAGGTCTTGCGGCGCTTCGGCAGCGAAGCGGGGACCGGAACGTCCCACCAGCCACTGGTCGGGCCGGCGGACTCCGGGAACTCGCGTCGGACGGGGACGACGATGACGGTCGGCCCGCCCAAGGCGAGTGCCCTTCCGATCGCGCCCTTGAGCGCCTGTTCGTCGGTCGCTTCCTCTGCCTGGACCCCGAACCCCCTGGCGACCGTGACCAGGTCCGGGCTGATGGATCCGCCGTCAGGGCGGCGGAACTCGGCCGCAAAGCCGCGCTCCTCGCCGTAGACGTCCATCTGGAGGTCGCGGATGGACTGCCAGCCGGCGTTGTCCACCACGACGTAGATGAGATCGAGGCCGTACTGGACGGCCATGGCCAGCTCCTGCACCGTCATCAGGAAGTCGCCGTCGCCGGCGAAGCCCAGGACCGGGCGGTCAGGCGCGGCCAGCTTGGCGCCGATGGCGCCCGGGATGGTGAAGCCCATGGTGCTGAAGCCGTTGGGCGAGATGACCTGGCTGGCGTCGTTGACGGTGTATTCCTGCAGGAACTGGGCCTGGCTGTGGCCGGCGCCGGTGAGCACGATGGTGTCCTCGGGCACGCTGTCGCGGACGATGTCGAGCACGGCCGAGATACGCAGCGGCAGCGAACGGTCGGTGCGCCCGGGTGCCAGCTTGGCGTTCCAGGGCACGACCAGGTCGGCGATGCGGCCCTCCCACATCAGGCGCCTGGCGGTGTCGGCCGGCTCGGCCTCGAGCTCGTGCCAGAGCGCCTCGCAGAAGGCGTTGGCGTCTGCCAGCACACCCAGTTCCACCGGGTAGTTCTTGCCGATCTCGTACTCGTCGATGTCGACCTGGTAGAGCTTGGTCGGCGGAATCGAGAAGGTCACACCGGGCACATACGAGGAGGCCGCCTCGTCGGCGAAGCGGCAGCCGACCGCGAGGATGACGTCGGCCTCACGGCAGAGGGCATTGCCCGTGTCCGTGCCCTTGGAGCCGGGATAGCGCCCGTACAGCGGATGGTCCTCAGGCAGCACGCCCTTGGCCTGGTAGGTGGCCACCACGGGCATGCCCAGGTGCTCCGCGATCTGGCGGAACCGGCGGGAGGCGCCGCTCTGTACGACGCCCCCACCGGCGAGGAGGACGGGACGTTCGGCATCGGCAAGCGCGGCGTGGATCTGGGACACAGCCGTGGCCGCGGGGGCGGGTGGCTCGGGCAGATCGACCGCCCGGGCCTCGGGCACGTCGGCTGCGTCGGCCTGCACGTCCATGGGCACCGAGATGAGCACTGGGCCCGGGCGGCCACCGGCGGCAAGCGCATAGGCCTGGGGCATGATGCGTGCAAGCTGGTCCACGCGCGTGACCTGCCACAGGCGCTTGGTCACAGGCTCGAAAAGCGTCGAGAGGTTGGCCCAGGCCTTGCGGTCGACCTCCTGCAGCACGCCGCGGCCGAACATGTAGGTGTGCACGTCACCGGTGAACACCAGCATCGACGACGAATCGACATACGCGGTAGCGATGCCCACCGCGGTGTTGACCGCACCGGGGCCGATGGAGGTCATCACGGCCATGGGCCTTCGCGCAACGCGGAAGTAGGCGTCGGCCAGGTGCGCTGCCGACTGCTCGTGGCGCACCTGTAGGAAGGCCGGTTTCTCGAGGCCCACGAAGGCGTCGACCATGGGCAGGCAGCCATGACCGGGGATGCCGGCCACGTAGGGGACGTCGTTGGCTGCGAGGTGGTCAGCGATGACCTGTCCGCCCGTACGCAGGTTGCTCATGAAGCCTTCCTCGTTGTCGAACCACCCAACTCTCGACTCACGCGTGCGGCGGTGTCGACCACCAGCGGCGCGATGACCTGCAAACGCTCGTTGTCGAGCCGATCGGCGGGGGCGGAGATGCCGAGGGAGGCCAGAACGCCGCCGATCCCGAAGACCGGCGCGGCGATGCAGCGGACGCCTTGGTGGTACTCGCGGTCGTCCACCGCGTAGCCCGTCACGCGCACCTGCGCCAGCTCCTTCTCGAGTGCGGCCGGATCGGTCAGCGTGCGGGACGTGAATGCTTCGAACTCGATGGAGGCGATAAGTCCCTCGGTGGTGCCTCGCGGGAGGTTGGCCACGATCGACTTGCCGGTGGCGGTGCAGTGCAAGGGACCCGATTGTCCGATGGCCGTGTTGACGCTGAGCAGGGTCGTGCCGTTGAGCATCGAGACGTAGACCACATGGTTGCCGGCGAGGACGGCCAGGTGGGTGTTCTCGCCGGCCGCCGCCCAGAGCGACTTGAGATGCGGCGCGGCCACCACGGTGAGATCGCGCGAGTCGAGCACCGAGCGGGCCAGCTCCACCACCTTGACCGTGGCGCCGTAGCGGCGCGTCGACGGATCCTGTTCGACATACCCAAGCCGAACAAGGGCGGCCAGCGTGCGATGCGCGTTGGCCTTGTCCAGTTCCAGCTGTTCGGCGATCTCGGTCACACCCAGCGGGGAATGCGCGGATACCAGCAATTCCAGTGTCCGCAATCCCGTTGCCAGCGCCCCGCGCTGGGTGCTCGTCGAGGCCCCTCCCTGGCCAGTCATTGCAACACGATTGTCCAGTTCGCTACGGCTTCGTCAAGAGAATATCGGAATGGACAACGAGCGTTGTGAGTCTGTCGGTGGGCCGTGTCACAGAGGCGTTACCGCGTCTGCCGTACATTGTCAGGATGGACATGCACCAGGAGCCGGGCCTCCGGCACCTCACCTACGATCAACTCGTCGCTTCCACCGCCGAGCACGAATGTGACGGCGTCGGTCGCGACCACGTCTGCGTCAAGATCGCCGCGGTGGCCGACCTGCCCACCAAGTTCGGCGTTTTCCACATCGTCGGCTTCTGGAACGACCGTGATGGCAAGGACCACATCGCTATCGTCAAGGGCGATCCTTTCGGCAAGGATGACGTGCCCGTCCGGCTGCACAGCGAGTGCCTAACCGGCGACGCGCTGGGCTCGCTGCGGTGCGACTGCCGCGACCAGCTGACGTCTGCGCTGCGCACGATCGGTGAGCAGGAGACCGGCATGGTCCTGTACCTCCGGCAGGAAGGCCGCGGCATCGGCCTGCTCAACAAGCTGCGTGCGTACGGCCTGCAGGACGAGGGCCTCGACACTGTGGACGCAAACATCGCCCTCGGCTTCCGCGACGACGAGCGCGACTACAGCATCGCGGCCCACATGCTGGCCTTGCTGCAGGTGCGCTCAGTCGAGCTCATGACCAACAATCCCAGGAAGGTCGAGGGACTGCGTGAGCTTGGCGTCAACGTCAGCGGCCGCGTGGCGCACGTCATCCCGGCCAATGACTACAACCGCTCCTATCTCGAGACCAAGGCGCTGCGCTCGGGCCACCTCATCGACGTCGACGGACGCGAGCACTTGCTCGAGCAGATCGACCGACCGGTCGTCGAGGGCATGTCGGCCGACGCCATCGAGGCGCTCGAGGAGTTCGACCCGGTCGAGGTCGGGGCATGAGCGAGTCACGCGTGGCCATGGTCACCGGTGCCACTGGTGGCCTGGGCCGAGTGCTGGTCGCTGACCTGGCCGCCGATGGCTGGGACCTGGTCCTTGTCGGCTCATCGCAGGCACGGCTCGATGCGCTGAGCGAGGAGCTGGGCCTCGACTCGGCTCGCGTGGCCACCGCGGTGGCCCATCTGCGTGATGCGGGTGAGGCTCTGAGCGCGGTCGACGCCGCCTACGAACGCTTCGGCCGGGTGGACGCGCTGGCGCACCTGGTCGGTGGCTGGACCGGCGGCATGCACGTGGGTCGATCACCTGACGAGCCATACGCCTCCATGCTCGACCAGCACTTCTGGACCTCGCTCAACGTCGTGCGCGAGCTTGCGCCACGCATGGTCGATGCAGGCTTCGGGCGCATCGCCGCAGTGTCATCGCCGATGGCGGGGGCGCCCGATGCGGGCATGAGCGCCTACGGCGTGGGCAAGGCGGCGCAGGAGACGCTCCTGGCCGCGCTGGCCCGGGAGGTCGCGGGCACCGGTGTTACCGTCAACGTGGTTCGTGTGCGGGCCATCGACACCTCGGCAGGGGAGGATGGCTCGGACAACGAGCACGCCACTTCGCCCGCGGAGATCTCAGCAGCCCTGCGCTACTTCTTCAGCGACGCTGCGCGTGTCGTGAACGGCCAGCGCCTGGGGCTCCACGGCGGCATCTGACCGGGGCCGGACGTCCACAGCTGCGGCCCATCCGCTGAGGCTGCCGCCTTCCCGTTGAGGCTGCCGCCTTCCTGCTAGGGCTGCGGCCTTCCCGTTGACGGTGCCGCCTTCGCGCCAGGGCTGCCGCCTTCCTGCTTGGGCTGCGGCCTTCCCGCTTGGGCTGCGGCCTTCCCGTTGAGTGGGACAACGCGACGGCGTCGGCGGTCCGGGCACATGTTGTTCCCGCTCAGCGAGAAGCGGTGACACAGCGTCCCACCGAGCGGGGACTCTGTGCCTCAGCCGGCTGGCTGGGACCCCTGGCGGAGCACCAGCTGGTCGTGTTGTCCCGTTGAGTGGGAACCGGCCCCGCCAGAAGCCCAGCTCTGGCTGAGCGGCGGCCAACGCCTCCGTGTAGCCCGTGAAGCGAGCAGCGGCCGGCCCTGCCGGAAAGTCCTATCCGATGTCGAAGGTCTCGTGGATGGTGATGGTGCCGCCCGCTTTCCGCGCAGAGCCGTCCAGCCACCGCGCAGAGCCGTCCAGCCACCGCGCGAGCCGTCCACCACTGCGCGGGCCGTCCAACTACTGCGCGGAGCCGTCCAGCTGGGCGCGAACGACGTCGGCCACTGCCGCTCCCAGGCTGGCGCAGCCGGCCGCATCGAGATGGACGCCGTCGGCGGGGTGGACAGACGCCACCGAACCTGCATCGAAGAAGGCCGCCCCGTGATCGTCGGCCACGATGCGGTACATGCGAGCGAGCTGCCGGGACGCGGCCAGCGCTTCGCCGAAGCCCCACATCTCGCTTCGCGCCGTGATGTCGCCCAGCGGCACCGGCGAGATCAGCAGGACCTGCGGTGGCGATCCATCGGGTCCGCTCAGCGTCCCGCGCGCGACGTCCACCAGCCTGGCTGCACCGCAGGCGATCTCGGCAGCGGTGTTGCCGTAGATGCGCTTGAGGTCGTTGGTGCCGAGCATGATGGTGACGAGGTCGACCGGCGCGTGCGACCACAGGCACGGCGCCAGGTACGTGAGGCCGTTGCGACCCGGCTCGATCTCCGTGTCCCAGACCGTGCAGCGTCCGTTGAGCCCCTCCTCGATGACCTCGTGGCCTGCTCCCAGAGCTGCCTCCATCACGCGTGGCCAGCGGACCTCGCGCGGCAGTCGCTTGGGACCGTCGGGCTCCGATCCATGCCCGGTCGGGTTCGCGCCGTACGTGTTGGAGTCGCCGAAGCAGACGATGGTGCGTGTCATGTCGATACCCCCTCGAATCGGTCGATGCGGAACATCTCGATGTCGTGCTCGGTGCCGCCGTCCAGCGCCAGGTCGGCGGCGATCTCGCCGATGACGCTGGCGAACTTGAAGCCGTGCCCACTGCACGGTGAGACGACCGTAACACCCGGCATGCCCCGCAGCGTGTCGATGATGAAGTGCTCGTCGGGCGTGTTTGTGAACATGCACGTCCGCAGCGTCAGGGTCGGGCCGTCGGCCTCGGGCAGATAGCGCGAGGTGGCGGCGCGCAGCACCGCTTCATCCTCGGGTTCGATGAGCGCCCGGTCCCAGGCATCGGGGTCCACCACCTCGCGCCGGTGGTGCATGCGCCCGATCTTGAGGCCGGGGATGCCGTACTCGGGGAAGCCGTAGAAGAGCCCCTCCTCTACGTCCAGGATGAAGACGGGCAGGGCGTCGGGGGCGAACAGCTCCCGCCGGCGGGTCTGCGACCACAGCAGTACCTGTCGCTCCGGCACAGCGACCGGCGCCAGCTGCGGCACGATCTTGCCCAGCCAGGCACCAGCGCTGATGACGAGCCGGCGTGCCCGGTAGATGCCTGCGGCCGTGCGCACGACCACGCCCCCGGCGGCGGCCTGCCAGTCGATGACCGGCTCATGCCCGTGGAGCTCGGCCCCGGCGTCGAGCGCGAGGCGTGCCTGTCCCGCGATGGCGCGCTCACTCAGCACGAAGCCGCCGTCGGGCTGGTAGACCGCGACCAGATCGGGCGGTACGGAGAACCCCGGGAAGCGCGCCATGATCTCGTCGGCCCCCAGCAGTTCGTGCGACAGGTCGTGCTCACGGGCGGACGCCAGGGACCCGGCCACGGTGCCGCTCTCGAGCCTGCCCATGTCCAGGCCGCCGGTGGTGATGAGGATCGGCTCCCCCAGGCGGCTCTCAAGTTCGCGCCAGCGCGCATATGCCCGCCGCAGCAGGGGCACGTAGCGGCGGTCCTCAGCGTAGGCCAGGCGGATGATGCGGTTGACCCCGTGAGACGACCCGCTGTCGTTGGGGATGCTCGCTCGTTCGAGCCCGAGCACTCGTGCGCCGCGCTCCGCCAGCTCGGCCACGGTTGCGCTGCCCATGCCGCCGACCCCGATGACGATGACGTCGTATTCCATCGGCACCCCCAAGAGCGAAGGCCGAGCTTCGCTGCCCGGCCTTCGGTTCGTTCTATCGGATGAGTCTGCTCGGGGCCCGTACTCTCCGGGCGTTCAGGGGTTGGTGGGCGGTCCGGAGGTGTCCGGGTCGCCGGTGGCCTGCTGGTTGGCGTAGTAGTGGTCGGCGTCGGCCTGTGCGAACTGCTCGCGGATGTCCTCGCGGCTGGTGTACCACAGCAGCAGGGCGGGGATGAGGGCGGCAGCCAGGCCGTAGGAGATAGCGCCGGTGGCGATCCACACGAACATGGCGTCGACGAGACCGAAGACGGCCATGATCATGGTGAAGACGAGCGCCCATGGTCGCATCGACCACAGGGACCATCCGACCCCGAAGTAGATGATGCCGACGACCAGCGTCATCAGCCCGGTCCAGAAGACGCCCCCACCTTCGAACTGGATATCACCGAAGATGGCCACTCCGAGGAGTTGCAGGCCGAGCAGCAGCCGCACGATCGCGATGGCGATGGCCAGCGCTCCCAGCACGAGCACTCCGAATGGACGATTTCCCATGGTTGCCGTGTACCTCCGTTTCGCTGGACCGTGTACCTGGCGCGGCTCTCGAGGGCACCATTCGCGGCGCGCGCTGCGCGTAGCGTATCGCAGCGTGACACCTCCGCCACCCCGATTCGGCATGCCACGGCGGCGGGTCTCTCATGTACCCGCCACCCCGATTCGGCATGCCACGGCGGCGGGTCTCTCCTGTACCCGCCGCCGGAGTGTCGGCCGACCCGTGGCCGACCGCCAGGCATCTATTCGTCGATGGTGATGTAGGCGGGCGCTGCTTCTCCGTCGAGGGCGAGTCGTGGCGAGGGGCCAGCCAGGGCCGGCTGGTCTCCGGTCGCCGCGCGAGTTCGCGGGATGGCGAACGCGATCACCGAACCGACACCCACCACCACCGCGCCGATGAGCACGGCCGGGACCATGCCGTCGACGAACGCCTGCGGCGAGGCATACGAGCCCTGCCGCGCGAAGACCGCCGCCAGGACGGCCACACCGAACACGCCGCCCAGCTCGCGGATGGCGCTGCTGGCGCCCGATGCCTTGCCTTCCTCATCGGAGCGGACCGACGAGAGGATGACGTTGGCCATGGGCGCGAAGAAGAGACCCATGCCGATGCCCGAGATGATGAAAGGCACGACCATCGCGCCGTAGGCCACGGTCGTGGTCGAGATCAACCCCAGCCACGCCAGGCCGATGGCCTGCAACGCCAGGCCGGTGCCCATGAGCAGTCCACCGCCGATGCGGTCGGAGAGCGCACCCGCGATGGGTGCCACGAACATCGGAGCCAGCGTCCAGGGCAGGATGGCCAGCCCGGCCTCGAGCGGCGAGTAGCGCAGCGCGAACTGCAGGTACTGGACCAGCAGGAAGATGGCACCGAACATGCCGAAGCTCATGAACATGGCGCTGAGGTTGGCGAAGCTGAAGGAGCGGCTGCGGAAGAACTGCGGCGGCAGCATCGGCGCTGGGGTCCGCCGCTCCCACGCCACGAACGCGACCATGAGGGCCACACCCGCCGCGAACGCACCCACGATGACGGGGCTGGTCCAGCCTTCGGAGTTGCCGTTGACGAGTGCCCAGACGATGCCGAAGAGGCCGGCCGAGACCAGTGCCAGGCCCGGGATGTCGAGCCGCCGGTCGGGACCGAACGACTCGCGCAGGCCGAACACGGCCAGCGGGATGAGCGCGATGCCGATGGGCACGTTGACCCAGAAGATCCAGTTCCAGGCCACGCCCTCGACGATGGCGCCGCCAACGAGCGGGCCGATGGCGATAGCGACGCCACCCACCGCACCCCAGGCACCGAGGGCAACGCCGCGACGATCAGCCGGCACCGCCGCGCTCAGGAGGGTCAGGGTCAGGGGCGTGACGATGGCTGCGCCGATACCCTGGGCCATGCGCCCGACCAGCAGCATCTCGACGCTGGTGGACATGGCCGCAAGCGCGGAGGCGGCAGTGAAGATGGCTACGCCGATGACGAACATGCGCTGCCGCCCGAAGCGGTCACCCAGGGCGGCGCCGGTCAGCAGGAAGACGGCGAAGGTCAGCGTGTAGGCGTTGACCGTCCATTCCAGCTGCTCGATGGTCGCGCCGAGTTCCTGGCGGATGACATTGAGAGCGGTCGAGACGACGAGGTTGTCGAGCATGACCATGACCAGTGCCACCGACGTCACGGCGAACGTCCAGATGGCAAGATTCCGACCTTGCACGGGTCTTCTCCTTCTCCCCCGTTGTGTGGTGTGGCCTGCGCGCGGCCCTAGCCGCGCCGGCCCCGGCTTCGGCGTGGCCGGTGCGGATGCTCCTGTTCCCGGCCGTCCCACTTTTGCGCGCCGCCGCGGCGCTGGTCGTGACCACCGCGGGTCGCCACCACGAGGGCGGCACCGGTCGCGACGGCGGTCCAGAGGGCGAGTGTTCGTACTGACATGGTGTTTCTCCCGTGTAGTGAGTGCTCACTAACTTCAGTGGTCAAAGAAGGGGGTCCAGGCGACTACTCGAACTGCTCGTGGACCTCCTTGAAGCCTCCGATACAGCCGTCGCGCACCAGGCCGGCCCAGGCCGTCCTGGCCTCGAGCACACCCATGGACACCGCGACGTTCATGAGCATGCCGCGGCCCAGGAATGCCGCCAGCTGTGCCGGCGTGGCCTGGGTGTGGCGGACGATCTCATTGACCAGACGGCCGAAGCTCTCCTCGACCACGGCCCGGATCTCAGGATCATCCGTGGCCGCGTAGGCCTGGAGCTGGATGCCGAGATAGCTGCGGTCGCTGATGAGTGCCTCATACGCCTGCCCGATGCGCCGGAACGCATCGTGCTCATCGACTGCCGCCTCGCCGGCGACCCGGAATGCTTCGACGGTGTGGTCGAAGCCCCAGCGCACCGCCGCCATGAAGAGCTCTTTCTTGGTACCGAACAGGCGGAAGAGGTAGGGCTGCGACACGCCCACATCGCGGGCGATGACGTCGGTCGACGTGCCGTGCAGCCCGGTCTTGCCGAATCGAACGATGGCCGCACGGAGGATCTCCTCGCGTCGCTCGTCGGCGGTGTGTCGGGGTGCGATGGCCGTGGTCATGGCGGAGATGTTAGTGACTACTCACAACCATGTCAACCCCCGGATCCGAAGCTGTGAACGGCCAGCGAAAGTGACGGCCTTGGCGGGCCAGGGAATCGGTAGCGGTCCCAAGGCGGCCAGGAGATTCCATAGCGGTCCCGAGCGCCAGGCCGCCGGATCATAGCGGTCCCACGGCGGCCGGCCGATCCTAGCGGTCCCGAGCGCCAGGCCGCCGGGTCAGATGCGCTCGAGGCGCTGGATCCGCGCACGCGGCCCGTATCGTGGTGCCCGGATGCCGGAGCGCTCGAGGATGCGCACCACGCGCGCCCGCTGCCCACGGTAGGGCTCGAGCAGCTCGAGCATGCGTGCGTCATCGCCTCGGGGCTCGCTCGCGAGGGCCCAGCAGACCATGTTGGGGATGTGGAAGTCGCCGAGGCTGACCGCGTCGGGGTCACCGAAGGCACTGCGTGCTACCTCGGCCGCGGTCCACGGCCCGATGCCCGCGACCGATCGCAGGCGGGCCAGCGCGGCGCCGGGTGCCATCAAGGTGGCCTCCTCCAGCGCGGTCGCCTGCCGAGCGGCCCGGATGAGCGTCAGCGCCCGTCGCTGCTCGAGTCCCACGGGGTGCAGCTCGAAATAGGGCAGGGCGGCGATCACGCTGGGCATGGGCGGAAGACGCAGGCGACCCGGCCCGGGAGCATCAACACCGAAGCGGCTGAGGATGCCGAAGTAGGCACGATGTGCCTGCGCGGACGTGACCTTCTGGCCGCAGATGGCCGGCAGCAGCGAGGGCCAGACCGCATCGGTGCGGCCGAAACGCATGCCCTGGAACCTCGCCGCCAGGTCACGCAAACGTCCGGGAGGCAGCTCCAGCGCAGCGGGATCATCCGCCGCGCCGAGCAGGCGCGGGACCGCGGCCAGGGCGGCCTCCGCACCCGGTCCCCAGGCCGCCACCCGCCAGCCGTCGGCAGCGGCTGAGATGCGCGTGGTGGCCGGCCCCTCGCTGGTGCGCAGCGCACGCCAGACCACGGTTCCTTCGAAGCGGATGGTGGGGTCGCCGGGGCCGTGTCGTAGCTCGCCCAGGGTCGATGCCGGATCGACCTCGAAGTCGAGACGGACGACCGCGTCGATGTCCGGGCTGGGGGTCACCTGCCGGCGACCATGTCCGCGGATCCCGTTACGAACATGAGGTTCTGCCCCAGCGACCACAGCGCGACCACGGTCATGCCGATCATCAGCGCCGCCAGCGGCCACTGGCTCACGGTCTCACCGTGGCTCCGTCGTCGGCGGATGGCCGAGTGGCCCAGCCAGGCGCCCACCACGTGGCCCAGCACCACCGCGCTGACCTGCAGCGTCCAGACCAGCGAGGCCGGCAGCCAGTCGTCGCGCGGTTCGAACCAGCCCGTGCCCAGGAGGTCCCAGCCCTGTTGCAGCGGATCCGAGAAGGCGACCACGATGCGCTGCCCCTCGGTCAGCAGGTAGGTCAGGTAGTGGGCCACGAGGTAGCCCACGGTCACCGGCACCAGGCCCGCACCCATGGCAGCCATGCCGATCTTGCGTCCGACCCCCACCACCAGCCCGACCATCAGCGCGAGGAAGGCGACCAGCAGCAACGACTGGGTGACGAAGTGACGCTCCCCGACCAGGTCGAAGTAGGGCTGGGTCTGGCTGATGCCGTCCCAGATGACCGAGCCCGTGCCGATGGCCACGACGGAGAGCAACGCGGTCGACCATCGCTCGCGGGCCAGGGCGCTGCCGAAGCCGCGCCGCTGTACCTGACCCTGTTCCGGCTGTCCCACCAGCCCGTATGGAGCCAGCCGGCCGAGCAGTCCGAACCAGACGCTGAAGACCTCTCCCTGCCCCCGCCAGCGCTCCTTGCCGTACCAGGCCATACCCCCCAGCGCTACCAGCGTGTAGCCCACGAGGACGAAGCCGAGGTCGCGTCCGCCTCCGACCCGGGCCGCCAGCTCGAGCCAGACGAAGAAGCCGAGCCCGATGGCAGCCGGCCAGGCATCGACGCGCCCGTGCCACGGTGCCCGACCCGCGAGCCGGATGCCGGTGGGGCGGATGACCGCCGCGAGCACGTCGTGGAGCGTGCTGAAGGGGTCCAGCCAGGCCCACACCGGGCCGAGCAGGGCGCTGACCAGGGCCAGGCCGACCCAGCCGAAGACCCACAGCAACAACGAGCCGACTTCAGCGTCGCTCGTGCCCCCGGCCACCGTCTGCGCCACGACCCAGATCCAGGCCGCGAGCCCGACCAGTCGCAGCAGCCAGCGAGCCGGCCGCCAGAGGGTGCGCACTCGCCCGGGAGAGGGCTCGGGGACGGGTGTGCCGTCGCTGATGGATACGAAGACGAAGGACAGGCCCACCGCGGCCGCGGCGCCGAGCAGGTAGACCGCGAAGGGCAGGGGTGCATCGACATTGCCGTGCAGGGCATGCGCGCTGGCCGGCGCCGCCGGCAGCAGGAACAGGGGGGCCGCGGTCGCCCCGGCGGCCAGCGTTCGACTCCTCCTCATGTGTGCCTGAGCGTAGCAGCGCAGACAGGCGGGACTACACTTGCGCGCATGCCCAAGTACAGGAAGGTCGACGCCCAGTTCATGGACAACCCGCCCAAGCCCAAGCCGCGCGGGCGGCCCGTCAGCCCAGAGCAGCAGGCGCTCATCAACCGCATCAAGAAGATCACCGACGAGTCGGTCGTGTATGAGGCGGTGCTGGGGAAGGACGAGAAGCCGGCCACCGTGCGTGCCCAGATCATGCGTGCGGCCAAACTGGCCGGCGTGGAGGTCGCGGTCAAGAAGTCGCCCGATGGCTTCTACTTCGGCCTGATGACCCCCAAGCGCAAGTCGCGGCGTGGCCGTCCTCGCAAGGACGGCGGAGCGAGCTGACGCCTGCCGAGGGGGCCCCCGGACCGGTCATCCAGGTCTTCGGCCGCAACGACTCCAAGGAGACGCGGCGCGCACAGCGCTTCTTCAAGGAGCGCCGTATGCCCATCAGCTTCGTCGACCTCAAGAAGCGACCGCCGGCCCCCGGTGAGCTGAAGCGCTTCGCCCAGAAGCACGGCGCGCGCGCGCTGCTGGACGAAGACTCGAAGGCGTACCGCAAGGCCGGTCTCGGCTACCTCACCATGGGCGAGGCGGAGGTCCTTCAGCGGGTGGTCGCAGACCCGGGGCTGTTGCGCCTGCCTCTCGTGCGTTGTGGCCATGAGCTCACCATCGGTATCGACGAGGAGACGTGGAGGTCGTGGCAGCGGCGAGCATGATCGGCGCGTCCGCCTAGGCCGCTCAGCCCAGGCTCGCGGCCGTCCGCCGGCTAGTAGGGGCGCATCTCCGACACGTCGGCTCCGGTGCGCCAGACCGGTCCGGGCTTCATGGTCGTGTAGCGCGTCTTGAGGGCCTGCATGCGGGTGCCCTTGTCGTCGGCCGAGTAGACGATGAGGTCACTCCGTCCGTCGTAGTCGATGTCCGCCAGGCCGATCTTCGAGGTCCGCACCAGGATCGGGTCCGACTTGGGTGCCGACCACAGCTTGACGCGCTTGAAGCCGCCCTTCGTCTGACCCTGGAGCCGCACGACCTTGGCGGAGCCAGCGCCGCCGATGAGCATGATGACGTCGGCACGGCCGTCGCGGTTGGCATCGCCGACCGCCATCTTGACCTTGGACGGCTTGAGCGCGCCGTCCTCGAAGCGCGTCTGGAGCGAGGTCATGCGCTGGCCGCCCGAGCCCGGCGGGCTCTTGGTGACCGCGGTCTTGAGCGCGACGCCGCCCCCGCTGATGTCCTTGCGGATGATGAGATCAGCCCGTCCGTCGCCGCTCAGGTCGCCGAGCCAGGCACCGGCGATCTTGCCGTAGTCCTGCGAGCCGGCCCACCACTGCTCGGGGTCGCTCAGCTTCTCGCTCGCTCCCGGCCCCGATCGCTTGAGCACCACCAGGCGTGAGGTCCCAGCTTCGTCGCCACGCGAGAGGATGGCCACGTCCTGGCGCTGGTTGGCGTAGAAGTCGCCCACCAGCAGCCTGGCGCCATCGACCGGTACGAGCGTGTTGCCGCTCCACCAGTCCGTGCCCGGCCTGTAGTTCTTGCCGTCACTCAGCGCGACCTTGATCTTGCCCGAGCGCCCTCCGGTCTTCTTCAACCACACCAGGTCCTGGCGGCCGTCACCGTTCATGTCGCCCGAGGCGAAATAGACCAGGTCATCCGAGGAGATGGAGATGCCTGCCTTGGTGGTCTTGTCCGGCTGTGTCCGGCCGGGCGTCCACACGTGCGGGATGCGCAAGCCAGGCTTGATGCGCATGGCGCTGGCATCACCGTGGGCGCTGCCGATGGTGTTCCCGTGACCGGGGTCGACGATCTCCAGGTTGGGTCGCAGGTAGCGCCGCAGGATCTCGCGATAGCGCAGGCCATCCTCACCGCACTGGCGAGTGCTGTTGTGGAACAGCTTGAAGCCGGTCGCATCCTCGCCGCAGCGGATCGGCCGGTAGGTGCCGTCCTCGTTCTTGACCTTGCTGGCGCCGGCGCGGTACCCCGTCAGGAACATGCGGCTGGCGACGTCGCTGATCCTGTACTTGCGCAGCGAGATGTCCCAGGTGGCATCGATGGCCGCCATGATCCTGGAATCGGGCGCCGGGCCCTTGGGCTTGCCGGGCGCGTACTTCTCCGGCTTGAAATACTGGTCCACCGTGGAGTCCTCCACGTCATAGCAGACCTTCTTGCCGTCGATCTTCTTGGTCTGCCCGCGCGGGTTGAGGATGTAGTACCAGGCGAACTGCTTGGTGGCGATGGCCCCCGCCTTGAGGGTCTCGAGGGGATAATGCTCCGGCCACTCCACGGCCATGACCGTGGCTACGTACTTCTCGAAGTCGACCTTCTGGACCTTGCCGCGGATCCCAGCGGGCGCGTCGGTCTTGTACGTGCGCAGCACCCGGATGGTCTTGGGCGGGACGTACTCGCTGCTCCACTTGGTGCATTGCCTGGAGCTGGCCGAGAAGACCGGGGCAGCCTCCGGCTCCACCGGCGCGATGGCAGCGCTGGCGGGCGTGGCGAACGTGATGGCGACGAGCAGACTCGACATCACGGCTGCGAGCCCACGCGCCGGCTGGGGACGGCGCATCGCGACCGACGTTAGCGCACCGATAAGGTTTGTGTACCCCTCGGTGGTGCCTGGATGCACCACCACCACCGCCCGGATGGCTTTCCGCTACGCTCAGTTCATGGACATCGCCATCGTCGGCGCCGGCTACGTCGGCCTGGTCACCGCTGCCTGCCTGGCGCACGTCGGCCATGACGTCGTCTGCCTCGATGTCGATGCGGCGCGCATCGAACGGCTCCGCGCGGGCGACCTGCCGGTGCACGAGCCCGGCCTCGACGAGCTGGTGGCCACCGGGCTCGAGGAGGGGCGGCTGCGCTTCAGCGTGGACTACGCCGCCATCGCCGGCGCCGACCTCGTCGTGGTGTGCGTGGGCACGCTCGATGCCGCGGAGGAGTGGAACGGCGAGATCGTGCGGGCGGCGGTGCGCGCGATCGCGGTCGATCCGAGCCTGCCGCGCGACATCGTCATCCGCTCGACGCTGCTGCCGGGCACCGCGGCGGGCCTGGCCGCCGAGGTCCGCGCCATCGACCCGGCGGTGCGCCTGGCCCACAACCCCGAGTTCACCAAGGAAGCGAGCGCGGTGGCCGACTTCCTCGCCCCCGACCGCCTGGTCATCGGGGTCGACGGCCACGACGACGGCGGGCGCGGCACGGCCCTGGCCGAGGCCCTGCGCGCGGTCTACGCCCCGCTCGAGGCCCCGGTCGTGGTCACCGACCTCACCAGTGCCGAGACCATCAAGGTCGCCTCCAACGTCTTCCTCGCGGCCAAGATCACCTTCGCCAACGAGATCAGCCGCCTCACCGCGGCCACCGGCGCGGATGCCCAGGCGGTGGTCGACGGCATGGGTCTGGATGCGCGCATCGTGCGCAGCTTCCTGAGCCCCGGCCCGGGCTTCGGTGGCTCCTGCTTCCCCAGCCAGGCCCGGGCCTTGCCCCAGCTGGCCGCGAGCTTCGGGGTGCAGACCCCCCTGATGGATGCCATCTGGCCCAGCAACGTGAGCCAGGCCGAGTGGCTGCTCGACGGGCTCGAGCGGGCCGCCGGCCGCTCGCTCGCGGGTCTGCGCGTGGCCCTGCTGGGCCTGACCTTCAAGGCCGGCACCGACGACCTGCGCGAGTCGCCCGCGGTGCGCCTGGGCGCGGCCTTGCTGGCGCGCGGGGCCTCGGTGGCCGCCTACGACCCGGTCTCGCTCGAGCCCGGCGTGGCCCTCGTGGCCAAGGGCTCGCCCGATGCCCCCATCGAGGCCGCCGTCTCTGCGGCTGCTGCCTGTGCCGGGGCCGATGCCGTCGTGGTCGCCACCGAGTGGCCCGAGTTCGGCTCGCTCGAGTGGGCCGTCATCGCGCCCACCATGGCCGGCGACGTGGTCGTCGATGGGCGGCGCATCGTGGACGCCACAGCTGCCGCCGCGGCCGGCCTGCGCGTGGTCGCGCTCGGCGTGGAGGTCAGCGGCGCCGCGCTCCAGCCGGTCCAATAGGCTCTCCGCGCTCCTCGGGCGCGAGCGTATCTCCTGGGCTCGCCGCTACGGCAGGGCGTGCCGCGCCTCCAAGATGGCCCGCTCCAGCTTGGCCGCCCGCGTCGGGCCGCGCATCAACGCGGCTCACTGGCTGGGTCGTCGCGCCGTGCTCGAGCGCGTACCGAGAGCACCAGCCAGGCCACGCCGATGCCGATGACGGCCCCGACCGTGTCGGTGACCACGTCGTCGAGCCGGCCCGTGCGGTCGGGCACGAACGACTGGTGCAGCTCGTCGCTGAGTGCGTACACCACCGTGATGCCCAGCGCCAGCGTCGCGTCTCGCAGGCGTGGCTGCCGGCCCCAGCTCAGGGCCACCAACAGCAAGCCCGCCAGAGCCCCGAACTCGAGAAGGTGTCCGGTGACCCGGAACGGTTTGTCGACGGCCGCGTCGTCACTGACGCGCAGGCCGCTTACCGACGAGGCCAGGAAGATGAGCGCCATCACCGCCAGCACCGCGAGCCAGGGTAGCCACTGCCGGGCCGTCGGCCGCCCCGAGCTCATCGCGGCAGCGCGATCTCGAGCATGTCCCCCTCGACTCGCAGCGGGTAGTAGCGCAGGCGACGCACGCGGGTCCTGGCTCGCGCTCTCGCCTTGGGGTCATCCGCCTGCAGCGGCGCCTTCGCCACGGCGTCCTCCGGCCGCCAGGTCGGGCGGTACTCGCCATCGGCGGTGAGCCCGCCGGTGGTCGGGAAGGTCACGACCTCGCCGTCACAGGCATCGAACGCGCCGCGGTGGAGCGGGCAGTGGAGCGTGCAGCCCTCGAGGCGGCCCTCTGAGAACGGTGCCGACATGTGCGGGCAGCGGTCATCGGTGGCGAGGATGCCCGAGTCGGTGTGGGCGATCAGCACATCGAGGTCGCCGCGGCTGATGCGCACGAGCGCTCCGGGCGGTAGCTCGCCGAGCGGCAGCGCCGGCTCGAACGGCGACCCGGCCGTTCCGGGGGCCTGGAGCGCGGCTGGGAAGTCGAGTAGGTGTGCCGACGTCATGGCCGCATCGTACCCGCGGTCGTCGTTTCCCCACCGGCGCGACCCTGCGGCATCATTCGGTCTCCAGCCCAGCCCACAGGAGAACGACCGCGGATGCGCTACGCACTCATGACCGAGCCCCAGCAGGGCTACAGCTACCAGGACATCCTCGACGCTGCCAAGGCTGCCAAGTCCGCGGGCTTCGAGACGTACTTCCGCTCCGACCACTACTCCAGCTTCCCCGGTGCCACTGACCTGGCCACGACAGACGCCTGGACCACCCTGGCCGGGCTGGCGCGCGACACTGATGGCATCGGCCTCGGTTCGATGGTCTCGCCGGTGACCTTCCGCATCCCCGGATCCTTCGCCAAGGTCGTCTCGACGGTCGATGAGATGGCCGGCCCCGGGCGTGTCGAGGTGGGCGTGGGCGCGGGCTGGCACGAGCGCGAGCATGCTGCGCTGGGCATCCCCTATCCCGGCACCGTCGAACGCGTTGACCGCATGGAGGAGGAGCTGGCCATCCTGCGTGGACTCTGGGACGAGCCGGATGGCTGGTCGTTCCAGGGTGAGCACTATCAGGTGCGCGAGGCACTGTTCCGCCCCAAGGGCAAGCGACCGAACCTCATCGTCGGCGGCACCGGCAAGCCGCGTTCACTCCGGCTCGGTGCGCAGTACGGCGACGAGTACAACATCAGCTCGTCGACGCCGGCGGAGGTGCGCGAGATCAAGGCTCGACTCGAGGCGGTCTGCGCGAAGGTCGGGCGCGATCCGGCGACTCTGACGATCTCGGTCATGGCCGGGGTGCTGGTCGGTCGGGACGACTCCGAGATGGCGCGGCGGGTCCAGGCCCAGAAGTCCATCTTCGCAGAGGCCACGGTCGCCGCCGAGGAGTGGCTCAAGCGGCGAGAGGACCGCTGGATCACGGGTACACCGGCTTCAGCCCGGGCACGCATCGGAGAGTACGTGGACACCGGTATCGACCGTCTGCTGTTCCAGGACTTCCTGCCTCATGACACCGACCACATCGCAGCCATGGGCGAGCTCCTCAGCTAGCACACGTGCCCAGCGGAGAACTCGAGATGACTGACCTGAAGCGCAAGCCTTCAGGCCCCGAGTAGCTCCAGCCAGTCTCCACGAGCGCGACGGGCGGCCCCTTCGGGGGTCGCCTTCGACATTCCTGGGCTCGAACTTGCGCCCGAAGGCGGGTTTACCCTCAGGAGTAGGCTAGGTGCGAACACGTGGCAAGGGGGAAACGGCCATGATGTCTCGAGCGCCCACGGCGGCTCGCGCGCTCTGCGGCACACTCGTCTGCGCCCTGCTGCTGCCATCGATGGCCACTGCGCAGGACTCCACCGTCGACGACCGCGAGGATCTGCTGTCGAGTCCGCGGACCCGGCACGCAGCCACGCTTCTCCAGGGTGGAGACGTCCTCGTCTCCGGAGGATCGAACGGCGAGGAGGCGCTGGCCAGCGTCGAGCTCATTGACCCGCAGGTCGGCACCGTCACGGCGTTGGGCGACCTGACCACATCTCGCGCCGGCCACACTGCCACGCCCCTCGCGGACGGCCTCGTCCTGGTCGCGGGCGGGACCGCGGCAGACGGAACAGACTCCGCCCTCGCGAGTGCCGAGCTGTACGATCCGGCGACCGGTCGCAGCCAACCGGCAGGATCGATGCGCTGGGCACGCGCAGCCCATCGGGCGGTGCCCCTGGACGATGGACGAGTGTTGCTGATCGGCGGTGTCGACGACGGCAAGCCTGTAGCCCGTTCTGAGATCTACGTCCCTGCTACGTCCACCTTCGAACCCACCGCCAAGCCGAAGGCGACCCACGTCGGTCCAGCGGTCACCCTGCTGCCCGATGGTCGCGTGCTCCTGTCTGGAGCGGTCACCCAGAAGAAGAGCAAGCCCGCTGAGGTCTTCTTCCCTGCCAAAGGCAAGTGGGCCACGATCAAGGGCGCACCTCAGCGCAGCGGCCACACCGCGACGACCCTTGCCGATGGACGCGTGCTGCTGATCGGTGGGCTCGATGGCGAGGCCGTGAGCGACGAGGTCCTGGCGTTCGACCCGGCAAAGAGCAAGACGAAGCCTGTCGGAGAGCTGCAGGAGGCACGCATCGGCCACACCGCCGTGATGCTGCCCGACGGCCGTGTCCTCGTCCTCGGCGGGCTGACCGAAGACATCGAGACGAGTGTGGTCGAGGTATTCGATCCAGCCACGGGCGAGTCGACGGTGATCGACGCGCTCTTCCTGCCACGAACGGGCCACACCGCGACGGCGCTGCCCGACGGCCGTGCCCTCGTCGTCGGCGGGGACTTCGCCGGTCTGGCCCTCGACGACGTGCTCGTCTTCGACCCAGCCGACGACACGCTGGAACAGCTCGGCGGCCCGAGCTCGAGTGAGACGCGACCCGTCGTCGGAGCCGACCTTGAGACGAGGGACGACGTGCACGCCGAGTTAGGCAACCCCGACGCGTTCACCGCCTACTACTTCGACGAGGTCTCGGCCGACGGCTCCATCGTGCCCGTGACCATGGGATCGTGGACGTACTACGGCGAGGGCGTCGAGTTCCTGTTCGAGGACGAGGACGTGGTGTCCCGCGAGCCGGTCCGCGTGGCGGGGGGCGCAGACGTCGAGCCTGCCCCCTATGACCCCGATCAGTTCCGGGCCTACATGAGCCTCGACGAGGTCGTCGAAGCGGCCGGACTCGAGGAGTACATGGGCGGCCCGGTCGACGAGGCCGTCGAGGGCGGCGAGCTGTTCCTGGGCGACCGACTCGTCTGGGGCATCAAGGACGGGGAGCTTCGCTACGTGGAGGCCTTGGCGTTGGAGACTGCCTCAGCGGGCTCGGAGGACGCGTGATGGCGCAGAGGGTCCTGTCGCTCCTGGTCGCGCTGGTCTTCGTCACGACCCTGGGCCTGCCCGTCATCGCGGCCGAGCCAGAGTCCACCCGTTCTGTTGACGACTCACTCGGGTTCGACTTCGCCTGGGGCGCACTCGAACCAGCTGAAGGGACGCCGAAGGAGCTGGACGCCGGTTGGCAACGGTACGTCGTGGACCAGCTGAGCGCGGCCAAGCGGGAGCTCCTGGAGCTCGAGAGATCGCGTCAGGTGGCTCTCGCCAAGTTCCCCGAACCACATCAGTCCTGCGAACGCGAGTCGGTCGAACGCAGCTACCGCGTCGAGAAACAGCGATTGCAGGAGAACATCCGCGCGCTTCGGCAGATCAGGGGGGACAAGCGCGGGTTCTTCGCCAAGGCCTGGCACAAGATCGGGCCATCGGGTCGTCGCGTCCTGCGGGCCTTCGGCAACGAGTCCCTGGAGATCCTCAAGTCCGGCGGCACCCTGCAGGGAGGTGTGGCCAGAAGGATCCTCATCCGACTTGGTCGCAAGGAACTCGAGAGCATCGCGATCAGGGCGGTCGCGCGCAAGGTCTACGGTCGCTCCGCGCGGGCCATCGGAGCGGCCGAGGACGAGTGCCGGGATGAGGAGCCCCGGCTCATCGAGCCGACCGCGACCGGCAAGCTCGGCCAGGACCTGCCGCCAGCCATCCCGGCCGGCACGTACAGTGGCACGTTCGACGAGGCCACCATCCTGGACAGTGCCTGGTCGGACGGCGATCCCGAGATCCGGTCCAACGCCATCGAGGTCCACGTGGCCGAGGATGGCTCAGTCAGTGGTCGTTTCGAGTACGAGGAGCGCGGCCTGGCCATACCACCCGACGACCCGGCCACCAGGTGTCCGGGTGGAGGCTCAAAGCTGATGGCCAAGATCAAGCCTGGTCAGGTGATCGGTCCCACCCTGCCGCAGGCGCTGGAGATATCCATCGAGTTCATCCTGTATACGGCCTACCTAGGTGAGATCACCCCCAAGGCGGTCGTGCACTTCTGCGTCCCGCCGCGCGGGGAGGCGTTCTCGGAGTCCTACGAAGCCACCATCACCGGCTACGCAGACGGCAAGCTCGCGGGCAGCGCGGTGCCCTGGCTCTTCGAACTCACTCGACGCGAGGGCGGCGGAAGTGACGAGGATGCCCCGTGGGACCGGGAAGCTGAGTGAACTCGCAGCGGTTCTTGGCCATGGGCCAGGCCCTCAGCGGATGCCCCCGATGCGGCGCGGCGGCCAGTAGCGGAACCAGGGCCGGCCTTCGATCGAGGCGACGTCGACCGATCCGAAGGTTCGCCAGTCGGTCGACGCTCCAGGAGCGTCGCCGGCGACCAGGACGTCGGCACCGTGCACCTCGACCACGCGCTTGACTAGAAGGCGCGCGGGCCCTCGGGGATCGGGCACGAGCACGAGATCCCCGCTGATGGGGGGCGCATCGGCATAGGCATCGGGGTCGGCCAGCAGCCAGTCGCCGGGCTCCAGCGTCGGGCGCATCGAGTCGCCCTCGACCGCGACGCGGGCGCCCCAGGAGCGGATCAGTCGGTGGATCATGGGCATCCCTGTCGGTGGATCATGGGCATCCCAGTCGGTGCATCATCAAGCGCCCCAGTCGGTGCATCATCTGCCGTCCTGCCGGCGAATCAGAACGACCCGCCCAGGCATCCTGAGCGGGTCGTCATCGGGCTCGGGATCCGAGTTACATGCGGGTCTTGCCGGGGCCGCCGGTGCCCTTCCACATCGCGTCGACCTGGTCGATGAGCGCGAGCAGGTTCTTGGCGGCGTCGAGGTCGACGCCCTGCTTGACCGCGGAGGCCGCCTTGGAGGCCTTCCAGCAGGTGTCGTGCAGCTCGGGGTACTGCTCGACGTGCTCGGGCTTGAAGTAGTCGTGCCAGAGGACGTCGATGTGGTGCTTCACCAGGTCGGCTCGCTCTTCCTTGACCACGATGCAGCGGGCGCGGAAGACCTCGTCGTCAGAGGCGTGGTAGCGCTCGATGATGCGATGGCAGGACTCGGCCTCGATGCGGGCCTGTTCCGGGTCATAGACGCCGCAGGGGATGTCGCAGTGAGCGTGGGCGGTCCGCTTGGGGGCGAGGAAACGCAGATCCATCAGGGCTCTCCTTCTCAGGTCGGCGGCGCAGAGCGGGGCTTCAGAGACCCGGCGCCGGGGCGTGGGACCTCGATTCTGCCACGGCTGGTCGAGGTCAACGTTTGACAACCGGGCACCGCTTCCATATCATCCTATAAAGTCGATAGACGTTATCGACAATATAGGAATACTAGACAATAGCGGGGGTGTTCCACCATGGTCAGCAGACGATCAGGTATCCGATGGCCATCCGCGACCGTGTTGTCGGCGTGTGCACTGGTGACCGCGCTGGGTTCGACGCTCGGGTCTTCGACCGCCGTGGTGGCCGAGGCCGACGCGCGCGATGCTCCGGTGACGCTCGCCGCCTACACCACGCCTCGCGAGGCCTACGAAGAGCTCATCCCCATGTATCAGGCCACCGAGGCCGGGGCGGGTGTGTCGTTCGAGACGTCGTACTCGGGCTCCGGCGATCAGAGTCGCGCGGTGGAAGCCGGTCTGCCGGCTGACGTGGTCGCCCTCTCGCTCTGGCCCGACATCGACCGCCTCGTGGCACCCGGCATCGTGGCACCGGACTGGTCGCAGAACGAGTACCAGGGCATCGTCCATGACAGCGTCGTCGTGTTCGCGGTCCGACCCGGCAACCCCAAGGGCATCGACACCTGGGAGGACCTCATCCGCGACGACGTCGATGTCATCACCCCGAACCCGTTCACCTCCGGTGGAGCCCAGTGGAACCTGCTGGCTGCGTACCAGGCGATGATCGTCAGCGGTGGGACCGAGGCAGAGGCCAGGGAGTACCTGCGCCAGCTGGTGGCCAACACCAGCGTCATGGACCGCAGCGCTCGCGAGGCGCTGACCACGTTCGCCGCCGGGCAGGGTGACGTGCTCATCGCCTACGAGAACGAGGCCATCTTCGCGCTGCAGGCCGGGCAACCGCTGCAGTACATCGTGCCCGACGCGACGATCCTCATCGAGAACCCGGTGGCGCTGACGTTGACCGGTGATGCCCCCGAGGCGTCAAGGGCCTTCGTCGACTTCCTCTACACGCCTGAGGCCCAGGCGGTCTTTGGTCGCCACGGCTATCGACCCGTGCTGCAGGACGTGTTGGCCCAGTTCGATTATGTCCAGCCGGCCAACCTGTTCACCATCGCCGACATGGGCGGCTGGAGTGAGGCACGCTCGCGGTTCTTCGACCCGGATGTGGGCATGGTGGCCGAGATCTTCGCCGAGCTTGGCCGCGCAGCGTCATGAGCCCGGACGTGGGCGCTCGACCTGCCATCGGGTCGATCTCCCGGGGGACCTACGATGGGCGGGGTCTCATGGGCCCGGGCATCGCCGCTGCCTACCTGGGCCTCCTCGTCCTCATCCCGATCGCCGCCATCCTGTGGCGCTCGGTATCGGATGGCCCCGACGATTTCGTGGCCGCCATCACCTCGCCCCAGGCCGTGGCCGCCTTGCAGCTCACGCTCACGACGTCGTTCGTTGTCATGGCCATCAACGCCCTGATGGGCACGCTGATGGCATGGGTCCTGGTGCGCGATGACTTCCGTGGCAAGCCATTCGTCAATGCGCTGATAGACCTGCCCTTCGCGCTGCCCACCATCGTGGCCGGGCTGACCCTGCTAGCGCTCTACGGTCCGCGCAGCCCATTCGGTGTCAACGTCGCCTTCTCCCAGGCGGGCATCGTGCTAGCCCTGCTCTTCATCACGCTGCCCTTCGTGGTGCGTGCGGTCCAGCCCGTCCTGCAGGAGCTCGACGAGGAGATGGAGGAGGCCGCCGCGTCACTCGGGGCATCCACGGCCACGGTCGTGCGACGCATCATCCTGCCGAACCTGTTCCCGGCCATCTTGAGCGGCGCAGCGCTGGGATTCGCTCGCTGCATCGGCGAGTTCGGCTCAGTGGTACTCATCGCCGGCAACATCCCGTATCGCACGGAGCTCGCCTCGGTCTACATCTATGGACAGGTCGAAGCGGATCGGCCCGGCGCGGCGGCAGCCGTCTCGGTCGTGATGCTCGCCACCTCGCTGGCCCTGCTGACCGTGTTCGACCTGCTCCGACGTCGTATCTCTCGCCACGAGGAGGTCATGGCATGAGCGCCTCCGACATCGTCCTCTCCACGACCATGCCCCGGCAGGTGCCGTCGCAGGAGCCCCGCATCCGGGCCGCGCGACTCGGGCTCCGAACACTGGCCCTGGGCTATCTGCTCCTGCTCCTTGGCCTGCCGGTCCTGGCGGTCTTCTGGCGGACGTTCGAGAACGGACTCGCGCCGGTGCTCGAAGCCATCAACCGCCCGGCTTTCGCGTCGGCCTTCTGGCTGACCCTCGAGATCACGCTCATCGCGGTGCCCATCAACACCGCCTTCGGCATCGTGGCCGCGCTGGCCCTGGTGCGTCGCCGCTTCCCCGGCCGCGGCCTGCTCAATGGGCTCATCGACCTGCCCTTCGCCGTCTCACCGGTGGTCATCGGCCTCGCGCTCGTGCTCGTCTACGGCAAGAACGGCTGGCTCGGGGGCCTCCTCGAAAGCATCGGGTTCGAGGTCATCTTCGCCATGCCGGGCATGGTCCTCGCGACGATGTTCGTGTCCCTTCCCTTCGTCGTGCGGGAGGTCATGCCCGTGCTCCGCCAGATAGGCACCGACGCGGAGCAGGCTGCGTACACGCTAGGTGCCTCACCCTGGCGCACGTTCTGGCGCGTGACCCTGCCCGCCATCCGCTGGGGCGTCGTCTACGGCGTCATCCTGACCACCGCCCGCTCGCTCGGTGAGTTCGGGGCGGTGGCCATCGTCTCGGGCAAGATCTCGGGCAAGACCGAGACGCTCACCACGCACGTGGAGGAGCGCTTCCACGCATTCGACCTCGTGGGTGCCTACACCGCCTCCATCGTGCTTGCCCTCATGGCCCTGAGCGTGCTGCTGGCCATGACGGTGTACCAATCCGGTTCGTTCGGAAGGAGAAGCAGACATGGCCATCAGCCTGATGAGCCTCACCAAGCGGTTCGGTGATTTCGTGGCACTCGACGACGTCTCGCTGGAGATCACCGACGGGACACTGACAGCACTCCTGGGCCCCAGCGGCAGCGGCAAGACCACGCTGCTGCGCATCATCGCCGGATTGGACGTGCCCGACGCCGGGACCGTCCGACTCGATGGCCGTGACGTCACGCGTGTCCCGCCACAGGACCGCGGCATCGGCTTCGTGTTCCAGCACTACGCGCCGTTCAAGCACATGACCGTATGGGACAACGTGGCCTTCGGCCTGACCATCCGACACCAACCCCGCGATGTCATCCGCTCGACCGTGGGAGACCTCCTGGGGTTGGTGCAGATCGCGCATCTGGCCGATCGCTATCCCTCGCAGCTCTCAGGTGGGCAGCGCCAGCGCATGGCCCTCGCGAGAGCCCTTGCCATCCGTCCCTCCGTCCTGCTCCTCGATGAGCCCTTCGGCGCACTCGACGCACGAGTCCGCAAGGAGCTCCGTGCCTGGCTCCGGCGCCTCCACGATGAGACCCAGGTCACCACGGTCTTCGTGACCCATGACCAGGAGGAGGCCATGGACGTGGCTGACCACATCGTGGTCATGGACTATGGGCATATCGAGCAGGAAGGCATGCCTCGCGAGCTGTACGAACACCCTGCCAACGAGTTCGTGATGAGCTTCATCGGGCCGATCACGCGCCTGGGGAACGCCCTCGTCCGTCCGCACGACATCGAGGTCCAGCTGACGCCCGTGGACGGCGGTAGCGAAGCGATCGTGGAGCGGGTGGTCTACCTCGGCTTCGAAGTGCGGCTCGAGCTCATGCGCGACGACGGTGTGCACGTCTGGGCCCAGGTCCCGCGTGACGAGGCAGAGCGCCTGGCTCTCTCGCCGGGCCAGGCAGTCTCGGTGCGCTCGCGGCGCGATCACGTTTTCGTGGCTGCCTGAGCGCGCGGGCCGGTGATGACCCTTCCCGCGCCCTGACAGCGGCTCCGGTGCCGCATCGAATACGATTCACCCTGCAGCCGACCCTGAGCCCTCTGCCGCGCTGCCTCATGGAGCGCTCTTGAACACCGACCTCATCTACTACCTGGCTCTCTTCGCGGTGATGTCGGTAGTCATCATCGGGGCGGGTGTGCTGCTGGCCAAGTCGGGCGACCGCATCGCCGACGTGACCGGCCTGGGCGGCCTGCTCATCGGCATGGTGCTGGTGGCGGCCGCTACCTCCCTGCCCGAGATCGCCGTGGCCGTCAGCGCCGTCGTCACCGAGGACTCGCCGGACCTGGCCATCGGCAACCTCTTCGGCAGCAACATGGCCAACATGGCCCTGCTGGCCGTCGTCGACCTGGCCTATCGCGGCCGGGTCTGGCATCGGGTGGGCTCGGGTCATGCCCGCACCGCTGCGGTGGCGATCGCGCTCACGGCCGTGGCCACGCTGGCCGTCATGCGGCCCTTCGAGCTGGCTATCGGCTGGGTCGGCATCGAGTCGTTCGTCATCTTCATCGGCTTCCTCAGTCTCATCGCCTGGACCCACCGCTCGTCGACCCCGGCCGTGCCCACCGGCGAGGTCAGCCACGGGCGGATCACTCACGAGGAGGCCGAGCACGAGCACCTCAGTGGCTCCGAGGTCACCAGCCGGCGGGCCATCATCCACGCCATCCGCTGGGACCTGGCCAAGTTCGGAGTGGCTGCGCTGGTCATCCTCCTTGCCGCACCGGTCCTCGTCGATGCCGCCGACGGCATCGCCGTGGAAGCGCAGCTGGGTGAGTCGTTCGTGGGCGCCTCGTTCCTGGCCTTCTCGACCTCCCTGCCGGAGCTGGCGACCGCGGTGGCGGCCGTGCGCATCGGAGCCTTCGACCTGGCCGTGGGCTCGCTGCTCGGCAGCAACGCCTTCAATATGGCCATCATCCTCTTCGTCGACCTGTTCTACACCGAGGGCCCCATCCTGGCCGCGGTCGATCCCGTCCAGGCCTTCGTCGGCGTCAGCGCCATCCTGCTCATGGCCATCGTGGTGGCCGGCATCATCCACGGCGCCAAGACGCGGGCCTCGCGCCTGGAACCGGGCTCGGGCATGACGCTGGTGGCCTATGTCGTGCTCATGTACATGATCTTCACCGCCGGAGCCTAGGGAGCGACAGGGGATGGCGGCGGGGGACCCGGCGACACAGCAAGCGGACGAGCACATCCAGCCCTGGCGCATCCCCGCGTCCGAGGTGGCCTCCGCCCTGGCTACCAGCGAGGACGCCGGACTCGACGCGGCCACGGCCGCTGCACGGTTGTCGGAGTTCGGACGCAACGAGCTGATCGAGAAGAAGCAGCGCCCGGTGTGGATGCTGTTGGTGGATCAGTTCACCAGCCCCATGATCCTGGTGCTGTTCGCGGCCGCCCTGGTGACGCTGTTCATCGGCCAGACCAAGGACACCGTCATCATCCTTGCCATCGTCGTCTTCAACGGCGTGGTCGGCTTCGTGCAGGAGTACCGGGCGGGGCAGGCCATGGATGCCCTCAAGAGGATGTCCTCGCCGGAGGCGCGCGTGGTCCGCGGTGGCGAGGTGGTGTTGGTGCCTGCCGCGGAGGTGGTGCCCGGTGACGTGGTCCTGCTCGAGCAGGGCGACATCGTCACTGCCGACATGCGCCTGAGCGAGGCGCCAGGGCTGAAGGTCAACGAGGCGCCCTTGACGGGCGAATCGGAGCCGGTGGCCAAGGTCACCGAGCCGCTGCCGGAGGTGGGCGCCGCCACCCCTGCCGACCAGCGCAACATGGCCTTCAGCGGGACAGCGGTGACGCTGGGGCGTGCCCGGGGCCTGGTGGTCTCGACCGGGATGTCGACGGCCATCGGCCGCATCGCTGAGCTATTGCAGCAGGGCGAGGACGAGGATACGCCGCTGCAGAAGCGGCTGGGCCAGCTAGGCAAGTGGCTGGCCATCGCGGCCATCGCCATCTGCGGCGTGGTCTTCGGGCTGGGCGTGGCACGCGGCGAGTCGGCCGAGGAGATGTTCCTGATAGCCGTGTCGCTGGCCGTGGCGGCCATCCCCGAGGGGCTGCCGGCGGTGGTCACCATCTCGCTCGCGCTCGGTGCCCGGCGGATGGCTGCTCGGCATGCCCTCGTGCGGCGGCTGCCGGCGGTCGAGACGCTGGGTTCCGTCTCGGTCATCTGCACCGACAAGACCGGCACGCTCACCGAGAACCGCATGCTGGTCGAGCGGCTGTGGACGCCCAACGGCGAGTACTCGGTCGGCGGCGACGGCTATTCGCCCGATGGTTCGCTCACGCCCTCTGCCGATGACGATGCTCTGGCCCTGCGCGCAGCCCACGTCGCGGCCGCCTGTAACGACGCCACGCTGGTACCGCCCGACGGGGGCGGGGAGTGGTCCATCACCGGCGATCCGACCGAGGGCGCGCTGGTGGCCTTCGCAGCCAAGCTCGGGGTGCGCCAGAAGGAGCTCCACGCCTACTGCCCGCGCGTGGCCGAGGTCTCCTTCGATTCGGAGCGGCGGCGCATGACCACGGTCCACACCCGCGGTGAAGGCGGTCTGCACACCGAGCAGCCCAACTGGGTCGCGGTCAAGGGCGCTGTCGAATCCATCGCGCCGCTGCTGGCGAGCGACCAGGGGCCGGCCCTGGAGGCAGCGCGGGAGGTTGCCGAGGGCTACGCCAGGGACGGCTACCGCGTGCTGGCATTGGCCGATGCCGGCATCGACTCCTTGCCCGACGAACCCGAGGATGCCGAGCAGGGCCTGCAGCTGGCGGGCGTGGTGGCCATGGCCGACCCGCCTCGCGAGGCGGCCGCGCTGGCCATCGCCGAGTCGCGATCGGCCGGTATCACGCCGGTCATGATCACCGGTGACCACCAGCTCACGGCCGTATCCATCGCCCGCCGGCTGGGCATGCTCGACGAGTCCCGGGAGTCGATCACCGGGGCCCAGCTGGCGGAGATCCCCGATGACGAGTTCGCCGAGCGTGTGTCCCGCATCGGGGTCTATGCACGCACCAACCCTGAGCAGAAGCTGCGCATCGTCGATGCCTGGCGCAAGCGGGACGCGGTGGTGGCCATGACCGGCGACGGGGTCAACGACGCGCCTGCGCTGCGCATGGCCGATATCGGCGTGGCCATGGGCATCACCGGCACTGACGTCTCCAAGGAAGCGGCGGACATGATCCTCGAGGACGACGACTTCTCCACCATCGTGGCGGCGGTGGAAGAGGGGCGGCGCATCTACGCCAACATCCGCCGTTTCGTGCGCTATCTGCTGACCACCAACTCGGCCGAGATCTGGGTCATGGTGATGGCGCCGTTCCTGGGCCTGCCGCTGCCGCTCCTGGCCATCCAGATCCTCTGGATCAACCTCGTCACCGACGGTGCACCGGCGCTCTCGCTGGGCGTGGAGCCGGCCCATCCGCGTGCCATGAAGCAGCCGCCGCGCGACTCGAGCGCCTCGATCCTCGGCGACGGCCTGTGGCAGCATGCCATCTGGGTCGGCCTGCTGATGGCCGGGCTGGTGCTGGGCATCCAGGCCATCTCCTACCACGGCGGCGCGCCCGAGGAGACGTGGCGCACGATGGTATTCACGGCGCTCGCGTTCCTGCAGCTCTCGCACGCGCTGGTGGTGCGCTCCGAGCGCGAGTCGGTCTTCACGCTGGGGCTGCGCTCGAACATGGTCTTGCTGGTCGTGATCGTGGTGAGCGTGCTGGTGCAGCTGGCGCTGATCTACGTGCCCTTCCTGCAGCCGGTCTTCCAGACCACCGCCCTGTCCGCGGCGGAGCTGGGGCTGGTGCTGCTGGTCACGCCGGTGCCGTTCATCGCTGTCGAGATCGAGAAGCTGGCGGCTCCGCCGCCGCGAGGCCCGTGCGCAGGCCCCCGCGGCGTAGGCGCGCCTCTGGGAGAGAGCAGCGGCGCCGACATCGCCACAGCCCTCGAGCGGTGGGCAGCTCCACACGGTCGAGGAACAGGTTCGCCTCTGGCGCCGGCCGGGGCGACCGATCGTGCCACCGACGCCGATCGGCCCCGATGTGTTCGACTCTCGTGTGAAGTCGCGGTCCATGAGGCCGCCCGCGGCGAGCTAGCTGGCCGACTCTTCGCGATGAATGAACGATCTTGGGCGTCCCGGCCCTGATCGGGCCATGACCGAGGCCCGCGAGCGACCACGGCCGCCGCCACTCGCGAATCTCGAGCGTGGCGGGGCATGCCCACCGCCGCGCGCAGGCTCCATCGTCGAGCCACCTGGCGGTTCGGAGCCCGTTCGTTCGATGACTGCGAAGAACCGTCCTGCTCGCGAGGGTCACGGCCGTGTACCTTGCGCACATGGCTGAGACGCGACCCCTGCGCATCGGTTTCGTGGGCACCCGCTTCGCGGGGACCGACGGCGTTTCCCTGGAGTCGGAGAAGTGGGCTGTCGAGCTGCGGGCGATGGGCCACGACGTCTGCTACTTCGCAGGCATCGTCGACCGGCCGCCGGAGAAGAGCCGCGAGGTGCCCGAAGCGTTCTTCGGCCATCCCGACGTTGCGGCCATCAACGATGCCGTCTTCGGCGATGCGTCATCTGGGCGGCCCGAGTCGGTCTCCCGCCAGATCGACGAGCTCACGGCCCATCTGAAGTCGGCCCTGCACTCGTTCGTGCGGGATCTCGAGCTTGACCTGCTCATCCCGGAGAACGCCCTGACCATCCCCATGCACTTGCCGCTGGGGCTGGCCATCACGCAGCTGGCGGCCGAGTCGGGCATGGCGGTGCTCGCGCATCACCACGATCTGCCCTGGGAGCGGCAGCGCTTCCTGGTCAACAGCGTCCACGACATCATCAGTGCGGCGTTCCCGCCGGCGTTGCCGAACGTGCGCCACGCCTGCATCAACACCACGCAGCGTGAGCAGATCGCCCGACGCCTGGGACGCAGCGCCCGAGTGATTCCCAACGTCATGGATTTCGAGGACCCGCCGATACGGCCCGACGAGGTCACTGCCGACCTGCGCGCAGACCTGGGGCTGGCCGACGATGAGCTCTTCGTGCTGGCGCCCGTGCGCGTGGTCCCTCGCAAGGGGCTCGAGCACGCCATCGAGCTGGTTGCGCGCCTGGGTCGGCCGGCTCGGCTGGTCATCTCCCACGCCAGCGGCGACGAGGGCATGGAGTACGAGGCACGCCTGCGGGAGTTCGCCCGGCTGCTCGACGTGGACCTGCTGTGGGCGGCCGACCGGGTGGCCGACATCGGGCGCGGTCGGGGTGCGGACGGACGGACGATCTATGCGCTGGGCGACATGTACGACGCCTGCGACCTCGTGGCCTATCCCTCGCTCATCGAGGGCTTCGGCAATGCCTATCTGGAGGCTGTCTACCATCGCAGGCCAGTCTTCGTGAACCGCTACCCGGTCTACGACCTGGACATCCGGCCCAAGGGGTTCCGCAACGTCGAGATGAACGGCTTCGTGACCGAGGCCGTGGTCGAGGAGACGCGTGCTCTGCTCGACGACCCGGCCAGCATCGCCGAGCGGGCCGAGGTCAACTACGCCGCCGGCCTGCGCCACTTCTCGCACAAGGCTGTCCGCGACGGCCTCCGCGCCGAGCTCGAGGAGATGTTCCCCGCGTAGGAGCACACCCGCTCCGACGCCGCAAGCAGCCGAGGCGGCGCGAAACGGCTAAGGGGCGGTTGGCTCCAGCGGCTCGGGCATCGGGGGCATCGCCCCTTCGACGACGATGCCAACGAAGGACGAGCGCAACGCACTCATGCCATTCCCCCTTCGCGTGTGGTGGCTATTCGGCTGATGGTGCCGTGGGGTCCGGGAACGGTGGGACCTTGTCGCTCGGGAGGATGATGCCCCAGTACGACTCCCCACCATCCTCATAGGTCTGGCTGAAGATGAGGCTCAGGCCCGCGTAGGCTCCCTCGCCGGTCAGCACGGTCAGGCCCGCGGCGAAGTCACCATCCTCGACGAAGGCGGAGATGGCCGTACCCGTACCTCTCCACGCCCCATCGTCGTTGACGAGCCGATTGCTCCTGGTGTCCATCCCGACGGTACCGCCGGCGGCCTCCACGAAGTCCGCATTCAAGGCGAAGGTCCAGAGGCCTGATGCTCGTGGGTCGCTCGCTTCGACCGGGATATCGACCTCCATCTGGCCACGCAGAACGGGAAAGCCGTCGCCGTCGATAGCCTCGACCTCCCCGCCGATCGACTTCGAGGCCATCCCCCTGGTGAACGTGAAGTAGGCCGGGGCCATCGGATCCGTCTCTGTCTCTTGCGCGACCACGGTCAAGGAGAGGCTGGCGACCAGCCCCACGCTGACCATCCCTGCGAGCAACGGTCGCAACGTACGCATGACACGCCTCCCTGGCTCATACACGGGTCGGGTTCGCCAGTGGCTCGGAGCGACTCAGGCGGCCAACGTACGCGAGTCGGGCTTCACGGCCTCCCGCTACCACGTATGACACTCCCCGCAGGTGACGGGGTCAAGTGACGGACGTCACCTGCGCAGGCGGCCAACGTACGCGAGTCGGACGTCACGGCCTCCCGCTACGACCCATCGGACTCCTGTTCAGCGCCGGGGCAAGTGACCGAGGTCCCGACCGGCTGGACCTCCATCGCCGAGACCCCCCGCGTTCCTTCCGGAGGTGGAGCAGAGGCCGGCGAGCTGCCTTTCCTGAAGCCTGGGTGAGCACACCCGCGGCCCAGCGTCGCCTGGTTCAGCCCGACGCCTTGCGGGTCAGGAGGAACAGGGCGGTCTTGGGCTCCCCGGTCATGCCTGCCAACTCCTCGATGTCCCACTCGGCACCGAACCTCTCCTCCAATTCGCCCGGCTCGATGCTCGTCGATATCCGTCCTCGCATCGGTCGAGGCATGGCCTCGGATCGGCCGTAGAAGCACCACATCAGGAAGCGCGCGTTTGGTGCTGCGATGCGCGTGATGAGCTGCGCCATACGCGTGCGATGCGGCTCCTGGAGGTCGTCGAGCGTGCCGTAGTCCAGCAGGAAGTCGAACGGTCCCTCTGCGCCCTGCAGCGTCGTGCCGGAGAGATCACCGACCACGAAGCGGAGGTTGTCGAAGCCGCCGGCCTCGCGAGCGCGTGCTCTCGCCTTATCGACCGCCACCGGCGAGAAATCGACACCGACGGTCTCCCAGCCGGACTCGGCGAGGAAGAGCGTGTTGGCGCCGGTGCCGCAGCCGAGGTCGATCGCCGTTTCACCGGGCGCTGGTCGAAGGCGCCCGCTCTCGACGAGCTCCTTGAGCTCCGTGCGGACCCCGATCTCCCACGGTGCGCCGAAGCGGTAGATGAGGTTGTAGAACCACGAGCCGGGCATCGTAACGCTCCCGTCGGCAGTCAGTAGGTGGCGGTCCGTAAGACTGACATCCTCGCCCACGACACTGCATGAGCCATACGTCACTTGACCAGCTGGGTGAGGTGCGGAGGAGGATGGGGCTCCTCGCAGTCGAGGCATACCGGATGGAACGCAAGGTCTGGCTCATCGTCGTCGTGGTCATGGTCGTCATCGTGATCCTGTTGGCTACCGGACTCGTGTGGATGCGTGACGCGAATGACCCGGGGCGGTGGGATGAGATGCTCCTCGGGCTCGAGAGCGAGCGGAGCCACTACGAGATGTCGGCCGAGGGTTTCTCGGTGGACCTGCCCACAGGCTGGAGGGTCGACAGGACACCAGCCCAAGACCCGGAACCGATCGAGCGCACCGGGCTGCGGCCGGTCATGGCAGCCGACCCGCCGGACATCGGCTCCACTTGCACGGTGTACGTGGCCACGGGTGACGCCCCCACGGCCGGGGGCTGTTTCCCGCGCGACGCCGACGAATCCTGGGGCGAGGACGCATGGGAAGCGGCCGACCGGGTGATCGGCCCTCTCACCGGCGAGTACGAGTGCGCTCCGGAGTGGAGCATCGGGACCCTGAGGCTCGGGGGGCCGGTGAGCCTGAGTTTCAGGCAGCCGAGCGGCGAGGTCTTCGTCGCCTACCACTTCGATGCCGGGGACCGGGACTACGTGCTGGCCTGCGTGCTGACCCCGTGGCTGCCTGATGGCAGTCGCTCTGAAGTGCCCTGGCCGAGCGAGCCGTTCTACGCGAACTGGGCCATCCAGCCCATCGCCGACACCTTCAGGATCCTGTCCGCCGAGTAGGCGGTAGAGCGAGCTCTGATGCCGATTCGTGAACCTCGCCTGAGCACACCTGCGCGGGCGCAGCCATCCCGCGTGCCGTCCAGCCCTTGACCTGAGCGCCTGGCGTCACGCCGCAGGCAACCGCGTCGCCACGAGCCGATCACTCGGTTGGTACTTCGTCGGTGTCCAGCACCCGCGGGCGGCGCGCCCTCGTAGATGAAGCCCGCGTACTCTGTCTCAGGGAGCCAGGAGACCGTCCCCGTCAGGGGCGATCGCCATGCGCAGACGGGAAGTTTCCTTGTGCCGAGTCGTCACTCAGCCACCGCTTCGACGGGGTCAGGCTGCGGAGGCATCTGGTCGGTCGGGACGATGACCCCCCGACGCGTCTGGGCGTTGTCGTCGTAGTACTGGGTCATGATGAGGGTCAGCCCGTCGTAGCCATCCTCTCCAGTCAACACGGCTTGCCACATGGCACCGCCGTCCTCGACCACTATCTGCACCACCGTGCCCGTACCCGACCACGCGCCGCCATCGTTGGCCAGCGCCACGTTCATGGCTCCGACCAGGAAGCCACCGCCATCGACCTCCACCAGGTTCGCGTGACCGTACGTGGTCATCAACCCAGATGCTCGCGGGTCACTGGCTTCGACCTCCTCCTTCTCCAGAACGCCTCGCACCTCTCTGGTGAATCCGTCGCCGTCGCCCATCGAGGGCTCCACGAGCGACTCGAGCGTGTAGGTGAAGTGGGCCGGGGCCATCGAGTCTGCCTCCGTCTCTTGTGCTCCCACCGCCGACGACAGGCTGGCGACCAGCATGAGGATGACCGTCCCGGCGGTCGATACTCGCAGCGCATGCATGTCAAGCCTCCATGGCTTGTGCACGGGCCGGGTTCGCCAGTGGCTCGGCACGGCTCAGGCGGCCAACGTACGCGGACCGTGCCTCACAGCCTCCCGCTAGGTCGTATGACACTCCTGGCCATCACGAGGGTCAAGTGACGGAGGTCCTGACCACCGAGGAGCAGGCGGTCCGTCCGGCCCTTGACCCGGGGAGAAGGAGCCCTGATGCTCGCGCCAGGAACGCGATGGATGAAGGCACTCGCCGCCGGCTCCGCAAGTACGGGATGGCGGCCGTCCGCCCGAGGATGGGACCGGACGGCTCGGCGTGGCCGCCGCCAGGCGACGTACCCGAGGTGGGTGTCCCGCGCGAAGAACCGGAGCCGTCGGCCGAGTGTCGCGTCTGCGGCGAGCCCGTCGACGGCGCGGTTTGCGAGTACTGCGGCACGGGGACAGCGCCCCCGATGACAGCGCTGGCCCACAAACTGCTATACGTCCGGCCATTTCGGCTGGTCGCGGTCCCGGTCGCTGTGCTGGCGGGCATCTACCAGTACACGGTCAGTCCTGCGGCCGACCTCCCGCTCCTCGCTTCGGTCATCCTTGGGCCACTGGTGCTGGCCGGACTCGCATGGCTTGCCTATCGCACGTGGTACCGACGCCGCTACGGCGAGGGTAGGAAGCGCCCCAGGGCCGCCGGTTCTACGTCGCCGAGTCCGACGAGTTCCTTTCCCGACGAGGAATAGGCCAGTCAGCTTCGTCATCCTATCCCTGAGGCTCCGTCATACACTCCCCGTTGCGGCTACCGTGGCCGATTCGACGCACATGGGGACAGCATGACTCTTACCGACGAGCAGACGACGATCATCCAGAGCTGGCTGGATGCGCATTGGATGGGCCAGGCGCGCTGCCCGGCTGGTCATGAAGACGAGTGGTCGGTGGAGAATTCGATGTCCTTCATGCCCGGCTTCGTGGCCGACGCGAACGGGACGAGGATCGCGCACGAGAGTGGCTTCCGCTTTGTCGTACTGACGTGTGACCCGTGCGGCTACGTGGCCTTGCTGAACGCGAGGATCGTGGGCCTCGGCATCTAGTTCGCGCCGCTCACGGTCCCGTTTCCGACAGGCCGCCCAGTCGCCGGGAAGACATCTGGAGCCGGTCCAGCAGGAACGAAGAGTCGCTCAGGCTCAGTGCCGCTGCCGGGTGTCGCGTCGATGTCTTCAGGTACGAGCTCTTGCCCATCGGGCCCAACTCTTGCCCATCGGGCCCAACTCATCCCCGTGGGGGGACGCGTGATCCCTGCACGAGCACCCATCAGAAGGAGAAAGGCCCGTCCCTCGCGGGACGGGCCTTTCATGACGGTCGGCCGGACAGCTAGCCCAGGGTCCGCACGCAGCTGGCCCTCAGGGTCGCATCCCAGATGCCCAGCTTGATGACCCACCTGAAAGCGCGATACCTCGGGTTGTTGAGCAGGATGGTCGTCGCTTCGTCTACGCAGGCCTGGATCTCCGCCTCCGTGGCCGCCGTCGTAGGTGCAGCCAGACTGGCCGTGGCGAACGCTGTGGCAGCCACGATCGCGAGCATCTTCCGCTTCATGAGGCTCCTCTTCTTCTCCTGCCCCCACTGTGGTCGGACCGAAGGCGTCGGCTCCCTCGACCGCACCGACGGCGACCTTGAAGGCGGCTAGCGTGCCAGACGGCAACTTCACTGTCGACCCGGTTTTCCACAAGCTGTGAGCTCCATACGGTCGTCGGCAGACATGTCGCGGCTGCGCCGCCGATCCACCCGGACCCTGGCCCGCCGAGCGGCGTCGACATCCACCCAGTTGAGTCGGGGTCTGAGGCTGCGACCGATGCACGGGGCCCGACTTAGGCCCATTCTCGAGATCGATCAGGACCGCATGGGAGACGTCCGATGGAACACTCGCCGGATGCAGGGAGAGGCTGGGTATTGGTGCCACGGCGGATGCGCGTGGCGGCCATCCTGCTCGGGCTCTGGGGCGCGCAGACCCTGGTGTACGGCTACGGGTATGGCATCACCATGCTGCCGTCGCCGCTCGATGCCCCGGCGGTCTCGCTCGTCGCCGGCATCGCGGCCATCGTGGCAGCGGTCGGCATCCTGCGCGCGCAAGCCTGGGCTCGCGCCCTGGGCCTGGTCACCATGGTGGTGTGGGCGCTCGAGCTGCTGGTCGTGCTCACTCGAACGGTGTTGCCGCCTCTCGAGTCCCTGGCAGCGAGCGTGCCGGCCATCGCCTCCTGGGCTCTCGGCCTCATCCTGTTCGGCTTCGTCGGACACGAGCTTGTGTCGTCGTGGCCGGCCGCGCGACCACGAGACCCATCCGACGGCAGGAGGATGCTCGTGATCCTGGCGATCGTGCTCGTTCCGCTCGTAGTCGTCAGCGTGGCCTTGAGACCGGCTGATCCCGGGCCATTCCAGCCGCCGCCGCCGCTGGGACCGGCCCGCGAGGGCGGGCACGTCGAGCTCGCCAGGGCGGGCTTCGCCGTCGACCTGCCGGCCGCCTGGTCGGTCGAGGTCCTGTCACCCGAACGCGACCCGGCAGCCGCCCAGCCGGGCGAGGCCTGGGAGGTGTTGCGGGCCTTCGATCCATCCCGACGGCGGACCTGCTCCGTCACATTCGCGGTCTCCCCAAGTGCGACATCGCTCGACGGCTACGGGTTCGGCTCCATGAGCGGTGACGACCGGGCACCGAGGTGGAGTGGGAGCGAGTTCGAGCCGACGCTCATGCTTCCCGACTCCAGCGACCGGGTCGACCTGATGGACGGACCGCGCTCGAGCGAGGTATCCGGCCAGGTGCGATACGCGGGAGGGACGGGCGGGCGCGACGTCCTCTATGCCATCGAATGCGGGGGCGACACCGGATTCTCGTTCGCTGCAATCTCGGAGTCACTGACACTCCTGCCTGTCCACTAGAGCCGATCCGTCGGCCGACCGTGATGAGGGTCGAGGACGTTGGTCGAGTCCCGGGCGACAGCCGCCCTGAGCCCATCGTGGTCGATGGTCGGATCGAGGTCCGCTCCCAGGGCTACTCGGTGGTGGGCGACACGGGGTCAGGCATCGGCGGCATCTGGTCGCTCGGGACGACCACGCCCCAGTTCACCATCGCGTCGGCGCCTGCGGACTGGCCCATGATGGGGGTCAGGCCCTCATAGCCGCCCTCACCGGTCAGCCTGTCCATCGCCGCCGTCATCCCCCCGTACCCGCCCCGGCAATGACGAACCGACCGCTGCCCGACCAGGCTCCGCCGTCGTTGGTCAATCGTTCACTCAACGCCGCCGTCAGACCGCCTCCTTCGTCAAGCGCGACCAGGCTCGAGTTGACGCTGAGGGTGACAAGACCCGAGGCCCGTGGGTCGGTTGCCTCCGCCATCCGCATGTCCCGGTGGTCACGCACCATCTCCCACCGGGCATGTAGGACTCCCCCACGGGCTCCGCCGTGTAGGTGAAGTAGGGCGGGGCCATCGGGTCGGCCGTGTCCTCGGCGGCGACTGCGGCAGCCCATGCTCCGAGCAGCACCAGGACGACCACCGCAGCCGGGATCGATCGCATCGAACGCATCTCGCACCTCCCTGGTGCTCACACACGGGTCCGGTTCGCCAATGGCTCGGAGCGACTCAGGGCGGCCAACGTACGCGAGTCGGGCTTCACGGCCTCCCGCTACGACACATGTGACTCCCCAGCCGGGGCATCGATCAGGTGACCCAGGTCACGGCCGCCCGGCAGCAACTATCGCCGAGACCATCGACTTCCTGCCCGCCGATGAGTCTGGAGCGACAGGTCGTTCTGGAGCGACAGGTCGTTTCCGTGAACCTCCATACTCACGCTAGGTCCACGCTCAGCAGGTCACGACGAGGCGGCCGCGGCCTATGCGTGACTGCAAGAGCCACAGACATCATCGTGGCCGCAGGAAGGCAGCCCAGCCGATCGGGCTGGAGAGCCGCACCGGACGTTCGATGCGGGAGCAGGAAAGGACAGTCCTCATGAAGACAGCCAGGGACAAGCACGTCGTGGTCAGCGCCGACTTCGCTGGCTACCCGCTGAAGGAGGCGGTCAAGGAGCACCTGATACAGCGAGGCTGGACGGTCGAGGACCTGACGCCGATCCTCGAAGAGACCCCGATGTACCACCGTGCCGGCTTCATGCTCGGCGCGAGGATCGCCGAGCGGGAGTTCGAGAAGGGGCTCGCGTTCTGCGGCAGTGGCATGGGCATCCACATCGCCGCCAGCAAGTGCCCACACGTCCACGCAGCCGTCTGCGAGAGTGAGCCTTCGGCCAAGCGCGCCGCCACCGCGAACCACTGCAACGTGCTGGCCATGGGCGCCTTCTTCATCGGGCCGAAGCTGGGGATGGCCATGGCCGACGCGTTCCTCGACCACTCGTTTGGCGAGGGCTACGAGGACTGGCAGGGTTTCGACGCGTACCACCAGGTCGGCTACGACGAGTGTGAGGACTTCGACTACGCGGCCTACAAGGCCAACGGCTTCCGCCTGGCCGACGAGACCGTGCCGCCGCTGGGGCCGGAGCCACGGGGACTGGCGTTCTAGCCGAACAAGCCGTGAGCCGGCCCGCGTTGGGGCCGGCTCACGAGCAGGAGGAGGACGGGTCGCTAGTCGGCGGCGATCGCCTCCGGCTCGGGAGAGATCGCGGCGGCGGGGTAGATGACGCCCCACCATACTTCCTGCATGTTCTCGTCGGGCTCTTCACCGTGGAACTCCAGCACCAAACCCTGGTAGGCGCCTTCACCGATGAGGGTCATCGATGCGTCTACCTGCGAGGGCGGGCCACCTTCGGCGACCAGGGTGAAGGGGCCACCTCCGGCCCACGCTCCTTCTTCGTTGGCCAGTCGCCAGGAGTAGATCCCGACCTCCATGACTCCATCCGGCAGCTCGAAGAACGTGGAGTTGAGTGTCGTGTCGAGGAGTCCGCTTGCACGCGGGTCGCCCGCGTCGACGGCGATTCCCGTGTTCGACGCGCCCATGGACGTTGCCCAGCCAGCGCCCGAATCACCCTCCGTGCCCTCGGTCGGCGATCCGCCGGGCTTGATGCTCACCTCGAAGAACGCGGCGCCGCTATCGCTCTCCTGGGCGGCCACACCCGAGATGGATGCGGCCACAAGCCCGGCGACGACCGCCGCCAGCATGCGCGTCTTGACCTTCATGAGTTCTCTCCTTGTTCGTCGCTGACGTGCGGCGCCGGTCTCGAGCCCGGGCTCGCGCGTCGGTCGTTCCATCGAGGCCCGCTCCATGGAGCAGTCGACAAGGGCCTCGGCCATGGGGCCAGGTTCATGCGCCGCGGGACCAGGCCCGGGCGTCGGTAGGTGGTCAGTCGAAGCATGCGGTCAGTCCCCGCGTGGCTGGCCGACGCGAACGAAGCCATGCAGGCTCCCGTCCTCAGCCAGGGTCACGACCGCGGTGAGACCGTCGTAGCCGCCTTCGCCGACGAAGACGAAGCGGTCGTGGTCGTGGTAGCGCTGGCTGGTCCACGTGCCGCCGGCGTTGACGAGGCTCCACACCTCCGGCGTCGGCAGATCGTCCGCCCACACCTCCTGCCTGGTGCTTCCCTCTCCGCTGAGGCGCGGGTCGTCAGCCTGCACGCGGAGCCCGTGACAGGTCGTGGCCGACAGCATCATCGGCTCGTCCACCGGGGCCATGGCTGTCTCGCAGGTCGGCGGATCGGGCAGGACCCACGTCCCGCTGACCGGGACGGAGCCCCCGACGGAGGGGGAGGGAAGAGGTAGGGGTGACGACGAAGCGCCCGGCGGCAGCATGACTCCCTGCTCACCGCTGCGCATGAAGCCCAGCACGAGCACCGCGCCGAAGAGGGCGATGACCGCGGTGGCCGCAGCGAGCCGGAGCGAGCCGCCCAGCCAGGCCCAGCGTGGGCGCATCGCGGGCCGGGCCGCCTCGGCCACGATGGTCCTGACGTCCACGCGAGGCACGGGGCCGGAGAGATTTTCGATCTCCCGCGCGAGCTGGCGGTCGAAGGCGTTCTTGTCGGTCATGCCTCGAGCTCCTCGCGCAGGCGCGCGGTCAGTCGTTCCAGCCGGTTGCGCACGCCGGATGGGCTGATGCCGAGTGCGTTGGACAGCTCGGTCGCGTTGAAGCCGGCCACGTAGCGCATGGCCAGCAGCGCCCGGTCTTCGGGCTTGAGGGCCAGGAGGGCATGTCGCATATCGAGCGCATCGATGCCGGTGGCCGGGTCGATGCCGCCCTGCTCACGCCCGCGCTCCGCGAGGACCTCGATCTCCGCTTGCCGTCGCCGTTTGCGCATGAGATCGCGGGCCTGGTTGACCGCGACCGACACCAGCCAGGGCTTGAGCCGGCTGCCATCGCGGACGGAGTCGAGCTTGCGCCAGGCGATGGCCCACGCTGCCTGGACCGCATCCTCGGCCACGGACTGGTCGCCGCAGACGAAGACGCATACGCGGTGCATGTCCGCGTGGTATGCCGCAACGATCTGGCCGAAGGCGACCTCGTCGCCCCTGGCCGCTGATGCGATGACCCCGGTGAGTTCGCGGTCGAACGCTCCCGTCATGACCTCCATGCCCCATAGACGGTCGGAAGTCGCCAAGTGTCCCCCAGAAGGCAAGTTGCCGGCCGCTCGAACCCGGTCCTGGCCGGCGGAACCTAGCGGGTCGCGGCGACGCGAGGGTCCTTGCGGATCATCTCGGTGACGGCCTCGCCGATGCGGGGGCAGCAGCCAGAGACGTATAGCCGGAAGTCCGCCGGTGCGTCACCGAGGACGGTGACGCGCCAGGGCTGGGCAAAGTGGGTCGGGCAGTGGACCGTCTTGGCCTGAACGGCCAGCTCATCCCACATGGCCCGTGCTGCAGCCGTTCGGCGCTGGTCCTGATCACCCTTCGACTGCAAGCTGGCCTCCATCCCTGGTTCGGCGTGACACTTCGTGGCGTGCCTGCCGCGCGGTCCTTCGAGCCTATCGCCCGCGCTCGGACAGGGGCGTAGCGGGCGAGTGAGATATCGGTTACATCTCACGGTCACCGCGGAACCTCGGGCCGGTGGCTGTGCCGATGGCCCCTTGACCTGGCCCGAATCTCGGCCATCCTGCAGGTGACATGCTGAGCAGTGCCGTCCGGGTCGGGTCCGGCCTCCTTCTGGCGCTCGTCATGGCCGCCGAGGTCGTGGCCCAAAGCCCCGACCCGGTCCTCAGTCCCGATCCGCACCTAGAGTCGGCGCCGCAGGAGTCGCCGGTCAGCGAGGAGAAGACCATGCGAATCACATCGACCGCGTTCGAGCACGAGGGTGACATCCCCGAGCGCTACACCTGTGATGGGATCGACGT
The DNA here is from genome assembly GCA_963712745.1 of uncultured Chloroflexia bacterium. Lineage (GTDB taxonomy): Bacteria > Chloroflexota > Limnocylindria > Limnocylindrales > CSP1-4 > JAFMJV01. The sequence continues at coordinate 157,743 of CAVQJC010000015.1, read as the reverse complement.
CTCACCGCCGCTGTCCATCGATGACATCCCGACCGGGACCGTCTCGCTGGCCCTGCTCGTGGACGACCCCGACGCCCCGGCCGGCACCTGGGACCACTGGGTCGAGTACGACATCGAACCGGTGGCTGAGATCGCCGAGGACGTGGAGGCGCTGGGCACGCCGGGCACCAACTCGTGGGGCCGAACCGGCTACGGTGGACCCTGTCCGCCCAACGGCACGCATCGCTACGTGTTCAAGGTCTTGGCGCTTGACGTGGAGCTCGGATGGGAGCCCGGCGCGGACAAGCTCACCGTCATCGAGGCCATCCACGACCACGTCCTGGCCGAGGCCACGCTGTTGGGCTTCTACGAGCGACCCTGAGCGGGCCCACGGTGGTGCTCGAAGGCACCATGATCGCCCGGCCCGAGCCCGCGCCGAACCCCCGCACCACAGCGCGCGTTTGACCGCGACGCTCGCGTTCCATACAGTTCGGGGTCCACCCACGAGTCCGGGGACGGCGGCAGGGGTTCCCGGAAGGCTGGGTAACCCTCTCTACGTCGCCCTCCGGGCGAACGTACCCAGGCAGGATCGCCATGCTCGAGACACAGCCGAAGAGAAGCCTCTATGAGCCGTCGACCGAGCACGACGCATGCGGCGTCGGGTTCGTGGCCGATCTCAACAACATCACCACCCACGGCGTGGTCGAGCAGGGCATCGAGATGCTCAAGAACCTCGACCACCGTGGCGCTCGCGGTGCCGAGCCTGAGACCGGCGATGGCGCGGGCATCCTGGTGCAGATCCCGCACGCGTTCCTGCTGCGCGAGTGCACCTCGCTGGGTATCAACCTGCCCGGCCCCGGGGACTATGCCGTGGGCCAGTGCTTCTTCCAGCAGGAGCGCTACCGCCACCCCGCGGTGGAGCTCGTGCTCAACCGCGTGCTCGACGAGTTCGGTCTGGAGCTGCTGGGCTGGCGAGACGTGCCCACCGACAACGCCACCCTCGGCGCCACGGCCATCTCCGGCGAGCCCGTCGTGCGGCAGATCTTCATCCGCCGTCCGTCGACGCTTACGCAGGACGAATTCGAACGCAAGCTCCTGGTGGTGCGCAAGTACGGCACGCGCATGGTGCGTGAGTCGACCAAGACGGCTGAGCAGTTCTACGTCTGCTCACTGTCCTCGCGCACGCTGTTGTACAAGGGCATGCTCACGCCTGCCCAGGTGCCCGAGTACTACCCCGACCTCGTGGACGAGGCCTTCGAATCGGCCCTCGCGCTGATCCACAGCCGGTTCAGCACCAACACCCTGCCGACCTGGCCGCTGGCCCACCCCTTCCGCACGCTCGCCCACAACGGCGAGATCAACACCGTGCGCGGCAACCTCAACTGGATGCGCTCGCGCGAAGCCATCCTCGAGTCGGACCACTTCAGCGCCGACGAGCTGCAGAAGATGCGGCCCATCGCCCAGGAGGGCAGCTCGGACTCGGGTGTGCTCGACAACGTGGTCGAGCTGCTCATGCTCGGCGGTCGCAGCCTGCCCCACGTGATGATGATGCTCATCCCGGAGGCTTGGGAGAAGGACCCGGAGATGCCGGCTGACCGCAAGGCCTTTTACGAGTACCACGGCGGCGTCATCGAGCCCTGGGACGGCCCGGCCAGCATCGCCTTCACCGACGGCACCCTTATCGGCGCCACGCTCGACCGCAACGGACTGCGGCCCAGCCGCTACTGCCTCACCGATGACAACCTGCTGATCATGGCTTCCGAGGCCGGCGTGCTAGATGTGCCGCCTGAGAAGGTCGTGGAGAAGGGCCGCTTGCAGCCGGGCAGGATGTTCGTGGCCTCGCTCGAAGAAGGCCGCATCATCCCCGACGAGGAGATCAAGGCCCGCATCAGCGCCGAGCACCCGTACCAGGAGTGGCTCGACCAGGGCAAGATCCCCATCGCCGACCTGGAGCCGCCACGCGAGGTGCTTCAGCCGCCCGCCCGCAACGTGCTGGTCAAGCAGAAGGTGTTCGGCTACACGCTCGAGGACCTGCGCATCCTCATGGCTCCCATGGTCCGCGACGCCCAGGAGCCGGTCGGCTCGATGGGCACGGACACGCCCCTGGCGGTTCTCTCGGACAAGTCGCGTAACCTCTTCGACTACTTCCAGCAGCTCTTCGCCCAGGTGACCAATCCGCCCATCGACCCCATCCGCGAGGAGATGGTCATGAGCCTGGTCTCCTTCGTGGGTGCCGAAGGCAACCTGCTCGAGACCACCCCCGAGCACGCGCGCATGATCGAGCTGCCCCAGCCGGTGCTGACCAACGCTGACCTCGAGCGCCTGCGCTGGGCCGATGTCAACCACTTCCAGGCCAAGACCATCTCCATCGGCTTCAAGGCCGAGCCGGGCCGCATCCGCCGGGCGCTGGACCGCCTCTGCCGCGAGGCCGAGGAGTACGTGCTCGACGGATACGAGGTCATCATCCTCACCGACCGCACGGTCGACTCCGACCACGCCGCCATCCCTTCGCTGCTGGCCGTGGCGGCCGTCCATCACCACCTCATCCGCCGCGGCCTGCGCTCACGCTGCGGCCTGCTCATCGAGACCGGTGAGGCGCGCGAGGTCCACCACTTCGCCACGCTGCTCGGCTATGGCGCGTCGGCCGTCAACCCCTACGTGGCCTTCGAGACCATCGAGGACATGCGCCGCCGCCAACTGCTGCCCGACGAGATGAGCGCCGAGGAAGCGCGGGAGCGCTACCTCAAGGCCGTCGGCAAGGGCCTGCTCAAGACGATGTCGAAGATGGGCATCAGCACGGTGTCCTCGTACATCGGCGCCCAGATCTTCGAGGCCGTGGGGCTCTCGGACGAGGTCGTCGAACGGTACTTCCCGGGCACCGCCTCGCGCATCGGCGGCATCGACCTCGCCACCATCGAGCGTGAAGTGCTGATGCGCCACGAGGCCGCCTACGTCGATGAAGGGGATGAGAGCGACCTCGAGCTGGGCGGCCAGTACCAGTGGCGCCTGCGCGGGGAGCGTCACCTGCACAACCCCGACACCATCCACAAGCTCCAGCACGCGGCCCGCACCAACGACTGGGAGCTCTATCGCGAGTACCAGCGACTCATCGACCACTCGGCCGATGCGCCCATCACGCTGCGCAACCTGCTCGAGTGGAACGACCTCGACCCCATCCCCATCTCCGAGGTCGAGCCGGCCAGCGAGATCGTCAAGCGCTTCGCCACCGGGGCCATGTCCTTCGGCTCCATCAGCTGGGAGGCTCACACGACCCTGGCCATCGCCATGAACCGGCTCGGCGCCAGGTCGAACACCGGCGAGGGCGGCGAGGATCCCATCCGTTTCGAGCCGCTCGAGAACGGCGATTCGATGCGCTCGGCCATCAAGCAGGTGGCCTCAGGCCGCTTCGGCGTGACCTCCAACTACCTGGTCAACGCCGACGAGCTGCAGATCAAGATGGCCCAGGGCGCCAAGCCCGGCGAGGGCGGCCAGCTGCCGGGCCACAAGGTCGACAAGGTCATCGGCAAGGTGCGTTACTCGACCCCGGGCGTGGGCCTCATCAGCCCGCCGCCGCACCACGACATCTACTCCATCGAGGACCTCGCGCAGCTCATCTACGACCTCAAGAACTCGAACCCGCGGGCGCGCATCAACGTGAAGCTGGTGGCCGAGGTCGGGGTCGGCACCATCGCCGCCGGGGTGGCCAAGGCCCATGCCGACGTCATCCTCATCAGTGGCTACGACGGCGGCACCGGTGCCTCGCCGCTGTCCTCGCTCAAGCATGCGGGCCTGCCCTGGGAGCTGGGGCTCTCCGAAGCGCACCAGGTGCTGATGCAGAACCACCTGCGCGACCGCGTCGTGCTCCAGACCGACGGCCTGTTGCGGACCGGGCGTGACCTCGCTATGGCTACCCTGCTCGGGGCCGAGGAGTGGGGCGTGGCCACCGGGGCCCTCATCGCCATGGGCTGCATCATGATGCGCAAGTGCCACCTCAACACCTGCCCGGTGGGCGTGGCCACCCAGGACCCCGAGCTGCGCGCGCTCTTCACCGGCGACGCGCAGCACGTGGTCAACTTCTTCACCTTCCTCGCCGAGGACCTGCGCCGCCACATGGCGCGACTGGGTTTCCGTACCGTCAACGAGATGGTCGGGCGCATGGACAAGCTGGCCCCGCGCCGCGGCCTCCGCCACTTCAAGGCCAGGCAGCTCGACCTCTCGCGCCTGCTCCACTACATGCCCGCGACCGAGCGCACCGGTACCTACTGCTGCGTGCCCCAGGACCACGGGCTGAACAAGGCCCTCGACAACGAGCTCATCGAGCTGGCCCGGCCTGCGCTGGAGCGAGGCGAGCGCGTCGAGGCCGAGTTCGCCATCCGCAACGTCAACCGCACGGTGGGCACCATCCTGGGCCATGAGATCACCCGTCGCACCGGTGAGGACGGCCTGCCCGACGACTCCATCCACTTCAAGGCGACCGGCTCGGCCGGCCAGTCGTTCATGGCCTTCGCGCCACGCGGCCTGACCATCGAGCTGGAGGGCGAGGCCAACGACTACTTCTGCAAGGGCCTCTCCGGCGGCAAGGCCGTGCTCTACCCGCCCCGGAGCGCGACGTTCGACCCCAACCAGAACGTCATCGTCGGCAACGTCTCCTTCTACGGTGCCACCAGCGGCAAGGCCTTCATCCTGGGCCCGGCCGGCGAGCGCTTCTGCGTGCGCAACTCCGGTGCGCAGGTGGTGGTGGAGGGCGTGGGCGACCACGGCTGCGAGTACATGACCGGCGGACGTGCTGTCATCCTCGGGCCGGTCGGACGCAACTTCGCGGCCGGCATGTCAGGCGGCGTGGCCTACCTCTGGGACGCTGACGGCCGCTCGGCTGCGCGCATCAACGGCGGCATGGTCGACCTCGAGGCGTCTGGACGACCTCGATGACGTGGCCGAGCTGCGCGTGCTCATCGAGGAGCACGCGCAGGCAACCGGGTCGGAACGGGCCGCAGCCATCCTGGCCGACTGGGAGACCGAGCTGGGCCGATTCATCAAGGTCATGCCGCGCGACTACAAGCGCGCGCTGGCGGAGCTCGCGGCGGAAGCTGCGGGCGTGGCCGCGTAGGGCAGGGAGCGGCATGGGCAAGGACACAGGCTTCAAGGAGTTCGAGCGCAAGGTCCCCGGCTACGAGCCGGTCGACGAGCGTATCCGCCACTGGCAGGAGTTCGCCCTGCCCATGGCGCAGACGGAGGTGGAAGAGCAGGGCGCTCGCTGCATGAACTGCGGCGTGCCCTTCTGTCACAGCGGCTGCCCCCTGGCCAACGTCATCCCCGACTTCAACGACCACGTCTACCGCGGCAAATGGGAGCGGGCGCTGAAGGCGCTCTACTCCACCAACAACTTCCCCGAGTTCACCGGGCGGGTCTGTCCGGCCCCGTGCGAGTCGGCCTGTGTGCTGGCCATCAACAAGCCGGCCGTGACCATCAAGAACATCGAGCTGGCGATCATCGAGAAGGCCTTCGAGGAGGGCTGGGCCTCGCCGCGGCCGCCGGCGGAGCGCACGGGCAAGCGGGTGGCGGTCATCGGCTCGGGCCCGGCCGGTCTGGCCGCTGCCGACCAGCTCAACCGTGCCGGCCACCAGGTGGTCGTCTTCGAACGAGCCGACCGACCGGGTGGCCTGCTGCGCTACGGCATCCCCGACTTCAAGCTCGGCAAGCGCGTGCTCGACCGGCGAATCAACCTGATGCTTGACGAGGGCGTGGTCTTCCGCACGGGAACACACGTCGGCGTGGACTACCCGGCCTCCCAGCTGCAGGCCAAGTACGACGCAGTCGTGCTGGCCGGTGGTTCGACCAAGCCTCGCGACCTGCCCATCCCCGGGCGTCTGTCCGACGGCGTCGAGTTCGCCATGGACTTCCTGGCCCAGTCCAACCGGCGCGTGGCCGGTGACGCCATCCCCGAGGGGACCGACATCCTGGCCACCGGCAAGGACGTGGTCGTCATCGGCGGCGGCGACACCGGCTCCGACTGTGTCGGAACGTCCATCCGCCAGGGCGCACGCTCGGTCACGCAGATCGAGATCATGCCCAAGCCGCCCGAGGGCCGGACCGAGGCCACTCCCTGGCCGACCCACCCAGGTCCGCGCGGGCTTTCGACCTCGACCTCGCAGGCCGAGGGTGCCGAGCGTGACTGGGCGGTGATGTCCAAGGAGTTCCTGACCGACGATACGGGCGCGCTTCGGGCCATCCGTGCGGTGCGCGGCGACTGGAGTCAGGGACACCCCAAGGAGGTGGCCGACTCCGAGTACGAGTTGCCGGCGCAGCTGGTGCTGCTGGCCATGGGTTTCCTTCATCCTGAGCACGCCGTCCTCGACGATTTCGGCGTCGAGAAGGACGACCGTGGCAACTGCGCCTCGTCGGGCTACGCCACCTCGCGCCAGGGCGTGTTCGTGGCCGGCGACATGCGTCGCGGCCAGTCGCTCGTGGTGTGGGCCATCAGCGAGGGCCGGGAATGTGCCCGTGCGGTCGATGAGTACCTCACCGGCCGGCCGTCACTGCTGGCGGCCAAGGATCTCGCCCGCAGCGACGTCGCCCTCGCCCGTTAGCGCACCGCGCCACCCGGTCCAGCTCAGCTACGACCCCGCGGGCGTCTGCTGTGTCGCCAGGGACTTCGGTCACTTGACTCTGCGGTCAAGGGGCGCACGATGGGGTCAGAAACGCTCGCACGTTGGGGGAAGCACGGTGATCCAGCAACGACGCGGCTCGCGCCGCCGGAGCCGACCGGGCACGGCCGATGGAGGAGATGCCGCCGGCGGGCCGGAAGCGCTCGGCCGACCGGACGAGGACCCGTTCGAAGATTGGGAGCGCACCCCTGCCGTCGAGGCCGAGGAGGCCATGGGCTATCAACGCCTGGCCTGGGTGGCCACGCCGGCCGGCTCCTCAGGGCTGTCGCTGCTCGTGATCGCATTCGCGGTCAACCTCGTGCGCCGAGTGGCCCGAGCCGGGATCAGACTGCTCATGCGCTGACGGTAGCCAGGCGGCGGCCGGCGCCACTGCACCCTGCAGTCCACTGCAGCGCGCTCCGAGTTACGCTGTTGTCATTCGCCCGTATACCGAGGGATCCCGCCAGATGACACAGCCGAAGCATCGCCCGCAGCGCCAGCAGTTCATCGTCCACGCCGGCTCAGCGTCTTTGGCCGCCGTGCTGCCCGAGTGGTGGGGCGCGATCGACTCCGGGATCGAGGCGCGCGGCCTGCGCTTCAGTGAAGACGGCGGCAACTGGTTGGAGGAGCATGAGTTGCCGCGAGCTCTCGTCGAGGCTGGCTGCCGCCTGTCCGAGGTAGCCGGCGTCATGGACTTCGACGGGCTTCAGCATCCGGCCCTCCAAGTCGGCCAGCGCGTGCTGCTCAAGCCCGACGCTCAGCCGCAGGATCGATTTGCCATCGCCGTCTGGACCGGCGACGACAGCCGGCAGGTGGGCTTCCTGCCCAGCAACGTGGCTGCGGAGGTGATGGCAGAGTCGATGCGCACCCGCCAGGGCTTTGGCGCCTTCGTGGCCCACGAGGTCCGTGACGCGAGCTCCAAGGAGCGACGCGACGTGAGCATCCTGCTGGGCCCCGGCGTCGTCTGGGCCGAGCCTACCGGCTAGCGACCCCACATCACGCCGACCGCCGGGGCCGGACGGGCCGGCGGCTTGCGCGACACCACCGGACGCTATGGTTCCCGATGTGTTTCGTCGGGACGCCCTCGCCCAAACCGCGCCCGGACTGCTCCTGGTCGTCGTGTTGGCCGTCGTGGCCTACGCTTCCACACTCGTCCTTCCGGGCATCTTCGGTGCGGTCACAGTCGGCCTCTTCCTCGGCATCATCGTGGCCAACCTGCGGCCCAGCCCCGCCATCGACCCCGGGGCCAAGCTGGCGCGTAGCTGGTTCCTGCCCATCGGCATCGTCCTGCTCGGCGCTCGACTGTCGCTCGCCGACATCCTCTCGACCGGTCTTGGCGCCATCGCGGTGCTGGTCATCGATATCGTGCTGGTGCTGGTGGTGACGCTGGCGCTGGGGCGCGCCCTGGGCCTGTCGCCGAAGCTCTCCGCGCTCATCGGCGTAGGCACGGCCATCTGCGGCAACACCGCCATCGCCGCGACCGCCCCCGTGATCAAGGCCGAGGAGCGCGACCTTTCGTTCGCGGTCGCCACCATCACTCTCTTCGGCACCGCAGCCGTCATCGTCTATCCGCTCATCGGGCACGCACTGGGCATGTCGGACGTGCTCTTCGGGCACTGGGCCGGTGCGGCCGTCAACGACACCAGCCAAGTCACCGCCACCGCCTTCAGCTACTCGGTCGAGGCCGGCGAGACCGCTACCATCGTCAAGCTCACCCGCAACACGCTGATGGTGCCGGTCATCTTCGCGGTGGGGATGTGGTTCGCCGGCCGCGAAGATGGCGGTTCGTCAAGCGCGCCGAGCCCGGATGAGCGCCGCAGTTGGCTGAAGTCGGCGCGCAAGGCGGTGCCCCCGTTCCTGCTCGGCTTCCTGGCGCTGGCGCTCGTCAACAGCGCCGGCTTCATCCCCGAGGAGGTAGCCGACGCCCTCGTCCGTATCTCCGGGGTCTTCATCGTCATGGCGCTCGTGGGCGTGGGCCTCTCGACCAAGCTGGCGTCGCTGCGCCAGACGGGGCCGGCCCCGTTCATCATGGGCCTTGCCGTGGCGGTCATGCTCGCGCTGGTGAGCCTCTCGCTCTTCGTCGTCCTGGGCGTGGAGTAGAAACTGCCCACGGCCGCTCATCCTGCCTGGCTTCGGGCCTTCTCCGAGCGCCTTGGCGGTCTTGGCCGGACGCGCGACTGGGTGGTCCTGGGCGCGCTGGCGGGCCTGACGCTGGCCGCGACCCCCGTCCCGACCGAAGCCTGGGCTCCGCTGACGCGAGGCGAGCCGCTGACGCGAGGCGAGCCAGTGGTACCACACGAGGCGTAGTACTTGTCCGCTACGCACGTCTGCTCATTCACGCCTGCCCAGCCCAGCCATCAGGCTTGCGGCGTGCCCGACCAACTTGTCTGTCCTGCCTGCGGCTCGCGAGTCCCTGCCGCCTCAGTCTTCTGTGGCGTTTGCGAGTCGCTCCTGCCCCCGGCCGAGGTCGAGCGGTTCGACTCCGCTGTGCCTGCCGCTTCCGCCGCCGCTCCTCCGCCAGCGCGTGCCCCGTCACCTATCCCCGTGCAGGGCGCCTTCCGGGCGGCGGCTCCCGCCCCGGAAACGGGCTCGACGGTGTCGTGCTGGAGCTGTGACACGCCCAATCTGCCTAGCCGCTCGTTCTGCATCGAGTGCGCATCGTTCATCGGCTCCAGTCCGTCTTCGGGGCCGTCCGAGCAGCTGCGAGCGGCGCCCGTGACCGCGCTGCCGCCCGCATCGGTCCCCACCGCGTTCTCGGGCTTCGGCGCCGCTGGCCTCGCGTCAGGCTCCGATGCCAGGCAGCGGCGGCACGCCTCGCGCGGCCGTCGTGCCTTCCTCGCGGCGTCCCTCGTGGTCGCCGCCGTCGTCGGTGTCTCGGCGATGTACGCCACCCTGGCGCCGCGAGGCGGTGCGCGTGAGCCCGCCGCGGCTGCCATGCTGGCCCCGTCCTCTCCGGCCCCCTCGATCGCGGCCGCGACGGACGCTGACGACGCGCCCGCGACGTTCGCACCGACGCGTGCGGCCGCCGGCCCGACGGAGATGCCGGCCTCGGCGCAGGTGCTCGCACGAGACCTCAGCCTCGACCCACTCGAGTCCGACCCGCTCGAGTCGGACCCGCTCGAGGCTGGCCCGGATCCGCTCGAGGCCGGCCCGGATCCGCTCGAGTCGGACCCGCTCGAGGCTGGCTCGGACCGAGGGCTATCCACGACCACGCTCGACGGTGAGGGTGTCGATCAGACAGCCGGCGGAGCACGATCGGAGACGTCCATCACGCCCAGGGACGCCGGGGTGCAGACGAGGCGCAGCGGCTGGATCTGCGACGGCTCGGTACGCCTCGAGGACCCGCGTGGCCGCGTCTGGTCCCTGGGTCGGGTGTCGTTCGCGGACGGCTCGGGCTACGAGCGTGTCGTGCTCCACTTGGATCGCATCGGTCCGGGGACTGGCGCGCCGGCCAGCATCACAGCGGAGGCGTTCGCCAACTCGCGTCTCCGAGCCGCGGTGCCCGGTGTGCGCCGTCCCTCCAGCGGCCTGGCCACCGTCAGCCTCCACCTGGCAGACGGCTTCAAGGGCAACCTCGGCCTGCGCGGCTATCGCCCCGGCGGCCTGCGCAACCTCAAGGAGTTCTCCGTGTACCCGGCAGGGCGCGACTCCTCGCGGGTCCTCGTCTCCGCTGCCAACGCCGACTGCTTCCGCCTCCGCGTCCCTGCCTGGAACGATCGCAACGCCAACCTGCGCAAGGCACAGATCCTGCTCGACATCAAGCCATAGCAGCGACCCTTACCTGAATACCAGCCGCGAACGGCGCGCCGGCGCTGGGGCCCGAGCCTCCGGCGCCGGCGCCCTGTTAGGGACTCGGTCCTCCCGGCGCGGACTCTTCAGCGCGGACCTCCGTGCGGTTCCCACGGCGCAGGCCCCACCGTGCGGTTCCCACGGCGCAGGCCCCACCGTGCGGTTCCCACGGCGCAGGCCCCACCGTGCGGTTCCCGCTCGACGGGACAACACGACGTGGCATGTCCAGAAAACGCCGAGGATTCCCGACCATCGGGACACCGTGACGCGAAATCCCGTTGAATGACCTGGATCAAGACGGTTCGACAGCCATCTCGTCGCGTCGTCCCGTTTGACGGGAACAACCGGTCATCACCGCTCCTCACCGCGTATCACCGCTCACCACCGCCACCACCGCCGCCACCACCCGCCCGGCAGCACGACCAGCCCGACCGGCACGACCAGCACGCTCAGTCAGGCCAGCGCGACCCGCCCGCGCCTACAGCAGGCCCACGATGAGCGCAGCCGAGGCGAGGCTGATCGAGACCGTGGCGATGAGCACCGACATGCGCGTGCGGCCCAGGCGCGAGGTCAGGATGGCGCCAGGTAGCATCGCCGCCAGCGAAGCCGCCAGGATGGCCGGCACGAGCTCCCACTGCGGCACCACCTCGTCGAAGTGACCCGATCCCGTGGACAGCAGCACGACGGCGCTGACCACTGCGGCTGCGGCCATGAAGATGCGCCCGAACACCGAGGAGCCCACCGCGATGCGCGGTTCCAGGCGTGAGAGGATGAGCAGCGTCACGCCCATCGGGCCCCACCCGGCGCCGGAGATGCCGCTGGCCATGCCGGAGGCGGTGCCGATGGCCCCGATGCGGGCTGCGGGCTCGTCACCCGGCGGCCGCGACACCTGCATCTTCTTCAGCGGCAGGCTCACCAGCAGCAGGATGGCGCTGACGATGATGAGCACCTCCACCGCCAGACGGATGACGTCGGCCTCGAAGAATGAGGCCACGACCGGCCCCAGCACCGCGCCGATGACGCCGCCGATGACGAGCGGCACCACGATCGGCCGCGAAACGTTGCCGAGGCGGACGTGGGCGCTGGCGCCGAAGGGCACGATGAGCACTTGCAGGAAGAGTGACAGGGGAGCGGCGAAGAGCGGGTGCACGCCCAGCAGCAGCAGGCCCGGCACGAGCACCCCGCCGTAGACGCCGACCGAGGTCAGAGCCGCGCCCGCGACCAGCCCCACCAGCGAGGCTCCTGCGATGAGTGAGCGCTGGTCGGCCGGCGCCAGTATCACGGTCGCCGAGACGACGGCGATGGCGATGATGACCGCTGCCACCGAGGCGGCGAACTGGCGGGGCCCAACGTCGATCCTGTAGCGGAAGGAGCGGACCCAGCGGGGTTCCTTCTCCCAGATGCCCGGGAGCTGCGCCGGCTTGCTCTTGCTGTGCGGGAAGGCCGGCCCCTCGTTCTGTGCGGCCTGGCTCGCTGCGGCCTCGTGCGCTGCGGCCAGGCTCGCGGCGGCGGCGCTGGCCACGGCGCTTGCGGCGGTCTCCTCCGAGGTGGTGTCGCTCACGTGTCTCTGCGTTCGCTCCCTTGTCAGCGGCCACCCCTGTGCGCGGCGCCCGGAATCGTGGGTATACTCCCACTTACCTGATTATCCCGATAATGTCTATCATATCGGTCGGGAAAGGGTAGCATAGCGACAGACGTCGTCGCCGATCCGTGAAGCAGAGGTCGACCCCCACCAGATGATCGAAACGAGACCCGCGGGCGCGCGCGCCATCGCGCACCGCGCCACCCACCTGGATGCCCTTGAGGCGGAGTCCATCTTCATCATGCGAGAGGTCGCGGCCGAGTTCCAGCGGCCGGTCCTGCTGTTCTCCGGCGGCAAGGACTCCATCGTCTTGCTGCGCATCGCCGAGAAAGCCTTCCGTCCCGCGAAGTTCCCCTTCCCGATCATGCACATCGACACCGGGCACAACTTCCCCGAGGTTCTCAAGTTCCGCGACCGACGCGTCGAAGAGCTCGGCGAGCGACTCATAGTGGCCTCCGTCCAGGAGTCGATCGACAAGGGCCGCGTGCGCGAGGAGCCGGGCAACCCTTCCCGCAACCGCCTCCAGACCACGACCCTGCTCGATGCCATCACCGAGCACAAGTTCGACGCCGTCTTCGGCGGCGCCCGCCGCGATGAGGAGAAGGCTCGTGCCAAGGAGCGCGTCTTCAGCCTGCGTGACGAGTTCGGCCAGTGGGAGCCTCGCAGCCAGCGCCCCGAGCTGTGGGCTCTCTACAACGGCCGCATCCGGCAGGGCCAGCACATGCGTGTCTTCCCCATCTCCAACTGGACTGAGATGGACGTCTGGCAGTACATCGAGCGTGAGGGCATCGAGGTGCCGTCCATCTACTACGCACACGAGCGCGAGGTCTTCCGCCGCGACGGTATGTGGCTATCCACGGGCCCCTACCTCCAGCCCGGTCCCGACGAGTCCATCGAGCGGATGGTCGTGCGCTACCGCACCGTCGGTGACATGACCTGCACCGGCGCGGTCAACTCCGACGCCGCCGACCTCGAGGCCATCATCGCGGAGACCGCTGCCGCGCGTATCACCGAACGCGGCGCCACCCGTGCTGACGACTCCTTCAGCGAGACGTCCATGGAAGACCGCAAGAAGGAAGGCTACTTCTAGCATGGATCTGCTTCGTTTCTCCACCGCCGGTTCGGTCGACGACGGCAAGTCCACGCTCATCGGGCGCCTGCTCTTCGACTCCAAGGGCATCTTCGAGGATCAGCTGCAGGCCATCGAGCGCACCAGTGCGGCTCGTGGCAACCACCAGGTCGACCTGGCTCTCCTGACCGATGGGCTCCGGGCCGAGCGTGAGCAGGGCATCACCATCGACGTGGCCTACCGCTACTTCGCCACACCCAAGCGCAAGTTCATCATCGCGGACACGCCGGGCCACGTGCAGTACACCCGCAACATGGTCACTGGCTCATCCACCGCAGACCTGGCCATCGTGCTCATCGACGCCCGCCTCGGCGTCCTCGAACAGTCCCACCGCCACGCCTTCATCGCGGCTCTGCTGGGCATCCCGCATATCGTGGTCGCGGTCAACAAGATGGATCTCGTCGGCTATGACGAGGAGGTCTACGATCGCATCACCGAGGAGTTCTCGGACTGGGCCGCCAAGCTCGACGTCCACGACATCCAGTTCATCCCCATCAGCGCTCTCCACGGTGACAACGTCGTACAGCGCTCACTGGCCATGCCCTGGTACCAGGGCCCGTCACTGCTCTATCACCTCGAGCACGTCTATATCGGTTCCGACGTCAACCTCATCGACGTGCGCTTTCCTGTGCAGTGGGTGGTGCGGCCGCAGAGTGACGAGCATCACGACTTCCGTGGCTACGCCGGCCAGATCGCCTCGGGCACGTTCAAGAAGGGCGATGACGTCATCGTGCTTCCGTCGGGCAAGCGTTCCAAGGTCAAGGAGATCCGCACATTCGACGGCGAGCTCGAGGTGGCTTCGCCGCCGCTGTCGGTGATCATGCAGCTGGAGGACGACGTCGACGTCTCACGCGGTGACCTCATCTGCCGTCCGCACAACCAGCCCGAGATCACCAACGATTTCGAGGCCATGGTCTGCTGGATGGCCGACGAGCCGCTTCGTCCTGGCGGCCGCTACGTCATCAAGCACGCGACCCGCTCGGCCAAGGCCATCGTCGACGACCTGCGCTATCGCATGGACGTCAACTCGCTCCAGCGCGACCAGGAAGCCGACGAGCTTGGTCTCAACGAGATCGGCCGCGTCCGCATCCGTACCAGCACGCCACTGTTGCTCGACGAGTACCGCCTGTCCCGAGCCACCGGCGGCTTCATCCTCATCGATGAGTCCACCAGTGACACCGTCGGTGCGGGCATGGTCGTGCGCACGGGACCTGAGCCCGAGCTCGACCTGGAGGAGGAGCCGGCCGCCTAGATCGGGCGGCTGCTGCCGGCTGCCGGCCGCCTCCTCGCCCTCACGCGGTGGGCCCCACTGCCCAGGGGCTCACCGCTTCTTCGTCTGCTCCGGCCGCAACGACCTGCCAGCTTGTCCCCTGCGACGGCCGCGAGCCTGGCCGCCCGCGGCGGCCCAAGACGGGGCTCGGCCGTATCATCGAGCGGTGACTGGATCGCGTCCTCTCTCAGGTGCCGGCCCCTCGGTCTGCCCCTTCGTTGCGCTCGCCGAGGATCGCGATCGACGTGCCGACGCACCCGACGAGGACAACCGCTGCTACGCGGAGAAGGCTCCCCGCCGCCGCGACCTCGTCTACCAGTCCGAGTTCTGTTACTCCGCCGACTTCGCAAGATGCTCGGTGTTCCTTGCCTGGGCCGCGCGCAACGCTGCCGAGCCAGCCTATGTGACCGAGGCCGCGAAGAAAGCCTGGGGCTCCGGCATCGCGGCACCCGAGGGGACTCACGACCCGGACGCTGCAGCCGTGGACGAGGCAAGCGTCGACCACGCAGCGGCCGGCGATGGGGATGACTCGTTGCCCGAGCCGACCCCCGAGGACGGCCTGTTCGGGCCGACCGATCCGGCCGCAACCGAGCAGGTGGGCGCGACCGAGCGGCTCGACTGGGTCTCCGCCTCTGCCTGGGCTGAGGTGCCCTGGGATGAGCGCGCGGAGATAGAGGCTGCCGAGCTCGAGGCCATCGAGGACGAGCCCGACGAAGAGGCCGATGAAGAGCCCGACCCGGCCGGCGGCGAGGAATCGACGCAGGCACCGAAGGTCCCGGCCGCGCTGCCGATGCGCCGCCGCAAGCCTCCCCTCGATCCCATCCGGTCGCGTGGTTCGGGCGAGTGGTTCTATGCCGATCCGCCCGCCCACGAGCCGCTGGTCAGCCGCCGCCACGGCATCACGCCGCCGATCCTGCTCGGTGTTCTGGGGCTCTTGGTGGTCTCCATCGTCGTCTTCCTCGTGGCGACCCAGCTCGGCGGTGGCGACGACGGTGGGCCCTCGGCCGCGACCTCTCCTGAGCCAGCGGCCTTGGTGGTCCCCACTACCACCCGTGCGCCGGTGGTCACGCCGGCCCCCAGCGAGGAGCCTGGTCAGACCGAAGAGCCCAAGCGCCGGTTCTACAAGGTCAAAGCCGGCGACACGCTCAGCGCTATCGCGGCCAAGTTCGAGGTCAAGCCCGCCCACCTCCAGTGCCTCAACGGCATCGTCAACAAGAACATCGTGCAGCTCGGCGCACGCTATGAGATCCCGCCCGAGGGCTTCAGCTGCCCTCCGAACTGGCGCAACGCCACGCCCGAACCGTAGGCTTTCCCCGTCAGGCAAGCGATGGCATGATGCGCTCGTGCCCGACGTCCCCCCGCTGACAGACCGGACAGACGACCCCTCGCGCGCCCCCGCTGTCGACCAGGATCCCGAAGTCGAGCAGTACTGGCGGGATCTGCTGACGGGCCGCGCTCAGCTGGAGCCGCTGTCCCGCGTTGGTCGGGCCCTCTTCCGTCACCTGCCCTCCGAGCCGCGCTGCAAGTGGTGCTACGCGCCGTACGGCCGACCGTTCGGACCGTTCGTGAGACGCCTCGGCTATGGCCCCTGGGAGGACAACCCCAGCCTCTGCGGCAAGTGCATGGACGCGATGAGGAAGACGCAGGGTGGGGCCGAAGTGGACCTGGCGGTGATGTTCGCGGACCTCCGCGGCTCCACGCAGATCGCAGCACGCATGAAGCCGGGGGAGTACCGGAACCTGCTCAACGTCTTCTACGGCATCGTGGCTGCGGCGGTGCAAGGCTCGGGTGGGATCGTCGACAAGTACCTTGGCGACGGCGTGCTAGCCCTGTTCATCAGAGGTTTCGTGGACGGCGAGGCGGCAGACGTGGCAGTCACTGCCGCACGGCGCATCATGGACCAGGTCGCCGATCATCCCGACCTGCCGCCGGGTGAGCGCCCGCTGCCGGTCGGCATCGGAGTGCATCTGGGCGAAGCCTACGTCGGCATCGTGGGCCAGCCGGGCCAGCCCACGGACTTCACCGCCCTCGGGGACGTGGTCAATGTAGCCGAGCGCATCAGCTCCTCGGCGGCTGCGGCTGAGCTGCTGGTGAGCGATGCCGCAGCGTCTCAGCTGGGGCAACCGCTCGAGCGGGCAGAGCAGCGCCAGCTGGAGCTCAAGGGCGTGGCCGGACCGGTGGCCGCCTGGTCCGTTCGGGCGACGGCCGCTGGCGGCCCCGCTGAGCGCCGCTAGCGCGGCGAGAAGTTGATGCTGGTGATCTTGCCGGCTTCCACGCGGAACGTGGCGTCGATGTGCTGTGAGGGGGCATCGGGGCGCAGGACGAGCAGGTCGGCCTCGTAGGTGTTGCCCATCTCGCGCACCTCGCCGGGCACCATCTTCAGGCCCGTATCCCCGCGCAGGAACCAGCCGCCGACCTGGCTCACGCCGCGCAGGGTCCGCGAACCGTCGCGCACGTGCACGCGCATCTCGACGCGCTCCTCCATGAGGTCGACCGCGCCCTGGCGGTCACCCTCGTTCAGCTTCTCGAAGAAGATCTCCATCGTGTCGCTCGCACCCATGACTACAGACTAGGCGACCGGCGGCGCGAGCGCCGAAACATCGAGCACGCGCCTCTTCTAGAAGCCACCGCCGGCGCCACCGCCTCCGCCACCGCTGCCGCCACCGCTGAAGCCACCCCCGCCGCTACCCGACGAGCTGGGCGCGGAGCCGATCGTCGTCAGCGCCGCAGTCATGCTCGTGAAGTCGGGCACCACGCCGCTCGAGAAGAGGCCTGCGGTCGGCGCGCGGCCGCCGCCGCTGATGCGTGGAGACGAGCGTGCGCCGATGCCATACCAGAGTGGGAAGTAGGTCCGCGTGGGCGAGGCTGCACCCGTGCGCACGTCCTCCATCGAGCGTTCGAGGACCTCCTCGGCCTCCTCGTGCAGACCCAGTGCGTAGGCCCAGACGACCGCCTGGTCCGGCGTCTCCACCCAGGGCAGGGCCTTGCTGCTGACGACCTGCTCCATCGTGCGCGACTGCTCCAGCGTCTTCTGCAGCGTGCGCCGATACGCCGCCAGTTGCGCGTAGATGCGCGCCCCCTCCATCGTCCGTTGGGGCATGGTGCGCGCGATGACGAACATGGCCACCGCGCCGGCGATGGCCGCCACGCCGATGAGCAGCAGGCCGTTGCTGGGCAGGTTGAGACCGAAGAACACGGCTGCGATGCCGCCGATGAGCGCCACTGCCCCCCGCCGCGACCAGCGGTCGATCGAGTCGCCCGGAGCCTCGCTGAACCAGCCGTTCTGGGCGACCGTGTCCTCGATCCGGTCGTCGAAGCCACCCACGGTCTTGGCGAACTTGGGCACGTCGTCGGCATCGATGGTGCGTTTGGCGCCGCCGAGTCTCCTGAGCTCATCGAGCGCGTACTTCTCGGCCTGGCCCAGGGGCAGACGGCGGTTGCGAGCCAGCCGTGCATCACGCTGGTCGGGCACGGTGATGTCGATGGAGAGCTCGGCGGGATCGTTTTCGGCCGCGCGGAAGCTGATCTCTCCGCGCGCCGCCAGGTCCACCAGTGTCGTCGTCAGAGCCCGCCGCTTGGATCTCCCGTCCATGATCACGGCCGCGGCCGCCGGCGACAGGCCCGGCGGGGGCGCGGGCATGAGGATCGACGCATCGTCGAGGTAGACCGGATCACGTCCGTATCGCAGCCATGACCAGCCGGCCCAACCGATGAGCCCCATGAGCAGCAGCGGGGCGGCGATGAGGCCCGATGCCGCATCGAGCTGCCGTCCCACCTGCAGGTTCCGAGCGTGGTCGGCGGTGGCGGTCGCATCGAGCTCGGCCATGGCCGAGACGAGGGCTTCATCGAAGTCGCAGCTCCGCAGGCGCGGCAGCATCACGTCTTCGTAGATCGACTGGCGCTCGGTATTCGAGAGGTATGCCGCCCGGTAGCCGGGCGCGCCGTAGAGCTGGACCTGCCCGTGGCAGAGGTCGCTGGTGAGGTTGAAGAAGATGGCCATGCCGTCGTCGAAGCCGGCCCGCCCGACGCCCCACTGGTCGATGAGCGCGATGGCATCCCGCTCGGTGCTGGCCGGGTCATTCGCATCCGGTTTCACCTGCGTGTAGATGACGATCTCGGCCGCGGTGCGCTCTTCGATAGCATCGATGGAGCGCTCCAGGCGACCGATGACGTCGGGGCTGATGACCTCGGCGTAGTCGTAGACCGCCACGCCCGTGAAGGGGTCGGGGAAGGGTGGCCCTGGATCGGGGTCAAGGCCCGTGGTGGGTCGGGTGCCGGAGGTCGTCGTGGGCCGCAGCGGGCCCGTGCCCGGGCTCGTGGTGGCGGCGGTCGGCCGCCGGGTGGCGGCCGGTGTGGTGGAGGGTGCAGGAGCAGCTACAAGGCGGTCCCCAAGATCGAGGATGCCGACGTTGATGGCACTGACCCAGTCGCCCTCCTGCAGGGCCGAGCGGATGTCGCCGTTGACGGCCTCGTCGATGGCCCTGGCATCGCCGGCCGAGAAGGCGCTTCCGAGCGCGATCCCGTTACGCGTGATCTCGCCGTCGGGGCGGACGTTCCAGAACATCACCGCGCCCTGCCCGCTCTCGCCGCCGACTCCCCATTCCTCGAGAAGTGCGGCTGCTTCCTGCCGGGCGTCCTTGCGCGCGCCGACCTTGCTCTTCTTCTGCGTATAGACCACGAGATCGATGCCGGTCTCCTCGGCGAAGGCGACCAGGTCTTCCTCGATGGTCGACTGGTTGATATCGTCGATCAGCTTGGCCCCGTCGTAGACGTGCTGGTCACCCTGGCGTTCGACGTACTTGCCGGCATCCTGGGCCCCGGCCAGCGGGGCCAGCGTGAGCAGCGCCACGAACGCCCACAGCAGGGCGGCTGGCAGCGTGCGGCGGACCCCGATCGCGCGGGCCCCTTTCGATGTCGCTATGACCGGCATCATGCCCGAGGGCCCGCGCTCATGCGGGATCTCATGTCGCGTCGACCATGGGCCCGTTGGCCGCGTCCGCGGGCCATCGGGTGCCCCCGCCGGGGAGTTCGGCGCGCACCCGGCGCACCAGCTCCGCAGACTGCTCGTATCGGCCGAAGCTGGGCATGATGTACGTGCCGTCGACGTGCGGGCGCATCTGCCCCAGCAGCTCGAGCGATCGCTCCAGCCCGACCTCTGCACTGCGCTCGCCGGCTGCGTGCATGGCCGCGCGGACGTCCTCGGGGATGGTGATGCCGGGGACCTCGTGGTGAAGGAACTCGGCGTGACGGGCGGTGTGTAGCGGCAGGACCCCGAAGAGCACCGGCAGCGGCAGGCGGTCACCCCAGCGCACGCTCGCCCGCTCCATGAAACGGTCCCACTGCTCAGTCGCGTAGATGGGCTGGGTCATGATGAGATGGGCGCCGGCTTCGATCTTGCCGGCCAGGCGGTCCAGCTCTCGTTCGAGATTCTCGGCGGTGGGGTCGAGGGCGCAGGCGATGGTGAATCCGGCCGGCGCGCCGATGGGTCGCCCGGCCTGGTCCTCTCCACGGTTGAGCCGGCCCAGGATGCCGATGAGCCCGATGCTGTCGATGTCCCAGATGCCGGTGCCGCCGGGGTAGTCGCCGACACGCGGCGGGTCGCCGGTCAAGGCCAGGATGTCGCGGATACCCAGGGCGTGCGCTCCCAGCAGCTCCGATTCGAGGGCCATGAGGTTGCGGTCGCGGGTGGTGAAGTGGATGAGCGCCTCGAGGCCCAGGTCGCGCTGCACAGCGAAGCCCACGGACATGGCCCCCATGCGCACGCGGGCCATGGCGCTATCGCTGATGTTGACCAGGTCGGCGCCCGCGTCGCGGATGAGTTCGGCCGACCCAAGGGTGCGCTCGATGCGCACCGAGCGCGGCGGGTCGATCTCGACGCTGACGACGAAGCGTCCCTCGGCCAGTTTGCGAGCGAGCCCGGTCGGTGGCGGAGCCTCCGAGGCAGTGCCGGACCTGTCATCGCCGGAGGAGCGTGGGCGTTCAGCGGTCGAGGTCGTGGCGGTCGGTGAAGCGGCGGCTGCGGTGGGCGGGACGGACGTGCTGGAGTGGCGGGCTCGCTCCCGGTCAAGCGCCTGGCGCATCGCCGCCACGTGCTCCGGCGTGGTGCCACAACAGCCGCCGATGAGGCGGGCGCCGGCAGCCACGAATAACGGCACTTCGTCGGCGAAGTAGGCCGGCTCGGCTGCCCACACGAATTCGCCGCCGACGCGTCCCGACAGACCGGCATTGGGCATGATCAGCAGCGGCACGCCACCGGCCACCGGGCCCATCCGCTCCAGCACGTCGATGCCCGCGATGGGTCCCGAGCCGCAGTTCACGCCGATGACGTCCACGCCGGCCTCGTGGAGCGCCCGAGCGGCCGCTACCGGGTCGGTGCCGTCGGCGGCGTTGAGGTCCTCTCCGAACGTCATCGAGGCCACGATGGGCAGGTCCGAGAGCCGGCGCGCGGCTTCGATCGAGGCCAGCAGGTGGGCCAGGTCGCTCGCGGTCTCGAGCTGCACGATGTCGATACCGCCCTCCAGCAGCGACTCGAGCTGCTCGGTCACGCTCTCGGCCGCAACCTGCGGCGAGACATGGCCGGGGCCGTGGAGCGGCGAGCTGACGGGCCCGATCGAGCCTGCCACCAGCACGTCCCGCCCGGCTACCTCACGCGCCTCGCGAGCGAGCTGCGCGGCCCGGCGGTTGATGTGCGCGGTGCGGTCGGCCAGACCCAGCTGCGAGAGGTGGTGGCGATTGGCCGTGAAGGAGTTGGTCTCGATGATGTCGGCGCCTGCGGCGATGTACTCGCGGTGGACGGCGCCAACCACCTCGGGGCGGCTGATGACGAGCTCGTCCAGCGAGGCGCGCTGGGGTGTGCCACGGCTGAACAGCAGCGTGCCCATGGCGCCGTCGAGCAGCAGTGGCCGTTCCGTGAGGCGGTCGGCGAATGCCCGGCGGGACGGGGAGCTGGAAGGGGTGTCGGCCATCTACTGCCAAGGGTACCCCGCCTGCGCCCGACGTCCTCGCATCGAGGTGGCGCGGCCAAGCCAGGCGAGTGGACGTAGGATGCCCTCGAGCGCCACATCGGACGGTCCGTCCGTCGAAACCGCACGCCATGGAGGGTCAGTGACCGTCACCCTGCGCCCCGACGGGCTACCCGAGCCCCGTACTGCCTTCGAGCGGGTCGCCGTCGAGTTCATCGTCGATCTCTTGGAGGCCTATCCGACCTGGGGCACGATGACCGGCTATCACCGAGTCGATGACCGCTGGCCCGACCTCAGCGAAGAGGGTCGTGCCCGACGCCTGGCCACGTTCGCGCGCCACCGGGAGCGCCTCGAGGCGTTCGGCGACGCCGAGCTCTCGACCGATGAGTGCGTCGACCGGCACATCCTGCTCGAGGAGCTCGACAAGGTAGTCTTCAGCGAGCAGGTCCTGCGAGCGGAGGCGTGGGACCCGCTTGAGCTCGTCTACCTCATCGGCGGTGGGTTGTTCGGCCTGCTCTCGCGCGAGTACGCGCCCTGGTCGGAGCGGGGGGTCTCGCTGCTCGCTCGCATCGAAGGCCTGTCCGCGCTCACCAAGGACGCGCTGGCCGGATTGACCGGCCTGCCCGATCGACCGGTGGGCTTGCTGCAGCTGGACACGGCACTGGCACAGCTGCCGGGCGTGACCGAGCTCGTCGAGGAAGCAGTGGCGGAGGCGCGCAGGCGGGCGGAAGCAGGAGAGGCGCCGAGTCTGGTAGAGCCCATCGAGGCCGCCGCGGAGCGTGCCCTTGATGCGCTGGAGACCGTCCGCGAAGCGCTTGATACCGAGATACGCGCGCACGCCTCCGGCGAAGGCCGCTTGGGCCGCGAGCTCTACGCTGCGAAGCTGCGCTTCACGCTGGGCTCCGACCTGTCCCCCGAGGAAGTGCGTGAGCGGGCCTGGGCCGACTATCACGCGGTCCGCGCGGAGATGGTGCGGCTGGCTCGCGAGCTGTGGGCCACCTGGGTCCCGGATGAGGCCCTGCCGAACATCATGGCTGGAGACGAGGCCGCTGAGTCGGAGCTGGTCAGGCGCGTCCTGGACACTATCGGCGAGCAGCATCAGTCGCCTGACGGGCTGCTCGGCTACTGCGAGGCCGAGATCGGACGGATCGCTGCGTTCTGCCGCGAGCGCGGCCTCATCACCCTGCCGCACGAGGCGCTGTCTGTCACCTGGACGCCCGCCTATCTGCGCGCCGCCGCTCGCGCCTTCCTTGACAGCCCGGGCCCTCTCGACCGCGGTCAGAAGTCGCACTTCTGGATCACTCCGCCCGACGAGAGTGAGGGACCCGATGCGGTGGCCTCGTACCTGCGCGAGGAGAACGACGCCGCGCTGCGCATCCTCAGCATCCACGAGGGCATCCCGGGCCACTACCTGCAGCTGGCGGCTTCCAACCGCTGCTCTTCACTGGCGCGCACCATATTCACCAACGGCATGTTCGCGGAGGGCTGGGCAGTCTACGTGACCCAGGTCATGTACGACGCAGGCTACGCGGCCGACGACCCGGGCTTCGCCATGCAGCACTGGAAGATGTACCTGCGGGCGACAGCCAACGCCATCCTGGACGTGGAGACGCACACGGGCGCCATGACCGAGCACGAGGCCTTGGCGTTGATGGTCGACGGTGCCTGGCAGGAGCAGGACGAGGCACGCGGCAAGTGGCTGCGCGCAAGGATCAGCTCGACGCAGCTGTCGACCTACTTCGTGGGCTCACTCGAGATGTGGGACCTGGAGGTGGCGGCCCGCCGAGCGGCCGCGGCCCGGGTCGGGGCCTCGGCGGCGGACGTCCCCGAGCAGCACATCCGCGGCGGCATGGGCGACTCACCCGGTTTCGACCAGCGAGCGCACCTGGAGGCTGTCATCAGCCACGGCACGCCGCCAATCAAGTGGTGTCGGCGCCTGGTACTCGGAGACGACCTGAGCGCCGCCGCCGGTGCGACGGGAGCTGACGGAGCCGCCGGTGCGACGGGAGCTGACGGAGCCGCCGGTGCGACGGGAGCTGACGGAGCCGCCGGGGTGGCCGGCTGATGAGCGAGCTGCGTCCCGACTCGCCCATCCGCAGGCCGAAGAGCGCCCGCCCACGCGAGGAGACCGTGCCCAAGGTCGAGCCGCCGACGACGGAGGAGCTCGCCGCCATCCAGCGGCACCTCGTCAGCCTGCCCGGCCAGGAGGGTGCCGAGGTCACCGTCGATGACGACCTCGGTGTCACCTTCGTGCGGGGTCCGGGATCCGGGCCGGACCTGTCGTATGCGGCGCTGCCGCAGTGGGATGAGGCCACGTGGCCAGGGTCGCTGGCGGCCGTGCGTAGCCGCATGCTCGACGCGGGCGGTTGGCCCTCGATGCTGCTGTGTGACTGGCCAGATCTGCACGGAGACGTCGCGGCCGAGCTCGAACGGCAGGGCTGGATGCCGGTCCTCGGCGAGACCGTGATGTGGGTCGGCCATGCTTCGGTGGTCCCGCACCTCGATGCAGGGCTGCGCATCGAGGCCGTACAGCCGCGCACGCTCGAGACGCACGAGGCCCTGGAGCGGCGCATCTTCGGCATCGGCGCCGAGCAGGCCCAGCGGCGCCGCGGGGCGCTCACCGACGCCCTCGAAACCGGCCGCCTGCGTGCCTGGGTCGTGTGGCTGGCCGACGAAGCGGTGGCCGTGGCGCGCCTGTCGCAGGGCGAGGGTGTGGCCGGTCTGCAGGGCATCGGCGTGGCCGAAGAGTGGCGCGGCCGAGGCTTCGGCGCGCTCATCACCACCATCGCGACGCGAGCCGGACTGGCCACTGGCAATCGCGTGGTCTGGCTCTCGGTCCACGAGGACAACGACGCGGCGCTGGCGGTCTATACCAGGCTTGGCTTCGAACGCGCTTTCAGCTGGACACGCTGGCTCGTTGCCGAGGACCCGCGCCGCCGCTGACGTGTGTCACCGATCCACCGATCCACCGATCCGTCGCCGGACGACCATTGCAGGACGACTCTTCGCGATCGCTGAACGGACCCGGCCACGGTGGCGAATGCCGGACTGATTCCCGGCGGATCCCACGCTCGGCTGGGCATAGCCCGACCGGTGCAGACCGTCATCCATGCCGCGCCCGGCACTGGGACAGAGCCGCACGGCGCTCGAGTCGGCCTTCGGAGCACTTCGCGTGCAATGATCGCGAAGAACTGGCGAGGAGCTGCCCGGCTGACCAGGCGGCGTCGCCCCTCAGCTGCCGGTCGTGCCCGAGCTGCCGGTCGTGCCCGAGCTGCCGGTCGTGCCCGAGCTGCCGGTCGTGCCCGGCTGACCAGGCGGCGTCGTGCCCGAGCTACCGGTCGTGCCCGAGCTGCCGGTCGTGCCCGAGCTGCCGGTCGTGCCCGAGCTGCCGGTCGTGCCCGAGCTGCCGGTCGTGCCCGAGCTGCCCGAGGCTGCCGGAAGGTACATGCGCTCGACGTACTCGGCCAGCATGCGCGTGGTGGAGAAGTCCCACAGCGATGTCCCCGCCGCGCGCCGCATGCGGTCGAGCCAGCCCTGCGGCACACCGTCCTCGTCACGGTCGTACCACAGCGGCACGATCTCCTCTTCCAGCAGCCGGTAGAGGTCCTGGGCGTCGGCCCAGTCCTGGGCCCCCTCGTCGGGGTTGGAATCCCGGCCGCCGATGGCCCAACCGTTGTCGCCGTGGAAGCCCTCGTCCCACCAGCCGTCGAGGATGGACAGGTTGATGACGCCGTTCATGGCCGCTTTCTGGCCGCTCGTGCCCGAGGCCTCCAGCGGCCGGCGCGGGTTGTTCAGCCACACGTCCACGCCCTGGACGAGGTGCCGGCCGACGCGCATGTCGTAGTCCTCGAGGATGAATATCCGGCCGCGCAGGGCTGCCGAGCGGCTGTGCTCGAAGATCGTCTGGATGACGCCCTGACCGGGCCGGTCGGCCGGATGGGCCTTGCCAGCGAACACCAGCTGCACCGGCCGCTCAGCGTCGGTGATGATGCGCGTGATGCGCTCGACGTCGCTGAACAGCAGGGACGCGCGCTTGTAGGTAGCCATGCGCCGGGCGAAGCCGATGGTCAGCACCTGCGGGTCAAGGATGTCACTCAGCTCCGCGAGCGTGTCGGGCGCCTCGCCGTGTCGGGCGAGCTGCCGCCGCAGCCTGATGCGGGCGTACTCCTGCAGGGCCGCTTTCTGCTGCAGATGGGCACGCCAGAGCTCCTCGTCCCTGACCAGGTTCATGCGCTCCCAGAAGCGGTCCTGCTCACGTTCGGTCTCCTGGTGGTCGAGGTTGCCTCCGAGCTCCTCGAGGACCCTGCGCATCGGCCGCCCGACCCAGGTGGGTGGATGGACGCCATTGGTGATGCCGAGGATGGGGTGGTCGGTGATAGGCGTCCAGGTCTCGTTGGCCACGCGGCCGTGAAGATGGCTCACGCCATTGGCGTTGATGGTGTTGCGCAGCGCGAACGCGGTCATATCGAACTGGCCGACGTCGCCGTCCACGCCCAGGCCCATCTCCAGGATGCGGTCGATATCGAGGCCTGCGGCTTTCGCCTCCGGCGCGGTCAGCCGTCGCACCAGCTTGGCGCTGAAGCGCTCGTTTCCCGCCGGCACCGGCGTGTGGATGGTGAAGACGGCCGTCTTGCGCACGGTCGCGAAGGCCTCCTCGAGCGTGGCGCCCTTGGCCACCCGCTCCCGGGCCTGTTCGGCGAGCATGAAGGCGGAGTGGCCCTCGTTGAGATGCCAGACCGCGGGGGAGATGCCCAGCTTGCGCAGCGCGCGTACGCCGCCGACGCCCAGGATGAGTTCCTGGTGAAGGCGCATCTCGCGACCGCGCACGTAGAGGATGTGGCTGATGGGCCGGTCACTCTCGGCGTTCTCGGGCACGTCGGTGTCGAGCAGCAGCAGCGGCACGCGCCCGACTTGAACCAGCCAGACGGCGGCGTACACCGTGCGGCCGGGCAGCTCCACGCTGACCATGGCCGGCTCACCCAGCGGGTCCACGACTCGTAGCAGCGGCAGCCGGGCCGGGTCAAGGTTGAAGTACCCGTGCTCCTGGTGGCCGTCAGCGTCGATGGACTGGCGGAAGTAGCCGCGCCGGTAGAAGAGGCCGACCGCCACGAAGGGCAGGGCCATGTCGGAGGCGGTCTTGCAGTGATCGCCCGCGAGCACGCCCAGGCCGCCCGAGTAGATCGGCAGCGACTCCTGCAGGCCATACTCCGCGCAGAAGTAGGCCACTGGACCATCGAGCTCGTCGCCGTGATGGCGCGCGAACCAATGGTCGCGCCCGTTGGCCATGTAGGTGTCGAAGTCGCGCACCACCGTCTGGTACTGGACCATGAAGTCAGGGTCCTCGATCAACGAGGTCCAATCGCGCTGGACCCGCAGCACAGCCACTGGACTGCGGAAGTGGTGCCATACCCGACGGTCGACGCGCGCGAAGAGCGAGCGCACCTCCGGGTGCCAGGACCAGTACATGTTGTAGGCGAGTCGGGTGAGACCCTCGAGTGCCGGGGGCAGACGATGGTCGGGGACAGGCAAGGTGGGGACGGAGGTAGGCATGGGCATGACGGCCGATAGCCTACAGCGGCTGGCGCGACCGCGCGCCGGGACCGTGACCCGACCACAAGGGCGGGAGGGAGTGCCGCCTGAACGCGTACCATGCCCTCCACGATGCGCATCGCGATGGTCGCTTCCGAGTGCGAGCCCTGGGCCAAGACCGGCGGACTGGCCGACGTGGTCGACGCGCTGTCCCGAGCGCTGGGCCTGCCCGGGCCGGCCGGTCTTGGCCACGAGGTCGATGTCTACCTGCCCTGGTACCACGGCCTGACCCCACCGGCCGACCTCGTGCCGCTCGAGGTACGGGTGCCGGTGGGCAGCCCGGACGGGGAGGCGCGGCACGAGACGGTGAAGCTGTGGAGCGGACAGGCGGATGGATACCGGCTGAGGCTGGTGCAACACCCCGCGTCCTTCGATCGCGAGAGCTACTACATGGACGGCAGTGCCGACTACGCCGACAATCCGGCCCGTTTCAGCCTGCTGGGGCGGGCTGCCCTGGAGGCCATCCGGGCTGAGGCCCGGCCGGTCGATGTCATCCATGGCCACGACTGGCAAGCGGCCCCGGCCCTGCTCTCACTGCGCCACCGCTACGGCGGCGATCCTCTGCTGTCCGCGGCCGCCACCATGCTGACCTGTCACAACCTCGCGTACCACGGCTGGACCCCGCGGGAGCTGGCTTGGCAGCTCGATCTGCCCGCGAGCGTGGGCAAGCCGGATGGTGTCGATCTGCTGCGCGAGGCCATCGGTGCGGCGGACATCGTCAATACCGTCAGCCCCAACTACGCGCGCGAGTCGCTCACGCCGGAGTTCGGCGCTGGCCTCGATGATGCCCTGCGCGACCGCGGCGACCGCTACATCGGCATCATCAACGGCATCGACACCGGCCTCTGGGATCCGGCCAGCGATCCGACGCTGGTGGCGCCGTACGACGCCTCGGACCTGGCTCCCAAGGCTCTGACCCGGGCCGACTTGATGGCCCGCAACGGACTCGATCCGGACGGTCCACTGCTCGGCGTCATCGGCCGCCTGGATCCGCAGAAGGGCTTCGACCTGGTGACCGCCGCGGCCCCGGAGCTGGTGGCCATGGGTGCCCGGCTTATCGTCCTCGGCACCGGCAACGCACAGCTGGTGGCCGGGCTCGTGGAGGCGGCTGCCCGGCATCCCGGTCGTATCGCCGTGCTCGAGCGCTTCGACCGGGATGAGGCCCGGCGCATCTATGCCGGTTCCGACCTGTTCCTGATGCCCTCGCGCTTCGAGCCCTGCGGGCAGGGCCAGATCATCGCCATGCGCTACGCCACACCGCCAGTGGTGCGGGCCGCCGGTGGCCTGGCCGACACCGTCGTCGATGCCGACGAGGACCCCGATCGCGGCACCGGTTTCGTCTTCGGGCCGGCCGATGCGATATCGCTGCTCGAGGCAGTCCGTCGCGCCTTCGCGGCCATGGAGGACGGGCCGAGGTTCCGACACATCCAGATACAGGGCATGGCACGTGACCACTCGTGGCGTTTGCCGGCTCGTGAGTATGAGGCAGCCTACCGGCGGGTCGTCGAACGCTAGGACCGGAGCCGCTCGAGCGAGCGCGTGCTACTGGATGACGAAGAGCGCATCGACCGCGGACTTGCCGCTCACGCCCTGGACCTCGATGGTGCGCTTGCCCGGCGAGAGCTTGTGGCTCCAGACCACGCGCCGGTCGGCATCGCTCGATGCGCCGAGGTCGATGTTCTCCCAGGAACCGCCGTCGATGCGCACGCGCAGCTTGCCGCGTGATGGGCCGATGGGTGAGACCAGCGCCACGGCCTTGCCGGAGACGACGATGCGGGTGCTGGCAGTCTTGCCCCTGGCCTTCAGGATCGAGCCGCCCAGAGCGGTCGATCGCGGCTTGGTCGTCCAGCGCGACGAGGGCACGCGCCATGCGCCGTTCTTGGAGTCGTAGACCACGAGCCGGGCGCTCAGGACGCCACTGCGGGAGGCGTTGCCGAGCGTGTCCTTGGCCTTGACGCGGAAGTCGTACTTCTTGCCGGGCTTGATGGTGACGATCGCGCTGCGGTTGCCCGCCGGGCTGGGATTGACCCAATCCCCGCTCGGGCCCTTCTGCTGCAACCTCGCCCAGGCCACGTTGCTGAGCTTGTCCGTCACCGTCCAGCGCAGCTGCGTCTTGGTGGCACGCTTGGTGCCGATAGCGGTGCGGCTACCGACGATCCTGGGGGTCAGGCCCCTGACCTTGGGCCCGGTGCGGTCCACCTTCAACGACAGCATCGTGCTGGAGGCATCGACTCCCGACCCGTTGGCCTTCACGCCGAGGTCGTAGACCCCGTCGGGACCGTTCAACTTGAGCGTCAGGTCGAGCTTCGTGCCCAGCTCGCCCAGGCCCTCGAGCACGTCGTCCCCGTACTGGGCATCGCCCACGGCCGCGGGCAGACCGTTGAGGTTGAGCGCGACATCCCCGGCGTAGCCACCCCCGCGCTGCACATCGACGCGGGTCGAGCGCTTGGTGATGGTCAAGGGGGCCTTGAGCGCCGTGTGGTAGACCCAGGTCCTGAGCTTCTGGGGGCCGGCCAGCATGGCCGCGTCAAGCAGGCGCTCGGGCGCCTTGCTCAGGTCGTTGCCGGACCACGACGGGTCCGAGTCCGCATCCCAGTCGAGCCTGCCGGCCGCCCTCACCATCTTGCGCAGCTGGTCGGGGCCCGGATCGGCGTGGCCGTCGAGGTAGCGCGCCAGGGCACCGGTCACGTGTGGGGCAGCCATGGAAGTGCCGGTCATGACCATGGTGCCGTTGCCCGAGGGGTTGTCGTAGTCGAGCGAGCGCACGCATGTGCCCGGTGCGAGGACGTCGATGTCCGAACCGTAGTTGCTGTAGCCGGCGTAGGTGTCGTCGACCTCGCTGCTGTAGCCGCCGCAGTCGGGCGCGGCCAGCCCCCCACTCCTGCCGTCAAAGTCGGAGATGGCACCCACGGTGATGACCTGGTTGTAGCCGGCGGGGAACGTGTACTGGGCGTCGGCTGAGTAGTTGCCGGCCGCCGCGACCATCGTGATCCCGGCGTCGTAGGCCGCACAGACCGCGAGGTGGAGCGCGTCGGGGTTGCTCGGCGTACAGGATTCCTCGAAGGAGTCGCGGCCGCCCTCGAGGCTCATGTTGATGAGTTCGATATCGGGTTGATCGGGGTCGCTCAGCGTGCCGACGGCCCAGTCGATCCCGCACATGATGGTGGCCGTGCTGCCGTAGGCGCCTTCGAACACGCGTACGGACCACAGGCGGGCACCCGGTGCCACGCCCACCACGCCTAGGCCGTTGTCACGGGCACCGATGATGCCGCTCACGTGGGTGCCGTGACCGAGCGTGTCGCCCCAATCATCGGGCCCTCCGCTGCCGGAGCAGTTGAACCCGCCGGCGATGTTGAGCTCGTCGTTGCCGATGGGTCCGATGCCGGTGTCGAGCACGGCCACGTCGACATCGATGTCCGGCCCCGGGCTCTCGCCGGACCCCTTCACGCGCTTGATGCCGCTGGGTACGACCTGGGCGGCGGGGCGGACACGGCGTACCTTGTCGATGCGGGCGACCTTGCCGTCCCGCTTGAGCTTCTTGACCTGGGCCGGCGTCAGCGTGGCGGCGAACCCGCTGACCGCGTGCTCATAGCGCTGCTTGGCCTTGAAGCCGGCTTCTGCCTCCAGGCGCCTGGTGTTCTGCCTGGTACGTGAGGCGCGCAGCTTGAGCCGGTCGCGGCCCTTCTTGCTGGCGGGCGAGATAGCCCGGCCGGCATCGGCCACCGAGAGGGTCACGATGTAGGACTGGCCCTTCGGCTCAGCCGGGGCCTCGGAGGCAGCGCCGATGACGGTCCCGGGCAGGAGCGCCCCCAGCAGCGCCACGCTCAAGAGCGCGACGACAGGGCGACCCGCCGTCCGGATCGACGACACGGAACCCCCCGGTAGACGACTCACAGGCCTAAGGGTATCGGACCTCCACGGTTTCGCCAGCAGATGGGGTTGACCGGGGTCACCAGCCACCCGCTCGAGGACGACCGAGCCAACGTAGGAACGAACGAGAGGCCCCATCGCGGCTTCCGAGCATCGCCGGTCAGTGACCCCTCGAACGTAGAGGCATGGTGCGGTCCCGGCCGGTGGCGTCTGAACCACCCGTTCGTCGGGGGGTAGTGACCCGGACGGGTCCTCGACCGGCGGCGTGAGGGCTTTTCGGTGGCAGGTGGGCCAGGAGGTCGCGCGTGTCGCTCATCCGGTGCATCCTTAGGGACGCCACTGCATGTCGGTCATCGCCGTCACAGGCCGGCCACAGGGAGGTATGCATCGCACATGGGTCTGCTGGAGGGCAAGCGCGCCCTGATCTTCGGGCTGGCCAATGACCACTCGATCGCCTGGGGGATCGCCAAGGCACTCCACCGCGAAGGAGCCGAGGTCGGCTTCTCCTCGGTCGAGATGCTCCTCGAGAAGCGCGTCAAGCCCCTTGCCGCACAGCTCGGTGCGACGTTCGTCGAGCCCTGTGACGTCCAGAAGGATGAGGACATCGAGCGCGTGTTCGCCCGCTGGAAGGACGAGTTCGGGAAGCTGGACATCCTCGTCCACGCCGTCGCCTTCGCCAACAAGGACGAGCTCGGAGGCGAGTTCATCCGGACATCGCGCGAGGGCTTCGCGCTGGCCCACGACGTCTCGGCCTACTCGCTGGTGGCCCTTGCTCGCGAGGCTCGTCCGCTCATGAGCGACGGCGGGGCCATCCTCACGCTTAGCTACTACGGCGCTGAGAAGGCGGTCGTCAACTACAACGTCATGGGCGTGGCCAAGGCTTCGCTGGAGGCCTGCGTGCGCTACCTGGCGGTCGACCTGGGCAAGGAGGGCATCCGCGTCAACGCCATCAGCGCGGGGCCGGTGCGCACGCTGGCAGCCTCTGGCGTGTCCGGCTTCAAGAAGATGTACCGCCTCTTCGAGGAGATCTCACCCCTGCGCCGGCCGCTCTCGATCGACGACCTGGGCAACTCGGCGGTCTACCTCTGCAGTGACATGAGCCGCGGCACCACCGGCGAGATCCACTACGTGGACGGCGGCTACAACATCATCGGCGTGCCCGAGGTGGTCGACTGATCCTCCAGCAGCTGCCCCTCGCTCGCCCGTGACCGGTCTACCAAGCCTCGGACCTCGTGGAGAGGGCTGGGTCGTGCTGCAGTTCACGCTCCTGCCGCTGGTGGCACTGGCGGGCGTCCTGGCCGGTGATGCCTGGGACGGTCGGGCTGCGTCGATCACCTCGCTCGCCGGCCTGGTCCTGATGGTCGCCGGCGCGGCCCTGCTCGGTCGGGGGATCGTGGACCTTGGTCGTAGCCTCACTCCCGTGCCGCGGCCTCGCGATGACGCCGAGCTGGTCGAGTCCGGCGTCTTCGGCCTCGTCCGGCACCCCATCTACGGTGGCCTCATGGCCACCGCGTTCGGCTGGGGCCTGGTCGCCGCCAGTCCGCTGACGCTGCTGCTGGCGGGAGTGCTGGCGCTGTTCTTCGAGCTGAAGTCTCGCCGCGAGGAGATCTGGCTGGCCGAGCGTTACCCAGCCTACGGAACCTACATGCGCCGTACCCGGCGGTTCTTCCCGCGCGTCTGGTAGCACCCCGGCGGACATGAAGAAGCCCGGCGGCGAGGTCGGGAGGAGGGGGCCGACCTTGCCACCGGGCAAAGATTTCGCGTCACCTGTCCCACCCCCGATTCATGAGGGAGAGGGGTTCCTCATCAATCAGGGCCGTGCAGTGGAACGGCGTCGCTATGGAAAGTTCTGGAGCGAATCTGCACCTCGTCGTTGGGTCGGCCCACCCCACCTTGGTACGCCCGCACCCCCTACCGCGGGGCCAGCCCGCGACCGGTGCGGTGGGGTCTGGTGCGATCGCCCACCGCAGTCGGGTCGATCGCGCAGATCCGGGCCGGGTCACCGCAGCGCTACCGCTACCAGCCGCGGGTGCCGGGCTCGCCCTTGAAAGGCCCCTCGATCTCGGAGGTGATCCAGCCACCGTAGAAGTCCCCGGCCTGGGGTGTGACCCGTTCGTCATCGACCCAGGCCTCATCGACCCGACCCGGGTAGAACGCGATGTGACCGGTGATGCCCTCGTAGCCGGACAGCGGCCGCAGGTACGTCCACGCGGCGTCTGTGCGCTCGCGTCCGCCGGCGCTGATGGTGAAGTAGCTGGCCTCACCCTTGAACTCGCAGGCGGTCTGCCTGCTGGTCGGACGCAGCAGGTCCATGCGCACGTCCTCAGCCGGGATGTACCAGCTGGGAGGGTGCGAGGTCTCCAGCACGCGCACAGCCCGTCGGCTATCGGCCACCACGGTGCCGTCGACGATGACCCTGACGCGTCGGTCGGAGGATCTACCGACGGTGGCCGGGGGTAGTCCCAGACCGATTCGTTCGGCTGGGCAGAGGGACGGATGGTGGTATCGGTCATATCACTACTCCTCACCGCCGAGGCTGAGGACGCCGTCGGTGGTCCAGATACTGGTGTGGGGGACGAAGGCGGCCCAGGCGAACCAGAAGTGGTCGCCGTGGCTGACCGGTTCGAGCACCGCGCCCTCGAGGGGGCCCGCGACCGCGCGCCCGGTGATGTCCCAGGTGCTGCCGGTCTGCTCGTCGATGATGGGTGCGTCTTCGCCGCCGGCGCGGGCGAAGGTCAGCCGCTCACCGTCCACCAGGGCCGAGAAGACGCCGGTCCCGCCCACGTCCTCACTATCGTCGATGTAGCCCTGATCGAGCGCGGAGACGGCGCCGGGTGTCCAGAATGCGGCCACCGGCGCACCCTCGAACTCGAGGTTGACCGAGCCGGTCTGGCGCAGCTCGCTGTAGGGGATGGAGATGGGCGACTCACTGTCCTGCTCGCCCAGCGTGACCACGCGCTCCTTGGGCGCGAGCCGGCCGTCGGTCACGCCGTCGAAGAGGAACGGCTGCTGGTCGGCGATGTCGTAGCCGACGTAGGGGTTGCGTCCGTAGTCACGGCTGAAGCCGGTGTCCCGGCTGAGCACCACTCCCTCGGGATGGGCCTCGGCGAACTGGTCCAGGCCGATGAGCTGGCTGGGGACGAACTCGAGCCTGGCGCCGGTGAGGTCGCCGACGATGCCCTTGCCCGTGGCTTGCTGCCACCACGTCTCGGTCTGACGGTCATACATGACCAGGTCCGACAGCCGCAGGTTGCCCGAGACGCCGAAGTCGTGGACCGTGCCGTCCAGCGTGCGCTCGAAGGCCAGCGCCGTGTGACACAACGGGCAGAAGGTGACCAGCAGCGGCGTGTCGCCGACGACGTCGTTGGCGATCTCGTGCCAGGTCAGGATGGCCAGCGGGTAGGCACGTGCGTCGCCATCGATCTCGAGCGAGATGACCGGGCTCTCGCCGCTGAGCCAGTCACGGGCGTCCTCGATGGACTCGAACCGTGGGTCGTTGATGGCGGGGATGCCGTCCTTGGGCGGGCCCCCAGAGAAGATCTCGTCGAACGGGACTGCGCTGATCTCGAAGTTCGTGGACCAGCCGCCCGTGTTGAAGCGGGGAGTGCCGGGATCCTCGATCTGGTCCGGGCGCTGCGGCACGAACTCGCCGGCGGACTCGGACTCCTGCGCCAGGACCGGGCTGGGGGAGGTGGTGAGGGAAGGGAGCGCGACCGCGGCCACCAGCCCGAGGGAAGCGACGGAGGCGACGATGCCGGTGCGGTTCATGCCCAGCAGCCTATGCTGGCGCCGACGACGAGAATGTGACGCGGGCTACGTTTGGTGCGGCTCCCGTCACCGAACCGTCACCACGGTGTCATGAACGGGAGGGAGCCGATGGCCAGGCCGCTGAAGGTGGGCGTGCAGCTGCCAGAGATCGAGTACGAGCCGCGCTGGACCGAGCTGGCCGAGATGGCTCGCCTGGCCGAGGACGTCGGACTCGACTCGGTCTGGGTCGGTGACCACTATCTCTACCGCCACGCCGACCGGGCCCGCGGACCATGGGAGGCCTGGACCCAGCTGGCAGCCATCGCGGCCGTGACCTCGCGGGTGGAGATCGGTCCGCTGGTGGCCTCGACCTCGTTCCACGAGCCGGGCGTGCTGGCCAAGATGGCCGCGACCGTCGACGAGATCAGTGGGGGACGGCTGATCGTGGGTCTTGGCGCCGGCTGGAACGAGCTCGAATACGCGGCCTTCGGCTTTCCCTTCGACCACCGCATCTCCCGCTTCGAGGAAGCCTTCGCCATCATCCGCACCTTGCTCCGCGAGGGGCGGATCGACTTCGACGGGCGCTACTACACGCTGCGTGACTGTGAGCTGCTACCGCGAGGGCCACGTGCGCAGGGTCCGCCGCTGCTCGTCGGCTCCAGCGGGCCACGCATGCTGCGCATCACCATGCCCTGGGCCGATCAGTGGAACGCGTGGTTCCTGACCTACGGCAACGCCGCCGGCGGGCTGGCCGGACAGCGTGAGCTCGTCGATGCAGCCTGCCGTGAGGTCGGCCGCGATCCGGCGGAGGTCGAGCGGACCGTGGCGGTCTATGTCCGCCTGCCGGGCGCTCAGCAGCAGCGGGTCACCGACGTGCCGCCCATCGAGGGAACGCCGGCGGAGATCGCGGCTGTGCTGCGGGACTTCGCGGCGCAGGGCGTTGCCCACGTGCAACTCGTCATCGACCCGGTCACGCTGGCCGGCGTGGAGTCGCTGGCACCTGTCCTGGAGGCGCTCGACGCGGGTTGAGCGCCTCCAACGCTGGTCGGTGGGTGGCCCAGGATCCCCGATGTCCAGCGTCGACCAACTCGCCGGTCGTACCATTGGAGGCCCCACAGCAGCCAGTGAATGGCAGGGTCCCGGTCGCCCTCGACCCTGCTCAAGGGAGGGTCCATGACCCGATACCGTCAGCTCTTCGGCGACATCAAGCCGATCATCGCCATGGTGCACATCGGGGCCACCCCGGGCGCGCCCCTGTACGACGCCGATCGTGGTGTCGACGGGCTCATCGAGGACGCCCGGGCGGACCTCGATGCACTACAGGCCGCGGGAGTCGACGCGGTCATGTTCGGTAACGAGCACGACCGGCCCTACGAGCTCGCGGTAGACGTGGCCGCGACGGCCGCGATGGCCTATGTCATCGGCCGGGTCCGCGATGAGATCCGCGTGCCCTACGGGGTCAACGTGCTGTGGGACCCGCGCTCCACCATCGCACTGGCCGCCGCGACGGGGGCCAGCTTCGTGCGCGAGATCTTCACCGGCACCTACGCCTCGGACATGGGTCCCTGGAACCCGGATGCCGGCGCCGCCCTGCGTTACGGCCGCCGTCTCGGTGCCGACGGGGTCGTCAAGCTCTACAACATCTCTGCCGAGTTCGCCGATTCGCTCGACCGCCGCAGCCTGCCCGACCGGGCGCGGTCGGCCGTCGTGTCCTCCATCCCCGACGCCGTGCTCGTGTCCGGGCCCATCACCGGCGAACCCGCCGCCATGAGCGACCTCGAGGCGGTCAAGGACGTCCTGCCCGATGTCCCGGTGCTGGCCAACACCGGCGTCAGGCACGACACCGTGGCCGCTGTCCTGGAGGTGGCCGACGGCGTCATCGTGGGCTCTGCTCTCAAGGTCGACGGTGACACCTGGCTGCCCGTGGACCCCGAGCGCGCGCGAGACTTCATGGACCGGGTTCGCGCCACGCGGGACTGAACATACGCGGAGCTGATGGTGGTCTGCGGCACGTCCGTCAGCCGACGCAGGCGCCCCGCCTGGCCGGCCACGATGAGCACACCGCGAAGGCCGATGTGACGGGCGAAGCCGCCCGTATGATGATGCCCAAACACACTGCGTTTCGAAGCACCGGGGAGGAGACTCATGCTCAAGGGGATCGACAACCGACTGAACGCTGACGTGCTGGGCGCGCTGCGCGCGATGGGCCACGGCGACACCATCATCATCAGCGACACCAACTTCCCGGCCGACACCATCGCCCGCCAGACGACCATCGGCCGCCTGCTGCGGATGGAGAACCTGACCTCTGCCGAGGCCGCCAAGGCCATCCTCTCGGTGCTGCCCCTCGACACGTTCGTCGATGATTTCGCCGGTCGCATGGAGGTGGTGGGCGACCCCGACAAGATCGAGCCCGTGATGACTGAGGTGCAGGCTGAGATCGACTCGGCCGAGGGTCGGTCACGGCCGATGATCAGCATCGAACGCTTCGACTTCTACGACGTGGCCAAGCAGGCGTACGCGGTCGTGCAGACCGGCGAACGCCGCTTTTACGGCTGCTTCATGCTGCGCAAGGGTGTCATCCCGCCCGACGAGTAGCGCGCGGCCATCGGGCGCCGGGCTCAGCCGAAGCGGCGGCGCAGCTCCGGCAGGACACGCTCGGCGTAGAGAGCCATGGCCCGGTCCTGGTCGTCACCGGGGAAGTGGAAGACAAGGTGGTCGAAGCCCCACTCGACATACGGGCGGATCTGCTCGATGTGCTCCTCGACATCGTCTGACACCAGCCAGCGGCGGTGGGCCACGTCCTCCACGGTCTTCGCCAGCCGCTCCATCTCGCGTGGATCCTCGATACCCATCTTCTGCTCTGCGGAGAGTGCCAGAGCGGCCCAGATCTTGGTCTCCTCCATGGCCCGGGCGCGATCGGTGTCGAAGCTGACCTTCATCTCGATCATGCGGCTGATATCGCCTTCACCCCGGCCCCCTCTCGAGAGACCCTCGGCC
This sequence comes from uncultured Chloroflexia bacterium, assembly GCA_963712745.1. Classification (GTDB taxonomy): domain Bacteria; phylum Chloroflexota; class Limnocylindria; order Limnocylindrales; family CSP1-4; genus JAFMJV01. The sequence goes on along the minus strand of CAVQJC010000015.1, from coordinate 120,182 downwards.
ACGGCCGGCAGCAGTGTCTCGGTGTACAGCTCGCTGGCCTTGCCGGAGGTCGCGATGTAGCCCTCCCCGATACGCCCGGCCAGGCGTGAGGCCGCAGGACCAGAGCCAGCGATGTAGACCGGTACGGGATCGGTCGGCTTGTCATAGACGGTGGCGTTGTGCGTCGTGTAGAACTCGCCCTCGAAGTTGACGAAGTCCTCGCGGAACAACTGCTGGATGAGCAACACCGACTCCTTCAGCCGGCGGAAGCGCTCCTTCTGGTCGGGCCACTCGGCTCCGACCACGACCTCGTTGAGCGATTCACCGGTGCCCACGCCGAGTACCACCCTGCCCGGCGCCAGGCAGCCGAGGGTCGCGAAGGCCTGGGCCACGACCGCGGGGTTGTAGCGCAGGCTCGGCGTGAGAACGCTCGTGCCGAGCACCACGCGTGAGGTCGACGCCGCGGCCGCACCCAGCCAGGCGAGCGCATTCGGGGCATGACCGTCGGTGTGGCGCCAGGGCTGGTAATGGTCGCTGGTCCAGACGGAGTCGAACCCATGTGACTCTGCCGCGATGGCGAAGTCAAGGAGCTGACGGGGGCCGAACTGTTCGGCCGAAGCCTTGTATCCGAGTCGAAGCATCGTGTCCTTTCAAGGCGTGTGTCGGCGGTCACGGGAAGGACCGCACGAGAGCGAATGATGCGACCCGGTAGCCCACACTGTCGAGCACCCGGCCCTCAGGCTTGGCGCGGCGCGCTAGCATCGTCGTATCGTGCCCTACCTGAGCGCCGAGCCCGGCTCGGCTGATCCAAGCCACCCGTGGTGTCCGCGACTCGGACCGGGCAGGCTGCGGACCTCGATGAAGACAGCCGCCGCAGGCCCATCCACGAGGGCGACCAGGCTCCGACCTTCTTGCTCCGAGCCCAGGCCTGGTTCTACGGCTGGATCTCGACCGAATCCCGCGTACTCATCAGCATCGTCATCATCCTCATCGCGGTCTTTGCTGCCGTGGTGCTCTCCTCCATCAAGTTCCTCCAGATCGTCTTCGACGGGATCGACGTGGTGGCCCTGATCGGGCTCTTCCTGGTCAACTGGATCGGCAACGGCGGTGCGCTCGTGCCCATCCCGGGTGCGCGCTTCATCGGCCTCCTGATCGATCTTCCAGCAGTCGGTGGTGTTGCCCTCCTGGGAGGTCTTCGGCGTGGCTGGTGCCGCCATGGCCCTGGGGCTGGCCAGCTACTACATCGCTGGTGCGCGCACGGCCCAGTCCTACGCCCAGGGTGACACGGCCGGCGCCGAGAAGCTGGCGGAGGACACGGGCATGCTCGGCGAGGACGTGGTCGATTTCTCGCCGGGGGCCGCACTCGATGCCGAGGCGGTCGCAGCCATGACCGGGACCGCTGGCTCAACAGACGCGCCGGCTGATGCCGCGACAGAGGACTCGTCCCCTCAGACGACCTCGACCCTGGGACGCTTCAAGAAGCGCTTCTCGTCGTCACTCAAGAAGGCACAGGACCGGGCTCGGCCGGTCATCGAGAAGCGGGGCACCGGCGGGATGTTCCTGCTCTGCTTCGCACCGTCGCCGATGGGCACGGCCGCGGCCTTCCTCGGCGGGCTCATGCGCTTCGGCTTCGCGCGCTACCTGGCGGCTTCATTCGCGGCGAAGTACCTGCTGGCCGGCGTCATCGTCGCGCTCGCACTCATCCTCAACGACGCCGCGCGTACGGTCTAGATCCCGCAGATCGACCTGCCCTTCATCGGCGATCAGGACATCAGGCCCGCGTTGTCCCAGCGGGATCAGGACGGAGGCGTCTCGCCCTGCTCTGCCACCGCCCTGGGCTCGCCCAGCTCGTGGTACGGGTCGTGCATCTGCAACGGCTTGGCCGTGTTCGATGAACGGCGGATGTTGAGGATCTCGACGAAGACCGCGAAGCCCATGGCCGCGTAGACGTAGCCCTTGTCGATGTGCTGGCCCAGGCCGTCGGCCACGAGCGTGAAGCCGATAAGCAGCAGGAACGCCAGCGCCAGCATCTTCAGCGTCGGGTGCTGGTCGATGACCCTGGTGATGTAGCCGGAGGCCGCCAGCATCACGATGACCGAGATGACGACCGCGGCGATCATGACCATGACCTCGTTGACCATGCCCACTGCGGTGATGACCGAGTCCAGGCTGAAGATGATGTCGAGCAGCATGATCTGCACGATGACGCTCCAGAAGGAGGTCACCTTGCCGGCATCGCGGACGTGGTCGTCGCCCTCCATGCGGCCGTGGATCTCCCACGTGGCCTTGGCCAGGAGGAAGAGGCCGCCGCCGATGAGGATGAGGTCTCGGCCGCTGAACTCATGGCCGAACAGCTCGAACAACGGCTCGGTCAGCGTCACCACCCAGCTGATGCCCAGGAGCAGCAGGATGCGCATACCCATGGCCGCCACGATGCCCACGCGCCGGGCGTTGTCGCGCTGCTCCACGGGCAGCTTGTTGGCGAGGATGGAGATGAAGACGATGTTGTCGATGCCGAGGACGATCTCGAGCGCCGTCAGCGTCAGCAGCGCGATCCAGATCTGTGGGTCCAGCAGGAAGTCCATGCGCTCTCCGTGGGCGTAGCGAGGTGGGCGTGCGGGGCAGGTTAGCGCCTGCTGGCCGCGACGTTCGGGCGCATCGCCGACAAGATCAAGCTCGTGGGATAGGAACACAGGGGCCCGATCGCCCAGGGTGTGTGAGCGCGGGGAGGGTCCCCGCGCCGAAGCGGTGACATCGATGCAACGAGCGCTCGTTGTGCGAGCGCGAGACGGGGACCTCGACGCCTTCAGCCAGCTGGTGAAGCCGGTCGCGGGCGGCGAGGGCGGGGCACCGCTAGCATGGGCCAGCCATGCAGCAGCCCAGCACCTTGCCGCCCGCAAGCCCACGCCGCGATGCCGAGCCCGAGGAGCTGCTCGGGCTCATCCGGGCCGGCGTCATCGGCGGCGACGAGGCCTTCAGCGGCCCCTTCGGGATCCGCCGGCTGACCTACGCCGACTACACCGCCTCGGGCCGCAGCCTGGCCTTCATCGAGGACTACATCCGCGAGCAGGTCATGCCGCTGTACGCCAACACCCATACCGAGTCCAGCGGCACCGGCCTGCAGACGACGCGCTTCCGCGAGGACGCGCGCGACATCATCCGCGACGCCTGCCGGGCCGACCGCGACGAGTACGCGATCATCTTCTGCGGGTCCGGCTCCACGGCTGCGGTGGACAAGCTCATCGGCGTCCTCAACCTGCGCATCCCCGCCGACCTGGATGCCCGCTACGGTCTGTCAGCACACATTCCCGCCGACGAGCGGCCGGTCGTCTTCATCGGCCCCTACGAACACCACTCCAACGAGCTGCCGTGGCGCGAGTCGATCGCCGACGTCGTCACCATCCGCGAGGACCGCGACGGCCATATCGACCAGTCCCAGCTGACCGAGGAGCTCGAGCGACACGCCGGTCGGCCGCTGCTCATCGGTTCGTTCTCGGCGGCATCGAACGTCACCGGCATCAAGAGCGACACGCGTGGCATCTCGGTGCTGCTCCATCGTCGCGGCGCGCTGGCCTTGTGGGACTACGGGGCGGCGGCGCCGTACGTGGACCTCGACGTGGCACCACGTCGGCCGAACGAGGACGGCGACAGCGCCGACGCCGGTCTCGACTACAAGGACGCGATGTTCATCTCACCGCACAAGTTCATCGGCGGACCCGGCACGCCCGGCCTGCTGATCGTGCGCAGGGCACTGCTGACCAACTCGGTGCCGGTGGTGCCCGGCGGCGGCACCGTGGCCTACGTCAACACCGACGATCACCGCTATCTCGACGACCCTGAGCATCGCGAGGAAGGCGGCACTCCCGCCATCATCGAGTCCATCCGCGCCGGGCTCGTCTTCGGGCTCAAGGACGCTGTGGGCGCCGAGGCCATCCGCGTCAAGGAAGAGGACTACATCGATCGCGCCCTGGAGCGCTGGAGTGCTGCACCCGGCCTCGAGGTGCTCGGCCGGCTGGACCAGCCGCGGCTGTCGATCGTCAGTTTCACGGTCCGCCATGGGACGCGCTACCTGCACCACAACTACGTGGTCGCGCTGCTCAACGACCTCTTCGGCATCCAGTCGCGCGGCGGCTGCTCGTGTGCCGGGCCGTACGGGCACCGGCTGCTGGGCATCGACATCGAGACCAGCCACGAGTTCGAGCGCGAGATCGGCCGCGGCTGCGAGGGCATCAAGCCCGGCTGGGTCCGGGTGAACTTCAACTACTTCATCGGCGAGACCGTCTTCCACTACATCCTCGACGCGGTCGAGCTCACCGCGCGCGAAGGCTGGCGCCTCCTGCCGCACTACCGCCATGACCCAGCTACCGGTCTGTGGCACCACGTCGGACGCCAGGCGGAGGCCCCGCTGTCGTTGCGGGACATCCGCTACATCGCCGACGGCATGGCCTACCAGCAGCACCGCCGCCACCAGCCTGAAAGTGCCCTCGCAGCCTACCTGGACGAGGCGCGGGGCCTGTTTGCCGATCCACCGGCTCCCGCCGAGACACCCCAAGCCGCCACCGACCTGGTGGTCGGCGGCGACTTCGAGGGTCTACGCTGGTTCCTCCTGCCCGACGAGGCGGCTGCAGAGCTGGCGACCGGGTAGCTAGGCGCCCTCGCTCACCGGGATGTAGAGCTCGGTGTGCAGCGCGGAGGCGTCGACCTCCTCGGGGTCATCGATGTAGCGCTCCCAGAAGGGACCGGCCGGCGTCCTGCCCTGCTCGGTGACCCAGGCCATGAGCGCCTCCCAGGTCTGGCTGATCGTGTCGTACGGACCGACATGGACGGCGAATGCAGCCTCGCCACCGCCGACCGAGCTCGGCTGGACCTCGCCTGAAGTGGTGAACGGACCGGAAACCGGGATGGCGCACTCGAAGGTGGGGGCGTCGTCATCCATGTCGAAGTAGCGAGCGAGCGGCTCGCCCGCGGGCTCGACGCCGGATGACACGACCGCGTGGTAGATCTTGGGGAAGGCCTCGCCCATGGCCGGACCGATCTGCGACCTCGGCCGCGTCATCCTGATGGCCGCCGTGGGCTGTTCGCTGGTCTGGCGGATCTCGAACTCGGACATCACTCCTCCTCGGCTGGCCAGTAGATCTCGGTCCGCAGCTGCTCGGACGGGGTGGCGTCCGGGTCGTCGAGGTAGGACTCCCACATGATCGCGGACGGCTTCTTGCCCTGGCCCTCCAGCCACGCCTGCATCTGGCCGTATGTCTCGACGAGCTTGTCGTATGGGCCGACATGCAGGCCCACAGCCGCGGTGCACCCGCCGATCTCGCCAGCCACGACCTCGCCGTCGCCGGCGAACGGGGCTGCCACGGGCACGCCGGCCTCGTAGGTGACGCTGTCGGCGCTGAACGCGGTGTACTTGCAGATGGCCGGGCCCACGGGTGTGGCACCGGCCTTGCTCACGGCCGCGAAGACCGTGCCGAAGGCCAAGCCCATGGTCTCGCCGATCTTCTCGGTGGAGGTCGTGACCTTGACCACCGCGGTGTCTTGCCGGGGAACGGCACGGAACTCGAACTCGGACATGGATCCCCCTTTCAGGACGATGCGAGTGGATGCTTGGTTCGAGGCGACCACGGGCTCACTCGAACACCCGTGGGCTGCCTGCACGTGCCTTGACCGGGAAGGAGATGTCGACCTGGTTGAGGTAGGTCTCCTCGTCGATGGAGCCGGTCCGATACCACTCGACCGACGCGCCGAAGACGATCATCTCGGGATGGGCCATGAGACGCTCGCCGATGAGCTCGTACGCATGGCCGATCCGACCGAAGGGGCCGACGTAGGTGGTGAAGGCGTAGGTGCCGCCGCCGACCGTCTGCTGGCCCAGGCCGCACTCGGGCGGCAGGTCCTCGTCGATGGTCCAGCCGGCATCGAAGCGCAGGTGCTCCGGTGGCGTGATGTGTGGTGGATCCTGGGCGATGCCCAGGGGCAAGCCATCGGTAGAGAGGCCGAGCTCCGCGAGTCGGTCACGGGTGCGCCCCCACAAGCCACCGTCGACCTCGTCGTAGGGCCCCGTGTGTCGCAGGAATGCCACTCGGATGGGCCGCAGCTCGGTCACCCGCGTGGTTGAGATCGCAGCGCCCTCGATGGCCTCCGACAGGCCGGGCTTGCGGGCGTTCTCGCCGAGCCCGCCCGCCACCTGCCGCTCACGCCACTCGCTGGGGGACACGCCGAAGTGGCGGCCGAAAGCGCGGCCGAAGACCTCGTGGGAGGCGTATCCGTTGTCGAGCGCGACCTCGAGGATGGTGCTCTGCCGCAGCATCAGCTGGGAGGCGGCCCGCTCGAGGCGTAGCCGCTCGACATGGCGCCGGGGTGTCTCACCGGTGGCGTCCACGATGCGACGGTGGAGGGTCGACTCGGACATGCCCGCCCGCCGCGCGATGGCGGCAGTACTGAGGTCCGAACCGAGGCCCGCCTGGATGTGCACCAGGACGGGCAGCAGATCGGCGTCCATGGCCACAGCATGGCGGGCGCGGGACCGAGTGTCTTGACGATTCCTGTCAGCCGCTCGTGAGCCCGCGTGGCTGAAGCCAAGGTCAGCTGGCCCAGGCTGCTGCACCACGACGAGCTCGACTGCCGGGCGACCTGCGCAGCAGCGCGCGTCGCTGCTCAGCTTGACCCCGCCACGGCAGCCTGACCCCGCCACGGCAGCCTGACCCCACCACGGCAGCCTGACCCCACCACGGCAGCCTGACCCCGCCACGGCAGCCTGACCCCACCACGGCAGCCTGAGCGCGTCGCTGCTCATGAGGTGAGCGAACGCGACGCCCCGGGGTCGGGATCCGCAGGTTCCGCTCATGGGGTGAGCAGTATTGGCGGTCCTTCTCGCGGCGCGAGCAAGACCTGCGTGTGGGGTCCTCGGGTGGTCGGGATCGCTCGTGGGGTGAGCAGCCGCGCCCCGTCGCCCCGCTACCCTGTCGAGTCGGCCGAGACCTCGTGCAGCGGCGCCCCATCCTGCTCGAAGGCAGTGAGATTGGCGATGGTCGTGTCGGCGATGTTCGCGAGTGCGTCGGCCGTGAAGAAGCCCTGGTGGGCGGTGATGAGCACGTTGGGGAACGTCAGCAGCCGGGCGAAGGTGTCGTCCTGGATGATCGAAGCGCTCTGGTCCTCGAAGAAGCCGATGGCGTCCTCTTCCTCGTAGACGTCCAGGCCGAGATAGCCGAGCCGCCCGTCCTTGAGCGCCTCGATGGCTGCCTCAGTGTCGATGAGTCCGCCGCGGCTGGTGTTGACGATCATCACGCCCGGCTTCACCAGCGCCAGGGACTGGCGGTTCACGAGGTGGTGCGTCTCCGGCGTGAGCGGGGCGTGGAGGGCGATGATGTCCGCCTCGGCGAAGAGCTCCGGCAGGTCCACGTACCTCGCGCCCAGGTCGCGCACGGTCTCGTTGGGATACGGATCGTAGGCAATCAGCCGGCAGCCAAAGCCCGACATGATGGTGGCGAACACGGTCCCGATGCGGCCGGTCCCGACCACCCCCACGCAGCGGCCGTGCAGGTCGTAGCCGAGCAGCCCATCGAGCGCGAAGTTGCCATCGCGAACCCGGTTGTAGGCCCGGTTCGTCCGTCGCACGAGGCTGAGGATGAGAGCGACCGAATGCTCGGCCACCGCGTAGGGCGAATAGGCCGGCACGCGCCCGATTCGGATGCCGACCTCCTGTGCGACCTCGAGATCGACATTGTTGAACCCGGCCGCACGGAGGGCCACGAAACGCGTCCCGCCCTCGGCCAGGGCGCGCAGCACCTCGCCGTCCAACTCATCGTGGACGAAGGCGCAGACCGCGTCATAGCCGGCCGCGAGCGGCACGTGGTCACAGTTGAGCTTGGCCTCGAAGAAGTCGAGCTGATGGCCCGAGCCTTGGGCCGCGGCAGCGAGGTACTGCCGGTCGTAGGGCTTGGCCGAGAAGACGGCGACTCGCATTGGTGCAGGGTAGAGGAGAGGGCCGGGATCGTGCCCGGCCCTCGTGGGTGGCGGTGTCGGCGACAGGCAGGCGTCGCCCTGTGCAGGGTCGCCTATTCGATCTCGTACTGGATGAAGACGTTGACCGAGAGCTCGACCTCGCCCGGCAGCACCGGCGTGGAGGCGGCCGCGTCGGCAGCGAAGGCCATCTCCTCCCGGGCCAGGTAGATCGGCTGCGGCCCCTGGCCGCCCGACTCGCTGATGCTGACGACACCGATGATGGCGACGCCGGCGTCGGCCGCCAGCTGGGTGGCCTTGGCCTCCGCGTCGGCGACAGCGGCGCTGCGGGCCGTAGACTGGGCCCCGGTCGGGTCCTCGACCCGGAAGCTGATGCCGTTCACGTTGGTGGCGCCGTTGTCGGTCGCGGTGTCGACCACAGCTCCCACCGAGTCGATGTCGCGGATGGTCACGCTGACCATGTTGTTGGCTTCCCAGCCCACGATCGGCGCCGGCTCCTTGGTCCAGTCGTAGCGCGGGTTCAGGCTGAGGTTCGTGGTCTGGATGTCGGCCTCGGCGATGCCCATCTCGAGCAGGGCCTTGATCATCGAGTCCATGGCCTCGGCCGCCTTGCCCGCAGCCTCAGCCGCCTCCATGCCCTGCGTGGTCACGCCGAGGCTGATGTCTGCGACGTCGGGTTCGGCCTTCACGCGGCCGGTGCCGTTGACGCTGATCGTGCGCACTGTGTCGTCGGAGTCGGTCGGAGTCTGGGCCGTGGCGACCGCCGGGGCCATCAAGGCGGCGGCGAGCAGGCCGACGGCGAGTCCGCCCGAGAGCCAGCGCAGCTTGGGGTGCGAGAGGGAGAGGGAGTAGTTCACCGTGATCGTTCCTCCGGGTGTCGTTGATCGCTAGGGCGGGACCGGGCGACGGTGGACGTCGCCGCCCCGCAGAACGTAGACGTCGCTTGGGGCCGAGCGGTTCCGCCGGCTTCGGAGGTCTTGGGGGATGCCTCTAGATGGCCGTGGCGTCGAGGGCCTTCAGCGGAAAGATGATCTCGGTGAGCCACTTGCCGGGGTCGGGTTCGGCCGATGGGTCGGTGATGTAGAGCTCCCAGGGCCCGCCGTTGGCAGTGTGGCTGGTGCTCGCCTCGAGCCATCGCCGCATCGCGTCGTACGTGGCGCCGAGCGTCTCGTAGGGACCAGCGTGGACCGCGATGGCGGCCGGGCCGCCGGGTAGCTCGCTGGGCTTGACCACGCCGTCGGGTGCGATAGGGGCGGCCACCCGCACGCCCGCCTCGATATCCACGGTGTCGCCGAGAGAGTGGTAGCGAGCGAAGGGGCCGCCCTCTGGCACCACGCCCTGCCTCTGGAGTGCCTCGTTGACGGTGTGAAGCATGCGTCCGATGGCTTGGGACAGTTGGCTCTGCGGGACCTCCTCGCGCACGCTGGCGGTGCGACGGCTCCGCAGCACGCGGAGCTCGATCTTGGAAGTCGGTCCTCGGAGTTCAGGCATGCAGGCACCTCGCTGGCGGTGGAGCGTCTAGCGTGCCCGCACAGAGGTCCCGGCGCAAGCGCCCGATGGTCCCGCCCGACCAGAGCTTCCGATAGCCGGGGGACCGGAGGACGTGGTCGAGGTCACGCTCAGGAAGCTGCCTGGACCAACGGGGTTACGGGGTGACGGGGTCCGGCGTCAGGGGGAGAAACGTCGGACCCCGTCTTCGAACGCAGATCGGCCGCCCGAGGCCGATGCCTATGGTCTACGCGAGCGTCGTGCGCCTGGTCAGCTTCTGGAACTGGGCCGGGACCCACCACTTGAGGAAGTAGAGCCGGCAGCCGAGGCAATACCCGCTCGCCGCGAGGACGGCTTGCAGTGCCCCGACCGCGGCTGCTACGACCCAGCCCACTGCCGGCAGACCAAGGAGGAAGAGGACTGTCGCGGCGGAGAAGCCGATGAAGCCGAGGGCCTGTGCGAAGCGCGGCGGGAGTTCGTGCTCCAACTCCCTCGGCGGGGCGATACGGAGGACCTTGCGGAAGACGGGCCAGGGTCGGCCGAGGATGGAGTACCTCGTCCCGAAGAACGCGCTGATGCCGAGCGCCACCGCCAGGAAGGCGACCGTGATGGGAGCGCCCAGGAGAAAGCCGGCGCTCAGGATGACGACCGAGAGGGCGGCACCGAAGCGATGCCCACGCGGATCGATCATGCGATGGTCGCGAGGGGCTGCGCTCTGGCCTGGCCGACCGGTGGTCGCGCTGGTCGCGGTCATCGGTATCTCCTCGGGTGACGGGTGAAGCCTGGGCGATGGGTAGGCCCCGGACCTGCCTTCGCTCACAAGGTAAGGGCGGTCTCGTGGACTGTCCAATCGAATTGTGCGACTCTAGTGATCGATTGGACCGTTCACCTCTTGCCCCGTGGACGGGCCGGACTGGAGCTCGATCATCATGGACATTCCTCGCCTCGAAGCCTTCCTCGAAGTAGCCCGGCTCGGCTCGATGCGTGCTGCGGCGCGCTCCCTGCACCTTGGTCAGCCGGCGCTGTCGGCGCGTATCGTGGCCCTGGAAGACGAGCTCGGGGCGCGCCTCTTCGAGCGCACCAAGCGCGGCGTCCGGCTGACGCTCGCGGGCCGGGCACTGGTGCCGCATGCGGAGCGCGCCATGGAGGCCATCGAGGCGGGGCGGTCGGCCGTGAGCCAGGTGGAGCAGGGTGACGACGGGGAGCTGGTGATCGCCGCAGCCTCCACCATCAACGCCTCGGTCGTGCCGGAGCTGGTGGCACGCTTCCGGCGCTACCACCCCGGCGTCCACCTCTACGTCCACACCGGACACCCTGAGCGGATCGTGGAGCTGGTCGCCTTCGGTACCGCACAGCTCGGGCTCATCCGGGAGGCGGCGCCATCGCGGGATCCGCGTCTGCGGGTCACGCCCCTGTACACCGAGGTCTCGATGCTCGTGGCCCGGCCGGAGCACCCCTTCGTGGCTGAGGGCCCCATCCCCCTGGCGCGCCTGGCCGATGCCACGCTTGTCTTCTACGACCGCGGCTCGGACGACTACGACGCCGCGCAGTCGTTGCTCAAGGATGCCGGAGTGACGCCCTACGGCGTCATCGAAGTCGACAGCGTCGACACCGCCAGGCGGCTCGTGGCACGAGGCCTGGGCGTAGCCTTCCTGCCCTCGACCGCGGCCGCGCCGGAGATCGAGGCCGGTCGGCTGGCCTCGGTCGGCCTGGCCGACGTGCCGATGAGCTCCCGTCGGATCGTGGCCCTGGAACGGGCCGAACCGTCAGCCTGGGCGCCGGTGGCGACGTTGCGACGACTGCTCTCGGACGTGGCCTCGTTCGTGCCCGGAGCGACCGCGGTGGCCGCTTCTTAGGCGCTGCCCGCTCCGGCCGCCCGGGCCCGGCTCGGCGGGATGTTGTGGTTCAGGCGGAAGAGGTTGCCCGGATCCCATTCGTCCTTGAGCGCCACCAGGCGTTCCCATGTCTCGGTCGGATACGAGGCACGCGCCTGGGCCTGAGCAGCCTCGCCCTCTTCCGCGCCCAGGAAGTTGGTGTAGTGGCCGCCTCGTGCGTGCGGTTGCATGGCCTCCCAGAAGGCGCGCACCCAGGCGATCTCGGCCGCGTCATCGGCCGCATCACGCCAGACACCCCAGACGTTGAGGATGTAGTTCGCGTCTCGGTTGCCGAAGGCGGTGGCGCCCTCGGCAACGCGCCCGAAGGCTCCACCCAACTGGTGGATGTCGGTACCCGCGACCGGCGACCGGCGCTTCAGCGAGTGCTGGGCCAGGGCCTCGATGACCTCATCGCTGAATTCGTCGAAGTAGGTCGACTTGAAGTAGGCCCTGGCGCCCTTGGGGAAGAGATCGTCCGCGCTGGTCTGCAGCTCGAGCCAGGGCGTGGAGCCGGCCAGCACCTCGTCCGGGTCAGCTCGCAGCAGGTCCTCCACCGCGCGTTCCCCAGCAGCCATGTCGCGCCCGGCCCAGCACCACGTGAGCGCCAGGATCGGCCGGCCCTTGAAGCGCTCGGGCACGTCCCAGTGCTCCATCGGCGTGAGCCAGGTGACGATGGTGGTCAGCTCATCGGGGATGGTCGGGGCCCACTCGGCGTAGAAGCGGAGGGCGTCGCGCCACTTGTCCGGACCGTACCAGCAGCCCCCGGCGTAGACGTCAGGGCCGAGTGGCACGCCCTGGAATTCGAAGCGCGTGACGACACCGAAGTTCGAGCCGCCGCCGCGCACGCCCCAGAACAGATCGCGGTTGTGCTGCGCACTCGCGTGCACCTGTTCGCCGGCTGCGGTCACGAGGTGGACGTCGAGGAGGTTGTCGACCGAGAGGCCGTAGGCGCGGGTGAGCCAGCCCATGCCGCCGCCGACGGTGAGTCCGCCGACGCCGGTGGTGGAGACGACGCCCGCCGGCACAGAAGTGCGGTAGCCCATGGTGCCCCGGTCGAGGTCGCCGAGCGTGGCACCGCCCCCGACGGTGACCACGCGGGTGCCCGGATTCACGCCTACTTCGTCCATGCGGCCGAGGTCGATGACGAGGCCGTCCTCGATCGTGCCGGTGCCGGCTACACCATGTCCGCCCCCGCGGACCGCGAGAGTGAGGCCATGGGCCTTGGCCGCCTCGATACCGGCGGCCACGTCCTCAGGACTCGCCGCCTGCAGCACGGCCGCCGGCTGCCGGTCGATCATCCCGTTCCAGACGGCTCTGGCCGCGTCCCAGCCGTCGTCACCCGGCAGCACGATGCGACCGTCGAGTCTGAGCGTCCGCAGGTCGGCCGCATGGTCGCGCGCGATGGGCATCGTGGGTACCTCGCAGGATCGTAGCGTCCCGATTATCCGGCCTCTTGGCAAGTCGAGGCACACTGTTCTCCATGACGCGTGGGATGCGGTCGATGTCGGTCGTCCTGGGGCTGGCTCTGGTGGGGTCGGCCGGGTCGGTCGTGGCCACCGAGCCGATGCCGAGCCCCGAGTCCGTGGCTGCGCCCAGCCCTGGATCTGGCGCTGTGCCCGGTGCCGAAGCGTCCCTCCCTCCCGAACCGGGCTCCGAACAGGCTCCCGAGCCGACGCCTCGCCCTACCCTGCCCGACGACCTGCGCAAGAGGAAGGCGCCGGATGTGCCCCTGTTCGTGGGGCCGGCCAGGCTGCGAGTGTCGGGTGCGCGGGGCGCCCACCGCTGGGACGAAGTCCGCTTCGGGGCGCAGGAGGCTCAGACCCGGATCGTGCTCACACCCGGGGGGCAGTCGTGCGCTGCTCACGTCAGGCTCATCGAGGACGGGCAACCCGTGTTCAGCCACTGGTCCTCGGCCCCCTCGGGAGTCACGGAGGTCGCGGAGGTGATCCTCGATGTCGACTACGCCACCGGTCGCCTCAAGGTCGATAGCGACTGCAAGCATTGGTCGGTACGCTTTGCGCCTCTGCCCGACCCCGACCTGGAGCTGACCCTGGACCAGCGCTTCTACACCGTCCGTGGCGACACCTTCGAGGAGCTCGTGGACGAGACTACGCGCATCAAAGGCAAGTGGGCCGCCTACACCGAGTGGTATACGAACTGGGCCTTCCTTTCCGAGGAAGGAGAGGACCTCGAGTGGTGCGATATCGTCGGCGCCAGGACCAGGGTCGAGGTGACGATGACCTCGCCGCGCTGGCAGCGGCCGGGGGACGTCGATCCGGCGGTCGAGGTCGAGTGGGAGCGGTTCGCTGAAGCGCTTCACATCCACGAGCTGGGCCACGTGACCATCGCGCTGCAGGGCGCCGACACCATCGATGACCGCTTCGACCACGGCCTCACAGCGACCACCTGCGAGGAGGCCCGGGAGGCAGCCGACGAGCAGGCCACCCGGATCTTTGACCACTACTCGAAACTGAGCCGGCGCTACGACCGGGCGACGGACCACGGCCTCAGCCAGGGGACCGGACTGGGCGGCTAGAGGCCTTGTAGGACCTCGCCGACCGGGTCATCCTGGCTGACCACTGCTACGCATGGAGCCGCTGAGTAGGTATGCCGAGTCGCAGGGTGAGAGAGGTCAGATGACCATCAAGATGGCCATCCGCGAGGAGCCGGGTGCGCATGCCCGCGATCAGGCTGTGCAGTGGGTCGACGACGTCCGCTCGATCGACGGAGCGCGAGCCGCCGACTGGCCGCTCCTGGCCATGGCCCGTGAGTCCAGCGCTGGAGCCGTCCTGGCGTTCGATCGAGACATCCGGCGCCGCGGACTCCCTGTCGTCGAGTCTTAGGCAGCGCCCGTGACCGACCTTGAGCGCATCCTCGACGGGCTGAACGAGTCTCAGCGCGAGGCGGTCACGACCACGACCGGTCCGGTGGCCATCATCGCCGGCGCCGGCAGCGGCAAGACGCGCGTGGTCAGTCACCGGGCCGCCTACGCGGTGGCGACCAGGGTCGTGCCCGAGCACGAGATCCTGCTGGTCACGTTCACCGAGAAGGCGGCAGCCGAGATGGCCGGACGTGTACGGGGGCTGGGCCTGGCCCGCGTCACGGCGCGCACGTTCCACTCGGCGGCGCTGGCGCAGCTGCGCTACTTCTGGCCACTGCGACACGACGGGGCGGAGCTGCCGGAAGTCATGGCCGACAAATGGCGGCTGGTCGCGCCCCTGGCCCGGGCACTGCCTGGAGGCTACCGCTTCACGCCCGCCAGGGACCTTATCGACGAGATCGAGTGGGCCAAGAGCCGGAGGCTGACGCCCTCGACCTATGCGGCCCGGGCGGCGGGCCGGACGCCTCCGACCACGATGGACCTGTTCGTGCGCGTGTTCGGCGACTACGAGCGGATGAAGGACCGGCGCGGACTCATCGACTTCGATGACATCCTCCTTGATACGGTCGAGCTGCTGGAGGGCGATGACGAGGCCGCGGCTGCGGTGCGCTCTCGCTACTCCTGGATCACGGTCGACGAGTACCAGGACACGACCCCGCTGCAGGCGCGGTTGCTGGAGCTGTGGCTCGGTGACCGGCGAGACCTCTGCGTCGTCGGTGACGAGGACCAGACCATCTACACCTTCGCCGGGGCTACGCCAGAGCACCTGACCGGGTTCGCCCGGCGCTACCCCGGAGCAGCCATCATCCCGCTGCTGACGAACTACAGGTCCAGTCCCCAGGTGCTTACTCTGGCTAATCGATTGTTGGCTTCGACCGGCTCGGAGAAGCGGCTCGTGGCGGAGCAGGAAGACGGGCCGGAGCCGGTTGTGGCGTCCTTTGGGTCCGCGGCCGAGGAAGAGGCCTTCATCGTGGCCAGGGTGAAGGAGCTGATCCGCGACGGCGTAGCGACCAACGAGATGGCGGTCCTGCTGCGCCTCAACGCGCAGACGGCGGGCTTCGAAGCGGCCTTCGCGCGCGAAGGCATCGCCTACCGGTTGCGTGGCAAGCGGTTCTTCGAACGTCGGGAGGTGCAGGCAGCCGTGCGGGCGCTCGAGCGGGTGCCCGATGACGTGGCGGGGCGGGACCTGGTGGCGGCGGCACGCGCAGCGTGGGCTCGCCAGCTCGGCTTCGACCCGGACGAAGAACCGACCGGCCGCGAGGGCCGGGAGCGGCAGGCCACCCTCTCGACGATGCTGGCGATCGTGGCCCAGCTCTCGCTGGAGGGCGGCGGAGCCGACCGCGATGCCGTGGTGGCTGCCCTGGCGCAGCGTGCGCTCCGGGAGCTGGCGGACGATGACGGCGGCGTGGAGCTGCTCACACTGCACCGGGCCAAGGGTCTGGAGTGGGATGCGGTCTTCATCCCCATGCTCGAGGAGGGCTCCCTGCCGGTCAGCCAAGCCGGGGGTTCCGAGACCGCGCTGGCCGAGGAGCGGCGCCTGCTCTACGTCGGCATCACGCGTGCCCGGTGCCACCTGACCTTGACCTGGGCTCAGCAGCGGTCGGCCTCGAACGGGAAGCCGCAGCGCCGTGCGCCATCACGGTTCCTGGGGGCGCTCGGGGTCTCTGGAGCGGCAGCCGCTGCCCGGTCAGCACCGAAGCGTGAGCGGACCGAACCAGGTGCGGCCCGCTCACGCCTGAGCGTGGACGATGCACTGCTCTTCGACACGCTTCGGGCGTGGCGGCTGGAACGTGCCAGGGCGGACAAGGTCTCACCCTTCATCGTGGCCTATGACACGGTCATCGCCGAGATCGCCGAACGGCGCCCGCGGTCGGCGAGCGAGCTGCTGGCCATCCCGGGGATCGGGCCCGGCAAGGTCGAGAAGTACGGCCAGGAGATCCTGCAGATCGTCGCGGCGGAGTAGCCGTCGCGGTGGAGGCGTCTGGCCTACGCGTCAGGTGCGCACGACCCAGTCCGGTTCTGCCGAACGCTCGTAGACGAGCCGGGCGTTGGGCAGGTCGTTGCCCTCCAGCTTGGCGCGGATGTGCTCCTCGTCCATCCCGTAATCGACCCAGCGCTGCCGGTTCCGGGCCTCCAGCGTGTCCCAGTCGGTCCGCACCATCGCGGTCCGGTCGAATGACGGACGCAGCATCGGCCAAGGCTCGTCGCCCAGGAGAAGCCAGTTACCTTCGCTAACGATGAGTCGCACGCTCTGCTCGATGATGATGGCACCGGCACGGGCGATCTCGATATCGCGGTCGAAGCGGGGCACGGCCACGCTCGGTTCGTCGTTGGCCTTGAGCCGGCGCAGGGCAGACGCGTAGCCGCCGACATCGAACGTGTGCGGTGCGCCCTTGCGCGATCGCCAGCCGCGGGGCGTGAGCACCTCGTCGTCGTAGTGGAAGCCGTCCATCGGCAGGAGGGCCGTTGAGCCTGGTTCGGCCGCGTTGAGCCGGCGAAGGAGTTCGCTGGCGATGGTCGACTTGCCTGAGGCGGGCGCACCGGCGATGGCCACGATGCGCCGCTCGCCGGCGGGGATAGCTGTGGCGTACGCCTGAAGCTTCGCCATGAAGGTGTCGCTGTCGAACTCCGTCGCGCTCATGTGCCCGATCGTAGCAACCGACCAGGTGTCACTGAAGGCGGGTTCGACAGGCACCGTCCCGGCGGCTCGGGGCCTTTCGGCCAGAGCGGTCTCCAGCGAGGGCGGCGCTCCGGCCGGCCAGGACTGCGCGAAGGCCCCGCGCAGGCGGCCCACCGAGGAGCGTGATGACCGTGCGGGGCGAACGCGGACATCGCCGCACCGACAAATGGTGCGGTACGCTTGTGCTATGCATGGACGCGCACGGCAGAAGCTGGCCACGCTGGTGGCCGACATGGGCAGCCAGGCACAGGTGGCCCGGGCCCTCGACGTCGATCGGTCGCGGGTCAGCCGCTGGCTGGCTGACGAGGAGCCTGACCGCGAGAACCTGCTCAAGCTCGAAGCCGTCGAGTTCACGCTGTCCCGCCTGCAGTCGACCTACCAACGGTCGACCGCCATCAAGTGGCTCTATGGGTTCAACGCGCATCTCGGTGGTGCGCGACCCATCGACCTGCTCGCGCGCGGCCGGGTCTCCGATGTGCTGCGGGCCATCGAGGCTGACGAGACCGGCGCGTACGCGTAGGGAGCGGGACAGTGCTCTACCGCGTCTATCGAGCCATCGACGGTGCCGGCCAGAGTGAGCGCGGGGGAGCGTTGTTCGTTCCACGTGACCGCCAGGGCGCCGGCCGACACGACAGCCCGGGTCGGTATGGAGCGTTCTATGCGGCCCGCTCTGCCGTGGCTGCGGTGGCGGAGACCATCCAGGCGTTCCGTGGGCGAGATCTGTCCCCCGACGACCTGGTGCTTGCCGACGGCTCGTCGCTGCGACTGGCGACCCTCGACGACTCGCGACTGAAGGCGCTGGTCGACCTCGACGAGCCAGCTGTGCTGGTGGCGGAGGGCTGGCGACCTTCGGGCGTGGCCAGCCGGGACCGGCTGGTGACCCAAGCGATGGCGGTCCGTGCCTTTGATGCGGGATCTCTTGGTCTCAGCTGGTGGTCCACGCTCGACTCGGCCTGGACGAACGTGACGCTGTTCGCGGAGCGGACGGTCGGGCGGGCAGTGGTGGCGCTCGAGGGCCCGCCGGAGCCGCTCTCGCTCAAGCATCCGGCCGTCATCGCCGCGGCCGACCATCTCACCATCCCGCTGGTGGTGCGCCGCCGCTCGCGCTAGTTCCCCGCGTCGTGATCGGCACGCAGTCGGGCGATCCACTGATGTGTCAACCGCGGGATGCCACCGGTATCGCGTTTCGCGTAGCTCGCAGCGGTGAGGCTGCGCACCATCCCTCGCAACGACTGCGGCGGGCGCTCAAGAGCAGGCTACGAAGCAGCCAGGTCTTGCCACCAGCGTAACGGGGTTCACGGACGTACACCGGCGCGGTACCGTGGCTGCGTGGCTGGCGAGGGCAAGGGACGAGGTGCCAACGGACACGCGTCAGACGATCCCGAAGTGGTCGTTGATGCAGCCGTCGACGCCGTCGAGCGCGAGGACTTCGAGGCCGGCCAGATGGCTGCGCTTGCAGCCGACTTTCTGACCGCGGGCGAGGGCCTCGGGGCCATCACCCAGCCTCGGCTGCAAGAGTTCCTCTGGTACCAGCTGCCGGCCAAGACGCCCCACGAGGACTGGGCACCGCTGGCCGATGGGGCAGCGCGCCTCCTCGACAAGCTCGGGCTCGACCGCTATGCGGAGATCGCCCGATCGGAGACGACTCGCGCCGTGCTCGCGGCGTGGGAGGACGGCGGCGACGCCGGTCTCGATCGGTACCGGACCGAAACGGAACGTTCGGGAGTCATGCCCCCTGATACCGCATTGATCACCTGGGGTGACGTCATGGGCACCGAGGAGGCCAGGGCCTATGACGCGGTCGCCGTCGCACTCGAAGGCGCCATCCTCGTGGGTGAACTCAAGCCGGGCAAGTCCGGCTGGCGAGCGACCGCCGCGCGCGTCACGCGACGGACCCTCGAGGAACCGGTCCGGCCCATCGCCCCTACCGATCTGCGCCGGCACCGACGAGTCGACCTCGTGCTGGGCTCCCGTGTCCAGCAGTGGTGCACCGCCGTGATCGTCGAGTCGCACCGAGAGCGCCGCGCTCGGGTGGCTGCGCATCTCCTCGACGGGCCGGTCGCGATGGCTCCCGACCTGCCACCGGCCGACGATATCGAGGCGGTTGTCGCTCCCGCGGTCTGGCTGCTGGAGGCGTGCCGCGCCGGCGCCAGGGCCACGGCTGCCGGCTACCTGGAGCCGGCCCTGGTCCGGGAAGCTGCGGAGCGTTTCGGCTGGTGGGCATTCGAGGGCCAGCCGCGATCGGAGGTCGATGTCTTCGAGTTGGCGCTCCTGCGCGAGTTCGCCACGCGCAACCGCTGGATCTGGCGGAGGGGAACGCGCATTCGCACCACCAGGTCAGGGCTCGCGATCCTCCAGGATCACATCGCGCTCTGGCAAGCCATCGCGGGGACCATCGGGCGGGCGAGCGAGTTCAGCTCGATGGTGACCGAGCTCGTCGCGATCAGGTTGCTCGACGGGCCCGCCCAGCACATCGGGCTCTACGGAGAGCCAGGCGGACTGGCCTCCGTCGTGGCTGAGGTGATGTTGGAGCAGGGCTGGGCCGAGGACCATCGGCCGCTCCGGGAGTGGAGCGTCGAGCGCGCTATCCACGAGCCCCTCCGCGAGCTGCGGCTGTTCGGCCTGCTGGCCGAAGACCCAGCTGGGCGTGATGTACTCGGTCGCCGACTCACCGTCGGCCTGAACGATACGGGCAAGGCGGCCGCATGGGCCCATCTCTACCGCCGAGCCACTGAGCCACGCAGCCGCATCCTCGAGTAGCACCGCGCCCTGCGAGCGACGCGCCCGGCACCCTGCTCGACACCGGGTTCGCCTGCGCAGTCGTTGGTGCGTCCGCTGGACCACGGACACCCATGTGCGACAGTGACGCACATGGAACGCGTCGGCGTACGTGAGCTGCGGCGGCAGGCCAGCGCGATCCTGAGGCGGGTGGCCTCCGGTGAGACCATCCAGGTGACTGACCGGGGAGGGCCTGTCGCGATGCTCGTGCAAGTGCTTCCGGAAGGACTGGAGCGTCTCGAGGTGGAGGGCATGCTCTGCTCGGGGAAGGGGGACCTGCTCGGCATCAGCCCGGTCGCGCCCCGCCCTGGCACCCAGCTGCCGTCGGAGCTCATTTCCCAGGGCCGAGCCGATCGAGCGCGGTCTACCTGGACAGCTCGGCCTTCTTGAAGCTCATCGTGAACGAGCGGGAGTCCGTGGCCCTGGATGTGGTCGTGACATACGACGAGCGGATGATCAAGGCTTCGAAGCTCCTCGGAATCCCGACCGCGACGCCCAGTTGGCCCCAGCCCGTTCGCAGTCGCACTGCCGGGGCCGGCTGCGACGGGGGGTTGCCGTGGGGCCCGCGGCGGTGCATCCTGTCAACACTATGGAACGGCCGGTACAGGTGATCCTGGATCGGGAGCAACGACGACGCGCCCGTCGGCGAGCCGCCGAGCAGGGCCGCACGCTCTCTGACTACATCGCCGGATTGGTCGCCGATGACCTTGCGGCCTGGACGCCGAACCCCGGTGCTCCGGCCATCATCCCCGTCGCAGACGGCACCACGACCGATGTCCCGGAGCACTACGGGACCTATATCGGCGAGGCCGTCGCAGCCCGCATGAACAAGTCCAAGACGCCCGACTAGGCCGACGCACAGGAAGGCCCGGGCGATCCCGGCCCGGGCCTTGCTCGTGAAGGGCGTCGAGGGTTCGGCGCGAACCTCCTAGCTGATCTTCGTCAACAGGCCGGTCGAGCCGTTGTCGCTCGCCTGGATCGAGCCCTCGTCTTCCGCCTGGGGCAGGCCCCAGGGGTTACCCACGCCGGTGTCGTCCTTATCATCGGGCGACTCCGCGACGAGCTCGTCGTCGGCTCCTCCTTCATCTGCGTCGCTTTCCTCTGCGTCGCCTTCCTCGTCCTCGCTCTGGGCGGCCAATGGCTCGTCCTCGGACACCGTCGGAGAGCCGTCGTCTGCGGCGTGCGTCTCGAACTCGGCCTCTGACTCCGCGTCAAGCTCCGGCTCGGACGCGGCCGTGGCCCTGGCCGACGCCCCGGCTGCCTTGGCCGCCGGCGTATCGCTGAGGTCCACGTCGTCGCTCGAGAGCGCGACATGCGGGACCACGATGGCCTCGTTCTCACCTTTCCACACCTGCAGTTCGATGACCACCAGCGGCAGGTGCTCGGCGAGGGTCGTGAGCGTGGTCCGGTAGCGGTCACTCACAGCCTCGGTCACCAGTACCGCGACGTGTTCCTTGTCCGGGTGGAGGACGCGGTTGCGGGCCCAGTTGTCGAGCACTGCGAAGCCGCGAGACGCCTCCATCTCCCCGAGCTGGACGTCAACACTGAAGCAGCGTTCGTCATCGGTCGCCACGAAGGTGTGCTCCTCGTCATCGGCCGCCCCGTCGGTGACCTCCAGATCGCCCAGTCCGAGGCGCGCCGGGTCGTCACTGAGCCAACCCTGCATCCAGCCCTCGTCCTTGCCGAGTTCGGACACGGTCGAAACGGCGCCGGAAACGATGGTTGGGTTCGTCATCATCCACTCCTCGCAGGAAACAGGCTCGGCGCCGGCGAGGGTGCCGGACACGTAGCCCGAGTACACCGCTGCTCCTTCGACTGCACCACGGGCCCGAAGGTCCGCCCCCCGTAGGCCGACCGGGGGTCCCCTCCAGCCGTCCGGGGGTGGTTTGCCCGCCGTTCCTGTGCCCTCGCGGCGGTGCCTCGGCGCTAATGTGGGGCGTTCTCGCACCATCGGCATGCCCGCGCTGTGTCACGATTGGGGCCCCCGGCCATACCCTCGCGCCTGCTCCTGCCCGCGCTCCCGAAAGGAGCCCTCGATGCCCACCAAGTCCACCACCAGCAAGACCGCCAAGCCGAAGGCGCCTGCCAAGGCTGCGAAGCGCGCATCCAAGTCCAAGCCGAGTGCCACGCCGGCGGCCAAGCCGAAGAGTGCCGCCAAGCTGGAGGGCGCCGCCAAGCCCAAGGCTGCCGCCCAGCCGGCGCATGCCGCAGCGGACCTGAGTCCACTCGATACGGTCAAGCCGCTCATCCGCGTCCGGCAGATGCGCGCATTCACCGGCAAGCGGGTCACGAATGCCGAGCTGGAGGCGATCACCGAGGTCGCCCGCTGGTCGGGTAGCAGCCGCAACGAACAGCCCTGTCGCTTCATCACGTTGCGCGATCAGGCGACCATCCGCAAGGTGGCCGAGCTGGGACTGCCCCAGACGCGAGGCCTGCCGACGGCGAACGTCGCCATCGCCATCATCGTGCCCGACGAGCCCGAGCGGGAGCTCTCCCGAGCCTTCGATGACGGCCGCGCCGCCGAGCGCATCCTTATCGCCGTCAACATGCTGGGCCTGGGTGGGGGCATCTCCCGGGTCCGTCCCGACGTGCGCAGCGGTATCAACAGGGTGCTCGGACTGCCCTCGAACCGGTCGGTGCGGACGATCGTGGCCATCGGACATCCCACCGAGGACGCCATCGCGCCCAAGTCCACACCCGGCAGGGCCCGCCTTCCGCGCGAGGAGGTCATCTTCGACGGCTCCTGGCCGGACCCGCCGAGCAAAGGCTAGGCCCCGCTCTCTCCGACACCGCGAAGCATCCGCCGCTACCCCAGGCCTGCAGCGACAGCGCGGCCGATGGCGGCCGCGACCATGTCCAGGCCGGGCAGGCGCTCGGCGGTCGACTCGTCCAGGTAGAGATCACGACGCACT
The DNA here is from genome assembly GCA_963712745.1 of uncultured Chloroflexia bacterium. GTDB lineage: Bacteria > Chloroflexota > Limnocylindria > Limnocylindrales > CSP1-4 > JAFMJV01. The sequence goes on along the minus strand of CAVQJC010000015.1, from coordinate 97,631 downwards.
TCGATCATGACCGAGCGGACTCGGGCGTCGCGGCCGTAGAAGCCGCTCGGGACGAACGTGCCGCTGAATGGCCAGTCCCGCCCGACGCGGAAGCCCTCGGCCGTGAACGCCGCCTCAAGGGCGGAGGCCAGTTCCGGCGGCGTGTGCGTCTCGTCGGTGCCGATACAGATGTCGGGACGGTCGGACGACTGGTCGATCTCACTGCGAAGAGGCAGCGACGGGAAGGAGTGGCAATCGATGACCGTGCACTGCCCGAACTCGGCCAGCATCTCGCCGACCACCGAGTCGAGCGCGGCGTGGTACGGCCGGTACAGCTCCTCCACCCGCCGCGCTCGTAGCGAGCTCGACGCCTCACGCAAGAGCTGCAGCTGCGATCCGAGCCAGTAGACCACGCCCTGCCCGCGTGCCGCCATGGGCTCGACTTTGTCGTCGAGGAAACGCTCGGGGTCGAACACCAGCCGTGACCGTCGGTTGACGAACGTCGTCGCACCCAGCTCGCTCAGCCCCGCGAACAGCTCATCGGTGTACCAGTCGGTCAGACGCAGGAGTTCGTCGGACAGGGCTGCGTGTGGGATCAGGAACTCAGCTCTGACCTCGTCGGGGATGACGGTGGAGGCGTGGGGCAGATGAGCCACCAGCGGCGACCGCAGACCCGCGGGCGCGATGATTTCGAATGCACCCCCGGCCATCGTCACTTCGAGTCGACGGACGGGTACTTCTTGCGCAGCGCGCTGACGGCGGCCTCGACGATCTCGATAGCGTTGTCGATGTTGCTCGTCAGCTCCACCTTGTCGTGGGGCTTGCGCGCCGGGTGCGTCACAGGGTGCATGACTTGGTTCCGAAGCTCGCCGAGCGGCTTGGTCTTCCACATCCACGGCGGTACAGGCTGGCCCCCGGCATGCGCTACCCCTACGCGTCGATGCGGTGGGCCACCCTGGCGCCGACAAGTTCGGCGTCCTTGACGATGCCCGCGATGATGCCCGAGCTGCGGCGTGTGAGCCAGGGCAGGCCGATGAAGTCGATGCCCTCGACCTCGCTCTCGCCACGCGTGTGTCGGGGTTGCCCATCAGCGGTCGCCCCCTCGGGCAGATAGCCGAAATCACCGGTCACACCGGTGGCCCAGATGACCGTGCTTATGCCGGCGCGCTCGAGCTCGAGCTGGTCGGGAGTGCGTAGTCCATCGAAACCGCTGAAGGGCCGGTCCGCCTCGTCCTCCTCCAGGGGTGGCAGCTCGGCGCCGGCCGCGAGGATGCCCTTGTCGATCTGGGCGCATGCCTCGGCCGATCGTGCGTCAGCGAAACGGATGCAGGCCTCGACCGTGTCGTCCAGCATCAGCACGGACCCGTGCACGTCGGTGATGCGCCCGATGAGCCTGGCGCCCCTGGCGGCCAGCCACTGCAGGCTGAGGGTGTGGCCGTGGCGCCCGAGGCCGGAGATGATCGGCATCGTCGCCCGCAACTCAGCCGGGTCCGTGATGGATTCGGTCGGCGCCTCGAAGAAGCCGGCATCGTCGAGCCATTCGAGGATGTCTCGGCCTCGGTAGCGGCGCGGGATGCGCGCGACCGCGCTCACGGACCAGTAGACCTCGCGTCCGGCGGCCAGCAGGTCCTCCACGAGCTGGCCGCCGGTCTGACCCGCACCCACGACCAGGATGGTGCCCGGCGGGAGGTCGGCAGCGCGCCGATATTCGAGCGCGGCAAGCTGCAGCACCGATCGCGGCAGAGCCTCGCTGACCGGCGGTATCCTGGGTACGTTCTGGATGCCTGAGGCCACGACCACCGAGCGGCAGTCGATGAACGGCTCCGCGTCGCCGGACGTGTGGACCCGGAAGCGGCCGGTGGTGTCGACCTGCTCGATGCGTGCGACTTCCACGCCTTCGCGCACCGGCAGCTCCCAGTCTCGCGCGTAGCGCTCAAGGCGGTCGACGAGCTCGCCGTGGCCGATGAACCCGTCGAGTGGCTCGGCCAGTTCCCCATCGCCCTCTCCCGGCAGGCGATTCATCCATGAAGGCGTGTTCAGGGTGAATGAGTCCCAGCGCTGCCCCAGCCACGACCCGCCGATCCTGTCGCGCTCCAGCACGACGTGCTCCACTCCTCGTCCGGCGAGCTGATGGCTCGCGGCCAACCCCGCATGTCCCGCCCCCACGATGACTGCATCCATCGGCGCATGGTAGGCGGGTGGGTCAAATGCCGGGTCGGGTGCGATCAGCCAAGGGTTCCCAGCGGACGTCCATGCCAGGAGTCCGTCGTGACGCTCGCGCTCGTCGACTTCCTCGGAGGCGGTTGACCCACGCCGGGCAGGGCCGCACACTTGCTGCCGACGCGGGGGGCGCAGGCAGAGGGACCCAGGCCCATGGCCGACCAGACGCGGGAAGACCACGACCATCACGCCGCCCACGACGAGCGCGTGCGCAGACGACTGGAGGCGGCCGAGCACTTTCCCGACCAGAACCCCAACCCGGTGCTGCGTACGGATGAGGCGGGCACGCTCATCTACGCCAACCCGGCCAGTGCGGCGCTCGTCGGTGCCCTCGGTGTGTCCGAGGGCCAGGTGCTGCCCGATACCCTGCTCCGCCCGCTCCGCGAGGCTCTTGGTGACGCCCAGAACCCGCTCGCCGAGGTCGAGATCGGTCACCGCACCTTCCGCTTCAAGTCAGTGGCATCGCCCGAGTTCGGTTTCGTCAACGTCTACGCCACCGACGTCACGGCTGCCAAGGCCGTCGAGCGATTTCCGGAGCGCAATCCGAGCCCGGTCCTGCGGGTCTCGACAGAGGGCGTGCTGCTCTATGCCAACGCCGCCAGCGCGCCCATCGTGACTGCTCTCGATCTGCGCCAGGATGAGCCGTTGCCGATCCAGCTATGGACGGACCTGCAGGCTGCCGAGGAGCCGGGTGTCGCCCACAAGGTCGCGGTCCAGGGCGACGGCCGCTGGTTCGAGCTGACCTGCGTGGTCATCCCGGAGATGGGCTTCGTCAACATCTACGCCACCGACGTGACGGCACTTCGAGCCCTACGTCGGTTCCCGATGCAGAACCCCAACCCGGTCATCCGCGTGTCGCGCGACGGAGTCCTGCTCTTCGCCAATCCAGCCAGCGAACACATCAGCGAGGGCTTCGGGCTGGTGGAGGGCGAGCCGGTGCCGCCCGTCCTGATGGATCCCATCCGCTCAGAGATCGCGCAGGGCCAGTGTTGCTTCGAGATCGAGACCGGCGGACGTCTCTATCGCATGACCGCCGTGGCCGCGTTCGAGTTCGGCTTCATCAACCTCTATGCCACCGACATCACCGCGGCCCGACAGGTAGAGGCTGCCCACGCGGAGAACGAGAAGCTCCTGCTCAACATCCTCCCCGCGCCCATCGCAAAGCGACTGCGCGACGGCGAGACCGTCATCGCCGACCGCCACGAGGACCTCTCGCTCCTGTTCGCCGATATCGTCGGGTTCACGCAGATGTCGAGCGACCTGCCGCCGGAGCGCGTCATCGACCTGCTCGACGAACTGTTCCGCCACCTCGATGAGCTGGTCGAGCGTTACGAGCTCGAGAAGATCAAGACCATCGGCGATGCCTACATGTTGGTGGGCGGACTGCCGCCTCACGCCGACGACCACCTTGCGCGCGTGGCCTCGCTGGCACTCGACCTGAACGACATCCTCGAGGCGCGTACGGAGTCGCATCCCATCCGTATGCGCATCGGCCTCCACGCCGGCCCGGCCGTGGCCGGGGTCATCGGCGCCAAGAAGTTCATCTACGACGTCTGGGGGGACACCGTCAACACGGCCAGCCGCCTCGAGGCCCACGGCCTGCCCGAGCGCATCCAGGTCACCGACTCGGTGCAGAGCCGGCTTGCCGACCGCTTCGAGTTCGAGCCGCGGGGCGTGGTCGACCTCAAGGGCATGGGGCCCACGCACACCTGGTTCCTGCGTGGCCGCAAGTCCTCATCAGCCATCACATCGGCGCTGTCCTGAACGAGCGGGGCCGACCGAGACAGAGGAGGGACGCATGACCGACGAACGGATCGCACGCATCGGAGGATTGCTGACGCGCTACGGGGATGGAGACCTGGGCGCGATCGATGAGTTGGTCGCTCCGCAGTTCTACGTCCACGTCCCGGTCGACGACGAGCCGACCGCGACCGAGGTCTACCGCGGCTTCGCTGCCGAGCTCAAAGTTGCCGCTCCCGACCTGCGTGTGGCCCTGGTCGGGCCGCGGGTCTTGCACGACGACGTCATCGAAGGCGAGGTCGTCATCGGTGGCACGTGGACAGGCGAGCTCTGGGGTGCCGCGCCTTCAGGCGAGTCCCACGAGTTCCGCATCCCGGTGCGCATCCGTTCGGTCGACGATCGCTTCGCGTTCGAGGCGGCCATCGATACGCCCGGGGCCCTGGCCATCCTGCGTTCGCTGGGCCTGGTCAACCCGCCCGACCAGATGCACCTGCCGACGCCACACCCCGTGGTCTTCGATGACTTCCTGGTCAAGGTCCTGTTCACCGGCCAGGTCGCGGACAAGCCCTGTTCGCATCTCGGCGATATCCGCGTGGTCAGCACCGCAGCCACGACATGTGACGACTGCGGCCCAGGGGAGATCTGGCCGGCCTTGCGCATGTGCCTCTCCTGTGGCCACGTGGGTTGCTGCGACACCTCCACCAACAAGCACGCCAAGGCCCACTGGGAGCAGGTCGGGCACCCGCTCATGCGCTCGATCCGCATGGACGAGGGCTGGATCTGGTGTTACGAGGACAACGCAGTCTTCCAGAAGCGGAGGCTCGAGCGCATCGCGGCTGGGCTGGGTGAGCAAGCCTGATGTACATGGTCCAGCAATGGGTCACGACAGCCGTTCGGGAAGGCTATCGAGGGGCCGATGGCGTCGACGTGGAGCAGGCGCTGGCGGGTGCGCGCGCCGCTCGGTCCTGGCTGGCAAGCCTGGCCATCGACTCGGATGTCCGAGCCACGCTGATCGAGCCTATCGCGGCCGTCGAGGAGGCCCTGGCCGAATGCGTACGACAGTCGAGCCGCCCGCAGGCCGATCCGGCGACCGACTGATCGCGGGTCCGAGGGCGCGAGACGAGCGAAGTGGCGCTTTATCCTGTCACGACGGGTCGGCAGGTGACCGCAGAGGACTGAGCCACGGCGTGGTGCCGGTCGGTGCTAGGCTCGGCCGGTAATCGATCTCGACGCCGGGTCCCCCCGCCGGCCGTACCACCGACGGAGTGTGCTGATGTGGAGGAGAAGCGTAACGAGCCCCACGTCGTGGCGCACGCTCCATCTCGAATACCGAGCGCCGGTTGACGAGGATGGATAGCCTCTCCATATGAAGTCACCGTCCCACGCGTTCCAGCGCCTGTTCGTAGCCGGCGTCTCGGCCGTGTTGACGTGCGCGCTGGTAGTTCTTCCTGTGGGCGCGGCCTCGGGCGAGCCGGACCTGCTGGCCACGCTGGAGCTGCCTGATGGTGACCTGCTCTATCCCATCGAGCCGGGCACGCTGCACTTCTACGACGAGGAGGACGCGCCGTTCGCCATCCAGGTCATCGACGGCTGTGCCTTGAACGACCGCATGTGGGTCTTCGGTGCCGGCTTGTCCGGTGCCGCGGTCCCGCTCAGGATCACCGAGCTCGTCAGTGGCCGGACCGAACACATCGTGCTGCCACCATTCGAGCCGGGCAATCCCGTCGGCACGGTCCTGGCGCCTGAGGCTCTGCCCATCTGCGACGACGGACCGACCGGTGGTCTTCCCCGCCTTTCCGGGTTCGTGACCTTCACGGCGGCCGGAGCGCGCGGCGGCGACTTCACCGACGATGTCGACCTGAGCTCGCTTGGGCGCAAGGATGCCTATCGCCGGCTGAGAGCATCCGATTTCGAGGCGCAGGTCATCAGCAAGGGCTCCCCGGTCGTGGCCATCGACGATAGCGATGAATATGACCAGCTGTACCTCATCGCCGAGGGTCGCACGCCCCGGCGCGTGGAGGGCGTCGTCTTCTCCGGGGAGGAGGGCATGATCCCGCCCCGCGACAAGCTCGACAAGCGCCTCAAGAGCGTCACCACCGCGCGCGTGCGCCGGGCGTTCGAGACGGCCAAGAACGGCCGCGTGCCCCAGGGCATCATCGAGGACCTCGGGCTGCGCAAGGTCGGCAACGTGCACCACCTTGACTTCGAGTTCGAGACGCTCGGTACGGACTACTACCTCGCCGAATCCGGCTGGATCAAGGACGACCGCGCCATCCGTCCGCCCCAGATCGTGGACGAGCGGTTCAGCGTCGAGCTGGTCCGCGCCGACGGTGAGGCCACGCCCGTGCCGCTGGTCGGTCCGCTCGTGGGCAGTGACACCGAGGGTGACCTCTGGGAGTACCGCTCGGGTGATGCCTACGTCGAGATCATCGACGCCTGCGACGTGAGTGGTTCGTTCTGGACGGTAGCCGGCGCCCTGACCGATGAACCACTCGAGTTGCGCGTGACCGACACCAAGCGCGACCAGTCGGCCTCCCATCTGCTCTGGACCGATCTTCGGCTCGTCTCACGCATGTCTGACAGCTCTAGCCTCGCCACCTGCCCGTAGGGCGGTGCCTTTCGGGTGGGAGCGCGTTGTCGTGTGGTGCGGTGAAGGTGGCTGTGGGCTCGCTATCCTGTACCCATGGGAAGGGCCAAGTGGTGGATCTGCGAAGGCTGCAGCAGTCTGAACGACCTGCCGGCCAACAAGTGCTACAAGTGTCGAGAGGCGAAGTCAGCGAGCGCGCGACTGTTCGACGATCAGTACAGCCAGGTCGCAGGTGGCCAGCAGCGCGTCGGCATCACGGTCGACCTCTCGCAGCTCGGCGATATCACCAAGCCCGACCCCATCGAGACCGAAGACGCGCCCAGCATCATGGAGCGCTTCGATGTGGAGGCGCGGGATGACATCTACGACGACGTGCCCTCCGGTGCGCCCCCGGCACCGCCGCCCGTCCCCGGAGCGCAGTCCGGTGCCTCTACGCCGTCTGTGCATCCCATCCGTGAGCCCGAGCGGCGCGGCATCTCTGCCGTCGGAGGCCGGCGTCTGACCGAGGATTCGTGGGACGAGCTGCTTCCGGGCGCTGATCCGACCGGGCAGGCCATGCCACCTGCTGGGCCTCCGCCCGTCCCACCCGGGTCTGCGCCCCCACCGCCAGGAGTTGCTCCTCCAGCGGGCGCTGCGCCACCCGCTCCTCCACCGCCCGCCCGGCCGATGGCTCCGCCGCCAGTGGGCCCCCCACCACCGGGCTATGCGCCCGCTCCGCCCGGAGCGGTATCGGGTCCACCGGGCCATCTACCCAGGCCCCCGGCCGCGGGTGCCCCGGGCCATCTACCCAGGCCCCCGGCCTCGAACGTGCCACCTCCTCCGGGCCCACCTCCTCCGGGCGCACCTCCTCCGGGCGCACCGCCACCACCTCCACGCGACCCCGAAGCGGACGAGTAGCACTCGAGGGCATCATCGAACCCGGCTCAGCCATCCGGCTGGCTGGTGGAGCCGGATCCGCGCGCGTCTGTGGTCTCGATGCTCCTGCGCGGACTGCAGGAACGCTGACCCGCCTGCTGGTCCTTGTGGCCGCGTTTCGGGTACCCTGCCCGACCTGAGTGGGGGAAGGGGAGAGCCCGGTCATCATCACCTGCGCGAAATGCTCCGCCGAGAACACGGCTGGCCGCCGCTTCTGCGACCAGTGCGGCGCCAGCCTGGCCCCAGGCTGCCCCGACTGCGGCGCTGAGAACCGACCTGGCGCTCGCTTCTGTGGTGACTGCGGCCAGGCACTGAGTCCGTCGGCGTGGCCTTCGCCCGCGCGATACCGGCCCACCCCCACGCCGGCTGCTGGCGCCATCGCAGAGCGTCGCCTGGTCTCGGTCCTCTTCGCAGACCTGGTGGCCTTCACCCAGTACTCCGAGGGCCGCGATCCCGAGCTCGTCCGGGAGACGTTGACGCGCTACTTCGAGGCCACGCGCCACACCATCGAGCACCACGGTGGCCACGTGGAGAAGTTCATCGGCGATGCCGTGATGGCCGCCTGGGGCGCGCCGCGCGCCAATGAAGACGATGCTGAGCGAGCGGTCCGCGCCGCGCTGGAGGTAGCCGAGGCTGTGCGCAACCTGGGCGAGGGCCTTGAGGCGCGCGTGGCCGTGCTCACCGGCCAAGCCGCCGTCACCGTCGGCGCGACCGACCAGGGCATGGTCGCGGGCGATTTGGTCAACACTGCTGCCCGCCTCCAGGGAGCGGCGCCGCCTGGCACGGTGCTGGTCGGAGAGGCCACGATGCAGGCCGCCTCGGGCGCCATCGCCTTCGAGGTGGCCGGCGAGCAGCTGCTCAAGGGCAAGGCCGCCCCGGTTCCCGCCTGGCGCGCGCTGCGCGTCGTCGGCGAACGCGGTGGCCGCAGCCGGGGAGAGGGCCTGGAGCCGCCCTTCGTCGGTCGTGAGGTCGAGTTGCGCCTGCTCAAGGACGTGCTGCACGCCATCGGTGACGAGCAGCGGCCTCGTCTCATCTCCATCACCGGCCCAGCCGGCATCGGTAAGAGCCGGCTCGCCTGGGAGTTCGAGAAGTACGTCGACGGGCTCGTGGAGGAGGTCTACTGGCATCGTGGGCGCGCCCCCAGCTACGGCGAGGGTGTCACCTTCTGGGCGCTGGGCGAGATGGTGCGCAAGCGAGCGGGTCTGCTCGAGGGCGACGACGAGGAGACGACCCGGCGCCGCATCCATGAGACCGTCGACGAGTGGGTGCCGGACGACAAGGACCGCGACTGGGTCGAGCCGGCGCTGCTCACGCTGCTCGGCCTCGAGCCACCACCGGCCGGTGGTCGCGAGGTGCTCTTCGCGGCCTGGCGCATCTTCTTCGAGCGCATCGCCACTCGCGGCATCACGGTCCTGCTGTTCGAAGACCTGCAGTGGGCCGACGGGGGGCAGCTCGACTTCATCGACCACGTCATGGAGTGGGCCAAGGGCGTGCCCCTGCTGGTGGTGACGCTGGCGCGGCCGGACCTGCTCGAGCGCCGGCCCGGATGGGGCACGAGCGCGCGTTCGTTCAACACCATCGGACTGGAACCGCTGACCGATGCCAACATGCGCGACCTGTTGCGCGGCCTGGTGCCGGATCTGCCAGGCGAAACGATCGAGACCATCCTCGCCCGCGCCGACGGCATCCCGATGTACGCGGTCGAGACCGTGCGCATGCTCGTGGCCGATGGGCGGCTGCTGGCCAACGACGACGGCACGTTCCGTCCCTCCGGCGACCTGGGCGAGTTGGCCATGCCCGACTCGTTGCGGGCGCTCATCGCCTCGCGTCTCGATGCACTCGAGGGCTCCGACCGGGTCCTGCTCCAGGACGCCGCGGTGCTGGGCAAGACCTTCGCTGCCGAAGCGATCGCCGCCATCTACGGCCAGGAGGAGTCGGTGCTCGAGCCTCGTCTGCGCTCATTGGCTAAGCGCGAGCTCCTCGAGATCTCGGTCGATCCCCGTTCGCCCGAGCGCGGCCAGTACGGCTTCGTCCAGTCGGTCATCCGCGAGGTGGCCTACGACACGCTCAGCCGTCGCGATCGCCGGGCCAGGCATCTCGCGGCCGCGCGCTACTTCGAGGGCCTCGGTGACGACGAGCTTGCCGGGGTCCTGTCAACGCACTACCTTGCCGCCTTCGAGGCATCCGATCCGGGCCCCGAGGCGGACGCGCTGCGGATCCAGGCGCGCCTCGCGCTCAAGGGTGCGGCCGAGCGTGCGGCCGACCTGGGGGCCACCGACCAGGCCATCGTGCTGCTGGAGCAGGCGCTGGGCATCACCGACGATGCCGGCGAGCGCGCCGATCTCCTCGAGCGGGCTGCGACCGCCGCCGATCTCGAGGGCCGCTACGAGGAGGCCATCGAGCTGGGCTATGACGCCATCGCCAGGTACGAGGAGGCTGGTGACCGGACGGGCGCCGCCCGTACCTCGGCACTCATGGGTGGCATCCTGGCCGATGCCTCGCGACTGGAGGAGACGGTCGAGTTCCTGCGCACAGCCATCGAGAAGGCCGACCGTTCCGAGGACGACGAGTACCGCGCGCACATGCTGGCCCGCCTGTCACGAGCGCACATGCGGCTGATCCAGATGGAGGCGGCGGTGGCGACCGCTGACGAGGCCCTCGCCATCGCCGAGCCACGCAAGCTCACACGCATCATCGCCGAGGCCTTCGTCAACAAGGCAGCCGCACTCGGCGGGATGAGGCGGCTCAAGGAGCCCGTCGTGCTCATGGCCGCTGCCATCGAGCTGGCGCATGAGGCGGGGGACATCGCACTCGAGCTGCGGGCCCGCAACAACCTCGCTGCCACCCAGTTCAATGAAGATGGCATAGCCTCGATCCGAGTGGCGCGGGAGACGTACCAGCTGGCGACCCGGCTGGGCATCCGCCAGATGTCGACGTGGCTGGCGGGAGCCATCGGCGTGGGCGCGTTCTTCGAGGGACTCGACTGGGACACCGCCATTCGCGACGTGGAGGCCGAGCTCTCGGGCAGCCTGTCGAACATCGACCGCGAGCGACTGATGCTCAATATCGAGTTGTTCCAGGTGTGGCGTGGCGAAGACGCGACCGAGATACGAGAGCGGCGTACCGGCCTGGAAGTGGAGACCACGGACCCGGACATGTTGTTCTGGCATCGCCTCCTGCCGGGCCACGAGGCACTGGCCGCGGGACGTCCGGCTGAGGCCGTGCGCACCTATCGCGAGGCCATCAGCGTGCAGTCGCAGAACACGACCGAGGGCCGTATCGGACTGATGCTGGCCTCTCACTTCGCGCGCGACCTGGAGGCGGCTCGCCAGGGTCTCGCCGAGATGGAGTACGAGTTCTACGCGGGTAACTACGTCGAGGGTGCCACCTCCCTCGGCCGCGCCGGGATCGCGGCCCTCGAGGGCCGGAGCGAGGATGCTCTTGCGGGATTCGAGGGCGCGGTCGAGCGTTTCGGGCTCAACGGCTCACGCATGTACGTGGCCCTCACCCAGCTGGACGCGCTGGGGCTCTTGCCTGATGAGCACTCGATCGATGGCTGGGCGGATGAGGTCCGGGAGCGTTTCGAGGTCATCAAGTCGCCAGTGCTGCTGGAACGCCTCGATGAGGTGCTGGCGGCCCGGTCCTCCGGTGGTGCTTCGTCCGCCGCCGCCGATGCCCTGGGGATCCGCGCGCGCTAGCGTCCGCCTGCGCGATTCGGGCGCTGCCGGTAGGCTCAGTCGCCTGACATGACGTTTCGCCGTGTCGTCGCGCTCGCCCAGGCGTTGACGATGATCCTGCTGCTTCTGCCTGGGCCTCTCTTGGTCGGCCCTTCGCCGGTTCGTGCTGCCCTGCAGCCGGCCGAGCCCGATCCCGAGACGGTCTACGACGCGGCCGGCAAGGGCATCGGCTGCCAGGCCGGTACCCGCAAGTACAAGGGCCCGGGGCTGCCAAAGGATCCGCCCTGGCCACCGGGCGCAGAACCGACCCCGTCACCGGTGCCCTCCGAGGGCCCGGCCGCCGAAGCCGCCTCGACGGATACGACCGAGGAACCATCGGTCGGCCCCGACGCCTCACCTGTGCCCGAGGCCGGCGCGTTCGCCCTGGTAGCGGCCACCGACGTGCCTGTCTCTCAGATCGAGTCGGGCGCGGCGCCGGTCTCGGCCCCGACCGCGAAGTCCACGTTCATCACGGGCATCGACGTCAGCCACCACAACGGCGACATCGACTACGGCAAGGTCAAGGCAGCCGGCCATCGCTTCGTCTACATCAAGGCTACCCAGGACAACGACTTCGTCGACCCCATGTTCCCGACCAACCTGGCCCGGGCACGTGCAGCCGGCCTGGCCGCGGGCGCTTACCACTTCTTCGACTACACGCTCGACGGTCGAGAGCAAGCCGATCACTTCCTCGACCGCGTCGAGGCCGCAGGAGGCATCGTGGATGCGCTCCCTCCGGTCGTGGACGTGGAATGCTGGAAGCCCATCGGCGCGTCTATCCACGCCGTCTCCGCCACGCGGCTGCGCGACTTCGTTGCGCGCGTCTACGAGCGCATCGGTCGCATGCCGGTGATCTACACCTCCGTGCATATGTGGCGCGAGGTGGTAGGTAACGCCGAGGGCTTCGAGCAGCAGCCGCTGTGGGCCGCTTGCTGGGGCTGCGACGCACCGCCGGACCTCGCGCCAGGCTGGGACGGCTGGACGTTCTGGCAGACGGGCTTGTCGCGCATCCCCGGGGTCGGGCGTCTTGACGGCAACTTCTTCGGTGGCACCAAGCGGGACTTGCGCCAGCTCAAGCTGCGGCCGTTCTCCATCGCCGGTGGAGCCGTGGCCACCGCGGGCGGCGACGTCGAGCTCGACCTGGGCGGTCGCGATGCCAGCCACATCCGCACTTCGCCAGACGGTGAGACTTGGTCGAAATGGAGTCAGATCCGCGGCACTCCGACCGCGCCCATCCCCGCCACGGAAGGGGAGCACGCGGTCTTCGCCCAGTTCCGCAACGGTCCCGGGCTTCGCTCTGCGGTGGTCAGCGACAGCATCATCGTGGACCAGACCCCGCCGGATCTCTCCGGGCTCACGGTCGCGCTGCGTGAGGGCAGCCTCGACGGCGGCATCCCCGTGGCGGTTCGCTGGGACGCGCGCGATGCCATGGCCGGCCTGTCCGATGCCACGGTCGCGGTCGGCTGTGGTGACGACCGCGTGAGGCGGACGGAGGCGCCCGGTTCCGCCGAGCCCGGTCAGCAGGCGAGCTGGGAGGCCGAAGCGTTCATCACGCCTGGCGGCGACTGCACCGTCACCGCCATCGCCGCGGACGGTGCCGGCAACACTGCTCGCGCCACCTCTGACAGCGTCACGGTCTCCGACGTGCCTGCGAACGGTGACCAGCCGACCACGATGGTCAACGCCGATCAGGCTGGCATCATCGCCCGTCGCGGTCCCGACCTAGGTCGCGCGGCGGTACTGCTCGACGGCGACGCGGTGGCGCTCATCGACCTCTATGCACCCGAGGTGGGTGAGCCCGAGGTCATCCTCGTGCTGGACCTCGGAGGCGGGGAGCACACCATCGAGATCGAACCCACCGACAGCAGTGACCCGGCCTCCTCAGGCACGGGCGTCGTCATCGAAGGCTTCGCCAGCCTCGACCGCTGAACGGGGCGGCCGGATCTCCCAGTGGCGCTTGGCGCGCAGCGCCAGTCGCCTGATGTCCGCTCCGTCGTCAGGACGTGCCCGGCGGAACCTGACGGAGGCCGCCGCGTCGGTTGCGCGGGGCCGGCGGTCAGTCGTCCTTCTTCTTGCCCCGGCCCAGCAAGCCGCGCTTGCCGCCTCCTTCCATCCAGTGCGGCTTCGACGAGCGGGCCCACGATGGACCGGCCTGTCGGCGCAGGATGATCCACAGGCCGAGCACGCCGAGCACGGCGATCCCGAAGAAGACGAGGCCGGCCAGGCGCAGCGAGCCGCTCGCCGATCCGCCCTCGAGCACTGACAGGACTTCGCCCGAGAGGGCGAGTGCCTCCGGCACGTCGCCCGCGATGGCCGCTTGCAGGGCGGCGTCGAGGGTCGGTTGGACGTCCACGCCCCAGAGGCCGAAGCTCGTGAGCAGGTCCCGGTCCTTGGCGGCCTCGGTCATGGCCTGGTTCACGCGGAAGGCGGCCTGGGCCCAGTCCTCGGCCAGCTCAGCTCCCTGCTCGAGGTCCGGCAGGCTGGAGGCGCTTTCGTAGCTCGGCTTGGTCCTCTCCATGGCCTTGAGCTCGGGCAGGTCCTGGTCCGCCTGATATGCGGCCTTGATCCACTTCTGAGCGGCCGCGGCCGTCAGCGCGGCGGTGGCGAAGTCGCCGGCGTCGACGGGGTCTGCGACCACCGAGGGCAGCTGCCACGTGGGCACCAGCGTGTTGAGCGTGCTCAGGGCGTTGCCCACGGCCACGGCCTCGTCGCGTCGCGTCTCGGCCTCCAGGCGCAGGGCGGCCATGTCGGCGCCCGTCTCGATGGCCTCGAAGCGCGGCTGCATCTCGCTCCGCAGGTTGGCGTCTTCCAGCGCCAGATCGGCTGCCTTCGCCGCGCTGACCACGGCCCGCGCATCCTCGATGATCAGCGTGGCCGGTCGGATCTGGCCCTTCTCCACGGCGCTCGTTACCGCCGGCGGGATCTGCCAGTCGCCGACCTCGTTGCGCAGGAAGCCGTAGGCGCGTCCAGCTCGCTCTGCGTCCTCGCGCTCCTTGGCGGCGACACCGGCCAGCTCGGCGAGCTTGTTGGCCGTGGTGGTGTTCTCGTAGCGGACCTTGTACTTCTCGAGCAGCCCGGCCTCAGGCAAGGCTGCGTCCGCCGCGGCCACTTCCTGGGCCCCCTCGATGGCCGGCGTGATGGCGGTCATGATGTCGTCGAAGCGCTGGTCGGCGATGGCGGTGCGCACGGCCGCGGGCATCTGCCAGCCGAGCGGTAGTGCCGACTGGAGGTCGCCCAGCGGGCCGAAGACGCTGGTCGCGCCTTCGAGCAGGTCGAATGTCTCCTTGCCCACCGCTTCGAGCTCGTCCTCGCTGCGAGCGGCTTCGAAGCGGGGCTGGATGATGGGGATGAGGTTGGTGGTCGGCAGCAGCTCGTCGGCCTCGGTCAGCGCCTGGTACACCTCGTAGGCGGTGTCGAGCGCGGCCGTGGCGTCTGCGAAACGCCAGTCGTCCATGGCCTTGCGCACGACGTGGGGCGCTCCGATGGGGGCATCGGCCAGGAACTGGTGGTAGTAGGCGCGGGCTTCCGCGCGCGCGGCCAGCTCGGGTGCGCTGCTGGGGATACCGTACTCGTCGAGCAGGTCCTGGGCGAAGTCCAGGTCTTCGAGGTTGGCGCTGTAGGCCGGATCGGCCGCGGCCGGGATGAGACCGCGCTCATCGACCGCGTCGAGCCATTCACGGTAGTCGACCACGGCGCTGACGCCGATCTCCGGTCCGGCGCTGCCGATGTACTTGGTCTCGCCCGCGAGCATCGAGCCGATGACCTCGAGCCACAGCTCCTCGGGCATGCGCTCGGCCACGGCGCTGACGATGCCGCACGCCGCCAACTCCTGGGCGGCGATGATCTCCTCGTAGTCGGCGCCCGATGTGGGTTGCACGACCTGCCAGTCGGACAGATCGAGCCCGAGCGTGTTGGGGCCGACCGCCGCACAGACCTCGCCGGAGGTGGGGCCGCTGGGCATGGCGGTCGCGGTCCACTCGGCCATGGCCTCGCGCAGCCAGAGCTCGTTGAAGTTGTCCGTGCCGAACCAGGCGTGGGCCAGCTGGTGTTCGGCGTCCTCGGTGCCGCCGCGTTCGTCGAGCTGCACGACGCCGGGGGTGTCGTGGGCGCTGGCGTAACCGCCGATGACGCGATCGGGCGCCTCACGGATGACGACGGGGCCGCTGCCGGGGATGTCGTGTCCGAGGAAGCGATGGATCTCGTCGAGCACCGGCTTGGAGAGGTTGTCGGCAGCTACGAGCCAGGGGGGGTCCTTGGCCCAGGCCTGCAGGCTGACCGGTCGATCGGCCGGGCCCACGAACGTGTCGGTCGCGAGCTCGTCGTCGCGGGTGCCCTCGAAGCAGGTGAAGATCTCGCGGGGAACGCGGCTTGGGCCCGACTTGAAGCCGCTACTGGTGGCCTCCAGCCTGGTGCCCGACTGGGTCAGCCGCCACTGCTTGGCATCGTCGATCCTGACGGTCACCGAGCCGCGGTCGGTGTCCTGGCCGACCACGCAGAAGTAGACATAGCTCTCGTCGACACGTGCCGGCGTATCGGCCTTGCGGGTCTCGTCGAGGTTTGGCCGCGCGTTGATCCTGTACCGCAGGACGGTGTTCCTGCTGTTGCCGCCGCCCTCGATCTTGGGGGTCTCGAGCCAGGTCTCCTTCCACGGCCCGGGCAGGGCGGGACCTTCGATGCGCTTGAAGCCCGGGCCGACCTCCGGCCGCACGGGCCGGTTCTCGATCACGAGCGGTCCCCACTCCTGCGCCGGGAATCGGTTCTGGCCGAGCGTCTCGAGGGTGAGCACGACGCTCACGTCGATGCTGCCCTTGTCGGGGCGGACCCGGTAGGTCACGGCGGACTCTTCGTCGAGTGCATCGACCTTGGCGGCGACAGGCATAGCCATCACCACCGTGGCGACGAGCGTGAGCAGCAGCGCGACGAGGGCGCGGCAGGCCCCAGACGACATGGGACGTTCCTCGTTTGCGGGGAATCGACAGGTGTGCGGTTCTGTGAGGTTTGGACCGTACCCTTATCGGGAAGAACGGGCAAGGCGGACCATCGGTGCCCCGTGGGACAGGACCGCTCACCCATGCTCGGTCCCGCGATCAGGTACCTGCGACCCCGCGATCAGGTGCCGGCGATCCACTCCCCGGCGCGCATCACACGACGGACGTCGAAAGACGAGGCCTCCAGCTCGACCAGGTCCGCGCGCAGGCCCACCTCCAGGCGCCCGCGGTCCTCCAGGCCCAGCAGCGCGGCCGGGTTGGCCGACGTCGCTCGCACCGCCTCGACCAGCGGGATGCCGGCACGCACCACGTTTCGCAGCTCGCGATCGAGGGCCGTGACCGAGCCCGCGAGGTTGCCGCCGTCGACGAGCGTGACCATCTCGCCGTCGACGCGGATCTCCAGCTCGCCGAGCATGCCGCGGCTCTGGCCGCTGTCGGCGAGAGCGATGGCGTCGCTCACCAGCAGCACTCGCTGGGCCGGCTTGAGGGCCCAGATGAGGGGCCACATCTCGGGCTCGACGTGGAGCGTGTCGGCGATGAGCTCGACCCACACGTCGTCGTCCATCAGCGCCTCCAGCGCCAGCCCGGGCTGACGATGGACCAGGCCGACCATGGCGTTGAAGAGATGGGTCGTGGTCACGGCCCCTGCGGCATAGCCCGCTCGTGATTCGGCCACGGTGGCCGCGGAGTGTCCCAGCGAGACCCGCACACCGGCGGCCGCCAGGCGGCGGATCAGCTCGGGGGCGCCACGCAGCTCCGGCGCGATGGTGATGATGCGCAGCCCCTCGATGAAGGTGCCCAGCCTCGCCTCGTCGAGATCAGCGGGGTGACGCAGGAGCTCGGCCGGATGGGCCCCCTTCTTCTGCTCGGCGAGGAACGGCCCCTCCATGTTGAAACCAAGTGGCTCCGCACCATCCGCGGGTGCCACGGGCATCCACTCGCGTACCGAATCGGCGAAGGTCGTGAGCTTCTCGAACGAGGCTGTGACCGAGGTCGGCAGGAACGAGGTGACACCGCGGCCGGCCAGCGCGCGGGCCATGCCGGTCAGCGCCTGGGGGCCGCCCATGGCGTCGTGGCCGCCCCAGCCGTGGACGTGGACGTCGATGAAGCCGGGGACGACGATGACGTCCGCCCGTACGCTCGCGTCTCGCTCGACGGAGGCGATGCGACCGTTCTCGACCGTGAGGCGCCCGCTGATCTCGCCCTCCGATAGCACCAGCCGGCCCGATGTGGCCTCAGTCATAGCGCCCGGCCTCCTCGACGGCCTCCCAGAAGGCGAGGATGTTCTCGACCGGTACCTGGGCCTGCATGTTGTGGATGCTGGCGATGACGAAGCCGCCTCCCGGCTTGAGCTCCTCGATGCGGCGGATGGCCTCCGCCTTGACCTCCTCCGGCGTGCCCCGGGCGAGCGTCTTCTGGGGATCGACGGTGCCACCCCAGAAGGTGATCTCCTGGCCGAACTCGGCCTTGAGGGCGGCGGTCTCCATGCCTTCCGCCGAGACCTGCACCGGGTTGAGCGCGTCCACGCCGATGTCGATGAGATCGGGGATGAGCTCCTTGATGGCACCGCACGAATGGAGAAAGAAGCGGGCGTTGGAGCGACCCTTGATGTAGTCGATGATCTCCCTGTGCAAGGGCTTGACGATCTCGCGATACGCCCCCGGGCTGAACAGGGGGGCGTGCTGCGCGCCCAGGTCGTCAGCCTCGG
Source organism: uncultured Chloroflexia bacterium (assembly GCA_963712745.1). GTDB lineage: Bacteria > Chloroflexota > Limnocylindria > Limnocylindrales > CSP1-4 > JAFMJV01. The sequence goes on along the minus strand of CAVQJC010000015.1, from coordinate 79,778 downwards.
CCGCGATGTCGATGCAGGGGCCGATCTCGTCGAGCACCTTCTCCCAGTAGGCCAGCTTGAGGTCGGTGATCTTGCGCATGAGCGCACGCGCCAGGTCGGGGTTCAGGGCCATGTCCATGTAGCCGTGCTCGTAGCCGCGCATGCGGAAGTGCATCTCGGTCACGCCCGCACAGAGCGAGCCCACGAAGACTGCCCGCTTCTCGACATCGCGGATGTGCGTGGCACGCTCCTTCATGCCCTCGAAGCGGCCAGGGTCCCCGGGATCGGGCCAGGGGTAGGCCTCGATGTCGGCCAGGCTGATGTCGCCGGCCAGCGGCGAGGTGGTCGACTCGTAGTAGAGCCCGCCGTGCGGCCGCGCGCGAAGGACACCGAACTCGTCGAGGAAGCGCTCGTACTCGCCGTCGTCGCTGACTTCCTTGCTGAAGCCGTGCGGTGAGCCCGCCGAGACCAGCGCCACATCCGCTCCGAAGCGCTCGAGCGTGTCCTCGTGGACGTGGGCCAGCCCCTGGGTCGTGTCCACGATGCGGATGTCCGCCTCGGGCAGTCCCAGCGCCGGACGCAGCCGCCCGTAGGCCTCGGCGTGGATGCTGCTGTAACGGGTGCCGGCGAGGTCGCGGGGCACGCGGTCCGCCTCCTGGTGGTCGAGCGCGGCAAGGACGCGTTCACGTGGTTCCATCGGTTCTCCCCGGCCTCGGATGGGCCCTCTGACGCGAACTCTAGCGGGCCCGCGGGGTGTTCGAGTCAGGCATCTGGTGCGACGGTGATGGCGCCGTTGTCCTCCACCGAGAAGCCGACGTTGAGTCCGTAGCGGTCAGCTGCGTATCTCGATTCGGTCCGCTCGATGGGCCGGCCGCGCTGGTCGAAGATGAGCCGGCGCTCGACAAGCATGGGCTGGCCCACGTCGACCCCCAGCAGCACAGCATCGTCCGCCCCAGCAGCCTCTGCGCGGATCGAGGACTTGCCGCGGGAGGGCACGATGCCGTCGGTGATGAGCGCTTCGTGGAGCGATCCTGTCACCAGGTCGGCGGCCACCACCGCCGGGATGCAGCGGGGCGCCAGGACTGCTCGCTCAACGGCCACCGGCTCGTGGTCGGCCAGTCGGACACGGTGGAGGTCCACGACCTCGCTGTCGCGTCCGACGCGCAGGTCGGTGCGCTCGGCGTCGGTCGGTGCCCGCACGACTCGTTCGACGATGCGTGAGCTGGGCACCCGGCCCTGGCGGCGCATCTCGTGGCTGAAGGTCATGAGGAAGTTGGCGCGGCGATGCGTCGGGGGCTCGGCCACGAACGTGCCCCGGCCGGGGTCGCGGCGCACCAGCCCCTCATCGGCCAGCTGGGCCATGGCGTGGCGCGCGGTCATGCGGCTGACCCCGAACTCGGCGCAGATGTCCGCGTCGGACGGCAATCGCTGGCCCGGTCGCAGGCTGGCGATGCGGGCGCGCAGTGCCTGCTCGATCTCGCGATAGCGGGGGGCGTAGCTGATGCTCATCCGGCGGCCCCGGCCGCCTCGGCCGCCCCCGTCGTTCCCGTGGCCCCAGCCGCCCCCGTCGTTCCCGTGGCTCCGGCGACTGCGCCGGCCTGTTCGGCGCCGTGAACGGCGGCTCCGATGGCGCCCGCCCAGGTGCCCAGCTCTGCGAGCACGACGTCGACGCGATCGACCGGCGTGGTGATGACGCGCCGTTGCATCTCAGTCTTGATGGGTTCGATGAGCAGGTCTCCGGCGCTGGACCAGCCGCCGCCGAGGATGACCAGGTCCGGCGTGATGACCGTGATGGCATTGCTGATGCCGATGCCCAGGTAGCGGCCGATCTCGGCCAGGCCGGCGATCGCCCGCTCGTCCCCCGCTCGCGCCTTCTCGATGGCCTCGCGGGGATCCCTCGTGCCGCACACCCTGGCCACCTGGTCGGCCCGGCAGTAGGCCTCCACGCAGCCACGGTTGCCGCAGCCGCACCAGGGTCCGTCGGGATCGATCGTCTGGTGGCCCAGCTCGCCGGCCTGCCCGCGGTAGCCCTGGATGACCTGGTTGCCGATGGCGAAGACGCCGCCGATCCCGGTGCCCAGGGTGAAGCCGATGAACGAGTCGACATCGCGTCCGGCGCCGAAGCGCAGCTCAGCCAGCCCGAATGCCCGGGCGTCGTTGATGAGCGCGGTGGGCAGGCCGGTCGCCTGCGCCACAGGCTCGCCGGTCGGCGTGGCCGACCAGTCACCGGGCACATTCGTCAGGAAGGTGACCACGCCGGTCTCGGGGATGTACAGCCCGGGCACTGCGACGCCCAAGCTCACCACCGGTCCGTCGCCGACGCCGTCGCGGATCTCCCTGGCCAGCGCGGCCAGCTGGGCGACCACGCTCTCCTCCTCGCGCGAGGTATCGGTCGGGACCTGGCCCCGGTCCAGCGTGTGCCAGCCGTCCGGCCCCGACTGCTCGACGACGACCCACTTGATGTTGGTGCCGCCGAGGTCGAGCCCGATGTGTCGGGAGGCGCGGTTCATAGGACCCCGCTCAATGTTCCTCGGTGATGCGCGTGTAGGCGGCGGCGACGGCCACGATCATGGCCCCGAACAGAGCCAGTCGGACGCCCTCGGGCATGCGCATCACCGTCAGCAGGCTCGTGAGCACGGTGAGGATGAGCGCGCCCACGATGCTGCCGGCATATCCGCCGCGCCCGCCGAAGATGGATGTCCCACCGATCACCGCCGCAGCGACCGAGGGCAGCAGGTACCTCTCAGCCAGGGTGACGGTGGCAACGTTGGTCATCCCCGCCACGACCAAGCCGGCGATGCCGGCAAGCACCCCGGAGACGATGTAAAGGGTCACGTGCACGGACCAGACACGGACGCCTGCCAGGCGGGCCGCGCCCTCGTTGTCTCCGATGGCGTAGAGCAGCCGTCCGAAGCCCCATCTACGCAGCATCCACAGGATGAGCGCCGCTAGCGGCACGAAGAGCAGCAGAGAGTTGGGCACGACGCCGAAGCTGTTGGAGCCACCGACCCAGGCGATCTCTGCAGGGACCTTGGCGCCCTGGCTGACGACCTCGACCTGGTAGACGGTCATGAGGCCGACGACGACCAGGCCGGTGCCGAGGGTCATGATGAGCGGGTGCACTCGGAAGACGCCCACGCCGATGCCATTGGCCAGCCCGGCAGCAGCACAGGCGAGCAGGGCCAGCGCGACGCCGATGACAGGCCCGTGGACCGGCGCCTGACTGGCCATCAGGTAGGCAGACATCGAGGCCACGAACGCGACCGACAGGTCGATGCCGCCCGTCAGCATGGTGAGTGTCTGGCACGCCGCCAGGATGGCCAATGGGATGGCCAGCTTGGTGGCGGTACCCAGCCAGGACGCGCTGACGGTGCCCGGCTGGACCAGCTGGATCGTCACGATGAGCACGACAAGGAGTCCCAGCAAGGGGATCGACCGGCTGGTCCCGCACGACGCGGCGCAACCCCGCGACGGAGGCCCAGCGAGGGCCGCTGCCGCCGGTGGTCGCGCTCGTGGCGGTCATGCTCTCCTCCTGCGCATCGCTAGCAGGGCACCGACCATGACCACGATGACCATGGTGAGTCCCTCGATGACGGTCGTGAAGTTGGGGTCGATGCCAAGGAAGACGAGGTCTGCCCGCACGAGCCGGAGTACGAACACCGCCAGCACGACGCCCACAAGGCCGCCTCGTCCGCCTGCCAGGCTGACGCCTCCGAGCACGACCGCTGCAACGCTCGCGAGTGTGTACGGACCGGGTACGGGGATGCCGGTGCCCGTGGCCATCGTGATTGCCAGGCCGCCGAGGGCCGCGAACAGGCCGCATAGGGCGTACGACGTGATCTTGGTCCTCCGGATGTCCACCCCGCTTCGGAATGCGGCCTGCTTGTCAGAACCGACGGCGTAGAGCGCGAGGCCCCAGCGCGTCCGGCGGAGCGGGATCCAGGCAAGCGCCGCTGCGACGACGACGATGACCAGGGTTTTGGGCAGCCACTCCGACGCGAACGTGCCGTTGTAGAGATCCTCAGCCACTGGGCCGCGGAGCCGCCGGGTGTGCTCAGCACGAGCAGTGCTGCGCCGGCCCATACGAACGACATGGCCAAGGTGACCACGATGTCGGGGACGCGTGTCAGGACCACGAGTGCACCGTTGACCACACCCAGAACCAGCCCCAGGAGGATGACGAGCAGCACGACGAGGACGGCTGCCTCCTCGCTGCTGTCCCCCATCAGTGTCGCCGCCGTCACGTTGGTGAGGGCCATCATCGAGGCCACCGACAGATCGATGCCGCCCGCGATGACCACGATGGCCTGGCCGATGGCCACGAGTGCGATGGGCAGCGCCGCCTTGGCCAGCGACTCGATCCCTGCGCTGCCGTAGGAGGGCTGGATGGCGCGCGTTAACCCCAGCAGCACGACCAGCAGTCCGAGCAGCCCAAGCGTCCACGCGTTGCGCCGGAGGGCGCGCGACGCGCCGCGCAGCGGCTCCGACCAATTCCCCCCGCGGGCGCCCACGACTGCGCTCATGCCGACGCCGCCATGCCCTTGGCGGCGTCGGCATCCGAGGATGTCTCCTGAGACAGCCCGTAGGCGGCCCGCATGAGCGTGGGCTCATCGGCCAGGCTCGCCGGCATCTCGTCCACGACGCGCCCGCCGAAGATGACGACCACGCGGTCGCAGGCGAGCTGGACCTCCTCGAGCTCGGAGGTGTACAAGAGGACGGCGGCGCCGGCAGCAGCCAGCTCACGCACGAGCCGATAGATCTCGTGCTTGGTGCGGATATCGATACCACGCGTGGGGTCGAAGCACAGCAGTGTGCGGATCCCGTGTGCCACCCAGCGGGCGATGGTCACCTTCTGCTGGTTGCCACCCGAGAGCCGTCGGACCTCCGACTGGGCGCGAGTGTCGATCTGCAATCGATCCACCGCCCCGTCGACCTTGCCGGCCTCGCCCGAGACGTCGATCGGGCCCCATCGCCTCAGCGCGGCGGAGAAGGGCAGCGCGATGTTCTCACGCACGGACCGCTGCGGGAGCAGCGCATCCACCCGGTTCGCCGGCACGTACACGAGGCCCTCGCGGATGGCGTCCGCCGGGTGCCTGAACTGTACGACGCGGTCGTCGACTGCCAGCTCTCCCGCATCAGGTCGCCGTGACCCAGAGAGCACCCCGTACAGCTCGTCCTGGCCCTGCCCCTCCAGGGCCACCAGGCCCAGTACCTCTCCGGCGCGAAGCTCCAGCGACACATCGTGGAGCCGGGTCCCGGCCCGCACCGAGCGCACGGCCAGACGGACTGGACGATCGTCTTCGCCCGCCGCTGCCTCCTCTGCAGCAGGCGTGGCCACCTCGGGCCGAGCGATGCCCCCCGGCCCGAGCATCAGCTGGACGATCTCCTCGGCGGCCCCCTCTGTCACGTCGACGACGCCCACGGTCTCGCCGTCGCGGAGCACAGTCGCACGGTCGCACAGCTCGCCGATCTCGAGCATCCGGTGCGAGATGAAGATGACAGATCGACCGGTGGACCGGATGTCACCTACGACCTCCAGGACCTTCTCGGTGAGGTCGGCGGGAAGTGCCGCGGTAATCTCGTCCAGTAGCAGCACGTCCGGCTCGATGGCGAGCGCGCGCGCAAGGTCCAGGATGCGCAATGTCGCGAGCGGCAGGTCGCGCGTCGTTTCGGCGGGGTCGAGCTTCTTGATGCCCAACCTCGAGAGCCATTCCCGCACCGGCTCCATCGGAGTGCGGGAGAGGCGCAGATTCGATGCCACATCCAAGTCCGGGACCAGAGATGGCTCCTGATAGACGGAGACGAGGCCGGTCCGGCGTGCCTCCGACGGTGAGTGGACCTCGCGCTCTTGTCCGCGAATCATGATTCGACCGGCATCCGGGTGCACCGTACCGGTGAGGATCTTGACCAGCGTCGATTTGCCCGCGCCGTTGGCGCCTAGCAGCGCGTGCACCTCACCGGGCAGCACCGATAGCGATGCGTCCCGCAGTGCCGTCACCGCGCCGTAGCGCTTGGCGACGCCGGTGGCGTGGAGCAGGGGTTCAGTCATGCAGTCACCCCGAGGGGTCGCGTTGGGGTGCCGGACGGACCGGCACCCCGATATGGCGGAGCGACTAGGCGCCGACCTCTTCGCAGGCCAGGATCTGCTCCTTGCTGTACGTCGTGTGCGGCGGTAGCGCGTACACCAGCGGCCAGAACGGGTCCTTGTTGACGATGTCCTGGTCGAACCCGGTCTCGAGAGCCGCCAGGCCCTCCTCGCTCTGGTTGTCCCAGACCTCGGGAGTCGTCTTGACCTGGGGATCCGCGGGCTCCTCCCCGTTGAGGATGTCGAGAGCCAGGCCGAGGCCGGCACCGCCGACAGCTCCGGAGTTGGTCACCGCGGCGCCGACGAGGCCCTCCTCGGTGAGCAGCTGCTCGACGAATCCGGAGTTGTCCGCGCCCACGATCGGAACGAACGACGCACCCTGCTGCTTGAGCGCGTCGACAACGACGCTATCGATGCCCGACGTCCAGATGCCATCGAACGGGATGCCCGTGGCCAGCATGTCAAGCATCTGCTGCGTACCGGTCGGCTGGTCCCAGTTGGTGAAGACCTCCTGGGCGATGGTGATGCCGGGGTACTCATCCATGGCGCGCTTGAAGCCGTTGTCACGGTCGGTGTCGGCCGAGGTACCGGCGGCGCCGCGCATGTAGAAGACGGCACCCTCGCCACCGAGCTGCTCGAACAGCCACTTGGCGCCGAGGTAGCCGTACTCCTCCTGGTCGTTCGAGAACAGGTATGTGTCCGGAGCGGTGACGGCCAGGTCAACGGCCACGACCGGGATATCCTGGCTGGTCGCCTGAGCGATGACGTCGTTGAACGCGTCGGGGCTGATGGGGTTGATGATGATGGCGTCGACGCCGGCGTTGATGAGAGTGTTGATGTCCTCGAGCTGGCCGGCGGCGTCCGTCGTGCGGTGCGCCTCGATGACCTGGCTGACCTGACCGGAGTTCAGCGCCTCCGCCCGAATCGAGCAGCGCATCTCCTCGCGCCACCCGTTGCCGGCGAGCCAGTTCGTCATGCCGATGACATAGCCGTCACCGCCAGCCATAGACTCCTCTGGCGCCATGCTCTCGTCCTGGGCGGCAGCGATGCCGACACTTGAGACCGCGAGTGCCATGGCGGCACCGGCGGCGAACAGCTTGGCGAAGCTTGTGATCCATGTGACTCCTTGTCCTCCTCACATGAGGGTTGGATGGGTGGCTCGTCAGGCGCGGCGCGCCCTGGGCCTGCGTGGAACAGCCGGTTATCGCGTCTCGATCACACCTCCTCGCTACGCCTGACTGCCTGGTTCGTCATCGGGCTCGCGGACGATGGTCCGCGCGACACGTCGCGCGTGTTCCCGGTAGGCACTGTCGAACAGTGCTCGCGAGCGCTCCGCGCCCACGACGGACGCGCGCGTGATGACAGGTGGCGTCGCGCCCGACTCAACCAGGAGCTGGGCGATGCGCACCTTCAGGGAATTGACGATGGCCACGTAGGCCAGCGTCGAGCCGGGACCGACCGGCGTATCCAGGCCGGGCACGAGGACCATGGCGTCGGCCTCGTGCGTGCACAGGTCGATGACGATGTCGGCCTCGTCGAGCAGGCGGCTACCGACCGCAGGGTCCGGCTCGCCCCCGAGTGACTGCTTCACGCCTGTGACGGCTACGACCTTGCAGCCACGCCGGCGCGCGCCACGGGCCATCTCGACGGGCACCGCGTTGAGTCCGTTGGCGCTGAAGACCATCATCACGTCGTTGGTCTTGAAGCTGAAGTTGCTGAGGATGACCTCCGCCAGGCCTGGCACCTTCTCGATGAACATGGCCTGGCGCTGGCCGTTGGAGCCGACCACGTCGGTGTGATACGTCATCGACAGCTCGACGATGGGATGGAAACCCGGGAAGCTGCCGTAGCGCGGGAACATCTCCTCCACCGGGATGCGGGAGTGGCCCGAACCGAAGAGGTGTACCAGGCCCTCCGACGCGATGGTCGCGGCGCACAGCTGGGCGGTCTCCTCCAGCACCTCCGCCTGGCTGGAGACGATGTCCTCGAGCAGTGTCTCCGCCTCCTCGAACCAGGCGCGGACGCCGTTGAACTCTGTCATCAGGGGTGGTCGTTAGCCTCGCTTACTTCACGAATGGCCGGAGGATGTCACGCGCCACCAGGAACCCGCGCTTGACCTTCTCATCGGTACCCTCGAAGACCTTGTCCTCGTGCTCGATGATGATGGGTCCGTCGTAGCCGGTGCGGTAGAGGGCGCTGAAGATCTCCGCCCAGGGGGCATCACCGAGTCCCGGGATGCGTGGGATCTGCCAGCCCATGCCGGCCGAGATCGAGCCGCGCTCGTACAGGCCATCGCGGTCGATCATCACGTCCTTGGCCTGGAAGTGGAGGATGTGGTCGCCGAACTCGCGGATGAAGCGGCCCTGGTCGATCATCAGCCAGACGAGGTGACTGGGGTCGAAGTTCAAGCCCACGGTGCCACCCCACTGCTCGAGGATACGGCGCCAGATGTAGGGCGAGTAGGCGATGTTGTGGCCGCCCGGCCACTCGTCGTAGCTGAAGATCATGGGGCAGTTCTCGAAGGTGATCTTCACGCCGTTGTCCTGCGCGAACCGGACGATGTCCGGCCAGACCTTGAGAGCCTCGTCCCAGTTCTGGTCGACGTTCTTGCCGGCGTCGCCACCACAGAACGTATTGGTCACCGGCAGACCCATCTTGCCCGTGGCCACGATGACCTTCTTCAGATGGTCGATGGCCGCGGCCCTGGCCTCGGGGTCGGGATGCAGCGGGTTGGGGTAGAAGCCCAGGCCGGAGATGTCCAGGCCCTTCGCGGCGATCTGCGCCTTGATCTCGCCCGCCTGGGCGTCGGACAGGTTGGCCACGTCGATGTGCGAGGTGCCGGCGTACTTGCGCGTGGCACCGCTGCTCTGTGGCCAGCAGGCGATCTCCAGCACCTCGAAGTCCACCGATGCAGCCCAGTCGGCCACCTCCATCAGGGGCGTCTCCGGGAACGGTGCGGTCAGGAAGCCGAGCTTCACGTCTCCTCCTCGTGTGTGGCTGTGCTAACGAAGTTGCTGGTCGGTCTCAGTCTGCGACGTCCACCCAGCGCTCCTCGGCAGCGCTGCGCATCACCGCGTCGCCGACCGTCATCTCGTGGTGGCCGGCTTCGAACGTGGCGTAGAGCGGATCGGGCGGGACGGCCCCGGCCAGGACGGTGCGATAGATCTCGCGGAAGTGCGAGAGCATGCTGTCGGCGAAGCCCTCGACGTGGCCACCGGGCAGAGCCGTGGCGGCGATGCCGGTCTCGTTCATGAGCTCCGCGCCGCGCTGCAGGATCTCGTTGGGACGGCCGCGGTGGCCGATCCAGAGATGGTCGGGGGTCTCCGAGTCCCAGGCCGCGGCCGCGGCCGCGCCGTCGACCTCCCACTGCACGGAGTTCTTGCGTCCGGCGCTGACCTGGCTGATGGCGACAGTGCCGCGGGCGCCGTTCGCGTAGCGCAGCAGGATGACCGCGGCGTCGTCGGTGGTCATCTCCACCGGCTCGGTATCGGCCGCGCGCTCCTGGCTGAAGGTCTGGACCTCGCCGACCGGCTTCTGACGCACCTTCACGAAGGTGGACAGGTCGGCCATGACCGACTGCACACGGAGGCCGGTGATGAAGTTGGTGAGATCGATCCAGTGGCTGCCGATGTCGCCGACCGCGCGCAGGGTGCCGCCCTTGTCGGGCTCCAGGCGCCAGTTCCAGTCCGTGTCAAGCAGCAGCCAATCCTGGAAGTAGTGGCCGGTGATGAGTCGGACGTCTCCCAGCTCGCCGTTCGCGAGCATGCGCCGCGCGTGCTGGTTCAAGGGGTAGAAGCGGATGTTGAAGTTGACCGCGCTGATGCGATCGGACGCCTTGGCCAGGCCCACCAGCTCGCGTGACTCGTCGGAGGTGACGGCCAGCGGCTTCTCGCAGACAACGTGCTTGCCGGCGGCCAGGATGGCCTTGACCTGGGGGTAGTGGAACTGGTTGGGGGAGGTGACGTGGATGATGTCGACGTCCGCATCGGCCAGGGCCGTGTCGAGGTCGGGGTAGGCCACGGGCAGGCCCAGCCGGTCGGCCGCACCCTGGGCCAGCTCCGGCGTGGCGTCGATGACGCCGCGCACGTTCACGCCCAATCGGCGCAGGGCCTCGATGTGCACGGTGCCGATGAACCCGCTGCCGATGACGGCCGCGCCGATCTCGCTGAAGCGTTCCACTGATCCCTCCTCCTCAGGAAACGACGAGGCCATCTAGACGGCTAGATGACCTCCGTCCAATGTACTGATGCAGACCGATGCGGTCAAACGAGGTCACGCTGCCGCTCCGTCCATGGGTATGGGCCGGCCACTGTCGATCCAGCGTGCCAGCTCCTCCTCGCGGAAGAGTTCGTCGAGGACCATGCTGGCGGCCCCGATGACGCCGGCGCGACTGCCCGTACGCGAGAGCTGTACCAACAGCTCGCGCGTGGCCAGGGCGGTGCTGCGGGCGTAGATCGACCTGGCGGATGGTGGCGAGGTAGGCGTCGCCCGCATGGGCCACGCCGCCGCCGATGACGATGAGCGATGGGTTGAAGAAGTTGGCAACGCCTGCGAGGACCTGGCCGACGAGCGTGGCGCTCTGGTCGATCAGCTTCAATGCCGCTGCGTCCCCGATGCGGGCGGCACGGACGACGTCCTGCGCGGTGACCCGGCCGTGCTCGGCGACGATGGACCCAAGACGCTCGCTCGATCCGCTCGTGGCCAGGTCCGTGCCTTCCCGGGCCAGGGCTGCACCACCGGCGAGTGCCTCCAGGCAGCCGACCTTGCCGCAGCGGCAGACCTGGCGCGTCTCGCCCAGGACCTGGATATGACCGATATCGCCTGCGCTGCCCTGGGCCCCACGGTGGATGTGGCCGTTGCTGACGATGCCCGAACCGATGCCCGTGCCGACCTTCACGAAGATGAAGTTGTCATGGCCTCGGGCCACCCCTTCGCGCCACTCGCCCAGGGCCATGATGTTCACGTCGTTGTCGACCCAGACCGGGACGCTGTAGCGCTCGACGAAGTGGTCGCGCACCGGAAAGCCTTCCCAGCCGGGCATGATGGGCGGCGAGATGGGGTGACCCGTGCGGAACTCCACCGGGCCCGGCACGCCGATGCCGATGCCCCACAGCTCGCCCGGGGGCTGGTGGTCGACGAGCACCTGCTCGAACATGGTGTCGATGCGGCCGAGGATGACGTCAGGGCCCGCCCCAACGTCTGCGGTTTCGCCGAGCCGCGCCAGGATCCGCCCGGCTGCGTCGGCCAGTGCCACATCGATGCTGGTGGCGCCGACGTCGGCAACCAGCAGATGGCCTGCGGCGGCCCTGAACTCGAGCCGGCGCGGCGGTCGACCGCCGGTGCTGGGCGCGACCGTCTCGACGAGGAAGCCACGTGCCAGTAGCTCGTTCACCCGCTGAGCGACGATCGCGCGTGTCAGCCCGGAGCGCTCCACGAGCTCGGACCGCGAGTGGGCCCGGCCACGGCGGACCAGCTCAAGGATGGCCACGATGGCGTCAAGCGACTCTCCGGGAACCGGGCGATGCTTTGGCACGCCCACAGCATACTTTAGTCCGTCAACTGCCAAAGTAGGCCGACCAGCCAACAAAGGACGGTAGCCGGCCCAGGAGAACTACCGTGGCGATGGCAGGGTCGTGGTAGGAGGACGACCATCGACAAGGCAGGGCGTGGCCGTCCGGATCCTCGACTGACCCGCCGACTGCTATCCCAGCTCGAACGTGGTGCTGCCGTAGATGCGCGACTCCTCCGGCCGTGGTGCCGGGCCCAGGTACATGCGCGCGCAACCGAAGACCTCCCGCATCTGGTGCCTCCGTGCCAGCGCCATGGCCCAGGCATTGACCTCGGGCACATCGATGAAGACAGGCTCGTCCGGCACGAATGCTGCCAGCGAGGCATACAGCGACTCCGCGGTGGCGGGGTCGTCGGCGAAGAGCGGCCCTATCTTCGCACCCACTCTGCAGCGACGGATGACTCCGAAACCGCGAAGCAGCCCGTCCTCGGTGGCCGCCAGGGCCAGGCCGTCTGGCTGTTCGATCCAGGCACGCAGGAAGCGCTCGCGACGTGCCGGGAAACAGCGCCGGTCGTACGCCGCGAGCTTCTCGAACGGCACCTCACCCGCGGCCACGATCCCGGCCGCACGCTGGACCCCTTCGCCCCGGCCCTCGTAGCGGAGGGAGCGATGTGAGAACGCGAACCCTCCCTTCGCGTACCAGTCCTGCATCTCGAACACGCCATCCATGCCGATGGCCGCGCCCGGCTCCAGCCGTCCCTGCAGCAGTCGCACGCGCGCCTTCCACAGGCGGCTGCCAAGACCCCGCATACGGAACTCAGGACGCACGATGAAGAGACCCATGAACCCGAACCTGCCCTCGTAGCTGGTGATGGCGCCGCCGCCGACCAGCTCACCGCCGACCTCCCCCGCGACGAACGCCTCGGGGTCGGTCTGCCAGAAGAGGTCGGCATCGCCGAGGCCGGGGTTCCAGCCCTCGTCAGCGGCCCAGTCCACCAGCCGGGCAGCCTCATCTCGGTTCATCAGGCGCAGCGTCAGCGCATCTGTCATGACAGTCCCTCACGTCCTCGCGGTCGGCCAAGCATGCCCTACCGAGGGAGCCCGCTCACGGCCCTGAATGCGAGGCTGGCCTATGCTCACTCGGACCCACAGGGGTCGCACCATCGACCTTCCAAGGAGCCTCATGCCTCGACATCGCCTGCTGGCTGCTGCGGCTGCCATCGCCATGGTCATTGCCACCGCGCTGCCGGTCCTGGCCCAGGACGAGCGCCCGCACGGCCCGCCTGACGCCACTCCCAATCCTGTGCCCCTCGATACGCCGGCCGGCGACGGTACGGCCGTGCGTTTGACGACCGAGCTCGGTGACGTGGTCATCGGCCTCTTCAACGAGTCAGCCCCGGTGGCCTCGGAGAACTTCCTCAACCTTGCCGACGAGGGCTTCTACGACGGCCTCGGCTTTCATCGCGTCGCATCCTTGCCGGGCTTCGTGCTCCAGGGGGGCGACCCCGAGGGCAACGGTACCGGCGGCCCCGGCTACACCATCAAGGACGAAGAGGTCGTGGGGCGGTACGGCCGCGGCGTCGTGGCCATGGCCCGCAGCCAGGCGCCGGACTCGGCGGGCAGCCAGTTCTTCATCATCCGTGACGACGAAGCCGAGCGAGCGCTTGAGGCGTATCGCACGTACACCATCTTCGGGCGTGTCGTCGAGGGCATGGACGTCGTGGATGCCATCGTCGAGGCCCGCGAACCTTCCGACCGGATCGACGACCCGATCCTCATCCTCGAGACGTCTGTGGAGCAGGTCGAGCTACCCCCTGAGCCCACACCACCGCCGCCCAGCCCGGCCGAGCTGGCGGCCGAAGAGCTCGGCGCCCTCTTGCCCGACACCGCTGCCGGCTACGACCTGCAGAAGGCGACCTTCACATTGGAGCAGGTCGGGGGCCAGCTCGACCGGGACATCCTGGCCGAGCTGCAGGACCTGGCCGAGGCCAACGAGGCCGACCTGGAGCTGCTCACCGTCGCCCAGGGCAGCGGTGGCGATAGCAGCGACTTCGTGAACGTCGTGGCCGCGTCGATCCCGGGCGTGCCGGGCGAGCAGGCGCGCGACGCCCTCACCCGGCTTCTCCTGCCGATGGCCGAGACCTCCGCGACGGCCGAGCAGACAGTCGGCGACCGCCAGGTCATGCGCCTGGACCTCGGTGACGACCGGGCGGCCTGGATCTTCTCCAGCGGCGATGTCGTCTGGTTCGTGATCACCACCATCGATGACGTGGAGCCGATCGTCACCAGCCTGCCCTAGACCACCCACCGGACCGCCATTAACGACTGCGACGGGCCTGTGACGACTGGCTCACGGGGTCGGTCCTTGACGCTTCCTCAGTAGCTGATGCTGCCGTGCAGCTCCGCGATCCAGGGCCACTCCTGCGCTTCGAGCGTCCCGGGGAACCATACGTAGCTGCTGGTATGGGCGGTGCCTGCTACCTCGCTGAAGACGCCTGTGCCCGCGGTGAACACGAAGCGGCCCGGGCAGGTGATGAGCTCGCCTTCCGGGACGGTCGGTAGCGGCGGGTCGCAGTCGATGAAGTAGGACCCGCTGATCTGGTCATCACCATCGACGGTCAGGGTCACCTCGCCGTCGGATACCGTCGGGGCGCCGAGCGTCGCGCAGTGCTCAGCGTGCATGCTGACTTCACCGATCGTCGTCACGCCGGCCGAGTCGACGACCGTCTTCACACCGAGCGGGCATTCGTCGTTCGGTGTGAACGACGCACTGCCGCTCAGGACCCCGGCGAACGGGTCGCCCGGTGGCGGCATCGGCGGCCCCTCCTCCTGGGCCATGGCGCCCGACGCGGTCGCGGCGCCGAACAGCACCGACGCCACGATGGTGGTCAGGAACATCCGAAACCTGTGCATGGCTCCTCTCCCAAGGTGCGGGTCGGGTCCGCCAGTGGCTCGGCACGTCCCAGGCGGCCAACGTACTCGGGCCGCGCCTCATCGCCCCCCGCACCCATGTAGACCGCCCGGCAGGTGTCGAATGGTTCCCGCATTCGGCGGCGGGCTCCCAGGATCGGCTAGCCCGATGGACGGATGGCGAAGAGTCGCCCGTCCTCGTCGAAGCCGGGGATCGTGGCCACGAAGGCCGTGCCATCCGGGGCGACGGCCAGCGGGCCGATCCACTCGCCTTCGAGGTATCGCGTCCAGGCCTGCCCATCGAAGACCACGACCCCTCCCGGGGCGCCGTCTTCCGTGTCGCCGCCGGCGAACCAGACCTCGCCGCCAGGCCCGACGCGCAGGTTCAGCGCGTCCAACTCCTCGGTCTCATGCAGCGTCCAGTCCCCGCCGTCGTTGTTGGCCAGGTACGACTCGAACCGGCCACCGGCGGGGAGGCCCAAGAGGGATGCCCAGAGCGTGCCATCGGGTCCGGGTGCCAGCGACCAGGCAGCGACGTCCACGTCCGGTCCCAGCGGTCGCACCGTCTCCCAGACCTGGCCGTCGAAGTGGGCGACGAGGCTCTCTCCCTCAGCCGTAGGTACGTAGCCAGACTCGACCGCGCTCACCCACAGCTGACCGTCGGATGTGGCCGCGACACTCATCGGCCAGACCCGTTCGGGCAGGACGTCTACCCCAAGGATGCCCGCCTCTTCCCCGTCGAAGCGTATGGCGACGATGGGATGTGTCTCGGCCTCTTCGAGGCCGGAGACCCGCCCACCACCCACGGCGATGACCTCGCCGTTGGAGGTGACATCGACATCCGTGAGCCTTGCACCGGTCCAGTGCTCCGTCCATGTCCTGCCGTCGAACGAGTGGAGCCCGAAGTCGCTGGCGACCCACAGGGTGCCGTCGTCAGCGACCGCCAGATCGCTGACCTGGTCGTCTTCCCGCGAGGTCCCGGGCAGTGCGCTCACCTCGGGTACGCCGAGCTGCCACAGCGTGTCGTCGCTCAGGAACCATGGCGCACCATCGGGGCCGAAGGCGATGGCCTGGGTGCTGCCGAAGTCGCCGTGATGGTCGGCGCTGACCTCCCAGACTCCGCCGTCGACCCAGTCGCAGCGGTCGGCGCACGCGTCGGCCACGGGTTCGAAGGCTACACCGGGCCAGTCCGGCGGCGCCCGCGACGGTTCGACCGAGGGCGAGGGCGAGGAGGGTGCGACACCTGGTGCCTGCCCTGGCTCGGGACTGGTGCTGAGCGCCAGCAGCAGCAGCCCGCCGAGGAGGACCGCGACCAGCCCGGTGGCGGCGCCTCCTGCGAAGACCAGCACACGCCCCAGCCGGCCCTCCGGAAGCGGGGACAACCAGCCGCGCCGCTGTCGTGTCTCGTGCACCAGCTCGAGAACCTTGTCCACGCCGTCCTCGCGCAGTGTCACCGGCTCCTTGAGCCAGGAGCGCAGCTTCGGCGTGATGTCGTTCGAGCCGTTCATCTCGTCACTCCCTCCGGAGCGCGAGTGCGGTCGGGGACGTCCACGCCCATGGCCATGCGAAGCCTGCTCATGCCGCGGTTGAGACGGGACTTGGCCGTGCCCACGGAGATGCCCAGTGCCTCGGCCGTGGACTCGAGCGTGAGGTCGAGGTAGTGATGTAGCACGATGACTGCCCGGTGGTCGACCGAGAGCCGTCCGAAGGCCCGCTCCAGGAGATCCCGGTCGTCGATCCGCCCCATCTCGTCGGGTGTCGTGGGCTCCACCGTCGTCAGCGAGTGCGGCAGCTGCCGGTGGGACTGCCGGGCCTCGTCCGCACAGGCGTTGACGAGGAAGCGATAGCACCATGCCTCGAAGCTGGCTGGATCGCGCAGCCGCGGCAGCTTGCGCCAGATGCGCACGAGCGCCAGCTGGGTTGCATCCTCGGCCAGCTGTGGGTCACGCAACACACGGTAGGCGACCTGCTGGAGATGCCCGTACACGGCTGAGGTGATGGCAGCGAACGCTGCCTCGTCACCTTCCTGCGCGCGAACGACCAGCTCTGCGTCCATCACCCTCACCGCCGCCCGTGGCCTGCGGCGCAGGCACCATCGGATGGGGTGCCTCTATAGGGTATGACCCCGACCTAGGGCCCAGATGGTTCCATGGAGTGGCACGACGGCCGGGACGAGGACCTACGCCACGCGGTCGCTGAAGTCGCCGCTCTTGGGGTCCTTGAGGATGAGCTTGGAGCGCCCGTCGGGCAGCAGCTCGCGCTTGATGACCACGAGGCCCTCGTACATCTCGGGCTCCTTGGCGATCGGCTCGGTCTTGCCGCCGCGCCAGTCGAGTTCGACCGGCTCCCAGGCCCGGCTTCCCGCGGAGCGGTAGCAGGCGTCCATGATGGCGTTGACGACGTAGCCGTCGTACAAGGTCTCCATCGGCTCGCGGCCCTCGTCCATGGCGTCGAACATGTCGCTGAACATGTCGGTGTAACCCAGCTCGGACACCTCGTCCCCGACTGGGAACAGCCAGCCTGCGTCGGTCTCGGCCTTCTCGGCCACGTAGCCCTTCTCGCCCTCACCGGCCGTGAACATCTCGAAGCCGGTGCGCAGGAAGTTGTTGATCCAGACGGTCCCCCCGGTGCCGGCCACCTCGGTCCGCAGATCCATGCCGCCACGGAACGTCCAGCTCACCTCGAACTGGCCGATGGCACCCGACTCGTAGCGCACCAAGGCGATGGCGTTGTCCTCGGCATCGATGGGGTGGACCAGCGTATCCGTCTGGCACATGACCTCCAGCGGACGGTTGTCCTTGCCCACGAAGACACGACCGATCTCGATGCAGTGGCAGCCGAGGTCGATGATGGCGCCGCCGCCGGTGAGTCGGTGGTCCCAGAACCAGGCCGAGTGCGGGCCGGGGTGTGCCTCGCGTGCGCGGACCCAGGTGACGTCGCCGAGGGCCCCGTCCTGCGCCGACTTCATGGCCTTGAGCGACTTGGGCGAGTACACGAGATCCTCGAGGTAGCCGTGGAAGACACCGGCCTTCTCGACCGCGTGGAGCATGCGCTTGGCCTCGCCCGCATTGCGCCCGAGCGGCTTGGTCACGAGCACGGCCTTGCCTGCTTTCGCCGCCGCCGTCACCGCTTCCTCATGCAGGAAGTTGGGCAGGGCCACGATGACCGTGTCGGTGTCGGGGTGCTCGATGGCGGCCATCATGTCGGTCGTGGACTCGGGCACACCGTGGCGGGCCTTGAAGGCCTGGCCGCGCTCATCGGAGCGGGAGTAGACGACCTGGACTCGGTCGCGACTGCGCTGACCGTGCAGCGTCATCGTGTAGAAGTCACCGATGAGCCCGGTGCCCAGCAGGGAAACCTTGTGCTGCTTCACAGCTCGAACCTCCTCAGGTGTGCGCTTGCCTCGATCGTAGCGTCCGGATCAGCGTCCGACCGGCTGTGAGGGGATTCGCTGGCACGCATCGCACTCACAGGCGGAGGCTTGCTGGATGTTGCGCAGGCGCGAGTGGAAGACCAGTTACGTGCTCTCGACGGTGTCCTGCAGGACGGAGCCGTCGATCTCGTCACCGGGCAAGTAGACCAGAGCGGCGCGGACCTATGCCCGGCGCGGCCCCCAGCCCGTGGCGCGGCCCCCAGCCCGTGGCGCGGCCCCCAGCCCGTGGCGAGATGGGCTATTCGGACTCCTCGCCTGCTTCGTCGGTGTGAAGCGTGCCGGCGGTCGGCCGGAAGGTCGACTCGTGTCCGTCATCCCAGGCTACGCGGTAGCTGGTGCCGTACTCGTGCTCGATGATCTCCAGGACTGTGCCCTGGCGCGGCGGTTCGCCGGCCTTCTGCGAGTCCACGGTGATGCGGTCGCCAACGGTCGCGGTGGTCATCGAACCCTCCTCTGTCGTACTCGGCAGTCGAGGCCTTGATGATAGACACGAGGCCCTTGGGCCGGTAGGGCCATCCGGCACCGCGATCGCTGGCATCCTGTACGCATGCGCACCCTCGCCCCCCGTCTCACGGTCGCCGCGTTCGTCGGGCTTCTGCTCGTGCCCCTGGCCGTCGTCACGTCCTCCGCCCAGGACGGGCCCCTGGTGGACCTGACGGTGCGAGGCTCGCCGTACGTGGTCGGTGAAGGCGATCCCATCGAAGCTGTGGTCACACTGCGCGAGCCGGCCGACCTGCGCCTGCGGGTGACCGACTTCGACGGTCGCCTGGTCCGGGAGCTGTTCGAGGGCCGCCGCGCGGCCGGCGCGGTCGAGCGTTCCTGGCATGCGCGTGACAAGTCCGGGGATCGGGTTCCCGACGGCGCCTATCGCATCGTCGCCAGCGCGACTGCGGGCGACATCACCGAGCGCTCCGAGGCCTGGGTCACCGTCGCCGACCGTGCCATCTACCCCCGGCGCCCCGACTTCATCACGGTCGCGGTCGATCCCGGCCACGGTGGCACGTACGACGGGGCGGTCGGCGCCGACGGCACGCGCGAGGCCGACATCAACCTCGACATCGGCCTGCGCCTGGCGCGCATGCTCGAGGGTGCGGGGGTCAACGTGGTCATCACCCGCACCACCGACGACCACGTCAACGAGCCGCCCCAGGACCGCAGCGGCGACGGCATCGTCGATTCGACCGACGAGCTGGCAGCTCGACCGGACCTGGCCAATCCGGCAAGGGCGGACCTGTACATCTCGATCCACAACAACATCGCGGTGAACCCCTCGGTGGGCGGGCCTTCCACGTTCTACTACGACGAGCGCCCGTTCAGTGCCCGCTCAGCCCGACTCGCGGGCATCATCCAGGGCGCCATGGTCAAGGCCCTGAGGGCGGCCGTGCCGGGCACTTGGGAGCCGCACGACCACGGTGTGCTCATCTATCCCTACTTCGTGCTGCGAGGCTTCGACCCGCCCCGCCTGCGACGACCGACCCAGATGCCGGCCGTGCTCAGCGAGGGCATGTTCCTCTCGAACGAGCGGGAGCTCAGGCTCCTGCGCCGCCCGAATGTGCGCGCGGCCATGGCCGACGCCTACTACGACGCCATCGGCAAGTACCTCGAACGCCGCGCCGTGCACCCGGGCTACCAGCTCGTGGCGGCTCCCGACGGTCCCATCGTGGCCGGAGAGACGGCGACCTTCCAGGTCGAGGTGCGAAACCAGGGCAACGCGGCACTCCGCGACTGGAGGCTCGGCGTGTGGACCCAGCCGGCCGAGGACTGGTACGTGGGGCGGATCGACAAGGGCACCCCGGCGGGTTCGGTCCTCATCCCGCGGCTGCCGCCGGGAAAGAGCGCGGTGCTCAGTATCGATGTCCCGGCCCCGGCGCCGGGAGGGGAGTGGGCGCTCCTGTTCGACGCACGGGACCCGGATGGCAAACGCGCCTCGCGCCTGGGCAGCCCGATGCTACAGGCTGTCTTGACGACCGAGGACCCGCCCCAGCCTTCGCCAAGCCCGGAGCCGACCGACAGCCCGGAGCCGACCGACAGCCCGGGCCCGTCGACGAGCCGCGAGCCCGAGTCCCCTGTCGATCCCTGAGCGCGGCCCAAGGCTGTGCCAGTCCGAAATGAAGGCCTGCAGCGGCCTATCTAAAGGGTTCTGCTGATGTGCGGGCCGACCCTTTAGACGCATCGTCTGGTCCAGACGCGACGACCCAGCCGCGGAGCAGCCGACAGGACGGACCGATGAACGACTTCCAGATGAGCTTCCTCGCCAACGACCGCCAGGCCGCTCTGCGGGCCGAGGCCGACCGCCATCGCACGGCTCGCGCCGCCGACCAGGCTCGCACTCGTTCGCGCAGCGCCAGGCCGCGACGCACGTGGCTCGGCCTCGGCCTCGGCCTGCTCCGCGGTCGCGTGGCCGTCTCCTAGCAATACCCGTTCGTACCGTCCAGATCGACCACCTCACGTTCGTCCGCAGATGACCCTTATGATCGGTGCCATGGTGCGTAGGGTGAGCAGTCCCGTGCTGGTCGGCCGATCGGGTGTCCTGGCACAGCTCGAGGCCTCACTCGCTTCAGCCGGCCGGGGTCAGCCCCGCCATGCCGTCATCGGCGGTGAGGCCGGCGTGGGCAAGACCCGCCTGCTCGCGGAGAACCGCCGGCTCGCCGAGGCGCAAGGCGCGCGCGTGCTCCTCGGCGGTTGCGTGGCCGTGGGCACCGAGGGGCTGCCGTTCGCGCCCTTCACCCAGATCATCCGCGCGCTCGTGGCGGAGGAAGGAGCCGCCGCGGTCATCGCGGCGGCGGGCCGGGCAGCTCCCGACCTCGCCCGGCTGGTGCCCGCGCTGGACTCTGGAGCTGCGGCACCCGAGCAGGAGCTGTGGGCGCAGACACGCCTCTACGAAGCGCTGCTGGATCTCTTTCGCCGCCTGGCCCAGGCTGGCCCGCTGGTCATCCAGCTCGAGGACCTGCACTGGGCTGACGCCGGCACGCTGGCGGCAGCCTCGTACCTGCTGCGCGCCATCGACGACGAGCCGATCACCATCGTGGCCACGTTCCGGGCCGACGAGGTCACGCGCAGACACCCCGTGCGTGGCTGGCTGGCCGAGGTCGTCCGCGACGCCAACGTCGAGCGTATCGAGCTGGAGCCGCTGGCCGAGGATGACGTGGCCTCGCTCATCAGCCACATCCTGGGCGAGGAGCTCCAGGACCGCGAGGTCGCGCAGATCTACGAGCGTGCGGACGGTAACCCCTTCTTCGTGGAGGAGCTGCTGTGCTGCCGGACTGAATATGACGAGACCCTCCCGGCCTCCCTTCGAGACGTGCTTCTCTCACGCATCGATGCCATCCCCGATAGCGCCCAGCGCCTGCTGGGGGTGGCTGCCGTTGGAGGTCGCGAGGTCGAGCATGACATCCTGGTGGCCATCGCCGGCGACGAGGAGGGGGCGTCCGCGGACCTCCGTGTCCTGGTTGATGCCGGCCTCCTGTTGACCACGCGAGCTGTCGACGGGGACGATGCCTACAGCTTCCGTCACGCACTCCTGCAGGAGGTCGTCTACGACGCCATGCTGCCCACCGAACGTCGTCGCCTGCACCGCAGCTGGGGCGAGTACATGAGTGCCCATGCGGTCGATGACGACGGGGACGCGGGCTGGCTGGTGCGGACGGCCTTCCACTGGCGCGAGGCACGCGACCAGCGCGCGCTTGGCGCCTGCATCGCGGCCGGGGACGCGGCCATGGCCTCGTTCTCCTACGGCATCGCCTCGGACGAGTACAGCGAGGCCATCCTGCTCTGGGACGACCACGGGCCCGAGCGATCGGGCATCGATCACGCGGAACTCCTCGAGCGCAGTGCTCGCGCGGCCTACCTCGCGTCTGACTTCCGCCGTGGCGTGGCCGCTTGTCGCGAGGCCATCAGCGAGCTGGGCGACTCCGACCCGGCTCGACGCACCGGCCTGCTCATCCTGTTGGCCAGGTCGCAGTGGGTGTCGGGTGACTGGGGCGGCAGCATCAGCACCTACGAGCAGGCCCTGGAGACGGCTCCCGCCGAGCCTCCCACCGTGCGCATCAGGGCGCTGGCCGGACTGGGTCAGGTATATATGCTGCACCAACGATTGCAGGAGGCCCGGCCACTCTGCGAGGAGGCCATCGAGGCGGCCGTCGCCATCGGCGCCCGCGACCTCGAAGGGCATGGCCGCAACACACTCGGCGTGGTCCTCACCGGCCTCGGCGAGACATCGGCGGGCCTCGCCTCCATCGACGCTGCCATCGACATCGCGCTCGAGCTGGGCATCCCCGACGACATCGGCCGTGCCTATGTCAACAAGCCGGAGATCGAGTACTTCAGCGGCTATCCCGAGCGGGCGCTGGAGACCGCGCTCCTGGGCATGCGCGTCGCCGCCGAGTGGGGTGTCGCCAACAGCTACGGGCCCTACATCGGCTACGGGGCGGTCAGCTACGGGTTCGAGGTCGGTCGTTGGGGCGAGGCCCTCGACATCCTGGCCCGCGCGGACCGCCTGGCCGGGCACACCGACGGCACCTACGTCTACCGAGCCTCGTACGTCCTCGAATTGATGGCCTGCCGCGGAGACGAGGCCTTCGAGCCGCTGTGGGAGCGTGCTCGCAAGCTCGTCCTTGAGCGTCCACCGACTGACAATCATGGCCAGACCTATATCGGCGGCATCGAGCACGCCGCGTTCGGGGGCGACCACGCGCAGGCGCTCGAATACGCCTGGGAGGTCATCGAGCTGCTGCGCGACGTGGATGCGAGCATCCGCCTCCTCGAGGTCGCGCGCGTGGCCGCGTGGCCCCTGGCCGAGCTGGGCAAGACAGCCCGGCTGGCCGGAGACACCGAGGCGCTCGCGACCGCGCGCGCCGACATGGACCGCCTGGAGGCGATCGCGACCAGATGGCTCACCCAGATCTCGACGCCGGGCGCGCGGTTGAGCCAGGTGCTGGCCCTCGGGGTCGACCAGCTGCGGGCTGAGCGCGCCCGCATGGAGGGAACCGCCAGCGTGGCCGAATGGTCGCGGCTGGCGGACGCCTGGGCGGGGCTGGAACGGCCGTTCCGGGTCGCCATGGCTCGCTGGCGCCAGGCCGAGGCCGCCGAGGCTGGTGGCGATAGAGACTCGGCCGTGGCCGCGTTGCGCGAAGCCCACCGCCTCGCGACCGATCTCGGTGCGATGCCCCTGCTCGACCATCTCGAGGCCATGGCTCGGCGCATGCGCACTCGGGTGGGCGGCACGGCCAAGTCCGAGGCCCCCGAGCCCGAGCGGGCCTACGGGCTCACGCCGCGTGAGCTGGAAGTGCTGGCCGAGGTGGCCAGCGGCCGCACCAACCGCGAGATCGCCGGGAACCTCTTCATCAGCGAGTCCACGGCCGGGGTCCACGTCAGCAACATCCTGGGCAAGCTGGGCGTCTCGACCCGCACCGAGGCTGCCCGGGTGGCGCTCGATCAGGGCCTCGTGGCCACCTCCACCGACTCAGCTGGCGCCTCCGCCCGGGACGGGGCGAAGGCGCCGTAGTCGGGAATCGGTCCAGTGGGTCGGCCTCCTGTAGTGCCGCATCCGGGACCTCTGGCGGCGCACCGGGCCAGATCATGCCCTGGCCTTTGCGCACCTGGGGAGGGGAGCATCACGTTCTCTTCGATCTTCGTGTCCGGGTCCTGGCGCCAGAACGTCTGTGCCTGTCGGGCGGGACGAAACGAGGCTACGCCCGGGATGTTCTTTGTCGAAGCCCCGACCCGACCTGCGCCCCGGGCGCGGATGGGCCACGATCGGGGCGTGATCGCACAGACACTGCTGGTGTGGCTGGTCGCCTACCTCGGCCTCCTGGCCGCCGTCGGGTTCGTGCTCTACGTGTTTCGTGGCTTCAGCGACCGGCCGTGGTCGAACCGTGCCCTGCTGCGGGGTGCGTCCGCCGTCGCCTTCGTGCTTGCCACCCTCATGTGGATCGTGGTCACCGTTCGCTGAACCGGTCTGCACGCGGCCACATCGCTTTCGTTGTCATCCACATCGCTTTCGTTGTCATATGACTCTCATAGGACTATCATGGTCGAGTGAAGACCGTGACCGCGCTGGACGTTCGCAAGCACTTCGGTGAACTGCTCGATGAAGCGGCTGCGGGCGAGCGCATCGTCATCGAACGAGCGGGACAACCCCGCGCCGCCCTGGTATCGCTCGAGGATTTGCGTGCGCTGGACCCGGAGCAGGAGCGCCTGCGCCGCGCCACCGCGCTCGACGAGATACGGCGTATGGCACGGCTGCGGCCAGTACCGCCGGGCCTCGACGTCGGTGCCGTCGTCCGTGAGATGCGCGACGGTCGCTCCGCGCTCGTCGGTCGCCAGCGCGGCTCGGGCTGATCGGCGCGATGACTCTGACCTCGGGGCAAGTCGCGGTCGTCGTCGACGCCTCTGCGATGGTGGAGGTGCTGATCGGCAACGAGCGGTGGCAAGATCGGCTGGCAGATTGGCAGGCCGCGGGCGCCGTCATCCTGGCGCCGGCCCATTTCCGCGTTGAGATCGCCAATGCACTGTTGCGCGGCGTGGGGCTTGAGCCGGCGGACGCAATCGCGCGGGTACGACTGCTCTTTGCCGCTGGGGTGGATGTCGCCGACAGGGGTCTTTCTGGAGCCTTTGACGCTGTCGAGCTGGCAGACCGCCACCGCCTGACCGTGTACGACGCGGCCTACCTGAGCCTGGCGCTCGATATCGACGGGGAGCTCGCCACCGAGGACAAGGCGCTCATCAGGGCCGCAAGTGCCGAAGGCGTGCGCATCACCGCATAGGACACGCTTGTCAGCAGGCGGCGTTCGGTCCCGGCCGGTCAGGCATCCGGAGGGGGCCTTCGGCGGCCGTAGCGATGTCGGTCAGACGGTACCCTCGAGCACGGCCTCCAGGGCGGGGTACAGGGCCGGTGGGCCCGCCACGACACGGTTCCCTACCCAGAGGCCCTCGTTAGCCATGAAATCGTTGATCTTGCCGCCGGCGGCCTCGATGATCGTAAGCGCCGCGAGCGCATCCCACGAGTTCATGTGGCGCTCTACGGCCCCGATGAGCCGTCCGCACGCGACGTAGCAGAGGTCGAGGGTGCCCGAGCCGTCGCGATAGAACATGCCACCCTGGCGCAGGAGTCTGTCGAACACGGGCAAGATATCGTCGGGTCCGATCCTCGGCGAGTAGCCGGTGTACGTGATACCGGCATCGAGCCTCGTGGCTGTGCTGACACTGATCGGCTCGCCATTGAGCGTGGCGCCCTGGCCACGGCGGCCCACGTACAGCTCTCCAAGTGCCGGAGCTGCCACGAACCCCAGCTCAGCGATCCCGTTCCAAACGAGCGCGATGGAAACGCACCATGAGCCCATGCCGTTGATGAACGGCTGCGTCCCATCGATCGGATCGACGACCCAGATTCCCGCGTTGCCGCTGACAGATGCTCTCCCGGACTCTTCCCCCAGGAAGCCGTCGTCGGGGAATCGTCGCGACAGGCTGTCGCGGATGAGCGCCTCGGTCTCCAGATCTGCTTCGCTGGCCATGTCCTGCTGGCCCTTCCTGGTGATGGTCAACGAGCCGACCCGGGAGAAATGCTGCAGCGCGAGGGCTGCCGCCTCCTCGATCAGATCCTGGCCGAACTCGAGTCGCGCTTCGACGTTCTCGTTGGTCACTCGTGCCGCCTTCCTAGTCCCTCGATCCATGATGTCCGGTAGCTAGTCGCACCGCTATGGGATTCGCGATGTACGCGAGCCTCCCGGCCCCACCCCCGATGCCACTCCCGAGGATGACCGCGAACACGACGTTGTAGCCGGCGCCGGCGCCATCGCGAGCCTCTGAGGCCGCGAGACAGTCAGCATCGTTCTCGACGCGGAGCTCGCGGCCAAGAGCCTCGGTCAGGTCCTTTTCGACCGGGCGCCCCAGGAGCCAGGTCGAGCTCGCGCCCTTGCCGAGCCGGGTGTCAGGCTCGAGTGATCCGGGGATGCCGATGCCGATGCTGCCGGTCACTCCGGTCTCGCGCTCGAGTCGAGCGACGAGATCCACGATGGCGTCCAGACAGCCGCGGTAGTCCCCACGGGGTGTGTCGGTGCGGATCCGAAGAAGCTCCTGGCCGTCCGGGGACATCGCGATGCCCTCGATCTTCGTGCCACCCCAATCGATCCCGATCAGCATGCTTGTACCCGTGTCTCCATGGTCTGATATCGCCGTACGACCCCGCGCCTAGCTCGCATCGCGGGGCCTGATTTCTCCCGAACCACGGGCGATGAGTTGGGTCTCCACCAAGGTCTAGGCTCGCAGACAACGTTGTCAGACAGGCAGCGTAGGAGGCAATTGAGGAGGCACGCTGACGCGATGACCTTTGATCGACGCCGCGCAACGCGGCTTACCGTTCTGGCTGGCGCAATGGCTCTGGCTATGAGTTCGGTCGCTGGTACTGCTGCGGTCGCTCAGGACGAGATGGCGGACGAGGACATCCTCGTCGGCCTCATCACCAAGACCGAGACCAACCCCTTCTTCGTGATGATGCGGGACCGGGCCCAGGTCAAGGCTGATGAGCTCGGGATCGACTTCACGGCATGCGCCGGAGCTATCGACACCGATAACGAGGGCCAGGTCGCCTGTATCGACAACCTGATCGCCGCTGGCGCCAGCGGTCTGCTGATCACGCCCTCGGTGCCCGACGCTATCGTGCCTACCATCGAGCGGGCCAAGGAAGCGGGCATGCTGACCATCGCCCTCGACACCCAGACGAACCCGCCTGACGCGGTCGACGCGACGCTCGCGACCGACAACTACCAGGCCGGCCTGTTCATCGGCGAGTGGGCCAAGGCCAAGATGGGCGACGACGCGGAGAACGCCGTCATCGCCTTCCTGGATTCATCCGAGGGGCTGCAGGTCACCACAGAGGTCCAGCGCAACCAGGGCTTCATGGAAGGCTTCGGCATCGACCCCGTGGACAACACCTTCATCGGTGACGAGGACGATCCGCGGATCGCCGGCTTCGGCGCGTCGCAGGGCGACCAGCTCCTGGGTCGCACGGCCATGGAGAACCTGCTCGCCGCCAACCCCGACATCAACCTCGTGTACACCATCAACGAGCCGGCGGCTGCCGGCGCGTATGAGGCGCTCGACGCGGCCGGCAAGGCCGATGACGTGATCATCGTCTCCGTCGACGGCGGCTGCAGCCCGGGCATCGAGTACGTCGCCGCTGGCAAGATCGGCGCGACTTCGATGCAGTTCCCGGCGCGTATGGCCGACATGGGCGTCCAGGCGGTCTACGACTACGTGAAGACCGGTGCCCTGCCCGAGCCGACCGAGGGTCTGCCCTTCGTGAACACCGGCGTCCAGTTGATCACGGACGATCCCCAGGAGGGTGTCAGCTCCGAGGATTCCACGTGGGCCCAGGGCGAGTGCTGGGGCTAAGAGGAGCCTAGTCGCCTAGAACATCGAACGGGGTGGCCCAGCGGCCACCCCGTTTTACTACCTATCATTCAGGTTCCAAGACGCGTGAGGGACAGTTGCGATGACTGAGCCAGATCGCCGCGGTCAGGACGAGACCCTGATGGAGGCCACGGCCGCCGCGGTGTCGGGCGAGATCGACGAAGCGGAGCGCCGGCCGCCGACCCTGCTCGAACGCATCCAGCGCACCCTTCACAAGTACCCGGCCCTCGGCCCATTCATGGTGCTCATCGCCATGATGGTCGGCTTCAGTCTGGTGGCGCCCGAACGGTTCCTCCAGCCGTACAACATGTCACTGATCATCTCGCAGGTGACGGTGGTGGGCACGCTGGCCATCGGTATGACGATCATCATCCTGACCGCCGGCATCGACCTGTCGGTCGGTGCCATCGCCGTCTTCACTGCGACCGTCATGGCCAATATCTCGACCCAGTTGCTCGATGTGCCATTCGCGGGGATAGCGGCCCTGGCCTTCGGATTCGCGTTCGGGACCGCATGTGGCCTGGTGAACGGCCTGCTCATCACCAGGCTACGGATGCCGCCCTTCATCGTCACGCTGGGAACGCTGAGCATCTTCTTCGCGCTCAATCTCTACGTGTCGGGGAGTGCGACGGTCCTGGGCAACAACATGCACGACGTCCTGACCTTGCCGGGCCAGCCGCTGGAGTTCATGGGCACCCGCTTCACGCTCGGGTCCATCGGGATGCTGGTGATGTACGCGATCATGATGTACATCCTCAAGTACACCGGCTGGGGACGCCACGTCTATGCCACCGGTGACGATCCCGAATTCGGCGCGCCTGTCGGGCGTTCGCGTCGATCGCGTCCTGCTCAGCGTCTACGCGGCGGCCGGGTTCATCTACGCGTTTGGCGCGTGGTTCCTGATCGGCCGCGTGGGTGCCGCGACTCCCCAGGCCCTCCAGCTCGCGAACCTCGAGTCGATCACCGCGGTCGTCATCGGTGGTACCAGCCTGTTCGGCGGACGCGGTGGCGTGCTGGGGACGCTCGTCGGGGCCATCATCGTGGGCACGGCGGTGAATGGACTGACCATCGCGGGGTTGGACCCCTTGTGGCAGCGCTTCTCCATCGGCGTGCTTGTCATCGTCGCGGTCGCGCTCGACCAGTGGATCCGGAGGGTAGGCAAGTGACCGACGCGTTCCCGCAGCCGGTGCTGCAGGCGAAGAACCTGGTCAAGACCTATGGCAAGGTGGTGGCCATCGATCACTCCGACTTCGAGCTCTATCCCGGCGAGGTGCTCGGTGTCATCGGCGACAACGGCGCCGGCAAGTCCACGCTCATCAAGTGCTTCAGTGGCGCGGTCATCCCCGACAGCGGCGAGATCCGGCTGGACGGCAAGCTCGTCCACTTCACCGAGCCGAACGACGCCCAGGCAGCCGGCATCCAGACCGTCTACCAGAACCTCGCGGTCTGCCCAGCCCTGGACATCGCCAACAACCTCTTCCTCGGCCGCGAAATCCGAAAGTCGGACTGGCGAGGCAAGTACCTGCGGATGCTGGACCTTGGCGGCATGCGTGACGCGGCCAAAAAGGAGCTCAGCAATCTGGGGCTGCTGACCATCCAGGACATGGGCCAGGCCGTGGAGACGTTGTCGGGTGGCCAGCGCCAGGGCGTGGCCGTGGCACGCGCCGCCGCGTTCGGCCAGCACGTGGTGATCATGGACGAGCCGACCGCAGCGCTTGGCGTCAAGGAATCGCAGAAGGTCCTCCAGCTCATCCGCGATGTGCGCGACCGGGGTCTGCCGGTGATCCTTATCAGCCACAACATGCCGCACGTGTTCGAGGTGGCCGACCGCATCCACATCCAGCGTCTGGGCAGGCGTATCGCGGTGGTATCGCCGCAGTCGCACACGATGGCGGAGGCGGTGGCCATCATGACCGGTGCCATGGAGGTGCATATGACGTCCGAGGAGATGGCCCGTCCTGCGCAGCCGACGGAGGCGCCCTCCATCCCAGCCTGAGTCAGGCGCTGCCTCTCGCTCAGGCGTGCTTGCCGCGCGTCCAGCCCCGGTCGCCGATGGCGGCGTCGGCGAACTCCGCTGAGCCTTCCTCCAACGGGGTCGCGAGGGAATCGTTCCAGCGGTTGAGGAAGCCGTAGAGCGATACTGCCGCCAGGATCTCCACGACCTGGCCCTCGTCCCAGTGTTCGGCAAGCCGTTCGAAGTCCTCGTCGGTGACGGCGTTGGGCACCGACGCGGCGTGGACCGCGAAGTCCAGGGCAGCCCGCTCGGCTTCGCTGAAGAGCTCGCTCGTCTGATATTCCCAGACTGCCTCCAGCCGAGCC
The DNA here is from genome assembly GCA_963712745.1 of uncultured Chloroflexia bacterium. Taxonomy (GTDB): domain Bacteria; phylum Chloroflexota; class Limnocylindria; order Limnocylindrales; family CSP1-4; genus JAFMJV01. The sequence goes on along the minus strand of CAVQJC010000015.1, from coordinate 50,135 downwards.
TGCTGGGCCCCGGCTCGACCGGCTCCCTGCAGAGCATGGGCCTGGCAGTACAGGCAGCCGTGGGTGCGGCTGGCGATGTGAGCCACGAGGTTCTTGAGCTCCGCCGGGACCGTGCCCGAAGACGGGTCGAGCACCGCCCGCCGAAGGGCGATGAAGCCTCGCACGATCTGCGGGCGCCGGGCCATGATGCGCAGTCCGTTGGGTACGAAGCCGAGCGTCCGCTGGTACGTGCGTTCGACCTCTTCGAGGCCCTCGACCTGGTCGAGTGAGAGGGGTTCCAGTCGCGCCATCGGCGGGCCTCCTGTGGGTGTCGATGACCCTACGGTATCGCCTTCCGCGCTCGCGCTGAACGTGGCAGGCTTCTCCCGGTGGACCTGGTCGTAGCGATCGCGGAAGTCTTCCTCGGCGTACTGCTCATCGTCGTTTCGCTTGGTTCGGCCTTCCGCACCGTCATCCTGCCGCGCGCCTCGTTCGACCCGCTGACGCGCTCCATCTTCCTGGGCCTGCGATCACTGCTGCTCTGGCTGTCCAGGCACACGCCCCACCTCGATCGCGAGACCGTGCTCAGCGTGCACGCGCCGCTGGGCCTCTTTGCCATGGCGCTCGCGTGGGCCACGGGCATCATCTGCGGCTTCACCTTCCTCTTCCTGGCCAGCGGAGACCTGGATGCCAGGGAATCGTTCGTGCTGGCGGGCTCATCGTTCACCACCCTCGGCTTCGCGCCGCCGCTCGGATGGGTCCACGCGCTACTGGCCATCCTGGCTGCGATCCTGGGGTTGGGCGTGGTGGCCCTGCTGATCTCGTACCTGCCCATGATCTACGGCCTCTTCTCGACTCGTGAGGTGACCGTCGCCGACGTCAGCATCAAGAGCGGCGGCGTCGCGCACGGCCCCGACCTGGTCCTCCATCTCACGCGCATCGCCGATACCACGCGCCTCGATGACATGTGGGTCGAATGGGGCCATTGGCTCATCACGCTGGGCGAGACTCACACCTCCGAACCATCGCTCAACTTCTTCCGCTCGCCTCGCGCCAACCGCTCGTGGCTGACCGGGGCCACGGCCATCCTCGACGCAGCCGTGCTCCGCAACACGCTTGTGGCTGCACCATTCTCGGTGCGGGCAGAGATGACCTACCGGGCCGGCCTGGAGGCCCTTGCCGAGATCGGGCACTTCTTCTACGTCGCGCCGAGCGGTGGGGATGGGCGCTACACGCTTCTCACGCGGGAGGACTTCGACACCGAAGTGGAGCGGCTGGTGGCGGATGGCATCCCCGTCGTTGACGATATCGAGGAAGCGTGGCGGGAGTTCGTGAAGATGCGCAAGGCCTATGAGCCCCACGTCATCGGCATGGCCCGTCTCATCAGTCCGCCACCTGCGCCATGGTCGTCCGACCTGCTGGAGCGCGTCCCGCCTCCGCTGCCCTCCCAGGGCGAGGGCTGATCAGCCTGTCTGGCAGCGCGGGGTCGTTGGGTCGAGCGCGGCGACCGACCAGCAGCAGCCCTGCTTACACCGCGTTGATGCCATCGTCACAGATGGCCGCTATCCTCCGCCTCTCCACCGCCCCTGACAGGAGATCCGAACGTGAGCATGGTCCGAGTCCGAACTGCCGAAGCCCGAGTCCGCCCCGTGGTGTCGCCACTGCACCGACTCCTTCTTCCCGCTGCCGCCTTTTCCCTCGGTGCCGCGCTGCTCGTGGGCGTCTCCGGAACGACCTACGCCCAGGACGCGGAGGCGGCGGACGAGGGTATCGATGGCACCTGGGTCCTCGATGCGTCCATCGGCAGCTTCGACGACTTCACCAGCTCGTGGGTCGGCTTCCGCGTCAACGAGGTCCTGAGCCCCGGCGGTGAGGTCGAGGCGGTCGGTCGTACGCCGGCGGTCAGCGGCCAGCTCGAGGTCTCGGGCACCGTCATCGAGAGCGCCGTCATCGAGGCCGACCTGACGGCCATCACCAGCGACCGCTCCCGGCGAGATCCGGCCATCCAGCGTGCGCTCGGCACGGGCGACTTTCCCACCGCCACCTTCACCTCGACCGAAGCGGTCGACTTGGGCGCTGTGCCGGGCGAGGAACCCTTCAGTGCCTCGCTCCCCGGCAGCCTCACCATCCGCGACGTGAGCCAGGACGTCACGCTCGACCTCGACGGTCAGCGTGTGGGCGACACGGTCGTGGTCGTGGGCGCCCTGCCCTTGGACTTCACCTCGTACGACGTGACAATGCCGACCGCACCCATCGTCGTCTCCGTGGAGAACGAGGGCGATCTCGAGTGGCAGCTCTACTTCACCCGCCAAACCGACATGGCCGACGAAGATACGGCCGACGAAGATACGGCTGAGACAGGCGAGGGCGAGGCCTCCGAAGAATAGGGCTAGGCCCGACCGGGGCGGAAGGGTAAGGGGGAAAAGAAACCCTGGGTGGACGGCCCCAGTCGAGCCTGGACGCCGATCTGACCCAGGTCGCCAGGGCGCGCTGTGTGCTGCGCCTCGGTCGACCCGAACGAAGCGCCATGGGTGTACGTGCGCCGTCCATCGCGGGAAGGTTCCGAAATCGGCCAGGGCTCCTAGCCCTTGACGGGCACGACGCAGTCATGCCGGGTGATCATGTCGTCCACGGCGTGGAAGAGACAGAGCGAGCCACCGGCCAGGCTGTTGACCTGGGCCCAGGCGAGCTCACCCTCCGGCGCCTCGAAGTCGATGCGCGGCCCGATCCGTTCGATGGGGATGCCCGCGCGCGAGACGGAGATGATCTCCTCGGGGCCGACGTACTGCCGCGTCACGTTCGGGAAGCGGGCCGAATGCACCGCATCGGGCGCGTAGACCGCCGCCATCTTCTCGACCGTGTTGTCGGGACCCCATGTCCCGTCCAGCCGCTCGACCAGGGCGTCGATGGCTGCCGAGGTCTCGGCATCGGCCAGGCCGGCCCCCGCTCGGGCCTCGTTCGACCGTTCGGGGACCAGGCAGTCCTGTCGGGTGACGAGGCCGTCGACCGCCCGCCACAGGCAGGCACTGCCGCCACCGAGGCTGATGAATTCGGCCCAGCGGTACTCGCCCTCGGGGGCGGGGATGTCGACGCGGGGTGCGACGGCTCTGAGTGAGCTGTGCCCCGGCATCACGGGCATCCGCTCCGGCCCGACGTACTCGGTGGTGCGGTCATAGAAGGTGGTCGTGTGCACGGCGTCCGGGGCGTAGACCTGGGCCAGCAGCTCGGTCTCGCCCGCCCACGCTCGCCGACTGAGTTCCATGAGCTCGTCGAGCGAGGCGGCCCCGGCCGCGGGGACCGTGGACGCCGGGGGTATCGGGGCCGGGCGCACCGACACCAGGACGAGCGCTGTGGCTACCAGCACCATCACGGAGACCGTGGCCAGCAGACCGGACGTGGCCCGCACAGAGGCGGTGCGACGTGGCTGTCCGGCCCTCCTCTCAGCGCCTGCCGCGCTGTGCACCGCGCGACGCGCGAAAGGGTTCGTTGGCCACCGCCGGCGGCGCTGCCTGGTCTCGTCGACGCGGCCGATGATGCGACCGATCTGGCGGTTGCGGTCGGCCGTCGGCTCGTCGGCATCGTGCAGCCAACTGTGGACGATGGTCTCCATGTCACGGTCCTCCCGGATCGGCGCGGTCATCGGGCGACCTCCTCCCCGGGAGTCGGTACGTCGTAGGCACCGGCCATCGTCGTCTCCGGTTCGACTGGCCGTGAGTCGGCCTCGAGCGCGGTGCGCATCTCGGCCAGGGCGCGATGGAGGCGGGACTTCACGGTACCGACCGGCACGTCCAGCACTCGCCCGACCTCATCGAGCGGCAGGTCGAGGTAGTGATGGAGGACCACCACCGAGCGGTGGTCCATGGAGAGCCGCCGGAACCCACGCTCCAGCTGGTCACGGTCCACGACCGCACCGAAGTCATCCCTGGCGCGCGGTTCGGTGGGCGACCCTTCCTCGATGGCGGGCATCCACCTGGGTGCCCGCTTGTATTCGGCATAGCAGGCGCGCACCAGAAGCTTGTAGGACCAGGCGTCATAGCGGGCCGGGTCGCGCAGACGGGGCAGGTCGCGCCAGATGTTGACCATGGCCTGCTGCACCGCGTCCTCCGCCAGTCGCGAGTCGCGCAGGAGGCGCATGGCCACGCCGTGGCAGCGGTCGAACGAGACGTTCACGATCTGCTCGAAGGCGTCTCGATCGCCCCCTTGGGCCCGGACCACCAGCCCTTCGTCCACGCGCTCCCCCGTGCGACGGACGGCGCGAGTCGCACCGTCCCTGAATCGTACGTGCGCCGTCCATCGCGGGAAGGTTCCGAAATCGGCCAGGGCTCCTAGCCCTTGACGGGCACGACGCAGTCATGCCGGGTGATCATGTCGTCCACGGCGTGGAAGAGACAGAGCGAGCCACCGGCCAGGCTGTTGACCTGGGCCCAGGCGAGCTCACCCTCCGGCGCCTCGAAGTCGATGCGCGGCCCGATCCGTTCGATGGGGATGCCCGCGCGCGAGACGGAGATGATCTCCTCGGGGCCGACGTACTGCCGCGTCACGTTCGGGAAGCGGGCCGAATGCACCGCATCGGGCGCGTAGACCGCCGCCATCTTCTCGACCGTGTTGTCGGGACCCCATGTCCCGTCCAGCCGCTCGACCAGGGCGTCGATGGCTGCCGAGGTCTCGGCATCGGCCAGGCCGGCCCCCGCTCGGGCCTCGTTCGACCGTTCGGGGACCAGGCAGTCCTGTCGGGTGACGAGGCCGTCGACCGCCCGCCACAGGCAGGCACTGCCGCCACCGAGGCTGATGAATTCGGCCCAGCGGTACTCGCCCTCGGGGGCGGGGATGTCGACGCGGGGTGCGACGGCTCTGAGTGAGCTGTGCCCCGGCATCACGGGCATCCGCTCCGGCCCGACGTACTCGGTGGTGCGGTCATAGAAGGTGGTCGTGTGCACGGCGTCCGGGGCGTAGACCTGGGCCAGCAGCTCGGTCTCGCCCGCCCACGCTCGCCGACTGAGTTCCATGAGCTCGTCGAGCGAGGCGGCCCCGGCCGCGGGGACCGTGGACAGGATGAGAGCGGCCGAGCCGGCGAGGACCAGGGCGCGCCGGGCGATCGCGTGGATGGTGGACGACATGGAGCGACTCCTTCTTGTCGTGGTCCACGTGCTCGCCGCTGACGTCGGCCGGCGACACCGTGGGTCCGGGGCTCCGCGCGATGCACCACGCGTCGCCCCGATGGTTCGTGGCGTCGATGGGTGTCGGCGCCTCTATCGACTACGTGCGCCGCAAGCGGCGTGTGAGTTCCGTCTCGCCGACGCGAGATGCGCGCCGACGCGAGATGCGCGCCGACGCGAGATGCGCGCCGACGCGAGATGCGCGCCGACGCGAGATGTGCGCCGACGCGAGATGTGCGCCGACGCGAGATGTGCGCCGACGCGAGATGTGCGTTGGACGCGTGGTTGCCGCTGGCTCTGCCCTCGACCAGCCGGGTCGGATGGCACTTGCCGGGGCCTGTGCCCGCGCTCAACGTCCTTCGTGGAGGTGCGAGATGCGAGTCCTGTTGGCAGCTCTGCTGCTGGTCATCCTGGCCGCGCCCGCGACGGCCGCCGATCCCGAGCCCGGCGACGTCGAGGGCCAAAGCTGGTACCTGGCCCTGGGCGACTCCCTCGCCGCCGGCTACCAGCCGGTCGGGGACCCCGACCACGACCACAAGACCCGAGCGGGCTACGCCGACCAGCTCTGGCTGATGGCCCGCGGGTCCTACCCGAACCTGCAGCTGATGAACCTGGCCTGCCCGGGCACCACCACCGAGTCCATCCGCGTCGACTACGAGCGCTGCTCATATCCCCGCGGCAGCCAGCTCGACGAGGCGCTCGCGTTCATCGACGATCACCGGAAAGAACTCGCCTTCATCACCATCGATATCGGCTTCAAGGACTTCGAGTGCGATTCGATGGAGTGTCTGCTGCCGGGCATCGCCGGCGTCCAGGAGCGCCTCCCCGCCATCCTTGAGGAGCTCCAGGCCGCGGCCCCGGGTGTGCCCATCGTGGGCATGAACGTCTACGACCCGTTGCTGGTCTTGTGGTTCGATGAGGAAACCCGAGGCCTGTCGGGCCAGTCGGTCGTGGCCGTGCAGCTTGTCAACGCCGCGCTCGAAGGGGTCTTTGAGCGGGCAGGCATGGGGGTAGCTGACGTCGAGGCCGCCTTCGACATCAGCGACTGGGACACGCTCGTGCCCCTGGCCGGGCACGGGCTGGTGCCCCGCAACCTGGCTCTCCTGTGCGAGCGGACCTGGCTCTGCCACGAGCCGCCGCTGGGCCCGGACCGACACGCCAACGTCCTTGGAGCGAGGGTCATGGCCGAGGCCTTCGCCCGCGAGCTCGGCCTTGAGCCGGTGGGGGTGAGCCTGGCCCCGGCCGGCTAGAGGTCGACGTTCTCCGTCGTGATGACAGTGCCGCCGAGGCGGGTCATGACATCGATCTCGAGCCTGGGGGCATCCTCGGGCAGGTCCTGGGGCGGGGTCACCTTGACCTCAAGGTCGCCTCCGCCCACGAGCGCCTCGTGGACGGTGACGGCCCAGTCGTCGCGAACGGTGACCACGAGCCCGCCGAGCGTGTTCTGTACCCTGACCCGCGCGCCGGCGGGGTCGATGACCGCGTGGCGGAGGTCCACCTTGGCACCGCCGAGGAAAACGCTCACTTCGGCGCGGCGCAGGCCGCGGGCCCGGCTTGTGAAGTCAAGTCCATCGAAGACGACGACACGCCGCAACTCGTCGCTGACCTCGGTGCCCACATCGAGCTGACGCGCGACGACAAAGGCGCCCAGGCGCGCGACGACGGCGCTCCCGATGATGAAAGCCAGCAGCTTGAGCAGCGTGCGCACTGGGCTCCTCCTCCTCTCACCGGGCAGGGCCGGCGGCTGTGGCTGACCATAGCGACCCGGGCGAACCGTGGTCATTCGGCCATCGGCATGTCCGATGCGGGCAGAACGGCACTGTCACGGCTGGACTGGCCGGTCGATGCTCGACCCGGGCTTGTCCGCGTCCCCCACGGATGCCTGGAACCATCTCTGTTGCCATGCCCAGGAGGGAACCATGCCGACTGTCGACCAGGCCATCGACGAATTCCTGTCAAGCAAGCGCATCGCCGTGGCGGGTGTTTCGCGTAACGCGGGCGGCTCGCATGCGAGCAACGGCATCTACTCGCGTTTCAAGGAGCGCGGCTACGAGGTCTTCCCCGTCAACCCCAATGCCGATACCGTGATGGGCGATACCTGCTACCACAGCATCAAGGACATCCCCGATGGCGTCGATGCCGTCGTCATCGCCACCAACCCCAAGGTGTCGCTGTCGGTCGCGCAGGAGTGCAAGGAAGCCGGTGTCGACAAGGTCTGGTTCCACAAGAACTTCGGCTCCGGTAGCTACTCCACAGAGGCCCATGACTACTGCCGCGAGAACGGCATCACGGCGCTGGTGAGCTGCCCGCTCTGGTACGGCCAGACGCAGGATGGCTTCCACAGGTTCTTCGGGGCCGCCTGCCGGGTCCTGCGTCAGGTGCCCAGCGAGCTTTAGCTGATCTTCCCGGGCGCCGGGCTTCCCTGTCCGCGGGCCTGCTGATCAGGTGAGCGATTCGGAACGCCCCTCCGACGGCGCCATCTTCTGGTCGCGGCTGCGACGCACGCCCTGGCTCCGTGCCGTTCGCCAGGCCTGGCGTTCGCGAGGGAGGGGAGACCACATGCCGCTGCCCGAGCGGCTCGAAGGCGCCGTCTACGGACACCTCTGCGGTGATGCCCTGGGTGTGCCCTACGAGTTCGGGCCGGCTCTCCCGCGCGACCAGGTGGAATGGCGAGGGTACGGGACCTGGGACCAGCCGCCGGGCACCTGGAGTGACGATGGCGCGCTCATGCTGGCGCTGCTCGACTCGCTGCTGGGCCCGGACACCGAGATGCCGACGCCGACCTTCGACCTGGCCGACCAGGGGCGCCGGGCCCTGCGCTGGTCGGATGAGGGTGAGTATGCCGCGGGCGGACTCGTGCTCGACGTCGGCGCTGCCACCGGGCGAGCGCTCGCCGCGTTGCGCTCGGGCACGGCGGCAGAGGGGGCCGGCGCCGCCGATGCCAGGGGCAACGGCTCGCTCATGCGCATCCTGCCGCTGGCCCTGGTCTTCCGCGATGCCGACGACGCGGACCTGGTCGACATGGCCGTGCGCGCTTCGCGGGTCACCCACGGCAGCGCCGAGGCGCAGATCGCCTGCGCGCTGTATGTGCTCGTCGCGCGGCGCCTGCTCGGGGGCGTCGACGACCCCGACCGCCAGGGCGTCCTCGTCGAGGCCCGAGGCGTCGTTCGGACCTCGCTCGCTGCACATGGCCTGCCGGGTTCGCCGGAGGCCTCGACGCCGACGGAGGCCGTGGCCGCGCTCGATGCCTTCGAGGCCTGGACCGGGCGCGACGGTCGCGGCCGCGTCGTCGACAGCTTCTGGTCGGCCTGGGACGCGTTCGCCGGTGCCGCCGACTATCGCTCCGCAGTCGTCTCCGCGGTGGGCTACGGCAACGACACCGACACCACCGCGGCCATCGCCGGCGGCCTGGCCGGGATCCACTTCGGCATCGGAAGCGTGCCTGCGGCCTGGCATCGCGGTCTGCGCGATCGACGCATCCCGCAGGCGCTCATCGACAGGCTCATCGAGACCGACACGTCCGAGTGGGATGGCACGCCCTGGCGGACCTCGTTCCGCAAGCCGCTGCGGGTCGACTTCATGGACCTCGACGGCTCCGACCTCGGTGACCGGGGTGGTCGCGCCGGCATGACCTTCCTGCCGGGCAAGCGCTACCTCGGCTACTACAGCGGCCCGCACTGGCGCGATCTCGACAGCGACGCAGCCCATCTGCGCCAGCAGGGCGTGGACGTGCTCCTGCTGCTGGTGGAGGACAAGGAGCTGCGTCGGTGCCGGGTGGAGCACGTCGAGGAGGTCGTGCCGGCGCACGGCGTCGAGCTCATCAGGCACCCCATCCGCGATCCGCTGACGCCAGCGGACGATGGGGCCTACCGGCGTGTCCTGGCCGCGCTCGTGGACCGTGTGCGAGACGGGGAGACCCTGGCCGTCGCCTGTCGCGGCGGGCTCGATCGCGCAGGCATGACCTCCGCCTGCCTGCTGCGCGAGGCCGGACTCGATGCCGATACGGCCATCGGCCGTGTTCACGCTGCCCGCCGTCACACGCTGACGATGCCGGACCAGCTGCGCTACGTGAGGGATTGGCCGCACGCCTGAGGACGGGCGCACATCTCCACACAATCTCCATGTCGGGTCCATCGGGACTGCGCGCGCGCCGGTCATCGTGGTGGGCATCGAAAGCGCTTGCCCCCAGGCCGCGCACCGACAAAGGAGTCACGAACATGCACATCCGCTCCCCTCGAACGATCCTCGCGCTCTCGGCCGTCGTCGCGCTCAGCGCGGCCGCCCTGGCCCCCACGGCCGCCTTCGCCAAGGGCCCGGGCCCGGGTGACGGCAGCTGCGGCGCAGACTGCCCCAACGACCAGGCCCAGCTCCAACAGCGCGCACAAGCCCAGGATGGGACCGGTGGCCAGGTCCTGCAGCGGGCGCGTGCCCGCGACGGTTCGGCCCAGCAGGCCGCGACCCAGGCCCGTGCCGGTGGCGGCCAGCAGGTCCAGGCTCGTGCCGCCGGTGGCGGAAACGTCGCGCGCAACCGCGCCGCAACGAACGACCGCGGCAGGAATGCCGTCCAGAAGAACAACCGGAATGCCAACCGGAATGCCAACCGGACCGCTGCCGCCGCCGCGGGCGCGGGCCAGGGACTCGGGCGGGGACCGGACGGCGAGTGGCAGCAGGATCCCGGGGAGTGCCCTCAGTGCACTGCTGAGATGGGCACGCTGACCCCTGAGCAGGAGATCGGTCTCGTCTACATGGCCAACGAAGAGAAGATGGCCCACGACGTGTACGCCGCCTTCGCCGAGAAGTACGGCCTGCGCACCTTCGAGCGCATCGCCGACTCCGAAGCGCGGCACCAGCTGGCAGTGCGCACCGTGCTCGAGCGCTACGGCATCGAGGACACCACGGCCGACCTGCTCGCCGGCGAGTTCTCGGATCCCGCCATCGCCGAGCTCTACGAGAAGCTGATGGAGCAGGGTTTGCTCAGCCTCGAGGACGCCCTGGCCGCCGCCGTCCTGATCGAACAGACCGATATCGCCGATCTCGAGCAGTACCTGACCGGTCTCGAGGAGGAGATGGCACCGGACGTCTTCCAGCTGTACTCGCAGTTGCAGACCGCCAGCGGCTACCACCGGGCCGCTTTCGAGAGCCAGCTCTAGGCTGACAGAGCCGACCAGCAGCCGACGGCCGGGTTGACCCGGCCGTCGGCGTACCATCGGCTTTCCATGCCCACCATCCTGCTCGTCGACGACGAGCCCCACATCACCGATATCGTCGGCGCATACCTCGAGCGGGAGGGCCACGAAGTCGTCACGGCCGCCGATGGAGTCACCGCCTTCCGGCTGGCCCGCGAATCCCGCCCCGACCTGCTCGTGCTCGATGTGATGCTGCCCGGCCGCTCGGGCTTCGACGTGCTTCGGGACTTGCGCGCGGAAGGCCTCGACAGCGCGGTCATCATGCTCACCGCCCGAGATGATCTCGTCGACCGTGTGGCCGGCCTGGAGATGGGCGCCGACGACTACGTCACCAAGCCCTTCGAGCCACGCGAGCTGGTCGCGCGCATCGGGGCCGTCCTACGCCGCAAGACCGAGGCTCCGGCCTCCGACGTCCGCCACTTGCTCGACCTCGACATCGACCTCGCCGCCCGTGACGTACTTCGCGAGGACCAGCCCATCACCTTGACGCGGGTGGAGTTCGACCTGCTTGCCGTGCTCAGCGAGCGTCCGGGCACGGTCCTCGGGCGTGGGCAGCTGGGCCGGCGCATCTACGACGAGGACTTCGAAGCCGAAGACCGCACCATCGACAGCCACGTCAAGAACCTGCGCCGCAAGCTTGGCCGACCGCCAGGCGGAGGGGACTACATCGAGACCGTACGTGGTGTCGGCTACCGCGCGACACGTCGATGAGCCTGCGTCTCCGCCTCGCGCTCATCTTCGCGCTGGTGGCCATCGTGACGGCCGGCGCCATCGCGGTGGTGACCCCCCTCATCGTCGACCAGGGCTTCGCCCAGCTGGCGGACGATGAGCGGCCCGGCCAGGGCGGAGGCCAGGGGCTGGGTCCAGGCCCGCGCGAGGGTCGTGGTCCCGGACGAGCCCAGCGCGAGACGACGACGGCCATCGTGCTGCTCGGCATCGCCGCGGCAGCGGGCGCGTCGGTGCTGGGCTTCCTCGTGGCCGGACGTCTCGTCCGGCCCATCGGTGCCCTGCGCGACGCGGCGGCCGATGTGGCTGCGGGTGATCTCGAGCGCCGCTCCAACGTGGCCGACCGCCGCGACGAGATCGGCGACCTGGGCCGTTCGTTCGATGCCATGGCGCAGGCGCTCCAGCGCTCGGACTCTGCGCGCCGCCGGATGTTCCAGGACGCCGCCCACGAGTTGCGCACTCCGCTGACGGTCATCGACGCCACGACCACGGCCATCCTCGACGGTGTGTACGAACACGACGACCGCCACCTCGAAACCATCCGCGTGCAGTCCCGGCTGCTCGCGCGCATCGTCGATGACCTGCGTACGGTGAGCCTGGCCGAATCCGGGCAGCTGCCCCTGGAGCTGGTCGGCGTCGCTGCGGCCGACCTCCTCGTCGAGGTGGCGCAGAGCTTCGCTCCCGCGGCCGAGTCTGTGGGAGTGCAGGTGCGCCTGGAGCGTCCGACCGCGCCGCTGCGGGTACGGGCCGACCGGGAGCGCCTGCAGCAGATGCTGGGGGCATTCGTGGACAACGCGTTGCGGTACACGCCGGCCGGTGGCGAGGTGGTGCTCGAGGGCCGGGCGCGGGACGGCCTCGTCGAGCTGGCCGTGCGCGACACGGGCTCCGGGATCCCGCCGGCGGACCTGGCCCACGTATTCGAGCGGTTCTATCGGGCCGACCCGTCGCGGCAGCGCGCATCCGGTACCTCCGGGCTGGGGTTGTCGATCGTGCGCGCCTTGGCCGAGGCGCAGGGTGGCCGTGTCGAGGCGTCCAACGTCGAGCCCCACGGAGCCCGTTTCGCGATCCTGTTGCCGGTCGCCTGAGCCGGGCGCGTGCCGAGCATCAGGCGCGCCTGATGTTCGAAGTCAAGGCATCCGGTGTTGGGGCCACAAGGCCCATCGAGTCACGGCCGCTGGTCACTTTCGGCGTCGGGGCGCGTGGGCTGTACTTGATTCGTGAAATCCGACTTGGCCTATCAGGATTGCGAGCACCGCTCCTGTCGCTTCCTCGCTCGTGCCCTCGCGCTGGGACGACCGATGCCCAAGCGCTGTCGCAAGTTCTGCCCGGCAGCCGCGTCGATCGTGGGTCTCGACGAGCTCGGCCGCGGTCAGGCTGGCCGGATCCTGCGGGTCGGAGGTCCACCTGCAGCGCGTCGCCGATTGCTGGAGCTGGGAGTGGTCCGCGGCGAGACGATCACGTTGCAGCGTGCCGCACCCCTGGGCGACCCGCTCGAGTTCGTGGTCAAGGGCTATCACCTCTCCCTCCGCAGGCGTGAGGCCGCGACCATCACCGTGGAGGCGCTTGAAGCTGCCGCTGAGGCAGCCGACGCCGCGTGAGCGGGCTCCTCACGCTGGCCCTGGCCGGTAACCCCAACGCCGGCAAGACCAGCATCTTCAACGCACTCACCGGCTCGCGGCACCACGTGGGCAACTGGCCCGGCAAGACCGTGGCCAAGATGGAGGGCACCTTCCGCCATGGTGACCTCGTGGGTCGCCTGGTCGACCTGCCCGGGACCTACAGCCTGAGCGCCCTCTCCCCCGAAGAGGTCATCGCCCGCGACTACCTGCTCACCGGTGAGGCCGACGCGGTCATCGATGTCGTCGACGCCACGAACCTCGAGCGCAACCTCTACCTGACGGCGCAGCTGGCGGAGCTGGGCGTACCCATGGTGCTGGCGCTCAACGTCAGTGACAGCGCGCGTGCGCAGGGCATCAAGATCGACCGGGAGAGGCTCTCGGCGTTGTTCGGCCGCGCGCCCATCGTCGAAACGGTCGGCCACCGGGCACAGGGTCTCGAGGGCCTGCTCGAGGCCGCCATGGGCCTGGTCGATCCCTCTCGTGCCCGGCTGCGGCTCGTGGCCTAGACCTCGGGCATGACCACGTTCACGGGGGCCATCGACCGCCCGCCCTTCCGCATCGACTACGGCTCCGAGGTGGAGTCCGAGATCGGTGCGCTCATCGAACACATCGGCGCGCACCCTGAGCTGACGCAGGCCTACCCCGCCCGCTGGCTGGCCATCAAGCTGCTCGAAGGCGAGGCCGACCTCATCGAGCGCGTGGCCGCCAGCGAGGTCGGCGAGACCCTGTTGGCAGCCGCCGCTGCAGGGCGCAGCCGGATCGAGTCGATGCACGGCGACACCTCCGACATCGCCATCGCCGATGCCCGCTACGGCTACGTCCACGGGGTCGCACTCGAGGTGTTGGACACCTCGGCCGTGTCCCGCTACACCGTCACCGACCGGCTCGACCGAGTGCTCACGAACCGCTGGCTGGGACTGCCCATCTTCTTCGCGGTGATGTTCGTCGTGTTCAAGCTCGTGGTCGAAGTGTCGGCCTACTTCCTCGACTGGGTCGACGCGGTCATCGGCGGCCCGGTCACGCGCTGGGCCGTCGGCATCCTGGCCTTGTTCGACGCGCCCGAATGGTTCGTCTCGCTCGTGGTCGACGGTGTCATCGCGGGCGTCGGCGCGGTGCTCGTGTTCGTACCCGGGCTCATCGTGCTGTACATGTTCCTGACCCTGCTCGAGGACAGCGGTTACATGGCCCGAGTGGCCTTCGTGATGGACCGCGTCATGCGCTTCACCGGGCTCCACGGCAAGTCCTTCATCCCCATGGTGCTGGGGTTCGGCTGCGCTGTGCCAGCGATCTACGCCACGCGCACCCTGGAGAACCGCACGCAGCGTGTCATGACCAGCCTGCTGGTGCCGCTGATGTCGTGTTCGGCCCGGCTGCCGGTCTATGTCGTGTTCGGCCTGGCCTTCTTCGGGGCCGCAGCGGCGACCGTCATCACGGGGCTCTACGTGGTCGGCATCCTCATCGCCGGGCTCGTGGCCATCGTGCTCTCACGCACGATCCTGCGCGAGCGCGACGACTCGGTCTTCGCCCTGGAGCTGCCGCCCTACCGCATGCCCACGATGAAGGCGCTGACGACGCACACGTGGCAGAAGACCAGGGAGTTCGTGGTCAAGGCCGGCACCGTCATCTTCGCCATCTCCGTCGGCCTGTGGTTCCTGATGAGCCTGCCTTGGGGCGTGGAGGATCGAGCGCGACAGCTACTTCGGGCAGGTCAGCTCGGCTGCTGCGCCCATCTTCGAGCCGGCGGGATTCGGCACATGGGAGGCATCTGGCGCGCTCGTGACAGGCTTCATCGCCAAGGAGGTCGTGGTGGCCACGATGGCGCAGACCTATCTCGGTGACGAGGCGGCCGAGCCCCAGGCGTCAGGGTCCGTGCCGTCGGTCGGCGAGGACATCCGCGAGATCGGCTCGTCCCTCGTGGCGGCGGCCGATGGCGCCCTGCGCTCGACGTTGAGCATCGTGCCCGGCGTGGACCTCATGCCCGAGCAGCAGGCCCGACCGCAGGACACGGCCCTGAGCAACGCGCTGGCCTCGAACTTCACACCGCTGGCGGGCCTGGCCTTCGTCATGTTCGTGCTCATCTACACGCCCTGCCTGGCCACGCTCTCGGCCATCAAGAGCGAGCTCGGCTGGCGTTGGGCGGCCTTCTCCGGCCTGTACCAGTTCGGCCTCGCCTGGCTACTCGCGGTGGTGGTCTTCCAGGTGGGCACCTTCCTGGGGTATGGCTGATGCTGTCGGCGATCCTCGCCGCCATCCGCGAAGCCGGCAAGCCGATGTGCCTGGCCGACCTCTCGCGCGACCTGGGCATCGACGAATCGGCGCTCGAGGGCATGCTCGAGACGCTCGTGGCGCGCGGGCGGCTGCGGGCCATCGTGTTCGACGACGCCGGCTGTACGGCCTGCCCGGTCAGGGGTGGCTGCTTCCTCATGAACGACGGCGTGGCAGTGACCTACGCCCTGTCCCCGAACGCGACCGCCTCATCTGCCGCCGCGGCCACCTTCGGCTAGCGCCGCCGACTGCCGCCGTGCCCGCGCCGTCGACTGAGCCGGCTCGCAGTGCCCCGCCGTGCCCACCTTCGGCTAGCGCCGGCTGCCGCAGTGCCCCGCCGTCGACTGAAGCCGGCTCGCAGTGCCCCGCCGTGCCCACCTTCGGCCAGCGCCGGCTCGCGCAGTGCCCCGCCGTCGACTGAAGCCGGCTCGCAGTGCCCCGCCAGAGCCAGCGCGTGGCCACCCGGCCCATCGGCGGCATCACTCCCTCCCTGACTTGCACGAGGTGCACGAGTTCAGCCACAAGACGCCGTCGGCGACAGTCCTTGTGCACCTCGCGCCGATCCGCGTCACCGCCGTGCATCTGACGCGGATCCACACTCACTTCGGGCGTTCCTGGGTCGGGCTGGTGCTTGTCATGCAAGTCGGTCCCGGCACCCGCAGGAGCATCAGATGAGGATGATCGCGCTGCCACCCGGATCCGCGCCCGCTGCAAGCCGCTCGAGTGCGACGGCGCCCGGAACCGGGAAGTCCGCGTGGAAACCGGGCCCGGCGACACGGAGGAAGCGTCGGTTGTGGCGAGTGTCAGCCAGCAGGAGGATGACGTGGTCAACGCCCCCGTCCCGTCGCTTGAGCGAGACGCGTCGCTGAAGGTCCTGCGAGTCGCGGGCCCGGGTCTCTGCCTCGACGCCGATGCGTACCTGGGCCGAGTCGATGCGCGCGTCCCACGCTCGACGGTCCCCCGGGTTTGGAAGAGGCACCTCCGTGCGCCATCTGAGGCTCGGCCCAAGGCGTGTCCTCAGTTTCTCGAGCAGACCGAGGTGGGCCTTGTCGCGGACGGCCTCACCCCCCGGATAGGCGCGCACACCGAGGTCCAGCCCCACGACCGCAGCGGCTCGCAGCAGTCGGATGAGCGATGCGCGCGGAAAGAGCCCGCGCTCCATCCGGCTCCAGGTCGATCCCGATATCCCGATGCGACTCCCACACGTCGCCTGGCTCAAGTCGTGGTTGAGGCGCGCCTGGCGGATATCCCGCCCCAGCTCCTCCAGCATTCGATGAGCTCTTCGTCTGGCTTGGTCGTCTCGTCGTTCTAGGCCTGCCATGCCTCCATGCTGGCGAGTTGCGCTTCGTCCGCTTTGCACACGCTCTTAGCTGGCGCTGCCCGACGGTCGGGATCGTCTGCCTCTGCCCGACGGTCGGGAATGGCCTAGACCGCGTCGGGCTGGCAGCCTGCTTGTCCGTCTGCTTGCACGGGGTGCACGGTCTTGTCTGCACCGGGTGCACCACTCTGCTTGCACGGGGTGCACCGGTGTCTCCGAACCGCCGCCCTCTAGCACCGCTGCTTGCACAGGGTGCACGCCCTTGCCGTTGGTGTTCACCCGGTGCAAACCAACGGCCAGCAGGTGGCCCGTGATGTCGCTCTCGTGCACGCGGTGCAAAGCCGCTGGTGCAGGTTGTCGCTCTCGTGCACGCGGTGCAAAGCCGCCGGCCGGTCGTGTCGCTCTCGTGCACGCGGTGCAAAGCCGCTGGAGCAGGTGGCCCGTGATGTCGCTCTCGTGCACGCGGTGCAAAGCCGCCGGTGGTGCAAGCCGCCGGTGGTGCAGAGCCGCTGGCGGTGCAAAGCCGCCGGCCGGTCGTGTCGCTCTCGTGCACGCGGTGCAAGGCCGCTGGAGCAGGTGGCCCGTGATGTCGCTCTCGTGCACGCGGTGCAAAGCCGCTGGTGGTGCAAGCCGCTGGTGGTGCAAAGCCGCTGGTGGTGCAAAGCCGCTGGTGGTGCAAAGCCGCTGGTGGTGCAAAGCCGCTGGCGGTGCAAGGAGGTCGTCCAAGACAGCTCGGTCAAGCTGCTGGTGCAAGACGCACAGAGCCGCCGCCACACGCCCTGAACGTCAAGGGCGCTTGAGGCGACCGTCGACCAACGGCCCGTCCTCGGATGGACCGAACGGCACACCCCGCCCGGCCCGGACTGAGGGCACGATGGCCCGAGCAGTGCGCACGGCGGCCCCAGCGGAGCGAGACCGCGGCGGCACCGACGTGGGCCCACAGTCGTACCGGGGGGACGAGCTTGGACGCCGAACTGCTGGCGAGACTGCAGTTCACGCTGACCGCCAGCTATCACTTCATCTTCCCGCCCCTTTCGATGGGGCTAGGCCTGATGCTGCTCTTCGTCAGTGGCATGTACCTGCGGACGAAGGATGCCAAGTGGCGCCGACTGTCGTTCTTCTGGGTCAAGATCTACGGAATCGTGTTCGCCATGGGCGTCGCCACCGGCGTCGTCATGGAGTTCGAGTTCGGCATGAACTGGGCCAACTACTCCCGGTTCGTGGGCAACATCTTCGGCTCGCTGCTCGCCGCTGAAGGCGTCTTCGCCTTCTTCCTCGAGGGCGGCTTCCTGGGCCTGATGCTCTTCGGTGGCAACCGCCTGGGCCCCAGGATGTGGTTCACCGCCAGCCTCATGGTCGTGCTCGGGGCCCACTTCAGCGCTCTCTGGATCGTGATGGCCAACTCGTGGATGCAGACGCCGGCCGGCTTCGAGCTACAGGCGGAACCGGCGCCCGCGCGAGCGGTCATGACCGACTTCTGGGACGTCGTGTTCACACCCTCGTTCATGCCGCGGATCCTGCACGTGTTCTTCGCCTCCTGGACCGCGGGGGCCGCCTTCGTGGCCAGCGTCGGCGCCTGGTACATCCTCAGGAAGCGCGAGTTCGCCGATCTGGGCAGGGCCGCCCTCTCGATCGCGCTCCCGTGCTTCATCGTCTTCGCCCTGGCCAACGCCTTCGTCTTCGGGCCCGAGTCGGCCCGCAGCGTGGCCGAGAACCAGCCCACCAAGCTGGCCGCGATGGAGGGCATCTGGCAGACAGAGGAGAGCGCCCCTGCCTATGCCTTCGGCTGGGTCGACGAGGCCTCGGGCGAGACCATCGGCCTGGCTATCCCCGGCCTGCTCAGCTTCCTCAGCGGCGCCGACACCGTCACCGGCATCGACGACTTCGAGGTCCCACCGGCGCTCCCGAACCTGACGTTCCAGTCGTACCACCTGATGGTCGCCCTGGGCATGGCCATCGTGCCCTTCGCGCTCTTAGCGGCCGGGCTCTGGTTCTGGAAACGCAAGCTGCTCGAACAGCGCTGGGCGCTGTGGATCGTGGTCTCGACCGTCTTCGTCTCGCTCTTCGTCATCACCATGGGCTGGTGGGTGGCCGAGTTCGGCCGGCAGCCCTGGATCGTGTACCAGCTGATGTTCACCGCCGACGCCACCTCCCCGGTCGTCTCGGCTGGTGAGATCGTCGTCTCGCTCGGCGGCTTCGTGCTCATCTACACGCTGCTGCTGGTGCTCTTCGTCTACCTCCTGAACGCCAAGATCCAGCATGGTCCGGCCCCGCTCGAAGAGGTCGAGTCGAAGCCTGTCGATGAGCTGCCCGATACGCTGCGTGGCATCTTCGCCGCCCGCGGCCGGGGCGAGGAGAAGATGACGCGATGATCCTCAACGAGATCTGGTTCATCCTGTTCATCGTCATCGTCGGCGGCTATCTCATCCTCGACGGCTTCGACATGGGCGTGGGCATCCTGCACCTGATCGTGGCCAGGACCGACGTCGAGCGGCGCACGCTGCTCAACTCGATCGGCCCGGTCTGGGACGGCAACGAGGTCTGGCTCATCCTCGGGGGCGGCGTGCTGTTCGCCATCTTCCCCTTCGCCTACGCCTCGCTGTTCAGCGGCTTCTACGTCGCCTTCATGCTCGTGCTGGTGGTGCTCATCTTCCGCGCGGTCACGCTCGAGTTCCGCTCGCAACGACCCAGCCCTACCTGGCGCAGCGCCTGGGATGTCTCGTTCAGCCTGTCCTCGCTGCTGCTGGCGCTGCTGCTGGGCGTGGCCTTTGGCGCTGTCGTATCGGGCGTGCCGCTGGGGCCCGACCAGGAGATCCGCACCAACCTTCTCGAGCTGTTGACCCCGTTCGCCCTGCTCGTCGGTCTGGCCACGGTGGCCATGTTCGCGATGCACGGAGCGATCTACCTGATCATGAAGACCGAGGGCGATCTGCAGGCGCGCTGCAAGCGCTACCTCATCTACCTGATGGGGGGTTTCGTGGTGATCAACACGCTCCTGGTGGTCGTGGCGACGGCGCTGAGCCTGCCCTTCACCGACCGCTACCTCGCGCAGATCTGGCCGGTCATCTTTCCGGCCGCCGCGCTCGCCGCCATGGGGGCGGTGTGGTGGTTCGTACAGCGGGCGCTCTACTTCTACGCCTTCATGTCCTCGTCGCTGATGATCCTGCTGCTGCTGGTGGCGGGCGGCGTCGGGATGCACCCGAACCTGCTCATCTCCAGCATCGACGAGGCCTACAACCTGACCATCTTCAATGCGGCCTCGGAGGAGAACACGTTGACCGTTGCGCTGATCATCGCGCTCATCGGCATGCCCTTCGTGCTGCTATACACGGCGGGTGTCTACTACATCTTCCGCGGCAAGGTCAGCGTCGACTCCACGAGCTACTAGCCGCGTGACCCGGGGGCGGGTGCGCCGTGCGCCAGGCCACATGATGGGCAGTCGCGCCGCCGGGCCCCGGCCCACATGATGGGCAGTCGCGCCGCCGAGCCCCGGCCCCCCCCGCCACATGATGGGCAGTCGCGCCGCCGGGCCCCAGGCCACATGATGGGCAGTCGCGCCGCCGAGCCCCGGGGCGCATGACGGGCACCCGCGCTGCCGGGCCGACCCCGGAGCGACGGCTCATCAGCCACGACCGCCGCGCCCGTCGCTGGCTCATCGTGGCCGTGGCCTGTAGCTTCGGCGCCACACTGGCGTTGGTGGCGCAGCTCATCGCCGTGGCGCTGGCCGTGGCCGGCGTCTTCCTCGAGAAGCGCACGCTCGACGACGTCCTCCCGCTCCTGGCCGCCGGGCTGGTGTTCCTGCTCGTGCGCACGGCCCTGGGCATCAGTGGCGAACTGGCCGCCCGTCGCTCCGCCTGCACGCTCGTCGGCAGGCTGCGAGCCGACCTCACCGGCCAGGTCCTACGCCTGGGGCCGACCTGGACCAGCCACGAGCGCACGGGCGAGCTGAGTGGCGTGCTCGTCGGCGGCCTCCAAGCGATCGAGGACTACGTCACCCAGTACCTGCCCGCGCGCTGGCTGGCCATGATGGTGCCGTTGGCGGTGCTGTTGCTCGTGCTCGCTCTCGACCCGCCGTCGGTGCTGGTGCTCCTGTTCACGGGCCCGCTGCTCGTCCTTCTGCTGGCTGTCATCGGGGGCCGGACCCGCGCCGTCAGCGAACGCCGTTTCATGGAGATGCGCACCCTGTCGGCGTTCTTCCTCGACATCCTGCGCGGCATCGCCACACTCAAGATGTTCGGGCGCAGCCGCGAGCAGGTAGACAACCTGCGCCGTGTGAGCAGCCGCTACGGCGACGCCACCATGGACGTGCTGCGGACGGCCTTCCAGACCTCGCTCGTGCTGGAGTGGGGCGCGACCATCGCCATCGCACTGGTCGCGGTCGAGATCGGTCTGCGCCTGTTGGAGGGCAGCATCGCCTTCGAACGTGCGCTGGCGGTGCTGCTGATCGTGCCTGAGTTCTTCCTTCCCCTGCGCGCGCTGGCCGTGCGCTTCCACGTGGGCACCGCGGGCAAGGCGGTGATCGCCCGCACGTTCGAGATCCTCGACGAGCCCATCCCGCGCCAGGTCGAGGCGGTCGACCCGCCCGGGTCGCCTGACGCAGCCGTGACCCCGGCCACGCCGCCTACCGCCATCCTCGGGCCACCGCGCATCGCCTTCGAAGGGGTCGTCTTCGGCTATCCCGAGCGTGAGGTGCCGGCGCTCGACGAGGTCAGCCTGGTGCTGGCGCCCGGCCAGTCGATGGCGCTGGTGGGTGCCAGCGGGGCCGGCAAATCCACGCTCACGAGCCTGCTCCTGCGTTTCATCGAGCCGGACGCCGGCACCATCAGCGTCGATGGCCGGCCCCTCGCGGGACTCGGGCTTCACGAGTGGCGCGCCTCGCTGGCATGGGTGCCGCAACGACCACACCTCTTCGAGGGTTCGGTCATCGACAACATCCGCCTGGCGCGCCCCGGAGCCTCCGATGATGAGGCCTTGGCCGCGGCGCGCGCCGCCAACGCCTCGGAGTTCATCGACCAGCTGCCAAACGGCTTCGACACACCGGTGGGGGAGGCCGGCGCCCGCCTCAGCGGCGGACAGCGACAGCGGCTCGCTATCGCGCGTGCGTTCCTGCGCGATGCGCCCGTGCTCATCCTCGACGAGGTCACCTCCTACCAGGACGAGGGCAGCGAGGCCGCCATCGCCGAGGCGCTCGACCGCCTCGTGGTCGGTCGCACGGTGGTCGTCATCGCGCACCGGCTGCGGCTGGCGGAGCGGGCCGACCGTATCGCCGTGCTGGAGTCGGGACGCATCGTGGAGGAAGGCGCCCCGGCCGAGCTGCTCGCCGCTGATGGGCCCTACCGCCGGCTCGTCGAGGACCACGACGGGGTGGGCACATGAACGACATGCGCCGTCTCTTGGCCCTGGTCTCTTCGAACTGGACCTGGCTGGCGGCGGGAGCCGTCTTCGGCGTCGTTGCCGTCGGCTCGAACATCGCGCTCATGGGTCTCTCCGCCTACCTCATCTCCAAGGCGGCCATCGCCACCGGCGTGGCCGAGCTGGCCCTGGCGGTCACGGGTGTGCGCGTACTGGCCATCTCTCGCGCGGCCTTCCGCTACCTCGAGCGCTACACCACGCACCGCGCCATGTTCCGCATCCTCTCGAGCGTGAGGGTCTGGTTCTATCGCGCCATCGAGCCGCTGGCACCGGCGCGCCTCGTGCACGAGCGCAGCGGCGACCTGCTCACGCGCTCGGTCGATGACGTCGACGCGCTCGAGGACTTCTACATCAAGGTGCTGGTGCCGCCGGTCGTGGCTGCCGTCGTGGTCGGGGCCGTCAGCGTCATCTACGGCGCCTTCGACCTGGCTATCGGCCTGGCGCTGGCCTTCTTCCTCTTGCTCACCGGAGTCGTCCTGCCGCTGGTCTCGCGCTGGCTTTCGACCGCACCGGCTGCGTCGGTGGCGGCGCTTCGAGGCGACGTGGGCGCGATGCTGCTCGACGAAGTGGCCGGGGTGGCAGATCTCGTCGCGCTGGACGCAGCTGCCGGCCACCGGGACCGGCTGCTGGCCCGGGCGCGGGAGCTCGACGAGGCGCGGCGTCGCCTGGGCACCATCGAGGGCGTGAGCAACGCCCTCTCGGGTCTCTTCGCGTCGCTGGCCGGCCTCACCATCCTCGTGCTGGCCATCCCGCTCGTGACCTCCGGCCAGCTCGAAGGCGTCTTCCTGGCCGCCCTGCCGCTGGCCGCCATCGCGGCCTTCGAGGCGGTGCAGCCCCTGTCGCGCTCATTGCAGCTCTACGACACCACCAAGGCCTCCGCGCGGCGGCTGTTCGAGCTCCTCGACGAGACGCCGCCGGTGGTCGATCCCAGGCAGCCCGTGTCGCCGCCGACCGCCTACGATCTCGAGGTGTCCGGGCTCTCATTCCGCTTCGGACCCTCGGAGCCGTGGGTGCTGCACGACCTCGATCTGCACATCGGACCGGGGGAACGCCTGGCCCTGGTGGGCCCGTCCGGCTGTGGCAAGTCGACGCTGGTCGCGCTCCTGCTCCGCTTCTGGGACTACGACGCCGGCTCGATCCGCATCGGCGGCCACGAGCTGCACGCGCTCGCCCAGGACGAGACTCGTGCGCTGCTAGGCGTGGTCCCGCAGGACGTGTACCTCTTCAATGCCAGCATCGAAGACAACCTGCAGGTGGCCGATGCCCACGCGGACCGCTCCGCGCTCGACCGAGCCTGCCGCATCGCCCAGCTCGATGGCTTCCTCGCCTCGCTGCCCGACGGCTATGACACCGTGGTGGGCGAGGACGGCCTGCTGCTCTCGGGCGGCGAGCGTCGCCGACTGGCCATCGCCCGGGCGGTGCTGAAGGACTCGCCCATCGTCATCCTTGACGAGGCCACCGCCGATCTCGACAGCACCACCGAGACGGCGCTATGGTCGGCCCTGGATCCGTGGCTGGAAGGGCGTACGGTGCTGGTCATCTCGCACCGCCCGACCATCGGTGCCCACGTCGAACGCGTGGTCCACCTGCATCCATCGATTCGACGTACGTGATATCGTGAGAAGGCTGCATGTCGTAGCAAGCCCGCGTGGTCACCCCTCTTCTCGAACGGACCGTGCGCAGTCGCATTTCTTCGTTCGGGATCCGTAGGAGGGCCCCAATGGCCACCGGTACTGTCAAGAAGCTTGTCTCTGATCGAGGCTTTGGCTTCATCGCCGCCGACGACGGCAAGGAATACTTCTTCCATCGCAATGAGCTCGAGTCCTCGTCCGACTTCGACCGCCTGGTCGGTGGTGAGAAGGTCGAGTTCGAGATCGGTCAGAGCCAGAAGGGCCCGCAGGCCCAGAAGGTTCGCCTGACCTAGGCTCGCCGGCGCGGTGACGCGCCAAGCACGACCAGAGGCCGGCCCCGGCAAGGGGCCGGCCTCTTTCGTTGAGCGAGTCTGATCGCCGAGAGCAGACACCCGGCGCTCGGCGGACCGACTACGACCGGGCGGACTCCACGCGGTCCCTGATCGTCCGCAGCATCTTCTGCTCCATCACGAACGTGCCCGGTTCGACGAGCAGGAGCATGAGGAACGTGGCCACCGAGCGTCTGAACTTGGGCCGCCAGCGGCTGACGAGGCGGCTGCCTCCATCCTCGAGCGGGTACAGGGCCAGGCACCATGACGTGGTCCCGTCCTCGAGCAGACTGACGATCGAGTGCGGTCTCTCGACCGCCTGAACCTCGAAGCCCATGCCCGGCATCATCAGGATCTTGTCGCCCGGCTCGAGTCGCTGAAACTGGGGCACGATGCGATCCGCGCTGCGCCGGAAGTCGTTGTCGATCCAGTCGTAGCTGTACCAGCCGGCGCGTCCGTAGCCGAGCTGCACCAGCCAGGGCCAGACCTCCTGGGGCGTCGCAGCGATGGTGATGGCCCGTGTCGCCGAGACCGCATCCGGTAGCAGCTCGTCGCCGGGCATCGACCGCCGCAGCTCCTCGTCGGTCGCGCCCCAGCTCAGATGCCATGGCTTGATGAGGGCGACGTAGACGGCCGCCATCACGGCGGCGATGACCAGGGCCACCGCCGTCCCGAGCGCACGGCCCAGGCGAATGGCCATCAGGGCCCATACGCACGCGGCCGCCGAGCCCGCGGCGGCCACGACGAGCGCGATCATCAGCCCTGTCAGCACGACCCCCTCCCGGCGCTTGCCCTGATGACTATACTACCAGTGGTAATGACCATTGGTAATGAAGCGACCACGAAGCAGGGCCCGACCGGCCGGGGTGCCGAGCGGTTCGTCGAGACCACGCTGGAGTCGATCGCCCAGGAAGGGGGGTCGCTGCCTGTCAACCTGCGGCAGATCTCACGCCGCCTGGGCTGCGCGCACACCAACGTCTACAACTACTTCGACAGTTACGGCGACCTGCTTTGGGAGGCGTTCCGGCGGGCTATCCGGATCTACGGCGAGTATGTGACGCGCGACCTCGACACGGAGCTGGCGCCGGCCGAGTATCTGCGGCGCACCGTCGCCAACCTGGCGTCATTCCCCCAGCAGAACCCCGGGCTCTACCGCTTCATCGGCTCTGATCCCATCGATGCGGGGGCCGTGCCCGCAGACATCCTGGAGACCGTGGGCGCGATGAAGCGCTGGTTCGCTTCCGTGGTCAGGTCTGCGGCAGGAGCGGCGACCGACGAGGCCACCGCGGCGGACGCCGCGGACATCGTGCTGGCCTACATCGACGGCGAGACGCTTAACCTCATCAACGGCCGCGCGGTGCCGGGCGAGGATCTGCAGGGGCGGGTGGAGGCCAATGCACTCCGTCTGTTCACCCTGCTCACGTCCGCCCGGGACGGCCGGCGACGCCGCCAGGGACGGCCGGTGCCGCCGCCCGATCCGGCCTCGATCTTCGGAGCGTGAAGGAGCGCTATGGACTTGCTTTGGGGCATCGCCATCGTGGCCCTGGGCCTGCTGGCCTGGGGCGGCCAGGCGTTGTCGTGGTTCTCTCCGGGCGCCGCCGAACGTCTGAGCCTGGTCGAGTCGGAGGGTGCGGTGGAAGACGTGTACTGGGCTGATATCCGCGGCGAGGCGCTGTGGGATCTCGTCGTCCTGTGGACGCTGCCGGTCGCAGGGCTCCTGCTCCTCGCGGGCCACCAGGCCTGGGCCCCGCTCGGGCTCATCGGCGGCGGCATGTACGTCTACTTCGGGGGCCGTGGTATCGCCAGCCGCCTCGAGCTGCGGCGGCGAGGCTTCCGCATCGGCGAGCCCTCGAACGTCCGGCTGGGGCTGGCCATGCTCGGTGTCTGGGCCGGCGCCGGCCTCATCACCATCGGCGCAGCCATCGCCGAGCTGGCCTGAGGCGGATGGGGGGAGACTGGATATGGAAGTGACCTTGACGACGTGGGTCGTGGCCGTCGCGGGACTCGTGCTCATCGGCCTGCTGGGCGCCCTCCAGCTCGTGGCGATGCTCCGGCCGCGGGCCCGCTGGACCGTGGACAACGTCTACGGCGGCGATCCCGCCACCACCGACGCGACCGCGTACTTCGCCTTCAACCAGGGCCTGGCCTGGGCTGATGTCGTGCTCTGGGTCCCGCTGCAGCTCGCGGGCAGCGTCGGCATGCTGCTGGGCTACCAGTGGGGCTTCCTGCTTGCGCTGGCCGCCTCGGTGCCGTACGTGTACACGGCGGTGCCCATCTTCGTCTGGGACCGCGACCTCGGGTTCCGCGGCCGCGGCCCTGTGTACTGGGTCGTGATCTGGGCGATGTGGCCCGCATTCGGCGCCATCCAGGGCAGCTATGTGTTCGTGCGGCTCATCGGGTAGGCCACGCTACAGCAGCCAGGCCCCGCTGGCTGTGGCGCCGACGACCGTGAAGCCGAAGATCATCTGGCGCACGCCCAGGATCTTGGCCGGTCGAGGCGGGCGTGCCAGCGTCACGCGCTGGACGACGATGAGCCCGGCGATGGCGATGGCTCCGCCGACGAGCGTCGCCTCCAGCAGCACTGCGGTCACGGCCGCGATGAGTGCCGCCACGTCACCGACGAGCATAGGGGTGGCCGGTGCCGCCTTACCGTGGATGCGCAGCACCTGTGCGCGCACGTGGGGGATCGACGAGAGGATGCGGGCGATGAGCATGATCCAGGCGCCCAGGGCCAGCGGCCAGGCTGCGCCACCGGCCGCCGCGCCCATGGCCGCGACTCCCGCCACGGCCACCGAGCCCACCATCTCCGGGATCAGCTGTCGGCTCAAGGAGCGCCGGTCGAACCAGAGCGCGACCCCGAAGAGGGGAGCGGCGACGACCATCGGCAGCCACCACATGGCGTCCGCGGCCAGGGTCGCGGCGGCCGCCACGGCCAGGCCGAGGCCACCCAGCTCGAGGGCTGCGACGCGCGTGGCCAGGCGCATCCGTTCCTGCCCCATGGCGGTGCGCGGTCCCTCGCCCCGCCGCCGGCCGATGAGCACGAGACGCAGTGGCGTCCGCAGCAGGAACGCGAGAACGGCCGCGACGCCCAGCAGCAAACCCGCGATGCTCGGCGCGATGAGCAGGCCCAGGATGCCCGGCTCCAGCGTCAGGCCCCAGCCGCCGTGCTCGGCAGGCATGGCCACCGAGCGTAGCGTCGGCTTGCGGTCGGGCGCTGTCACCATGTAGCTGGGTCAGCCGGCCAGAGTCTCCGCCACGCGTGCGAGCCGGCCGTGGGCTTCGTCGGCCACCTCCTTGAGTTCTTCGGCCATGGCCTCGCCGAGCAGGCCCATCGGGTCGATCAGGGAGATCGTGCAACCGGCACCTCCCTCGTCCTCGTAGACGATGACGTTGCAGGGCAGCAGGAGCCCCACCGCGGGCTCGGAGCTCAGGGCGCGGATGGCCAGGTTCGGGTTGCAGGCACCGAGGATGGCGTACTTGCGGAACTCACGTCCCAGCTTGGCCTCGAAGGTCGCACGCAGGTCGATCTCGGTGATCACCCCGAACCCCTGCTCCTTGAGAGCGGACTCGGTTCGCTCGCGTGCCTCTTCGTAGGGCACGTCGAGGCGGACGGTGAAGGCATCGTCGAAGACGGTCTCGGTCATGGTTCCCCCAGGCTGACATTCGTGCAAGCTCGGCTCTCGCCGCCACACGAGCATAGCCAGCCGCTCGTGACGCGTCGGCGAGCGTTCTGACCCTGAGACTGAATCTCGGTACGATGGACCGAGATGACGACCTCGCAACCTCTCGTCGATGCGCTCGGCGACGCGGGCTATCGGCTCACCGAGCCTCGTCGCGTGGTGGCCGAGCTGGTGGCCGCGCGCAACGGGCACTTCACGGCCAACGACCTCATCGCCGACGCCTCCACGCAGGACCTGGGCATCGGCCGGGCCACCATCTTCCGCGCACTCGACCTTTTCACCGAGCTCGAGGTGCTGGAGCGCATCGACCTGCCCAACGGCGACCACGCCTACGTGCCCTGCCTGCCCGGCTATCACCACCACCACGTGATCTGCCAGCAGTGCGCTCGCGTGACCGAGGTCGAGGACCTCGGCCTGGGTGAAGCCATCGCTCGCATGGAGCGCACTACCGGCTGGAAGGTCGAC
Source organism: uncultured Chloroflexia bacterium (assembly GCA_963712745.1). GTDB lineage: Bacteria > Chloroflexota > Limnocylindria > Limnocylindrales > CSP1-4 > JAFMJV01. The sequence goes on along the minus strand of CAVQJC010000015.1, from coordinate 22,369 downwards.
CGGCACCGGCTGGAGCTCTTCGGCCGCTGTCCCGAGTGCAGAGCGGGCGACTCGTGAACGACACCACGGACTCGGTCACGGAGCGCTGGGATGAACGCTACGCGGGACGCGAATACGTGTGGGACGTGGCGCCCAACCAGTTCGTCGAGCGCGAGCTGTCCGCTCTGCCGCCCGGGAACGCGGTCGATCTGGCCGCGGGAGAAGGCCGCAACGCCGTCTGGCTCGCCCAGGCGGGATGGCGGGTCACGGCGGTCGACATCTCGCAGGTCGGGCTGGACAAGGCCCGCCGCCTCGCGGCGGATCGCGGGGTGGGCGATCGCGTCGAGACCGTGATCGCCGATGCCCTCTCCTGGGCACCAGCCCGACCGGTCGACCTGGTGCTCATCGCCTATCTGCAGATCCCGGCTGTGGAGCAGCGGGTCGTCCTCGAGCACGCAGCCACCTGGCTCCGGCCCGGTGGCAGTCTGTTCCTCGTGGCACATGACCGCTCCAACGTCGAGCACGGCCACGGGGGGCCGCCGGATGCCGCGGTCTGCTACGAGCTCGGGGACACGGTCGCAGCCCTGTCGGCACTCGTCATCGAGCGGGCAGAGATCGCGGAGCGCGCGGTGGAGACCGACGACGGCCTGCGCACCGCCCTCGACACCCTCGTCATCGCGCGGCGCCCGGCCTAGAGTTCGAGCGCGGCCGTCGCCCGGGGTCGTATTCGGCGAGCCTGGCCCCGCTCGGTCAGCTTGGCGCACGGCCTGGCGGTCCTCATGCGCCGGTGATGGTGATGACGACCTTGCCCAGGGCCAGGCCCTGGTCCACCCGTCGCAACGCCTCCGCCGCCTCTGCCAGGGGGTAGCTGCTGTCGATGACCGGCCGGATGGCCCCGCTTTCGAGCAGCTCGTTGACCTCCTCCATGTCTCGCCTGGTGTGCGGCCAGCCCGGCAGGATGCCGATGGTCATGTCGCTCGTCTGCGAGATGAACTGCCCCAGCAGGGCGCCCTGGAGGATGCGCCAGCTGGACCCGCCCACCATGAGGTAGGCGCCATCAGGCGCCAGGATCCGGCGATAGTCGCGGACCGAGCGATGGGCCTGCACGTCGAGGATGAGGTCATAGCGTCGATGGCCCTCGGTGACGTCCTCGACCTGGTAGTCGACGACGTGGTCGGCCCCGATGGAGCGGAGGAGCTCGAGCTTCGGCCCGCTATCGACGCCGGTCACCTCGGCGCCCCGAGCTTTGGCCATCTGCACCGCGAACGTGCCCATCCCGCCACCCGCACCGTTGACCAGAACCCGGCTGTCCGTTCCCAGCGTGCGCCGGTCGCGGATGCCCTTGATGGCGACCCAGGCGGCGGAAGGCACCGCTGCGGCCCCCTCGAACGAGAGGTTGCTCGGCTTGGGGTGGAAGGCCTCGGCCGGTGCCGCCACGAGTTCGGCGAAGGCTCCGTAGCCATGCTCCGACAGGTCAGCCATGACCTCGTCGCCGGGCTTCAGGTCGGTCACTCCGGAACCGACGCGTTCGACGACGCCGGCCACATCAGAGCCGGTGATGCGAGCCGCGGGCCGGAAGGGTGCGGCCATGCGCACGAGCACCATGCCACCCAGGATCTCGACGTCGGCCGCGTTGACGGAGGATGCATGCACTCGCACGAGCACCTCTCCGTCGCCGGGCTCGGGCTCAGCGACGTCTGCCAGCTCGACCACTTCTGGCCCGCCGTACCGACGTTGGATGATGGCCTTCATGGGGCAGATCAGCCCTCGGAGGGCAGCCGCAGCTGGTGCGCGGGCGTGAACAGGATGCGACGCATGCCGAGCGTGACGACGCTGGTGGTGACGGCCACGGAGCCGAGCACGAGGTACATGATCACGACCTGTGCCTGCACCGCATCGAGCGGGGTCACGCCGGCCAGCAGGAGGCCGACCATCATGCCCGGCAGGAAGACGATGCCGACGGCCTTGGTCGTCTCGATCTGGGGGACCAGCGCGGTCCTCAGGGCTTCGCGGAGGTAGGGTCTGGCCGCCTCCGAGGATGGCTGGGCCAGGGCCAGGCGCGCTTCGACCTCCAGTCTCTTGTCTTTGAGCTCGGCCATGATTCGGCGCGTCACCAGCACCGTGGCGGTCATGGAATTGCCGATCATCAGGCCCGCCAGCGGCACGACGGTGTTGCTGTCGACCGGGAAGACGCCGGCGCCGAAGAGCACGCCGAGCGTCACGATGGCGGAGGCCGTGAACGCACCCATCGACAACAGCCACAGCCAGGGTACGTTGGGCACGCGGCGGTGGACGGTCCAGCCGGCGAACAGGATCATCACCGCCACCCATAGCCACGAAAGCGCCAGTGGCTGGCCAGGCGTGAGGATGGCCACCAGCACCAGGCCCAGCAGCAGGAGTTGGACCAGCGCGCGCAGGGCAGCGGTGATGAGGTCTCGCTCCAGGCGCAGGCCGGCCCAGGCGCTGATGCCCACCGCCACCAGCACGAGCAGGCCGGAGGCCGCGACGCCAAGGAGTTCGACCGGCCCGTTCACGCGCCCACCACCCGTCCGGCTTCAAGCCGCACCCGGTGATCGGCGATGCGCTCGACCTGGGCCAGGTCGTGGGTGACCCACAGGACAGGTACGCCCTCAGCAGCCAGGCCGCGGGCCAGGGCTTCGAGCGCGAGCGTGGCCTCGTGGTCCAGCGAGGCCGTGGGCTCATCGGCCACCAGCACCCCCGGCCGCATCAGCAGGGTCCGGGCCAGGCACACGCGCTGGGCCTCGCCGCCCGACAGCGTGGAGGCAGCACGCCCCAGGAAGTCTCCGCCGAGCCCGACGTCGCGCATCCCTTCCTCGTGCCTCGCGGGCTCCTCGACGCCGGTGGCCGCGAGGTTGTCGCGGACCGTGCCGTCGAAGAGGGTCGGCCGCTGGAAGACCATGCCCACGGTCCGGCGCAGCTCGAGTACATCGAGGCCGAGGACATCGACACCACGCAGGCTGACGGTGCCGAGGGTCGGGTCGATCAGGCGATTGGTGAGCCGCGTCAGCGTGGACTTGCCTGAGCCGGATGGGCCCTGTACCACGGTGATGCCGTCGCCGGGCACCTCGAGATCGACGTCGCGCAACACCTCCGACTCGCCGAAGGCGACCGTCACCCCCGAGAAACGCAAAGACAGGAGCGGTGCCGGTCACGGTCCGGTCGGATCGAAGGCCCACTCGCCGCCGGAGACCAGCAGTTCCTCGGACCTGTCGGCGGTGAGGCCGGTGATGTCGACTGCGTGGGAGCCCACGACGAGGTCGACGTGCACATGGCTGGAGTTGGGCCCCGCTGCCGGTCGCTGCTGCCAGCGATGGTCGGCCGGCAGGCCGACAGTGGTGATGACGTCGGCGTACCGCTCGAGCTGCTGCTCTGTGACCATCGGACCTCTCGCTACTCCGCTGGCCCCAGACTAGCTTGAACCGTCCGAGTTGCGACGGGCTGCCGCACCTGGCGGAGAGCATCAGCCGCGATGGCGCCCAAGGGTGGGGATGGAGCGGGATACGGGATTCGAACTCGCCACATCCAGCTGGGCGGCCTGGCCCGTGGCCGGTCGCCTACGCACAGTCCTCAGAGCCGGCGCACCCGCAGGAACGGCAGGGCCAACAACAGCACCGTGGCCAACACATAGAGGCCGACCGCGACCGGCGGCGCGACCAGGGCAACGACGACGGCGATCAGCCAGACACCATTGGAGATCCTGCGCTGCCGGGTCAGCGCTGCCAGCGTCGCATCGGCGATCTCGCCACCCAGCAGCGATCGCTGGCGTACGAGGTAGGCCATCAGCAACGTCAGCATCACCGATGCGATGAGCACGTTAAGGCCGTAGACGAGCACCGCCACCCCCGTATCGGGGCCGCCGATGTTGCTCACCATCAGGCTGGTCGAGAACGGCAGCAGGGCGATGAACAGCAGGGCCAGGAGGTTGAGTCCGGCCGCGAGTGTGTCGCTGCCCTGCATCAGCCTCGTCGTCCGAGCGTGCGTCAACCAGCTCATGCCGATGAACGCGAAGCTCATGAGATAGCCCAGGAACTCCGGCCACGCCTCGACCAGGCTCGCGAGCAGGTCGGGCCCGGTCGGGACGGTCAGGTCGATGACGAGCAGCGTGATGGCGATAGCGAAGACGCCATCGGAGAAGGCATCGAAGCGATCGAGGGGCAGGGCTCTCGAGAGGTGAGGCTGGCCAGTAGGGTCGGTCGTTCGATCAGTCATCGGTGTCCTTCACGTATCGGATCGAGAGAGCCACCGATCGAGGCCCCGGGTCCCATGGCAGCGCCGGTGAGAGCGTCGTGGTGTCGCGGCGTCCAGGCGGGGTGTTCTCGTCGGTGGACGCGGCAAGGGCCCAGGGATGCGACGAGCCCGGGAGGGTCCACGAGGGCCGACCCGGGCTCGGTGCTCGTTCCGGACCGAAGGGCTAGGCGCTGGCCTTGGCCGCCGCGTCCTTGATGGAGCTGGCTGTCGCGTCGTCGACACCGGCGCTGCGGACGCTGGTGGCGGCCGGCATCTTGGCCGTGACGGCCGCGACGTCGTTGGCCACGACGAGCGCGAGGATGCCCGACTGGTTGGGCCCGAGGGCACCGGTCAAGGCGTCGCCGGCGTCGGCCTTGTGCCATTCCTGGCGGAGCTTGCCGAGCACACCACCGACGACGCCCATACCGACCGCACCGGCGATGATGGTGGGCGGGAAGAAGATGGCCAGCACCACGCCACCGACCGCGCCCCACTTGACGCCGGTCTTGGTGCTGTGGTCGGTCATCTTCTGGATCTTGACCTTGCCCTCGTCATCGGTCTTGATGACGAGCACGCCCTCGATCCTGAGGCCACCGGTCGCTTCGGCATCCTGCAGGTTGCTGTAGGCGGCGATGGCCGCATCCTCGTCGTTGAAGGCCGCCACGATGGCGGCGTAGTCATAGTCGGTCACGACCGCGCCGACAGCCTGCACGCCGGTCTCGTCGCCGACCGCTGCCACCACGGTGGCACCGGTGTCGTCAGCCTCGGCGGCCACGACGGCGTCGACGTCCTGGGGGGTCTGCTGCTCGTCTGTCATCTCGTTCTCCTTGTCACGGTTGGGCTTCTTGGGGCCGTGCGCATGGACGCGCACGGCCAGGGCTAGCTGGATCGTCTAGGCCTCTGCCTCGATCTCCTCGGCGGCGAGGACGGTGGCGAGCGCCTCCTCGGCGGCCTCCTCCTCGATGAGCTCGGCGGTGACCATCGCGGCGACGGCGCGCTCGGCGGCCTCCTCCTCGATGATCTCCTCGGCGATGAGGGCTCGGATGGCCCGCAGGGCGGCGGCGGCCTCGATGGCGTCCGCGGCCGCGACGGCATCCTCGGCCTCCTCGACGGCGGCCTCCTCGACGTCGAGCGACATTCGCACCACGTCAGCCGCCTCCGCCTCGGCCTCCGCCTCGATGAGCTCGGCGGCGATGAGCGTCTCGACGACGTCCTCGGCGGCGGCATCCTCGATGGCGATGGCGGTGGCCACGACCTCGGCGGCCTCGAGCATCGCGGCCTCCTCGATGAGCTCGGCCTCCTCGAGCGTCTGCACGATGTCGATGGCAGCTGCGAGCTTGATCGCCTCGGCCTCCTCGATGGCCTCCTCTGCCTCGAGCTTGACGCGCAGCTCCTCGCCCACGAGCGCGAGCGCGTCGGGCGCGACCATCGCCTGCATGAGCGTGCGGCCGCCGGCCTCTGCGATGGCGTCGCGCAGGTCCGTGGCCCAGTGGTGCTCGATGACCAGGATGGCGGCCGCACCACCGGCGGGGATGGACTCGCCCAGCTCGATGAGGCGATCGACCGACAGGCCAGCGTCGCGCTCGGCCACCGCGAGGGCACCGGCATCGGCGCCCTCGAGACCACCCTCGAGACCACCTTCGGCGAGGCCGATGAGGCCACCGGCGATAGCGCCCAGGCGCATGCGCTCGTCCTCGGAGAGGTCGGTCAGGTGCATCGTGTTCGCGATGTCACCGTGGGCGTCCTTCTGGACGAAGAGGGTGTCGATGACGCGGATGACACCGCGCTTTCGGACCCGGCGCAGCTCGGCCAGGATGCGGCCGGTGGCCTCGAACTTGTCGAAGCCGACGACGAACACCTGGATCGGTCCGGTCACGTGCTTGTCAGCCATGGGTTGGTTCCTCCTTGTTCATGCATCGATCGCTTGGTGGACGGGGTCGTTCTTGCTCCGCGGGATGTCGCCTCCTCTGTCGGACTAGGCCGCGGCGGATGCCGGGGCTGTCGGGGCACTGGTGGTCGGCTCGGGCAGCTCGTGGCCGGCACGGACCTTGAGGAGCTTGCGGACCTCCTCGACCACGAGCAGTGACAGCGCCACGCCGATGCAGATGAGCCATTGCCCTCCGGTCAGGTTGACCATCGAGAGCACGTTCTGGAGGATGCCGAGCTCGGTCGCGAGGATGATGAACAGGATCGACAGCCCGGTCCCCTTGAGCAGCGTGGGATTGCTCAGGATGTAGCCGCTGAAGACCGACCGCCGCTCGTCCGCCGTTTCGAGGGAGGAGACGATGCGGAAGAGCGCGAACGTGGTCACGCCCATCGTGCGCGCGACCGTGTCGCCATATTCGCGGCCCGCCCAGGCCATGACCCCGAGCGTGCCTGCGCCCATGATCAGGCCGACGACGACGAGCCAGGCGGTGAGCTGGGTCGGCAGGATCTTCTGATCCTTGGGCCGCGGCTTCTCCTGCATGAGACCGTCTCGCGGCTTCCCGAACCCGAGGCCGATGGCCTGGAAGATGTTGACCGTGAAGTTGAGCCACATGGTCTGGAGCGGCAGGAACGGGACTCCGCCCAGGATGTTGAGGAGCGCCGCACCGAGGAAGACGGTGATGTAGCCGTAACAGGCGGCCATCTGGTAGCGGATGAAGCGCACTAGGTTGTCGTAGACGTTGCGGCCGATGCTGACGGCCTTGATGATGGTGGCGTAGTTGTCATCGGAGAGGATCATGTCGGCCGCGGCCTTGGTGACCGCCGTGCCGGTGATGCCCATGGCGATGCCGATGTCGGCCTTCTTGATGGCCGGCGCGTCGTTCACGCCGTCACCGGTCATGGCCACGATGTGACCCTTCTCCCGCAGCACGTCCACGAGGTGGACCTTGTCCTGGGGTGTGACGCGACCCACGACCCCGATGTCGTCGACCTCGCGGCGCACGTCCTCGTCGCTCAGGGCGGAGAACTCGGCACCGGTCATGCCCCTGCCCGTGATGCCCAGCTGGTGGGCCACCACCTCGCCGGTAAGGGCGGCGTCGCCGGTGATCATGCGGATCTGCATGCCGGCTGCATGGGCCTCGGCGATGGCTGCCTTGGCTGCAGGTCGGGGTGGATCGGTGATGCCCACGAGCGCCAGCAGCGTCATCCCCTCGATGGCCTTGAGCAGATCGGCGTCGGGGTCGAAGGCAGCCGGGTCGAGGTCCTTGAAGCCTGTGGCCATGAGCCGCATGCCCTGCTGGCCCATACGATCGCTCTCGGCGACGTAGGCATCGTGGAGTTTGGCGACAGGGACCGCCTTGCCGTCCTGACCGCTGACGAAGGCAGCGCGTTCGAGCAGCTGGTCCTGGGAACCCTTGATGTAGGCTCGCACGACCGACTTACCGCTCTCGTCGGTCCAGTCGTGGAAGGTAGCCATGAGCTTGTAGGCCGCATCGAATGGCAGCGTTCCCACGCGCGGATAGGCCTCACGCGTCTGGTCGACGTCGATGCCGCCCTTGGTAGCGAGGACGACCAGTGCACCCTCGGTGGGGTCACCGGTGAGCTTGGCGTCACGGACCTCGGCATCGGAGCAGAGGGCCATCGGCAGAAGGTACGGCTCGAGCGGGACCGGGCTCTGGCCGGCGGCCTGGGTGATGTGCCCGTCCGTCGAGTAGCCGGTGCCGGTGATGGTGTAGCGACGCCCCGCGATGGACAGCTGGACCGCGGTCATCTGGTTCATCGTGAGGGTGCCGGTCTTGTCCGAGTTGAGCGCGGACGTGGAGCCGAGCGTCTCGACCGAGCGCAGCTGCTTGACGATGGCACCAGCCGCCGCGAGCATCTGCGAGCCCTTGGAGAGGATGGCCGTGTCGATGGCCGGGAGGGCCGTCGGGATGGCGGCGATCATGAACGCGACGGCGGTGAGGAAGAGTTCCTCGAGGGCGGCGCCTCGGTAGATGCCCAGGATGAGTGAGGCGGCGAGGGCGAACCCGGCCAGGATCAGGATCTGGCGCGTCAGCCCGTTGATCTGCTTGGTCAGCGGCGTCTGTTCGGCCACCGTGGATGAGAGCATCCCGCTGATGTGGCCGACCTGGGTGTCCATGCCCGTGGTGACCACGAGGACCACGCCCGAGCCCCTCGTCACCTGGGTGTTCATGAAGGCCATGTCCACCCGGTCGCCGAGGGCCGCGTCGGCAGCGACGGCGCCAGTCTGTTTGGGCGTGGGGACGCTCTCGCCGGTGAGTGCCGATTCGTCGATCTCCAGGGTCGCAGCGTCCACGATCCGGGCATCCGCCGGGACCAGGTCGCCGGCCTGCAGATTGACGATGTCACCCGGGACGAGCTGCTCCATGGGCACATCGACGAGGTCGCCGTTGCGGCGCGTCTTGGCGGTCACGACCATCTTCTGGCTGAGGGCGTCTGCGGCTGACGAGGCCTTGCCCTCCTGGTTCATGCCCATCAGCGCGTTGAACAGGGTCAGGAGCAGGAGCATGAGGCCGGTGAAGAACTGGTCGGGCAGGAACAGACAGACGACACCGGCGATGACCAGCACGATCTGCATGGGGTCGACGTACTGACCCAGGAATATCTGCAGGGGCGTGGCCTTCTTGGCCGAGGTGAACTTGTTGGGGCCGTACTTGGCGCGCCGCGAGTCGACCTCGGCAGAGGCCAGGCCCTGGTCCTGATCCACGCCCTGCTTCTTAAGGGCGTCCTCGGGGCTCAGGGCGAACCAGGCGGCGGTATCGTCCTTGGCCGGGGTGTTCGCCGCAGGGGATGGTGTAGCAGCGGTCACGACTTCTTCCCCTTCTTGGCCTTCTTCGGCTTCCTGGCCTTCTTGTCGGCCTTCGGCTTCTTGTCCGCCTGCGCGGCGAGTTCGGCCTCGACCGGGTCAGCCTTGGCGCCCGCCGGGGCCTGGGCCATGAGCTCGGTCTTCACGCTCTGGAGCGACGCCCGATCTTCGTCGCTGACGGTCGGGTACTGCGGGTCGATCCCGATGAGGGCGTCGGCGATGACGCCGGCCGCCACGACCCGGGCGAAGGGCTTGTCATCGGCCGGGATGACGAACCACGGCGCCCACTCGGTGCTGGTGTTGCTGAGCACCTCGCTGAAGGCCTTCTGGTAGTCGTCCCAGTAGGCCCGCTCCTTGGCGTCGTTGGCGCTGAACTTCCAGTTCTTTTCCGGTTCGTCGATGCGCGACAGGAAGCGCCGGCGCTGCTCCTCCTTGGAGACGATTGAGGAAGATCTTGACGAAGCGATAGCCCTGGTCGGTGAGGTAGTGCTCCCAGTCATTGATCTCGCGGAAGCGCCGCTTCCAGACATCACCGCGCTTGGACTTGGGCGGCATCTTCTGGCCGGCCAGGATCTGGGGGTGGACCCGGACGACCAGCACTTCCTCGTAGTGGGAGCGGTTGAAGATGCCGATGTGCCCGCGCTCGGGCAGGCTGCGCTGGTAGCGCCACAGGTAGTCGTGGTCGAGTTCTTCGGCCGAGGGGATCTTGAAGCCGTGGACCTCCACGCCCTGGGGGTTCACGCCGCTCATGACGTGGCGGATGGTGCCGTCCTTGCCCGCGGCATCCATGGCCTGGAGGACGACGACGACGCCGTACGTATCCTGCGCGGCCAGCCGGGCCTGGTACTCGGCCAGCAGCTCGATGCCCGAGGCCAAGACTTCCTTCTTCTCGGCCTTGGTGGCCTCACGGGTGACCTCGGCTGGGTCGAAATCACGCGGCAGGCGGACCCGGCGTCCGGGCTCCACCCGGAAGGGCTTGATGAACTGCTGGATGCGCTTGGGTGTGATGGTTGCCACTGTCGGACTCCCTCTACTCCTGTCAGTCGGCCCGGCGGCCTTGGTCTCCTCAAGCTGCGATCGAGCCAGCGCGACGGTCGATCGAAACAGCGCCGCTGAGTTGCCACCTTTGAGTTGTGAGCCATTAAACGGAATCGCACGCAGCTCCGCATCGTCCACAAAGGACGATGCGGAGCGCCGCGGATGCGACGCAGAATCGGCTTCGTATTCGCCGAATGAGGCCTTACCAGCTCGGTCCGTGCGAGGGAGACGCTTTGGAGTCCACCGAGAAGTCATTCCGGCGCCTTGTCATCGGCGAGCCGGGCTTGCTCGCGTCGATGGCTGAGTTCGAGCGTCAGGATGGGGCACTGGTCCTGCTCGATGAACGCACCGAGGCGCTCGTTCGGATCGGGGCCCTCGTCGCACTCGACGCACCGCAGTCGGCGTACCAGGCTGCTGTCGAGACTGCCCTGCGAGCCGGGGCGACGCTCGAAGACCTGCTAGCTGTCCTCTTCGCGGTCGCCGGATCGGTCGGCTCGGCGAGGGTCGTCTCGGCGGCCCCCAAGATCGCACTCGCGGCCGGATACGATGTCGACGCCGCGCTCGAATGGGCTGGGCCGTAGTCGAACACTCGTCCATCTCGTAGGGCAGCGGCTGGGCTTCGAGAAGACCCGAGGGTCCAACGCCACGTTCTCGATGCGCTAGGGTCGCCGCAGCGCGTGTGTGGAGAGGGAGGCAATGACGGCGACGGAGAACGATCACGCCGGTTTCGCAGCCGGCTTCGAGCCCTCGTTCCCGCTGGTCGACGCCAAGCTTCGTTGTCCGATCCCTCCAACGGGGGTCGTCTCGCGGGCGCGACTGCTCGACCGGCTCGTTTCCGCTCGGTCGTCTTCGGTCGTTTCCATCATCGCGGCAGCGGGCTACGGCAAGACCGTGCTCCTCGCCGACTGGGCTGCGCGCGAGGAGCGTCCGGTCGCCTGGCTCACCATCGATGACTTCGACAACGAGCCCAGCGTCTTTCTGACCTATCTCGCGGCCGTCATCGACCGCATCATGCCCATCGATGGTTCGATCAACCCGATGCTCACAGCGCCTGGCTCGCGGACCCTGGGAGGGGCCGTGCCCCGCCTCGCATCTGAGCTCCACCGGTTGCCCGATGCCACCGTGCTCATCCTTGACGACATCCACCGGCTCATCGATCGAACTTGTCTCGACGCGCTCGAGCTACTCCTGGATTACCTGCCTTCCCGGGTCCAACTGGTCGTGGCCGGTCGGTCGAACCCGGGGCTGCCCCTGGCGCGACTCAGGACCCAGCGGACCCTGCTCGAGATCGACCAAGAGGGGCTCGCCTTTGACGCGGAGGAGGTACAGGCCCTGACAATGAACGCAGGGTACCGGCTGAGCCAGGACGAGTCTCGGTCGCTTGCGGCACGTACCGAGGGCTGGGCAGCAGCGATATACCTGTCAGCCCTCACCGCTGCACGAGACCAGAAGGGCCCGGGCTGGACGACGACCCTCGCAGATGGAGGCGGCCACCTGGCCGAGTATCTGCGCGCTGCTCTGCGAACGGACCTCGACGATGGCGATGTCGCGCTCCTCATGCGCACCTCGATCCTTGAGGTCGTGGAGCCGCCGCTGGCCGAGGCCGTCAGCGGCATCGAGGGAGCTGCGCAGCGGATATCGTCGCTGGCACGTACGAATCAGCTCATCTCGGCGGTCGAAGGCGCCGAGACGGCCTATCGCTATCACCAGCTGATGCGCGACTATCTTCTGTCCGAGTTGGAGCGCCGCGAGCCGGGGACTGCCCGTGAGTTGCACAGAAGGGCGGCCATGTCGTACGCGACTGCCGGTCGCACCGAGCTGGCGATCGAGCACTCGTTCGCAAGCGGAGACGTGGACCGGACCGCACACCTCGTCCTGGCCGGGGTGCTCCGGGCCCATTACGGCGGCCGCAGCGATCTGGTCTACCGGTGGCTGCGGAGTTTCGATGACGACGTGTTCGCCCGGCATCCCTCGCTGGCCGTCATCGGCGCCTGGTTCCATGCCTTCAACGGCAGGCCTGACGAGACTGAACATCTGGCCGGCATCGCCGAGCGTTCTACGGTCATCCGCGAGCCCCGTGACGGATCAGCCTCGGTCGACTCTGCGAAAGCGATGCTGCGTGCCGCGATGACTCCTCATGGCCGGGAGAGCATGTTGGCGGATGCCACGCTCGCGGTCGCCGCAGAGCTGCCCACGAGCCCCTGGCGCTCCACTGCCTTCTACCTGCTTGGCTCCGCCCATTGGCTGAAAGGAGAGGCCGACAAGGCCGATGATGTCTTCGCCGAAGCCATCCATATAGCTGCCGCCACGCGCGTTCCGGCAGCGTTGGCGTTGGCCAGCCGCGCCATCCTTGCCATGGATGCAGGTAGATGGCAGGCTGCGGAGCAGTTCGCCCGCGAGAGCCACGAAACGGGCGAGCGAGCCGGGCTAACTGAGATCTCGACAGCGCTCATCGTGCACGCCGTGTCGGCCCGGGTCGCGATCCACAACGGTGACCTGCGATGGGCTCGCGATGAGCTTCTCCATGCTCATGTCGTGCGGCCGTTGGCAACATATGCATTGCCCTGGAACTCGGTAGCTGCTCTGATCGAGCTTGGCAGATGCTACTTGTCCATGGGCGACCCAGCCGGTGCTGGAAGCGTCGTCTCTCAGGCTGAGCAGATCAAGCGTCGCCGACCCGACCTTGGGATCTTGTCCGATGAACTCGCGGAGCTTCGCCGGCGAGTCGACGGTTCGGCACGCACGCTTGCCGGACCCTCCACCCTCACGCCGGCCGAGCTGCGCATCTTGCCGATGCTCTCCACCTACCTGAGCTTCGAGGAGATCGGGGACCGTCTGCACGTTTCGCGTTACACCGTGAAGAGCCAGGCTGTGGCGATCTACGGGAAGCTTGGGGCGTCGAGTCGCAGCGAGGCCATCGACCGTGCCGTCGAGATCGGTCTGCTCGAGCCGTTCCCCGGCCTTCGGCTAACGGGGCCCCTACGGAGCGAACGCAGCCAGACGGGTGATCGGCACGACTACTAGGAGGATGTGGGGCGGGAGACGGGATCCGAACCCGCGACATGCAGCTGGAAAGGCCGCACCCGTCCAGCGTTGCAGCAACGTGCTCAAGGTGCCACCACATCCTGTCCAGTCATCGTCTGGTCTAGGGCAACTGGGCGGTGCCCCTTTGGTGGAACTCACCGACCTGCATGACCAAGGCACGCCGCGGACTCCTAGGCGCGCTCACTCGTGTGGGGCCCAGGCGGCCTCGTTCCCAGGAGAGCTCCAAGGCCACAGTCTGGGACACGTCTGGAGGAGAGGATCGTCTACGCCTGAGATGTCGTCTTAGGCGCGCTCCAGGCGACCCAGCAGGGTACGCTCTGAGCACATTCTGATTCGCGCGAAGCGGAGGCGGAAGGACCATGGACGCTGGCACCGCGGGCCCCGACGACCCTCGCCCAGTGCTCAGCGTGCAGGCCTTCTCCAAGCGCTTCGGCGACGTGCTGGCGAATGACGCGATCAGCCTCGACGTCCTCCCGGGAGAGGTTCATGCCCTGCTCGGAGAGAACGGCGCCGGCAAGAGCACGCTGGTCAAGTGCATCTACGGGTTCTACAGGCGGGATGCAGGAGAGCTGCTCATAGATGGCCAGCCGGAGGACATACATTCCCCCCACGATGCCCGCACCATGGGCATCGGCATGGTGTTCCAGAACCTGACCCTCATCCCCGCCTTGAGCGTGGTCGAGAATGTCGCCCTCTTCCTCCCGGATCTCCCGCCCGTGCCCGATCTGAAGTCGATCGCCAGGGAACTGGAATCGCTCGGGGAGCGGTACAGCCTCAAGGTCGATCCCTGGGCGCTGGTGCGCGACCTCTCGATCGGCCAGCAGCAGAAGGCCGAGCTCCTCAAGCTGCTCATGGCACGGTCTCGTGTCCTGATCCTTGACGAGCCCACGCGTGTGCTGGCTCCGCATGAAGTCCAGGGCTTCTTCGAGGTCATCCATCGCCTGGTGGAGGACGGCTTGGCGGTGATCCTGATAACGCACAAGCTCGACGAGGTCCTGAAGAGTGCCGACCGGATCACGGTCCTCCGGCAAGGACGCGTAGCTGGGCAGGTCACCCGCGCTGCGGCGACCGAGGCCAGTCTGGTCCGGCTCATGTTCGACAAGGATCTGGCCGGATCTCCGCCGACGCGAGACACCACGCCGGACAGTGACGGGTCGCCGGTTCTCGAGCTCGTCGAGGCAGGCTCCCGCGGGGAGGGCGCAGAGGTCAGCCTGAAGCAGATCGACCTGGTGGTCCATCCGAGGGAGATCGTCGGCGTGGCCGGCGTCTCCGGGAACGGCCAGAAGGAGCTGGGAGACCTGATCCTCGGAGCCATTTCATGCGTCCACGGAAGCAAGCGGTTGTTTGGCACGCTCTCGACGGATCTGACGATCGGGGACATCCGACGCTCGGGCGTCAGCTACGTCCCTGAGAACCCGTTGGCGATGGCGGCCATCCCCTACCTGACTGTGCTGGAGAACATGGCCGTGACGCGCACGTCGTCCTATGCCCGACGTGGCGGTCTGAGCATGGACTGGCAGGCGGTGGAGGCGGACGCCGATCGCTCCTGGCAACGCCTGGGTTTCCGGGTGTCATCGTTCCTGCCGGCTCGATCGCTCTCGGGGGGCAACCTGCAGCGCATGGTCATCGCCCGAGAACTGCTCCACGACCCGCGCCTGATCATCGCTTCCTACCTGACTCGTGGCCTCGACGTGCAGAGCGCACAGGCGGCGCGGGATGCGTTGCTCCAGGCTCGGGATCGGGGCGCGGGCGTGCTGTTGATCTCCGAGGATCTTGAGGAGCTCTTCGAATACAGCGATCGATTGGTCGTCATGTACGAGGGGCGCATCGTCGGCGAGTTCCCGACGGTGGACACGGACATCTACGAGGTTGGGCGCCTGATGACAGGCTCCCAGAGTACCTTTGTCGCCTCCTGAGCCGCGAAACGCAGCAGTCTCCGCCTGGGCCTCTGTGGCCCCCAACGTGCTGCGCTACGCCGCCATGGCCCTGCTTGCCTTCGCACTGTTCGGGCTGATCCTCCTGATCTCGGGCAAGGACCCGATCTCGTCGTATCAGGACATCCTGGTCTCCACGCTGGGCAGCACCTATGGGTTGTCAGAAGTGCTCGTGACGATGACGCCGCTACTGCTCACTGCCCTGGCCGTGGCGCTTCCCTCCCGCATCGGCCTGATCAACGTAGGTGGCGAGGGCCAGCTGTACATGGGAGCCGCGCTGGCCACCTGGGCGGCATTGACCTTCGCCGAGCTGCCCGGCTGGCTGCTGCTTCCGATCATGGCGCTGCTGGGCATGCTCGGAGGAGCCGCATGGGCATGGATCCCGGGCCAATTGCGTGCGCGGGGTCTCGTCAACGAGACCATCTCGACCCTGCTCCTGAATCCCGTCGCGGCCCTGATCGTGTCGTTCTTCATCTTCGGCTATTGGCACTCACCCATGGACACGAACAAGACCCCGGTCTTCGCGGAGTCGGCCCGCCTGCCCAGACTCCTTGACACCCGCGTCGATCTGGGTCTGATCTTGGGCTTGGTGCTACTGGCCCTGTTCTGGTACCTGATGCGCTCTACTCGTTGGGGCCTCGAGATGCGCGCCCTGGGCGGGAATCCACTGGCGGCCAGGCTCAACGGGCTCCCGGCCCGCAGGTACACGATCATCGTGATGTGCCTGGGCGGGGCGGTCGCCGGGCTTGCCGGGATGGCGCTGGTTTCCGGCTACTACGGCGCGCTGCTGGCGAACTTCACGCGTGGGATCGGCTTCATGGGCTTCCTCGTCTGCTGGCTGGCCGGAGGCTCAGCGCTCGGGATCGTGGCGACGTCGTTCGTCGTGGCCATCATCCTCACCGGCGGCAACCTGCTTCAGCTGACGCGGGACCTTCCCTATTCGACGATCAACATCCTGCTGGCGATAACGCTGTTCGTCGTGCTGGCCCGCCCTGACTTCACCCGCAAGAGGAACAGGCCTTGAGCGATCTCGCCCTCCTCGGGATCCTCTCGACCGCCCTCTTTTCCGGCACATCGTTGCTGTACGCCGCACTGGGCGAGCTCGTGGGCCAGCGTGCGGGGATCGTGAACCTGGGCCTTGAGGGCGTGCTGTTGGTGAGCGCCTCCGTCGGCTTCTCGGTGACGTATCTGTCCGGGAACCCGTACCTGGGCATCCTGGCAGCCACCATCGCGGGTGGGCTGATGAACATGATCCACGGCTACCTGGTCATCAGTCGAAAGGCCAACCAGTTGGCGAGTGGCCTGGCGCTGATGTTCCTCGGCATCGGACTGAGCGCCTGGATCGGCGCGGATTATGTCGGGGCAAGGATCGTCGGACTCCCACGCCTGGGCCTGCCGGGGCTGTCCAGTCTGCCAGAGGTCTATGCCTCGCTCCTGCGCTTCGACGTGCTCATCTGGCTGGTCGTGCCGGTGGCCATCCTGATCTGGTGGGTGCTGTTCCGCACGCGTTGGGGATTGGGACTCCGGGCCGTGGGCGAGAGTCCCGATACGGTCTACGCATCGGGCCGCAATGCGCGGTCGATCCGCTACCAGGCCCTATGGCTGGGAGGGATGCTGGCCGGCGTGGGTGGTGCCCATCTGGCGATCGCCTACGCGATGAACTGGTCGGAGAACATGACAGCCGGGCGCGGCTTCATCGCCATCGCCTTGGTCATCTTCGCCAAGTGGGACCCCCTGCGTGCCGTGGCGGGCGCGTTGCTGTTCAGCGGTGCCGTGGCTTTCCAATTGCTGCTTCAGTCCAGCGGGTTCCAGGTGTCCCCCTTCCTGCTCAGCACCATGCCCTATGTGCTCACGCTGCTGGTGCTCGCCGTTTGGGGGGGCCGTCGCCGCGCGGCCGCCCCGGCAAGCCTCGGACGCGTGTATCAGGGAACCGAGTAGACCCCCGCGTGCGATACTCGAACGACTCAGATCAGACCGTGACAGCGCGTGCGAACACTCGCTCCTCCCGGACCACGCATGCCACGGCAGCAACCGGAGAGGAGACCGTGAAGATGTGGACCCGTCGCACCAAGATCGGGCAACTCCTGGTAGCCACCCTCCTGGTGGCCGCCGCTGGCCCAGGTACCACCGTGACCGCCGCCGATGATGCATGCCTCGTGATCGGTGCACTGCACGGTGGGTCGGTGACCGATGCCGGCTACAACCAGGCGATGCACGAGAGCGTCATGGCCATCAAGGAGAACATCCCCTGCGTGGAGATCATCGAGGCCGAGAATGTCCCCGAGGAAGCCGGGGCCACCTCGACGATGGAGAACATGATCCAGCAGGGCGCCACGATGATCATCGCCACGGCGTTCAACCACCAGTATCCGGCGCTGGAGCTTGCCAACAAGTACCCGGACGTGATCTTCGAGCACGCCGGGGGATGGGAGATGGGGGCGAACTTCGCCAACTTCTTCGGCGAACCTCCGGACGCCTGGTACATGATGGGCGTGGCGGCCGGTGAGAGCACCGAATCCGACAAGCTGGGGTTCGTGGCCGCCTTCCCGCTCGGCTGGACGCTGACCTTCGTCAACGCCTTCGAGCTGGGCGCACAGTCGGTCAACCCCGATGCAGAGACCATCGTGGCCTATACCTTCGGCTGGGGTGATGCGGCAAAGGAAGCGGACGCCACCAACTCACTGATCAACCAGGGCGCCGACGTCATCACCATGCACGTGGACTCGCCGGCCACGGTCATCTCGACCGCGGAGTCGCGCGGCGTGGACTCCATCGGCTTCCAGTCGCTTGCGGCCCAGCAGTTCGCTCCCGAGCACTGGATCACCGGGACCGGGTTCACCCTTGGCGACACGCTCACCTGGCTGGCCTCCACCGTGATCGATGGCACCTGGGAGCCGATCTTCCTGCGCTGCGGCATGGATGACGGCTGCATGGCCATGGCTCCCTACGGTCCCAACGTCTCGCAGGAGGTCAAGGACGCGGTCGAGCAGGCCCAAACGGACCTCGAGTCCGGGGCGAAGGTCGTCTTCGCCGGCCCGATCGTCGATCAGGAAGGGAACGTGAAGGTCGCCGAGGGCGAGGAGCTCAGTGCGGACGTGATGGGCTCTGTGGATTGGTTCGTCGAAGGCGTGGTCGGAAGCCCCAGCTAGGGCTGCACGGTCGCACATCGGTCACCGGCGGGCAGATGCCTGCCGGTGACGCCACCAAGGGGACCGATGGAACGCAACCTGCGGGCGCCGTTCACGTGCGCCGACAGCGTGGGGGTCTTTGCGCGCTGCAGTTTGACCGCGGACCCAAGCGGAACGGTCCTCGCGAGCCACTCACGCGCGACGTACCTGCTCAGCGCCAGCGCCGAGGTGCTGTGGCTCGCGCCCGTGGATGTCCCCATGCACCGTCGGGGGGTCCGGGTCGCCGGGTCACTGCCGCGTACCGCGAAGGGTTCCACGTATCAGGTTGCCGATGCCAGGCTCCTGCTCGGAGATGGGACGGCGATCGATCTGGGCGCAGCCTTGGCATGGGAACCAGAGCGCTGGTCTGATCCCCGTCATCCTTCGTGGACCGTACCGGGACGCGCCGCCGACAGCGCCCCGGACCTCCTTGACGGCCTGCCCTCCCCGAGGGGCCTCGGAACCCTTCTGCCCGCGCTCACCGAGCTTGCCCGTGGAGGCATGCCCCCGAGTCGGGCGCCGCAACCGACCCCGCTCCTTGCGCATGCTGCGCCTTCCGTCTTTGGGCTCGCGCGGGCGTGCCGAGAGGGGGACGGGGCTGCGCTCCTGGAGCACGCTGCGGCACTGGTGGGTCTGGGCGAGGGCCTGACCCCGTCCGGGGACGACTTCGTCGGTGGCGTCCTGTTCGGCCTCGCGGCGCTTCGGGAGACCGGTGGTCGACTCTCGGGCTGTTCGCCACGTGCGCTCGCATCGTTCCTGGACTTCTCCAGGCGACGCACCAATCGGGTCAGCTATGCGCTGCTGGCCGACCACGTCGCAGGACACGGCTGCGAGCCGGCCCATCGACTCGTTCTGGCCTTGCTGGGACGGGCGTCGCCCGAGACGACCCGTCGAGCGGCATCCGACCTGGTCCGCGTAGGACACTCCACAGGCTGGGATGTGCTGACCGGATTGTGGACAGCCTGGGCGCTCACCCCCAGCGATGAGTGGCTGATCCGCCGCCCTGCTGCCGCGACGGCCTTCGCTGCCACAATCGAGGAGAGGTGAAACCGTGACTGTCAAGGAGCGCATCGCGCAAGCCAACGACGAGGTGGTCCGCCGGATGACGCTGGGCGAGCCAGTGCTCGTCGACGTGGCCCCGGCAGCCGAGGTCATCCCGGGGATGCGCGACAGGCTGATCACCCACTCGGGCCCGCCCATCGAGTGGGAGCGCATGTGCGGCGCACAGCAGGGTGCCGCTATCGGCATGGTGCTGTACGAGGGCTGGGCCGACACACCGGAGGCTGCGCGCGACCTGCTGGAGCGGGGCGAGATCACGCTGGAACCCAATCATGCCCACAGCGCGGTCGGCCCGATGGCCGGCACGATCTCTCCCTCGGCGCCGGTGTGGGTCATCGAGAACCGCGCCTTCGGCAACCGGGCCTACTGTCGCCAGGTAGAGGGCCGCCAGCAATTCGGCGACTACAGCGAGGAGGCCCTCGACGGCCTGCGCCGCTGGCGTGATGTGTGGGCCCCGACCTTGCGTGAGGCCCTGCAGCACATCGGAGGGCTGGAGCTCAACCCCATCATCATCCAGGCGCTGCAGATGGGCGATGAGCTGCACAACCGTCACAGTGCCGCCTCGAGCCTGTTCGCCAATCAGATGGCCATCGCCATCGCGAAGGCGGAGATCCCACGCGACCGGGCGTTGCCGACCCTCGGCTACCTCGCCGGACACAACCTGCTGTTCCTGGGCCTGGCCATGGCCTGTGGCAAGGCCATCACCGATACGGCGCGGGACGTGGAATACAGCAGCGTCGTCGTCGCCATGTGCCGGAACGGCACTGAGTTCGGGATCCAGGTGTCCGGCCTCGAGGGAGAATGGTTCGTGGCGCCGGCGCCGGTGGTCGACGGCCTGTACCTGCCCGGCTTCTCGGCGGCCGATGCCGGCCGCGACATGGGCGACTCGGCCATCGCCGAAACGGTCGGCTGGGGAGCCTTCACGTTGGTCGGTGCGCCGGGGATCCTGACGTTGGTCGGAGGGACGAACGCTGACGCGCTCGCGTACACCCAGGAGATGCGGCAGATCACCACAACCAGGCATCCTACGTACCGCATGCCGGCGATGGGCTCCGAGGGAACGTCCGTGGGGATCGACATCCGCAAGGTGGTACAGACCGGGGTCGCCCCCATCATCGACACCGGCATCGCCCATCGGGAAGCAGGTCACCCGATCATCGGCGCGGGCCTCGTGCGGGCGCCGATGGACTGCTTCAAGCGTGCCTTGACGGCCTTTGGCGAGCGGTACGCACCGTGATCGAGGAAGAGCGCGATCCTGCCGGACAGCCTGACATGCCCTCCGGCTTCGTGATCCGCAAGGACCAGTACTACGACTCGGTCTTCCTGATGGGCGTCAACAGCCGTCTCTCCAAGGGCGACCGGGTGCGACAGACAGCCGTGCTCATGGGCAGCGAGAAGAACAAGGTGCTGCTGGCGGATCTGGGCATCCGGGACGAGGCGATCGACGCTGCCGGCGCCAACGACCTCGTGATCGCCGTGGTGGCCGCCGACGACGAGGCCGTCCGCTCGGCGCTGGAAGGTGTGGATGACGCACTGCTCGCCGTCGGATCCACGACGACCACCTCGGAGGTGCGCACGCTGGAGGACGGCCTGCGCCTGCAACCGGGCGCGAACCTGGCGGTGCTGACCATCCCAGGCGAGTATGTCTACGCAGAAGCCCGCAAGGCCCTCGAGGCCGGGCTGCATCTCTTCATCTTCAGCAGCAACGTCCCCCTCGAGCAGGAACTGGAACTCAAGCAGCTGGCCCGCGCCCGCGGCCTGCTGGTGATGGGGCCGGATTGCGGGACGAGCATCCTGGGTGGCGTGGGGATCGGATTTGCCAACGCTGTGCGTCGAGGGACGATCGGGGTCATCGGGCCTTCGGGCACCGGCCTTCAGGAGTTCACCTGTCAGATTCACCATGCGGGCGGCGGCATCTCTCACGCCATCGGGACGGGCAGCCACGATTTGTCGGACGAAATCGGTGGCGCGACGACCCTGGCAGCCCTCGATGCCCTCGAACGCGACCTGTCTACCGAGGTGATCGCCATCGTCGGCAAACCGGGCGGCGATCGGACCCTCGAGGCCCTCGCCTCCCGCCTGCAGGCCTGCACCAAACCGGTGGTGGCGTGTCTTCTGGGGATGACAGACCACGGGCCGGACCTCGGGCTCGAATGGAGGCCCACCATCGACGCCGCGGCACAGGCTGCGATCGAACGATGCGCGATGCCGGCTCCGCCGCCAGCCCCCGCGCTGACGAGCGAGGATCCGGGACTCAGCCTCCAGGATGAGCAGCCGCGGACGGCGCGCCAGAGGTTCCTGCGCGGGCTATTCGCCGGTGGCACCTTCTGCTATCAGTCGCAGCAGATCCTGCGTCGCGCCGGCCTCACGTTCGTCTCCAACGCTCCCCTGGCAGCGGAGTATCAGCTGCGGGATCCTGCGCGGAGCAGCGGCCACACCCTCATCGACATGGGCGACGACGAACACACCCGGGGGCGGTTGCACCCCATGATCGACGGGACACTTCGGGCGCAGCGGATCATCGACGAGAGCCTCGACCCGGAAGTGGCGGTCCTGCTGCTGGACTTCATCCTGGGGACCAACGCCGCCCACGACCCTGTCGGCGATCTCGTGGGGGCGATCGCGGAAGGGCGACTGCGGAGGCCGGAAGAGGCAGGGGGCTTGACGGTCGTCGCCTCGGTTTGCGGGACCCAAGGAGACCCGCAGGACCTCTCGCTGCAAGCGGAGGCCCTGATGGACGCGGGGGTCCATGTCTTCTGGAGCAATGCCAGGGCGACGGAGTACTGCCTCGCTCAGCTGGGGAGGAAGTAGTGAACGACATGGCCGATCCGACGGACGAGCTGTTGCGCGAGCCGTTGGCCGTCGTCAACGTCGGGCTGCAGGGGTTCGCCGAGAGCCTCGAAGAGCAGGAGGTCGACGTCGTCCAGGTGGACTGGCTGCCGCCGGCTGGCGGGGACCGCGAGATGATCGACCTGCTTGAGAAGCTCCTCTAGACCCGCCAGCGGCCAGCTCGACACTGGGGGCGTCGCCGCCGAGCTGTCTTGGGAGGTCTCGTGATGCGCGAAGCAGAGGTTCACGGAGTCGCTCGAGGCACTTGTGCCTGAAGCGACCATCTGCCCTGACGATGCTGATGGCGACGACGGTGG
>CAVQJC010000014.1:0-72140 GCA_963712745.1 uncultured Chloroflexia bacterium | reverse complement strand
GAGTCAACCGGTTGACCGAGGCGATACCGTCGTCGAGGTCAAGCCCCCAGGTATGACCATGACCACCACCGCCCGACCCCACCGACGCCCACCACCCCACCGGCCACGGAGGACCTAGATGCCCGACCCCCACGACCCACGGCTCGAGTGGTACCGGCAGATGGTCCGCATCCGCGTCTTCGAGGACCGGGTCCAGCAGCTCTTCCTGAGCGGCCGCATCGAGGGCACGACCCATCTGTGCCAGGGCCAGGAGGCGGTCTCGGTGGGGGCCATCGCGGCCATGGCACCCGGGGACGTCCAGACCAACACGTACCGCGGCCACGGCGAGGCACTGGCCCTGGGCATGTCCTTCGAGACGGCCATGGCCGAGCTCATGGGCAAGGCCAGCGGCGGCTCCAAGGGCCTCGGCGGCTCGATGCACCTCATCGACACCAGCAAGGGCAACATCGGGGCCAACGCCATCGTCGGCGCGGGCCTGCCCATCGCGGTCGGGGCGGCCATGGCCTTCCGGCTGCGGGCCGAGCCGCACGTGGCCCTCACCTTCGCCGGTGACGGGGCCACCAACATCGGCACCTTCCACGAGTCGCTGAACATGGCCGCGGTCTGGGCGGCCCCGGTCGTCTTCATCATCACCAACAACCTCTACGGCGAGTACAGCCCGGTGCGCATGACCACGCCCATCGACGACCTCGCCCGGCGGGCCGAGCCCTACGACATGCCCGGGCGCATCGTCGACGGCCAGGATGTCGAGGCCGTCCATGCCGCGGTCACCGAGGCCGTGGCCCGGGCCCGCGCGGGGGACGGCCCGAGCCTGCTCGAGATGAAGACGTACCGCTACCGCGGCCACAGCCGCTCCGACCCCGCCAAGTACCGTCCCGACGGGGAGCTCGAGGCCTGGCAGGCGCGCGATCCCATCGCCAGCCTCGGGGGGCGCCTCGCCGAGGAGGGCGCCCTGACCGAGGCCGAGCAGGCGGCCATCGCGGCCGCGGCCGAGGCCGACGTCGAGGC
The DNA here is from genome assembly GCA_963712745.1 of uncultured Chloroflexia bacterium. Lineage (GTDB taxonomy): Bacteria > Chloroflexota > Limnocylindria > Limnocylindrales > CSP1-4 > JAFMJV01. Next base: position 71,132 of record CAVQJC010000014.1, on the reverse strand, counting down.
CGCCATCAGCGCCGCCGAGGCGGCCCCGTATCTGACCCTCGAGGAGGCCGCGCGCCATGTCTACGCCGACTGAGCACGTGCCACCGCCGCGGCCGAGCCGGTCGATGATGTCCTACCGCGAGGCCGTCAACGCCGCCATCGACGACGCCCTCGCCGCCGACCCCGCGGTCGTCTTCCTGGGCGAGGACATCGCCAACGAAGGTGGTGTCTTCAAGACCAACGCCGGGCTGCCCGAGAAGTACGGCCAGCGCGTCCTCAACACGCCCATCTGCGAGAACGGCTTCACCGGCGTGGCCCTGGGCATGGCCGTGATGGGCCTGCGCCCCATCGTCGAGTTCATGTTCGCCGACTTCCTGCCCACCGCCGCCGACGCCATCGTCAACGAGCTGCCCAAGTACCGCTTCATGAGCGGCGGGGCCCTCAGCGTACCGGTCACGCTGCGCGTCATCAGCGGTGCCGGCGGCCGCTTCGGCACCCAGCACAGCGCGACCGGCGAGTCCTGGTTCATGGGCCAGCCGGGCCTGCGCGTGGCCGCCGCCGGCACCCCGGCCGCGGCCTACGAGCTCATCACCGCCGCCGTGCGCTCGGACGACCCGGTCATCGTCCATGAGCACCAGCTGCTCTACCTGCACCCGGGACCGGTGCGCCGCGGGGTCGCCGCCGAGCTGGGCCGCGCCTCCGTCGAGCGCGTGGGCGGCGACGTCACCATCGTGGCCACGCTGCACCTGGTCGAGCGCGCCCTGGAGGCCGCGTCCCTGCTCGCCGACGAGGGCATCGAGGCCGAGGTCATCGACCTGCGCTGGATCCGCCCACTCGACCTCGCCACCATCACCGAGTCGGTCGAGAAGACCGGGCGGCTGGTGGTGGCCGAGGAGCAATCGCACGATGCCGGCTGGGGCGCCACGCTCATCAGCCGGCTGGCCATGAGCGGTGCCACATGGTCCCCCGCCGCGAGCGGTGTCGCTGCCCCACGACATGCTCATCCCTTATGCCCCGCCGCTCGAGGACGCGGTCATCCCGTCGGTCGAGCGCATCGCCGAGGAGGCTCGGGCGAGCCTGTGCTCGTGACGGAGGAGACGGCCACATGACGGAGGCCTGATCGAGCTTCCAGTCGCGCCGGCTGGCACCGTCTTCACGACGCCGTCGTCATAGCTCATGGCCAGCTGCTCGCCCGGCTGCACCACGATGAAGTCGTCATCCCACTCGCCATCGAGCAGGCGGTCGATGAGCGAGAGGTCTGACATCACGCGCTCGAAGCGCCAGCCGCGCAGCTCCGACTCCTGCCGTGCCCGCTCTGCGGCCGTGTCGTCCGCGGCCAGGCCCGTCTCGAGGAACGCGCCGCGTTCGTAGTGCGACTGCCACTCACCCATGGCCTCCATGAGGTAGTCGGCGTTCTCCTGGCCGTACTTCTCGACGTACTGCCGGTAGGTCTCCTCGATGCCGTCAGAGCGCTGCGCGTCTCCGAGCAGCCAGCCCTTGAGGGCGTCGCCGCGCTTGACGTTGTCCTCGGTGAACCAGTACGTGCCCGGCGTGGTCTCGTGTTCCTTCATGTAGCGCTCGCGGCTGCCCAGGAAGATGGTGGCGCAATCGTGGGCGCGGGGCAGCACCAGCGGCTTGGTGCGGGCGGCGAGCCCGGAGGTGGCGCCGCCGCAGAGCCCGTAGCCGAGCAGGATGGCGTCGGCCTCCGGGTCCTCCGCCTCCACCCGGTCGATCTCCTCCTGGATGCGGTCGCGCAGCGGCACCGGCTCCACGTGGAGGGAGGCGGACAGGTCGCTGACGATGAGCTCGTGCGGCGACTCCGCGGCGAAGTGTTCGACCGGTCGCATGAGCATGTCGCAGGTGATGAGTTGCAGTCGCATCGTGCCCTCGGGTGCGGGCCCGCTAGCTGGCCGCGGCCAGCGCTTCGGGGTGAACCACGCCGGACAGATCGGTCTTGCCGCGCGCCGTCTCCACGACGGCCCTGGCCACGTGGACCGCGGCGGCCGCATCGGGTGCCCAGCCGTCGGCCTCGATCTCGTTGGCGTACTCGAGCGTGACCGGAGCGCCACCGATGATGACGCGCAGTGCGGGCATGTCCTCGGCCGCGCGTACGGCCTCGACCACGCCACGCATGTTGCCCATGGTGGTGGTGAGCAGGGCGCTGCAACCGATGAGGTCGGCCTGGTGCTCGCGCGCGGCAGCGATGAAGTCCTCGGCGCTGGTGTTGGTACCCAGGTCCACGATCTTGAAGTTGGCGCCCTTGAGCATCATGGCCACCAGGTTCTTGCCGATGTCGTGGAGGTCGCCCTTGACGGTGCCCAGGACGGCGACCTTGTCAGGCCTGTGCCCGGAGCCGATGAGCAGCGGCTCGAGCAGTGCCACCGCGCCCTTCATGGCCCGGGCGCTGATGAGCATCTCGGGCACGAAGATCTCCTGGCGGCTGAATCGCTCGCCGATGACGGCCATGGCGTCGGTCATGGGGTCGAGGATATCGAGCGGGGCGATGCCCTCGTCGATGGCGGCCTGGGTCGATCTCGACCGCTTCCTCGCGGTTGCCGGCCTCCACGGCCGCCTGCAGTCGTGCGAAGTCTGCCATCGGTCCTCCTCGGAGTCCGCGCTTGGGGAGTGCGCCGTGCAACTCTAGCGGGAGTCGCCATCGGGCGCGGGTGTGGATCCGGATCGGCCCTCGTGACTCGGGCGGCTACTCCCTCCGAGTCTCCACCGAGAGTCCCGGCGGCGCTCCCCGCGCGCAGCAGCTAGGCACTGCTGAAGCCGCCGCCCATGCGCCCGGCCTGGATGACCCGGTCCAGGAACTGCCGGGTGCGTGCCTCCCGCGGGTTGCCGAAGATGTCCTTCGGTGGCCCTTCCTCGAGGATCTGTCCCGCGTCGAGGAAGCAGACTCGATCGGCGATGTCGCGCGCGAAGCCCATCTCGTGAGTGGCGATGATCATGGTCATGCCCGACTCGGCCAGCTCGCGGATGACGTCGAGGACCTCGGCCACCAGCTCGGGGTCGAGCGCGGAGGTCGATCTCGTCGAGCAGCAGCAGGTCCGGCTTCATGGCCAGGGCACGCACGATAGCCACGCGCTGCTGCTGGCCGCCCGACAGCCGGTCGGGATACTCGTCGGCCTTCTCCTCCAGGCCAAAGCGCCGCAGCAACTCGATGGCAGTTGTGCGCGCCTCTCCACGCCCGAGCTTCGTCACCTTCCGCGGGGCCAGCGTTACGTTGTCGATCACGCTCATGTGCGGGAAGAGGTTGTAGGCCTGGAAGACGATGCCGATACGGCGCCGGATGCGGTCGATGTCCGTGCCGCGCGCGGTGATCTCCTCGTCCTCGACCACGACTCGGCCGGACTCGATGCGTTCGAGCAAGTTCACGCAGCGCAACAGCGTCGACTTGCCCGAGCCCGACGCACCGATGAGGCAGACGACCTCGTGTTCGTGGACGACGAGGTCGATGCCCTTGAGCACCTCCAGCTCATCGAATGACTTGTGCAGGTCTTCGATGCGTATCACTTCATCGCCCAGCTGCCGACCGCTGGCGCCGATGCGCGCGCTCATCGGGCGGTTGCCATCTGGCGCTTGCGGTCGCGCGCCACGAGCCAATCGACGAACCGCGACAACGGGATGGTCAGCAGGAGGAACAGCAGGCCCGTGATGACGATCGGCGTGAAGTTGAAGGCAGCAGCCTGTTCGATGGTCGCGCGGCGGAAGGCCTCGATGATGCCGATGAAGGCCACCAGCGCGGTGTCCTTGGTCAGCCCGATGAAGTCGTTGAGCAGCGGAGGGATGATGCGCCGCACTGCCTGCGGGACGACGACATAGCGCAGTGATTGAGTGTGCGACAGACCAAGCGAGCGCGCGGCTGCATCCTGGCTGGGGTGCACCGACTCGATGCCGGCTCGGTAGACCTCGGACACGTAGGCCGAGTAGATCAGCACCAGGGCCAGGAGGCCCCAGAAGAAATCGTTGTCCGGCATCCAGTCGAGACCCAGGCTGGGAAGGCCCAGGCCGAAGACGTAGATGACGAGGATGCCCGGGAGGCCGCGGAAGACGTCGACGTAGATGATGGCGAAGCCCCGGACCGGCGTGAAGACGGGGCCCGGCAGGCTGCGCATGATGGCCAGCAGCAGGCCCAGGACCAGGACGAGACTCTCTGCGGCCAGGAAGAGCATCACGTTGCGGCCGAAGGCCTGAAGGATCTTGGGGAAGGTGGCTGCGGCGATCTCCGCGTTGAAGAACGCGTACTGGAATTGGTCCCAGCCGGGGGCGTTGACGAGAAGGAGGCCCAGGACCGCCACCACGATGAGCGTGCTGAAGACGGACACGACGACTCCCCGTCGCCCCGACTCGGGGTTGCCGAGGAGCCTGGATCGCCGCGACCCGGACGGGCCCGGGACGTCTGTCATCGCGCTGCCGTGGGGACCGCTCAGGATCTACCCCTTCATGGGCAACGCGAGCGCCTCACGGCGCTCGCGTTGCTCGTCTGACTCGGAGTGGGAAGTGCTACTGGAGCACGGGAGCGTCGCCGGCGATCCAGGCGTCCAGGATCTCCTGGTACTGGTCGCTCCCGCGGATGGCCGCGATGGCCTCGTTGACGCAGGCGGTCAGGGCACTGTCCTTCTCCAGGACTGCGCCGAAGGCTTCGTCGCCCACTGCGGTGACCTGGCCCACGATGGCGCCTTCAAGCTCGTACGGCTCGAACGGGAGGATGCCGTCACGGATGTAGAAGCCCGACGGCGTGTCGACCACGATACCGTCGATCGTGCCATTGGCCAGCAGCTGTGTGCCGGTGGCCACGTCCGGCGGGGCCTTGGGCTCCACGTTGGGCTGGATGACGTCCTCGATGATGCGGAAGCTGGTCGTGTTGCCTGGAGCGGCCAGCTGGTAGTCCTTGAGTTCCTCGAGCGTGGTGACCTCGGTGATGGGGTTGTCGGCGAGGGCCACGATGGACTGTGTTGCCTCGTAGTAGGGGTCGCTGAGATCGGCCGCCTGGGCGCGCGCCTCGGTGATGGCCACCTGGCCCAGGTGGAAGTCGAAGTCCTTGCTCCCAGGCGCGAAAGCGAGGCCAAACTCACCCTGGGCCATCCAGTCGACCTGGTCGGGCGAAAAGCCTAGCTGCTCGGCGATGGCGTACGCGAGGGCGCTCTCGAAGCCCTCACCAGACGGCGGATAGCCTCCGTACACCGCCCAGGACTCACCCTCCGGTACCGCGCCCGAATACCATGGGTAGTACGCGGGATCGTCCGTGCTGACCGTCAGTCGGCCCGGGTTCTTGAGCATGTCGTCCAGGTTGGCCGCCTGGCAGGCCTCACTCACGCTGGCCATCATCTCGTCGTCCTGGGCCATGGTGGCGAGCGGGCTGGCGATCAGCGCCAGGCTTGCGGCGCTGAGGGCAAGCACGCCCACCCGCCTGCGGTTGTCGGACATGTAGGACACTCCTCCTGCTTGCTTGACGGGGAGCAATAGTCCCACAGCCGAGCAAGGAACGCGGTCTCGTGCCAGCATTCGGACTGTGATCGACCCGAGCGCGCCACTGGGCTATCCAGGGGCGCCGCTACCAACGACACCTCCGTCCCCGAACCAGCCTGCGGGCCAGCCACCCATGGGCCAGGGACGCGGTGACCGAGCGGGCGCCCCACCACCTCCTTCGCCCGGCTATGGGCCTCCGCCGGCACCCGGCTACCCGCCCGGCTACCCGCCCGGTGGGGGCGATGGCGCGGGACGGCCGGGCTACGGTCCTCCTCCGGGCTACGCACCGCCGCCGCCTCCCAGCCCGGAGCGGCCACGCAGGAAACGGAGCCCCCGCAACGATCCCGGCGGACTCGTCGCCGGCCTCGTCATCGCCGGCATCGGACTGTTCTTCCTGGCTGGCCAACTGGAGCCCAACATCGGCCGCTTCGTGACCATGTTCATCGGGCTCGCACTGCTGGCGGTGTTCGTGGTCACTCGCGAGTACGGCTTCCTCGTCCCTGGCTCCATCCTCACCGGCGTCGGCATCGGCATCGTGCTCGACTCCGCCGCCACTGGCGAGGCCGAGAGCGGTGTGATGATGCTTGCCATCGCCGGTGGTTTCCTTGGCATCTGGGTCCTGGGCTCGCTCTACCGGCTGCCCCAGAATCACTGGTGGCCGCTCATCCCCGGCGGCATCCTCACGCTCATCGGCCTGGTGCAGATGACGCGCACCGACGTGGCCGGGGCGCTGCGCCTGTGGCCGGTGATCCTCATCGTGATCGGCGCGTTCGTGCTCGCCAAGGCCATCACCCGTCGCGACTGAGGGCGTGCCCTAGGAGATCGGCGGCAGTTCCTGGGGATCGGCCAGGACCCCCGCGAAGAGGTCACCGCGCTCTTCCACGCGGGCGACGATGGAGCGCAGATCCCAGCGCTGGGCATCGAGCCCGGGGTCATCGAGCTCGTCCCAGGTGATCGGTGCCGAGACCGCGCCGGCGGGCACCGGCCGCACTGCGTACGGCGCGACCAGCGTCTTGATGAACGAGTTCTGCGTGTAGTCGAGGCGAGCGCGGCCCCCTCGGTCCGCCTTCGTCCACTCCCACGAGACGAGGTCAGGCACGACCGCGCCGACGCCGCGTGACAGCGCCCCCACCCAGTCGCGCGTCTCGTCGAACGTGTACTGCGGCGCCACGTGGATCCAGACCTGGATTCCTCGCTTGCCCGTGACCTTCGGGTAGCCGCTGACGCCGAGGTGCCCGAGTGCGGTGCGATAGAGCTTCGCCAGCGTGACCAGCTCCGCCCAGGTGGTCTCCGTGCCGGGGTCGATATCGATGTAGGCGTAGGTCGGGCGCCGGTAGTCGGGCAGGCGGCTGGTCCAGGGGTGCAGATCGATGACGGCCTGGTTGGCCAGCCAGGCCATGGTGGCCACGCGGTCGGCCACGACGTAGGTGTGGGACTGCGCTCGACCAGCCTCGGGGTAGTCCCAGCGGGAGACCCAGTCGGGCGCGTGCGAGGGGATCTGTTTCTGCCAGAACTGCGTCTTGCCTCCCACGCCGTCCGGCCAGCGATGGACGTTGAGCGGTCGCTCGCGAAGGTAGGGCAGGATGACCGGGGCGATGGACGTGTAGTAGCGCACCAGGTCGCGCTTGGTGAAGCCGGCTGCGGGGAACAGGATCTTGTCGAGGTTGGTCAGCTCCACGCTGTGTCCGCCCACCTCCCAGCGGCCACCCTCGCCCAGCGTTTCGAGGGCCTCCAGCTCGTGTGGCGAGGCGGCATCAGCCAGTGCGGACGCCCTGCCCGGCTCGGGCCTGCTCCCGGGTGCCGGCTCGGCGATCTCTCGCGAGACCGTCAGCGGATCGCGATCGGGCTCGCGGCCCTTGTAGGCCGCCTGTCGCAGCAGGCCATCCAGGGTCCATTCGCCGAACTGCGCGCGGATGACGTGGCGCGGCTGGCAGTAGCGAGCGCTGGGTGAGTCCGGTACCCCCGGCACCGCCGAAGCCGGCAGCGCAGACTCCTCCACGAGCGCTCTGAGTTCCTTGCGAGCCCGGCCGTCCAGGCCGCTCCCGACGTGCCCTGCGAAGCGCCAGCCATCGGACTCGTGCGTCGCGACCAGTACCGAGCCCAGCTCCTTGTGGCTGCCCTGGCCTGGCTCGTAGCCGATGAGCACGAGCTCCTGCTCTCGTCGAGCCTTGATCTTGAGCCACGCTCGCGACCGGGTACCGGGCTCATACCGGCTGTCCCTGCGCTTGGCCATGCTGCCCTCCAGTCGTTGGGCCATGACAGCGGCCCCGAAGTCCTCACCGTGCTCCGCTACGTGGCTGACGAAGCGGACCTGGGGGTGCTCCACGAGCAGCAGCCGCAGCAGCCGCTTTCGCTCCTCGAGTGGTACGTCGAGGAGCGAGTGGCCCTCGAGATGGAGCAGGTCGAACGCGTGATACACCAGCCTGCCCTCGCCTCGCGGCCCGTCGCCCGTGGCCGCGGGCAGGCGCTCGCGCCGCCTGACGCCCAGGCCGCGCATGCCGGCCAGCTCCTGCAGCAGGCCGAAGGCTGGCCGGCCATCAGCGTCGAGGGCCACCATCTCGCCATCCACCACCGCTTGCGACGCCGCGATCCAGTCGGGTGCCAGCGATCCGAACACGGGAAAGTAGGTGCTCGCGTCCTTGCGCCTGCGTGTCCACAGCCGTACCGCGCCCTCGCGCACCACCGCCTGCACGCGATAGCCGTCGAGCTTCAACTCGAAGAGCCAGTCGGGTCCGCTGAAGGGCCGATCGACCGGCGTGGCCAGCATGGGCTCGATGAAGGCCGGCATCCGTGCCGGCCTGGCTGCGCGGCCAAGATCGCCCAGCCGCCGACGCTCCCAACCGGGCGCTGCCGGCTCCCCGGCCGCCACCTCCTCGTTGGTACGGCCGGTCAGGACCGATGTGCGCAGGGCCTCGATGTCCCAGTCCTCGACCGCGCTCTCGCGCTTGCGGATCAGCAGCCAGTCCTCCCTGCCGCGCTCGGTGCCGGTACGCACGAGGGCGAAACGGCCTCGGAGCCGCTCTCCGTGGAGGACGAACTTCAGCTCCCCGACTACGACCGACCTGGCCGGATCCTCGGCCAGCTCCGGGGTCCAGATGCCATGGTCCCAGACGATGGCATCGCCACCGCCGTACTGGCCGGCGGGGATGATGCCTTCGAAGTCGAGGTACTCGAGCGGGTGATCCTCGGTGCGCGCCGCGCGGCGCTTGGCGAGCGGAGCCATCGACGGACCACGCGGAATTGCCCAGCTGACGAGGACGCCGTCGATCTCAAGGCGCAGGTCGTAGTGCAGGCGACTCGCACGGTGGCGGCCCACGACGAAGCGGCGCACGAGTGGGCCGCCAGCCCCCTGCGCGGCTCCTGCGGGCTCGGACGTGCGCTCGAAGTCGCGCTTGCGTCGGAATTCCTCGAGGGGCATGGCCCGGAGGGTAGCGCCTTCAGATGTCGCTGCTGTGTGCAGGCGGGGAGGTCGCGTCGGCCGCGGTGATCGCGTCGGCCGCGGTGGCTACAGCCCGGCCGACTCCGGGAACCGGATGGGTCCCTGGCCAGGACGTGCCGACGGGCGCCGGCTAGGACGGGATGACGCAGCCCTTGGGCTTGTCGGTGTAGCCGGGCTGGCAGGTCGGCGCAGGCTTGTTGTTGCTGCTGCTGTTGTTGCTGCTGCTGCTGTTGTTGCTGCTGCTGTTGTTGCTGCTGCTGTTGTTGTTGCCACCGCTGCTGCTGCTATCGCTGCTGCTGCCCGACCGACTGGGGCCCCTGAAGCAGCCGCTGCCCGCACTCTTGATCGAGCCCCACTGGCTGGATGAGCCGATCCCTCGCGCGGCCCAGGAGTTGACCGCCGCCAGCCACGAGGACGGGGCACCGGGGTTCTCCAGGCTGGAGATCGAGCTGCCGCACGAGTAGAGCGGGTCCACCTGGTTCTTGGCACCCGGCTGGGTACCACGCAAGAAGAGCTCTGTGCGGGTACCGCCACTGGGCTTCCTGACCGAGGCTGTGACCACGCCGGCCTTGGGTGCCTTGAAGGTGGGTGCGGGCTTGCCCTTCATGTAGTCGCGCACGAACGCATGCCAGGTGCGGCCGGCGTTATCCATGGAGTAGATCTGCAGGAGGTTGGGCTGCGAGCTGTCGCTATTGCCGTACCACACACCTACCGCCAGGGCCGGCTGCTTCTTGTTCGAAGGCGCGGGCAGGAAGCCGTAGGTGGAGTAGTCCTTGAGATTGTTGGTCGTGCCGGTCTTGACCGCGGCCTCACGTCGTGAGCCGTTCTTCGTGTTGCGCAGCTCGAAGATGTCCGCCCACACGGGGTTCTCGTTGGGGTCGGTGTTGCCCTTCAGGATGTCGGCGATGATGTAGGCCGTCTGAGGGCTCCACACCTGCGTGGTCACGGCCTTGCCGGCCTTGTAGATCTGTTCGCCCTTGGGCCCGGTGACCTCGAGGATGTAGCGAGGCCGTGTGACCTTGCCGGCATTGCCGAAGGCGCCGAATGCCGTGGTCATGTCCAGCGGCCGTACTTCGACGGTGCCGATGGCACCGGCCAGGCCGGCCACGTCAAGCGACTTCTTGCCGAAGTAGGGCAGGAACTGGAACCCCGCCTTGACCGCGTACTGGCGCACGGTCTTCACGCCTACCCGGTGGAGCGCACGGATGGCCGGGACGTTGAGTGACTGCTGGAGGGCATCGCGGACCAGGATCGGCCCGCGGTCGCGGCTGTCCGCGTCCTTGGGTGCCCAGAGCTTGCCGTCGGCGGTGTAGCCGCCGAACGGCGTGGTGATATCGAGCAGGATCGTACCCGCGGTCAGGCGCTTGGTGTCGATGCCGGTGGCGTAGACGATGGGCTTCCAGGCCGATCCGGGCTGGCGATTGGCGAGGCCCACGTGATCCATCTTGGGATCGAGCTTCTTGGTCTTGGACTTGCGGTAGTAGCCCGGGGAGCCGACGTAGGCGAGGATGTCGCCCGTGCGGTAGTCCATGGCCACGAGCGCGCCGCTGCGCACGCCCAAGGGACGCAGCTTGTCGATCCAGTAGCGATCGCGCTGCAAGCCACGCTGGGAGATCTGCTTGTAGTACTGCGCCAACGGCAGGTTGGGCGCGATAGCGCCGGCCCATACGTACTTCTCGCCCAGCTTCTGGGCCCGCCACTCGAGCGTGGTCCGGATCTTGTAGCCGCCGACCTCGATGGGGTCGCGGTCGCCGAGGATGAGCAGCAACTCCTTGTAGGCGGCGTTGACGAACTGCGGCGCCTTGTACTGGATCGAACGCTCGCGCTGGACCACGATCTTCTGATTCACCGCCTGCTGGTACTGCTCGTCGGAGAGCTGCGTCCAGCGGCCCTTGCCGTCGCGCAGGCGGTCGAGGATGAACTGCTGGCGCCGGACAAGCTCGGTATCGGTGCACTTGGGCTTGTCGCCGCAGGACTTGATGACGAAGCGGACCTTCTGCTTGCCCGTCTTCTTGTTCTTCTTGCCGTACTTCTCTTTGACGACGTTGGTGTACTTGCCGGTCCTGGGGTGCTTGGCGTATGGCCGCAGGTTGGCCGGTTCCTGCGGGATGGCGGCCAGCAGGGCGGCCTCGGCGACCGTCAGCTCACGCAGGCTCTTGCCGAGATAGACGTCGGCGGCGGCTGCGATGCCGTGGATGGCGCCGCCGTAGGGGATCTCGTTGAGGTAGGCGGCGATGATCTCCTTCTTGCCGTCCTCGCCCGGGAACGCCTGGGTCAGCTTGTAGGACTGCAGGATCTCCTTGGCCTTGCGCGTATACAGTGCTTCCTTGCTCTGGAACTGGGCCTCCAGGACCTCATCCGGCAGCAGCCGGGCGCGCACCAGCTGCTGGGTGATGGTCGAACCACCGCCGCGGTCGCCGCCACCGGCCGCTTCCTGCAGCAGCGCGTTGATGGTCGCCTCCATGTCCACGCCGGGGTTGTCCCAGAAGGTGTCATCCTCGGTTGCCGTGGTGGCGTCGAGCACGATCGTGGGGAGCTCGTCGAAGCTGACCACCTCGCGTCGGTCGTTCCAGAACTCGGCCAGCCTGGTCTTGCCGTCACGTGCGTACATGATCGACTGCTCGTTGAAGTCGATGTCCCGGAACGAGCGCACGTCCGGCAGGCCCTGATCGATCGTGGCCAGGGCCATGGTGGCGGCGCCGCCGGCGGTGATGGCCGCGGCAGACGCGACGGTCACGCCTGAGACCATCAGGATCAGGATGAGCACGAGCACCGCATTGGGACCACTGGATCCCTTCTTGCGGGCGACGGAGCGAGCGATGGCGAGACGCGCCGCGTACGAGGCCCGATGATGGGTCCCATTCCCGTTCCCATTGCCGGTCCGGGAAGCGCGGCGCCTCTGTGGGCGATACGGCATTCCTGGGCATTGTGCCCGACCTTCGGCGAAAGTGGGTATACCGGAGATGAAGGAATCGACACGTTCAGGTGCAGATGGTCCTGGTAGCGGGTGGTTCGGGTCGCTTCGTGGCACCCGCCGCCGGCGCTTCCAGAGAGCCTTGCTGGCATGGTACGGACCGCGAGCGAGGCCGCTCCGCATCCGCTCAACGCGCGATCCGTGGGCCATCCTCGTCTCGGAGGTCATGGCCCAGCAGACGCAGATCGCGCGGGTCGACGAGGCCTGGTACGAGTTCATGGCGCGCTACCCATCGCCGCGCGCGCTGGCCGCGGCCTCGACCGCCGAGGTGCTGCGGGCCTGGGCCGGACTGGGCTACAACCGCCGGGCAGTGAACCTGCAGCGTGCCGCCGCGGCTATCGAGGCCGACCACGACGGGAGAGTCCCACCTGACCTCGCTGCGCTGCAAGGATTGGCCGGGGTCGGCCCGTACACCGCCAGGGCGGTCGCGGCCATCGCCTTCGGGCAGCCGGTGGCGGCGGTGGACACGAACGTTCGTCGCGTGGTCTCGCGTGTGCTCGGGCTGTCGATGAGCGTACGCCAACTGCAAGCCGAGGCCGATGGGCTGGTCGACCTCGGCGACCCAGCCACCTGGACGCAGGCCTCGATGGAACTCGGCGCCACCGTCTGCGTCTCCCGGCGCCCGCGCTGTGAGGAGTGCCCGGTGAGCGACTGGTGTGCCAGCGCCGGACGGGTCGAGACGCCCGGGCGCCACTCCGATTCGGAACAGGTCCCCTTCGAGCGTACGACGCGCTGGCTCCGTGGCCGCATCGTCGAGCACCTGCGCTCCCTCGATGACGGCGCCTGGGAGCAGCTGCCATCGGCCATGGGGACGCATGGCGAGGAGGAGATCCTGCGCTGCGCTCATCGCACTGGAGCGCGATGGACTCGTGGAACGCTCCGCCGATGGGTCGGTGCGCCTACCATCGAGCTGACATGACACCGACCCTCGACCCCACCACCGGTCTCCCCCTGCCGGCTTCTGATCCGTTCATCTTCGAGTCCGACACCGACATCGAAGCGCTCACCGAACGCTGGCGCGAGCAGGCTGCCCTGGAGCCGATGACGGGGGAGGAGATGAGCGGCGCCGACGTGCGGGCCCAGCGGCTGGGTACGCCCGGGGCCTGGCTCATGGAGCAGGCGGGCACGGCCGTCGCTGCGGCGGCCAGGGCCCTGATGGTCTCGAACGACCGTCCGCTGCGGTCGGTCGTGCTCATCCTCTGCGGCCCGGGCAACAACGGTGGCGACGGCCTCGTCGCAGCGCGGCTGCTGGCTGGTCAAGGGATCGCCTCGGAGGTCGTGCTCCTCTCGAGCAGCGGGTCGCCCACCACGCCCGATGCCCTGCTCAACTGGAATCGTCTCGACGGCTTCGACATCATCAACCGGGTCGCGACATCGCGTGACTCCGACGTGGCCCTCTACCTCAACGGCATCGAGCGGGCGGGCCTGGTCATCGACGCGCTGCTCGGCACCGGCGTGAGCGGACTGTTGCGCGAGCCCATCCGAACCGCGGTCGACGTCGTCGTACGCGCGAGGGAGGGCGGCGTGCCGGTGCTGGCCGTGGATACGCCTACCTCGATCGACCTGACCAGCGGCGAGGCCTCCGACCCGGTGGTGCGGGCGGACGTGACCATCACCTTCCACCGGCCCAAGGAGGGCCTGAGGAAGCGCACGCGACTGTTGGCGGGGCGGGTCCTCGTGGCGCCCATCGGCATCCCCCTGCAGGCTGACCTCTCCTGACCGTGGAAGAGCCACGGCACGTCCCTCGTGACCGGCGGGTGGTGCTGCTCATCGCCGCGCTCGCCGCAGGCGTGCTCCTCGCCAGCGTGGCCAGCGCTTTGCTGCCGGGGGCCGACGGTGCCCTGGCCGCCATGCCGGTGGTCGTGCTCGTGCTCGTGGTCGGCACCGTCCTGGTGCTGGTGCGCTCGTTGCTCGGCCGGGGCGGACAGGGCTAGGACTCGGTCGGTTCCTCGGGAGTCTCTGAACCCGGAGGCGGGGTAGGCGCGCGGTCGCCTGGCTGGAACTTCCGTTCGGTCCCCGCCAGCAGGCGCGAGATGTTGTCGCGGTGGGCGACCCACACGATGATCTCGCCGGGGATGACGTAGAGCAGCCAGCCGGGGTCGAGCCAGCCGAGCGCGATCGCCACGATGACCACGCCGGCCCCGAAGGCGGTCCCCAGGATCGAGCCCAGCGACACGTAGCGCGTGGTCCAGATGACGATGGCGAAGGCAGGCAGCGCGATGGGGATGATCCAGGGTGCGATGGCGATCATGCCGCCGACGCCGGTGGCCACCCCGCGCCCGCCGTGGAAACCCAGGAAGACCGACTTCCAGCTGCCCAGGACGGCGGCCAGGCCGGTCAGTGCCTGGACTTCGACCGGGGCACCGAGAGCCCGGGCGACGAGGATCGGCACGGCGCCCTTGGCCAGGTCGAGTGAGGCGACCGCGATGGCCCGGCCCCAACCGCCGGCGCGCAGCATGTTGGTGCCGCCGGTGCGGCCGGAGCCGACGGTCCGGGGGTCGGTGCCGCCGGTGAGGCGGGCCACGATGACGCCCATCGGCAGCGAGCCGGCGAGATAGCCCATGGCGAGCAGGAGGAGGGTCAGGGGTAGGTCGTCCACGCGGGGCGAGTATAGGTCGGCCGATTTGGGTGTGGCGCCGGTCTGAAGCGAGTGCGATGCAGGTGTGGCGCCGGTCTGAAGCGAGTGCGATGCAGGTGTGGCGCCGGTCTGAAGCGAGTGCGATGCAGGTGTGGCGCCGGTCTGAAGCGAGTGCGATGCAGGTGTGGCGCCGGTCTGAAGCGAGCGCGATGCAGGTGTGGCGCCGGCCTGAAGCGAGCGCGATGCAGGTGTGGCGCCGGTCTGAAGCGAGTGCGATGCAGGTGTGGCGCCGGTCTGAAGCGAGCGCGATGCAGGTGTGGCGCCGGTCTGAAGCGAGCGCGATGCGGGTGCTTTGCTACCATCGCACCCGTCCGAATCACGTTCTTCCGAGGTCCACCGTGCCCAACGAAACCCAGTCCTTCGACATCGTCGTCCTCGGCGGCGGCACCGGCGGCTACGGCGCCGCGTTCCGCGCCGGCCAGCTGGGGCTCAAGGTCGCCCTCGTGGACGACAACCCCATGGGCCTCGGAGGCACCTGCCTGCACATCGGCTGTATCCCGACCAAGGCCATGCTCGCTTCGGCCGACTTGCTCGACCACATGAAGCACTCGACCGAGTTCGGCATCTCGGCCGCCGACGTATCGGCCGACCCTGAGGCCATCGCCAAGCGGCGCGACCGGATCGTCTCGCGCCTGGTGAAGGGCGTGACCAGTCTGGCCAAGAAGAACAAGGTCGAGTACATCGTCGGCCGCGGCCGGCTCGAAGGCCCGCAGCAGGTCCGGGTGAAGACGACCGACAGCGAGGGCAAGTCGACCGGCGAGACCATCCTCAAGGCCACGGACGTGATCGTGGCCACCGGCTCGCGGGTCAAATCGCTGCCGGGGCTGGTGCCGGATGGCGAGCGCATCGTTACGTCCGACGACGTGCTCCGCTCCTCGCATATGCCCGAGTCGATCATCGTCGTGGGCGCCGGTGCGGTGGGTGTCGAGTTCGCCTCCTACTACCACGACATGGGTGCCGAGGTCACCGTGCTCGAGTATCTGCCGGGCTTGGTGCCGCTCGAAGACGGTGAGATCCAGAGGGAGATGGCGCGCGCCTTCAAGAAGCGCGGCATCAAGGTCATCACCTCGGCGCGCTTCGACACGGGAGCGGTCAAGGCAGACGACTCGGGCGTGTCGCTGATGGTTGGCCCCGAGGGCGCCGAGCCGGCCGAGCTGCGTGCCGAGCAGATGCTGGTTGCCACAGGTCGAGCTGCCAATGTCGAGGACATCGGTCTCGAGACGACGCGTGCGGTGGTGGACCGCGGCATCGTCCAGACCGACGCGGAGATGCGCACCGCCGACCCGCACTTGTATGCCGTGGGCGACATCGCCGGCGGATTGTGGCTCGCGCACGTGGCCACGCACGAGGGCATCGCCGCGGTGCACGCCATCGCCGGGCTCGAGGTCGAGGAGATCGACTACGTGAAGATGCCGCGAGCGACGTACTCGCGGCCGCAGGTGGCCTCGATCGGCCTCACCTCCGAGCAGTGCGCGGAGCGCGGCCTCAAGACCAAGGTCGGCAAGATGCCGATGATGGCGTCGGGCAAGGCCATCATCGAGGGCGACACCACCGGTTTCGTCAAGGTCATCGCCGACGCCGAGACCGACGAGCTGCTGGGCGTGCACATGATCGGCCATCAGGTCACCGAGCTCATCGCCGAGTCCTCCACGGCTATGCTGCTCGAGGCCACCGCCTGGGAGGTCGGCTCTGCCGTCCACCCGCACCCCACGCTCTCCGAGACGATGGGCGAGGCGGCCATGGCCGTCGACGGCAAGTCCATCAACTTCTAGCTCCGCGGCCGTGGGGCGCGGCTGCGCGCGGCCGCTGGCGACAGGCCTCGGCCGCTGGCGACAGGCCTCGGCCGCTGGCGACAGGCCTCGGCCGCTGGCGACAGGCCTCGGCCGCTGGCGACAGGCCCGCGCTGGCGGCCTCGCCGCCATCTAGTCAGATGTCATCCTCGGTGGCCCTAGCCAGATGGTCGGCCGCCCCGTCGGCCAGGGCACGTCAACAGCGATCTCCGACATGTCCGGTCACGCTTGGCTCCTGCGGGGTCTAGGGCCGATGAGCAACCCGGACGCGCTGAGTGCGCACGGGCACCTTGCTAGCGCCACCCGGCGTGACATCTGACCAGAAGGACAGAGCGCTGAGTCGGCCGCGTGGGTGCGATAGCCATGCACGCGCGGTCCTACCCTCGTGCGGGAACGCCTTGCGAAGCAGCTGTGCGTGCCTCTTCGCACGGCGCCGCTCGGTGGCGGTGTCGCGGATGATGACCCACGCGCTCACCGAGGAGGGATCCCAGCCGTGCTGTCGCGCGACCGTGCGACCGAGGCGAACACGACGATGCATCACCGCTACCAGACCCTGGGGGTCGACCAGCTCGGTCTTCAACTCGATGATGAGGAGGCTACGCGTCTCCGCATGCCAGGCGAGGATGTCGATGATGCCGCGTTCGCCGTAGTGGGCGAAGGTCACCTCGGGCAGCCATGTCCAGCCATCCAGGCGTTCGAGGTGTGCAGCGACCGACTCGTGGAGCTCGGCGTGGGCGGCGTTGACGATACGATCGAGCTCGGCGCCCCGGTAGTGCAGCCGTCCGTCGTAGCGAGCGCCGAGGGCGTTCGCGATCGAGCGGATGGTGTCGAGCGTGTATCGGCCCGCGTATCCGTTCTCGAGTCGGCCGACGACCTGGCGCGAAACGCCGGCGCGGCGGGCGACGTCGCACTGGCGCAGGTGCTTGCGGATGCGGATGACGCGGAGGGTATTGCCGATGCGTACGTCGTCCATGGCGCCGATGGTGCCGATGCTCGCTTCACACGCCGTTACCCGGCACTTCACGGACCCTGTATCAGGGTCCGAATCGGAGGGGTCGCTATCATGGAGTCCTTGACTCGAGTAGTGCCCATCCCAGTCCAGCGAACGGAATTCCCAGGAGTCGACTCATGCCCCAGGTGACCATGCCCCAGCTCGGTGAAGGCGTCGAAGAGGGCACCATCGGGAAGTGGCTCAAGGCCGTCGGCGACCCCGTTCGCGTGGGCGACCCACTGGTCGAAGTCGTGACCGACAAGGTCAACGCCGAGGTCCCTTCACCGTTCGAGGGCACCCTCACCAAGATCCTCGTCTCCGAGGGCGACACCGTGGGCAACGATGCGCCCATCGCCGAGGTGGACGCGGCCGGCGCGACGGCCGCTCCGGGAGCGTCAGCCGAACCGGCAGATGCGGCGGCGGCCCCGGGCACGTCGGGCGAGGCGGCCGGCGCTACGGCCGTTGGAGCCGAGCCGCCGCCGCCCGCACCTGCGGCCCAGGCACCTGCGGCCCAGGCACCAGCGACCCAGGCACAGCCGACCCCCGCACCTGCGGCCCAGGCACCAGCGACCCAGGCCCCCGCGACCCCCATGCCGACCACGGCACCGGCCACCGCCGCCCCAGCGGCCCCTGTCGTCGTCCCCACCAACATGCGTATGACCCCGGCCGTGCGTCGCCTGGCACGCGAGCTGAGGGTGGACGTCACCGCCATCGCCGGCTCGGGCATGGGCGGCCGCATCACCCGCGCTGACGTCGAGGCAGCTTCGGCCGGCGCGACCAACGGCTCCGGTCCGGCCCCCGCTTCGGGGGCACCAGCCCTGGCACCCGCGCCAGCCCTGGCACCTGCGCCAGCCCTGGCACCCGCGCCAGCCCTGGCACCTGCACCAGCCCTGGCATCCGCACCAGCCCTGACACCCGCGCCAGCCCTGGCACCCGCCCCGCCCGCTGCCGACCCCACCGACTCCCCCGTCAAGCACGGCGACTCGCTCAAGCAGCTCACGCCCATGCGCAAGGCCATCGCCAGGCACATGCAGCGCTTCGTCGAAGTGCCGGCTGCCTACATCACCATCGAGGTCGACATGACCCCGGTGGTCAAGGCCCGCGCTGCCGTCAATGCCGACTACAAGTCGCGCGAAGGCATGTCGATGAGCTACGTGGCCTACATGACCAAGGCCTGTGTCGAGGCCCTGCGCCGCTTCCCCGACTTCAACGCCCACTGGACCGAAGAAGGGCACTGGCGTCGAAAGGCCATCAACATCGGCATCGCCGTAGCCGTCGACGACGGTCTCGTGGTGCCGGTCATCAAGAATGCGCAGGACCTCAGCCTCCACGGCCTCAACGCCGCCATCAACGACCTGGCCAAGCGGGCCCGCAACAAGAAGCTTCGGCCGGAGGATCTCGAGGGCGGCACCTTCACCGTCGACAACACCGGCTGGACCGGCTCTATCCTGACGCTGCCGATCATCAACGTGCCCGAGGTCGCCATCATCACCATGGAGAAGATCGTGAAGCGGCCGGTCGTGCTGGAGGACCAGGGCGACGCCATCGCTGTCCGCTCGATGATGAACATGTGCATCGCCATCGATCACCGGGCCACCGACGGTGCCCAGGCGGGTGCCTTCCTGCAGGACGTCGCAGCCTGGCTCGGTGCGGTCGACCAGAACACCCCCATCTGGTAGGACATGGCCAAGGAACTCCCGATCTTCAGCAACGGCAGCGGGGGCTGTCACAGCCACGGCTCGCCCGAGATCGGTCAGCCGCTGACCATCGCCATGGGCGGCTCGGTCGACGCCACCGCGGCTCGAACCGGCCCCGATCGCAAGCGCCATCCCGAGTGGATCAAGGCCAAGCTGCCGACCGGTGCCAACTACAACGAGCTCAAGGGCCTGGTCAAGGGCCAGACGCTCAACACCGTCTGTGAGGAGGCCATGTGCCCCAACATCGGCGAGTGCTGGGAGGAGCGTACGGCCACGGTCATGATCCTCGGCGACACGTGCACCCGCGCCTGCGGATTCTGTGCGGTCAAGACCGGCCGGCCGAGTTGGGATGACGACGACGAACCGCGTCGAGTGGCCGAAGCGGTCGCGGTCATGGGCCTCGAGCACGTGGTGGTCACCAGCGTCTGCCGCGACGACCTTGATGACGGCGGTGCCCGCATCTTCGCCGAGACCATCCGCGAGATGCGCCGCTGCAGTCCGGCCATGGGCGTGGAGGTGCTCATCCCCGACTACCTCGACGCCGACCTGCGCACGGTCATGGAGGCGGCGCCGGACATCCTCAACCACAACGTCGAGACCGTGGAACGGCTGCAGAAGCCGGTGCGCAAGCGGGCCCGGTACGACCGCTCGCTGCGAGTCCTCGCCGACGCCAAGGCCATGGCTCTCGAGTTCGCCGGCCGGCCCGGGACCGTGCACACCAAGTCGAGCATCATGGTCGGCCTGGGTGAGACGCGCGAGGAACTGAGCCAGACGTTCCGCGACCTGCGCGCGGTCGACTGCGACATCCTCACCCTCGGCCAGTACCTGCGCCCCACCCCCAACCACCTGCCGGTGGAGCGTTACGTCCATCCTGATGAGTTCGTCGAGATGAAGGCGGAAGGCCTGGCGCTCGGCTTCAAGCATGTCGAGTCGGGACCGCTCGTGCGCTCGTCCTACCACGCCCGCGACCAGGTGCCCGAGGAGGCCAAGCGCAACCGTAGCTCCCGTGCCGCCGCGCTGGCGGCCAACGGCCTGGCTATCGGCGGCTAGTCGCACCAGACAGCCGCCGGCCGATGCACGAGACGACCGAGGACCTGGCGCGGCTCCAGGCCACGCTCGACTCCAGCTACGAGTCGGCCGGGTCGCACCTCCGCGAGGTCATCACGCCCGAGCGCCGGCTGACCGCCGGCCAGCTGGCCGATCGACTCCAGGGTATGTGCCTGCTGACGCTGGCCACGGTCACTTCCGACGGGCGGCCCATCACCGGCCCGGTGGACGGCTTCTTCTACCGGGGTGAGTGGTACTTCGGCTCGAGCGATGCGTCACTGCGCTTCCGTCACATCCGACGGCGTCCCGCGGTCAGTGCCACCTACCTGCCGGCGGAAGCGCTCAGCGTCACGACCCACGGTCGCGCCGTCGAGATCGACCCCAGGTCGCATGACGACGGAGGCTTCCGCCAGGTGCTGCTCGACTACTACGGGGCCCGCTTCGGCGACTCCGCCTCGGCCATCTTCGACGACCCGGGCGTGGCCTACGCGCGCATCGAGGCGGAGCGCATGTTCACCTTCTGCCTGGACCCTGACCAGGTCGGCGCGTCCTAGCCTGTCCTAGCCCCCAGCGCTCGGATTCTCGATGGGTGCGCCGATGAGCGAGCCCCACTCGGTCCACGAGCCGTCGTAATTGCGCACGCGCTCGTAGCCGAGCAGCTCGTGCAGCACGAACCAGGTATGGCTCGATCGCTCGCCGATGCGGCAGTAGGCCACCACGTCCTTGTCCGCGGTCACGCCCTTGGCCTCGTAGTGGGCGCGCAGCTCATCGGCCGACTTGAACGTGCCGTCCTCGTTGACCGTCTGGGCCCATGGTGCTGACTCGGCGCCGGGGATGTGCCCCGCTCGCTGCGCCGTCTCGCTCATACCCGGGGGCGCCATCACCTCGCCCGAGAACTCGGCCGGGGAACGGACGTCGACCAGGGCCAGGTCCGGATCACCCAGTTGGTCGGCCACGTCGCGCTGGAAGGCGCGCGTGGCAAAGTCGGGCTCGGCCACCTCGATGCCCGTGGGGGCATAGTCGGGTACATCGGGGACCAGCGGCAGGTCGTTCTCCAGCCAGTAGGCCCGGCCTCCGTTGATGAGGCTCACGCGTTCCACGCGGTGGAGTCGTAGCTGCCAGTAGGCCCAGGCCGCGAACCAGTTGTTGTTGTCGCCGTAGAGCACGATGTGTGTCTCCGGGCCGATACCCGAGTTCGAGAGCAGCTCGGAGAGCTCCTCGCGACTGACGATGTCGCGCCGGACGCGATCCGAGAGCTGCGTCTCCCAGTTCCAGCCGACCGCGCCGGGGATATGTCCCTGGCTGTAGGCCTCGGTATCGACGTCCACCTCCACGAAGCGGACGCCGGGATCGTCCAGGTGCTGCTGTGCCCACTCGGGGCTGACCAGTGCGTTGGGGTTGGCGTAGTCGGACATCGGGGATTCCTCCTTCGTGGGCCACGGCTGGCCGGCTCCCCCCGGTCGCTGTCGGAGGCCGAGGCTACGTCCCCATCGTACGGCTGTCCAATCGAATGACCGGCCAGATGTGAACGATGGGGTCGTTCACTGGCTCGAATCGACGACGTCCGCATATCGTAGCAAGAGCAGGGGCGGGTAGAGCTCCAGCTGCCTGGCAGTCGCCAAGTTCACGACCACGCTGAACCTGTCCAGGCCGACGACCTCGAGGTCCCCCGGGATCCGGTCTTCGCGCAGGATCAGCTCAGCCTGAAAGCCGGCGAGCTGGCCCACGTTGTAGTACGCACTGCCGAGTGCGATGAGGGCCTGTGAGTCTCGCACCATGGCCTCGTAGGCCGTAGCCAGCGGCAGGCCCTGGTCGAGCGCGGACGAGGTGTACAGGTCTGCGTTGTCGAGCAGGAACGAGCTCGAACCAAGGTAGATGAGGTCCACGTCCGCGTCGGCGATCTCCGCCACGGCAACCGGGATATCGTCGACCAGCGGTACACCGTCCTTGTCCTTGGCTAGCACGCGCTCAACCACCTCGAATCCCTGTTCCGCCCCGACCCGGCGGACTTCCTCCGCCTTGAGCACCGCGTTGAGCTCGTCGTCGTTGTAGATGACCCCGATACGATCGAATGGGAGGTAGTCCGCCAGCACACGCATCTGCACGGCCTCGGGCACACGATTGTGCGTGCCGGTGACGAGCGGCCTGCCGGAGACGCCGGTCTCCGAGATGATCCCGGCACCCACTGGGTCTGCCACGATCATGAAGATGGCCGGCACATCGTCAATGCGAGGCCCCTCCTCTCCGTCCACGGTGCCGATGATCCCCAGCGTCACCGACGTGCCCCAGGTGACCACGAGGTCGGGATCCAGGGCGTCGATCTGCTCGACCAGGCCTGGCAGTCGGTCGCGATCCTGGTTCGCGTCGAGGATGGTCGGGGAGACGTCGAGGCCGACAGCGTCGAGGTAGTCCCAGAAGCCGGCGCAGGCATCCTCGCAGCCACGCCAGGTGACCATGACCACCTCGAACGGTCCGCTGCCCGCGTCGTCGTCCGCCGCGTCGACGGCCGACGGCGTTATGGCGGCCAGCGTGATCAGAAGCGTGACAGCCGTCGCCAGAACCCTAGACACGCGCGGTGCCCCGTTCTCCGACAAGCACGGTCGAGAGGTATGCCACGCCCGCGACGCCAGTGGCCACGCCGATCGCCGCCATGGCCACCAGCAGGTCCCATCGCGCCGCGACCACGGCCGCCACGAGGAGACCTACCAGAGCTCCAAGTCGCTCGAGCGTCCGCATCACCGCTAGTGTGGCGCCTCGCCCGAGCCCCGCGCGTTCAGCCTCGCCGATCTCGATAGCCAGGACCAGCTGTGGCCCGCGGATCGCCGCGTGGCCGAGGCCGACGATCACGACCGCTACCGACACGGCGAGCGTCGTCAGCTGGCCCGCCGGGATCAGCAGCACCGCCCCGCTGATGACGGAGCCGATGCCGACCAGCAACCTGGCGTCGAGCCCGGCGGCGGTCAACCGGCCGACCGCGGGTGCCGCGAGCAACACGGCCAGGTAGTAGAGCATCAGCGTCCGGCCGATGACTGCGGCGCTCTCGCCGGACGCGGCCAGTGTCAACGGCACCAGGTACCACAGGAACGCGGCCAGCAACACGTTCATGGGCACGGTCACCCCGGCCATGAGTGCCAGCAGCCTTGGCTGGTGCAGGACGCCGGCGACATCGCGTATCGAGAACGCCTGCGGTTCCTCGGCCTGGCTCCCGGTCCTCGCGGCCGACATCAGTCGCCAGGCCAGGAGCCCCGCGGCCAGCACCAGGACCGCGCTGAGGGCGAACACCGGACGGTATCCAAGTCGGTCGGCCAGGATGCCACCTAGCGCAGTCCCGGCGAATGTGCCCCCGATCACGACGGCTATGAATGCTCCAGTGGCACGGATCCGATCGGCTCGAGGCTGTCGTTCGATGAGGTACTCAAGGCAGGCGATGGTCGAGATCGCGTATCCCACTCCCGTCAGGCCTCGTAGCACCGTGATCTGAAGCAGGTCCGCCGCGACCACCATGCCTACCTGGCTTGCCGCCGCGAACACCAGGCCAGCCATCAAGAGAGTGCGTTCGCCGTAACGCCCGGCGAGCTTGCCGGCGAAAGGCGAGGCCAGGCCAAGAGTGAGCAGGTAGGCCACGATCGGCAGGCTCACCGCCACCGCCGGGTCGAGGGCCGCCCCCGGATCGGTGGCGCCAAGGATGAACTGCGGCAGGAACGACTTGCTCAGCTCCTCCCCGACCACGAAGACGAAGAGGACCAACCTGGCCTCGGCCACGCCCGACGAGCGGCGCCGTCCGCGACCCGCCACCCTCTCGCTCACGGCAAGCGCCAGCTCGTACGCCAGCACCAGCGCCACGACCACGATAACCATGAGATCGAGTGCGAGATCCTCGAGTCTGACGCGCACGAACCCGCCGTCCACGCCCACATCGATGGCGCCCACGGTCCCGAGCTCGGTCGCCAGTGGGTAGCGCGAGACGAGCGAACCGGCATCCTCAGCGCTGCCTTCAAGCGGGACCTTGAAGTCTTGTGCACGAACCGCCTCCGAGACGTCGCCGCCCGAGTGGAGGACGGTGCCGGCCCCGTCGCGGACGACCACGAACTCGAGCTCAGCAAAGTCGGTCATCAGCGTCTCGACGTAGGCCTCCACGCCAACCAGCCGTTCCAGTGGGATGCCTACGTTCAGCGCGCGCTCCACGTCGTCGTGCACCGTGGTCCCAATGAGCCCCGAACGTCGCTCGAGCTCCGGCTCGAGTGCCCGATTGAAGTCCTCGATGATGAGCGCTCCGAAGAGGATGGCCGCCACCACCAGCAGGCCGGCGATGATGCCGATGAGGCGGCGCGAGACCTGCTCAGCGCGGTTCATGCCTGGTCAGCCTCGGGGTCATCGCCTCCTTCGCGCCTGCGCAGCACGGCGAAGACGATTCCGACGACGATGAGAACGACCAGTCCGATCCAGGCCGCGTCGAAGAGGAGCGAGCCCATCATGGAAGCCTCCTGCTCGCGCATCTCGGTGACGGGATAGTGGACGACGACGCCCCCGACCGGCTGACCGAAGCTGCCATCGATGACCACTCCGCTCCTGATCTGGTCCCCCGCCTCGATGCTCCAGGCGTCCACTGCGTCCTCAAGGACGACCACGCGGAAGGCCTCCTGCGTCCGGGGGTCGATTTCCCCGTCCGGGATGTCGCCGGCCGTGTGCAGGATGGCGGCATCGAGGTCGAAGACGGCGATGCCGCTGATGGACCGATCGTGACCTCGCGCTCGTTCGAGGATCTGGCGGCCGTTGGCGACCTCGGCGACGCTCAGCCCGTGGTCGATGGCCGCGCCGAAATCCTGCGCCGCAGTCCTGCCCACGATCTCGAGCCGTTCACCCACGGAGTCGGAGAGGAACGCGCTGAACTTCAGCTGGGCCAGTCCGGCCAGGCCGACGATGGTGGCCAGAGCCACCACTCCGAGCGCCAACGACAGCCGCCCGACGTCACGCACGCTTCCTCACTCCGCCTGCTGGTTCGAAAGTCGAGACCTTAGTCCTCCGCGGGGCCGAACGCACGTCCGTCGCGGTGCCCGCGCGGCGCGTCCCCTCAGCGATCCTTGAGCAGGATGCGCCTGGCGTTGTCCGCGTAGACCTTCCGCAGCACGTCGTCGGGCAGGCCGATACCGTGGATCTGCCAGCGGCCCTGCTGAGGGTAGTCGCCGAGGTCGTAGTCGAATGACTCGTCGAAGGTCTCGAGGAAGCGGTAGAAGATGCGGTACATCTCGGGGTCGTAGCCGAAGTCGGTCCCGAAGAGGATGCGGTCGGCATACCTGAGGAAGAACTCGCGGGCGGAGTAGGGCTGGCGGCCCAGCTCGCTGATGCGAGCGGAGATGTCCACGAAGAGGTTCGGGTTGCGCTCCAGCATCCCCGAGACCAGCGCCAGGTCCTCCGCGGCACAGCCCACGTGGGCACCGATGAAGGTCGTCTGGGGATGACGTGACACCACCCGCTCGAAGGCTGCGATGATCTCGTCGAAGCCAGGGAAGCCGTGCTCGCCGGCCCCGGCCCGCGACGGCCAGAAGTGCCAGTCGGGATGCTCCTGCAGTTCCTCCCAGCGTTCGTTGTGCTCGTCGAGGGGGTCGAAGAAGGCGATCGGGTCGGCCACGTGGACGATGATCACGGCGCCCGTCTTCGCGCCCATCGCCCACAGGGGATCGAGCCGCGGATCGTCCACGGGCACGAGCTTCCCCTCCGGATCAAGTGCGCGGAGCCCCAGCGGCTTCCAGGCCTTGATGCCGACCGCTCCACGCCGCACCGAATCCTCGAAGCGCGCGGCCTCCATCTCGCCGAAGTCGGGCCGCTCGACCCACTCCTCGTAGGCCAGCTGCGCGACATGGGCGAAGCGCGCGGGATGCGCGCCCGCGTACCTGGCGTGGTGCTCGCTGAAGGATTTGCCCTGTCCGCCGTCGAGGTCGACGATGGTCTCCACGCCGGCCTCATCGAGCACGGCCAAGAGCTCCGAAACGGGCCGCTCGTGCCAGCCTTGGCTGAAGACCGGCCCCAGGTGGTTGTGGGCGTCGACCACGCCGAACTTCGGCTTCTCGATGAGATGCTCGCGCAAGCGCAGTCTGCTGACCGGCCGGTAGTCGGTGAGGCGCATGTTCCCTACTTGCTCCTGCCGGCGGTGAGGCCGCCGACGAGCCACGTCCGGCCACAGCGTTGCACGACTGTCAATGCCGACTCATGCACGTTTGCGGGGTGCCCGCACCACGCCGGTTGCCCGATACTGGTGTGATGACGGGCGAGCTCCCCCCGAGCCGGCACCTGCTCCGCGCCAGGGACATGGTCGATTCGCGCTACGCGGAGCCGCTGACGGTGGCCGAGCTGGCGCGGGAGGCACGACTCTCCAAGGCTCACTTCAGCCGCGAGTTCCGTCGCACCTTCGGAGAACCACCGCATCGCTACCTGACCACCCGACGGCTCGAGCGCGCAGCGGCCCTGCTGCGCAAGACCGACTGGGCGGTCGCCCGCATCGCCGTGAGCGTCGGATGGGAGAGCGTCGGATCGTTCACCTCGAGCTTCACTCGGGTGTTCGGCATGCCCCCGCTGCGCTACCGGGCAGCGCACCCGGCGGCCAGCCGCATGGCCATGATCCCGGCGTGCGTGATGCGCGCCCACGCACGGCCCCAAAGCCGCACGTTTCGAGAAGACAGGGCCACACCGGCGGGCTAGGCTCCTCCGGGTCGAACGGCCGATCTGCCGGACACCTACCCGACAGGAGGAACGATGATCAAGCTCGCCAGTGCCCAACTCTGGGTGCACGACCAGGACGAGGCCCTGAGCTTCTACGTCGACAAGGTCGGCCTGGAAGTTCGGTCCGATGTGACGGTCCCGGAGATGGGCGACTTCCGTTGGCTGGCGGTCGGTCCGGCCGGGCAGCCAGACGTCTCGATCGTGCTCATGGCCATGGCCAGCCCACCCATTCCCGACGCGGCGACCGTGGAGCAGGTCCGCGACATCGTGGGCAAGGGACAGGCCAACGGGATCTTCCTCACGACCGACGACATCAAGTCCGACTACGAGCGGTTGATCACTCTTGGCGTTGAGTTCATCGAGCCCCCTGAAGAGCGGTTCTACGGCATCGATGCCGGCTTCCGCGACCCCTCCGGCAACCACATCCGTTTGACCCAGCCCGTGTCGCTGCCTGCCTGAGCCGTCGCGGGGACCAGGCCACGCGGTAGCATCGCCGCATGGCCTCTGTCCTCTCCCGCAAGATCCCCCTCGCTGAGCTCCACTGTCATCTCGGTGGTGCCGTGTCGCCCGCGATCATGTGGGGCATCGCCCACTCCCAGGGCATCCGCCTGCCGAGCAAGGATTACTGGGAGTTTCGCGAGATGATCACCGTGTCCAAGCGGCGCGGCCGATCGTTCGACGGCTATCTGCAGCTGTTCCACTGGACCGAGCTCATCCAGTCCTCGCCGCTGGCCGTGGAGCGCTCGGTCTACGAGGTCATCGGCGGCGCCTACCGCAAGAACCACGTCACGACCATGGAGTTGCGCTTCAACCCCATGAAGCGCAACCGGGGAGGCGAGCAGGATCTCGACCACATCATCAGCGCCGCCATCCGGGGCATGGACCGGGCCACTCTCGAGTACCCCATCAAGCCGGGACTGATCCTCTGCCTGGACCGCGCCTTCCCGAGGCATCTCAACGAGATCATCGTGGAGAAAGCCATCGCCTACCGGGACCGCGGCGTGGTGGGTATCGACATCGCCGGCCCGGAGTCCTCGACCTTCGACCCGGCCGACTACAAGGCTGCATTTCGGCAGGCACGCAAGAAGGGCCTGGGCATCACCGTTCACACCGGCGAGTCAGGCCCGGTCAAGGAGGTGGCCCAGGTCATCAAGCACCTCGAGCCCGACCGGCTGGGTCACGGCGTGAAGTCGGCGTATGACCAGAAGACCATGGACATGATCCGCGAGCGCGGCATCACCTTGGAACTGTGCCCGACCAGCAACCTCAACTCGCGAGTGGTCTCCGGCTGGGACGAGTTCGTGTGGATCTTCGAGACCTTCGCCAAGAACGGCGTGCGCTACACCATCAACACCGACGGTCCGGAGATGCTCAACACCTACATCCGCGACGAGATGGCCTCACTGGCACGCCACGGCATCCTCTCGGTGGAGCAGCAGGAGCAGGCCGCAGCGTGGGCGCGCGAAGCGTCCTTCGTCGAGGGTGCCTCCGACGTTCCCACGTCCAGGCGCACCCCGGCCTCACGTCGCCAGATCGAACGCGAAGAGGGCTAACCCCCAGGCTGCTGCGCGCCCCGCCCGCCTACAGCAGACCCGTGGCCTCCTCCAGCGTGGCCTGGCCGTCGACGCCACCTACCGCGCGGGTCGAGAGCGTGCCGCAGGCGACCGCCAGGGCCAGCGATTCGGCCAGCGGACGTCCATCGAGGAAGCCATAGAGGAACCCGGCGTCGAAGCTGTCGCCGGCACCGGTCGAGTCCACGACCTTGACCTTGTCGGCCGGCAGCCGCAGCGCGTGGTCGCCACGCACGGCCAATGCCCCCTGGGCACCCATCTTGACGACTACCGTCAGCGGCTCCGCGGAGTCATCTCGTCCGGCAGCCTCGGCCCGTGCCACCAGCGCATGGGCCGCCTCCAGCGGGTCCGACTCGCCGCTGATGAGCCTGGCTTCCCGTTCGTTGGGGAAGAAGATGTCAGTCGCCGCCAGCATCGGATCGATGCCCTCCCAGCGCCGGTCGGGATCCCAGTTCGAGTCGAAGGACGTGGTCACACCGGCTGCCCGGGCCTTGTCGAACAGGGCCGGAAGACCTGGCCGCAGCTTCGGCTGGATGCCCGTCGATCCCGCGTGGATGTGCCGGATGTGCGGCAGGAGCCCGGACGGCACGTCCTCGGCTGCGAGCCGATCGATGGTGCCGGTGGCCGTAAGCATGGCGCGGTTGTCGCCGGTGCCCAGGTGGACGGTGGCGCCGGTGGGGATGGCCGGGTCGACCAAGACGGTGGAGGTGTCGACGCCCCGCTGGCGCAAAGCTTCGAGGATGGCATGGCCGAGGATGTCGTCCCCCACGATCCCGCCGTGCGCCACCCGCAGGCCCAGGCGGGCCAGGCCGCAGGCGGTGATGGCCGACGAGCCCCCCACGGTCAGGCGGATCGTCCCGACGTACTTCTCGACCTGCCCGAACTCGGGCACGACGTCCTTGTCGATGACGAGGATGTCCGGATTGACGTCGCCGATGACGTAGACGTCTGTCTCGCGCTCCGGGGCCGAGTCCCCCTCTGGCGTGGAAGCTGACTCGCTATCGAGCTCCGGTGCACCACTCACGCCAACGACCCCGGGTAGCTTGCGTACCAGCCCTCGCCCGGCTCCGGCTGGTCGAGCAGCGGCGAGCGCTCTCGCCACGGCCGAGCCTCCGCCTCGACGATATCGACGAGGCGCTGCATGCGCGCCGCGCCCACGGTCT
Source organism: uncultured Chloroflexia bacterium (assembly GCA_963712745.1). Taxonomy (GTDB): domain Bacteria; phylum Chloroflexota; class Limnocylindria; order Limnocylindrales; family CSP1-4; genus JAFMJV01. The sequence goes on along the minus strand of CAVQJC010000014.1, from coordinate 41,654 downwards.
CCAGCCAGCGGTCGCGCTCGGGCGCGGCCATCGTGGCCGCTTCCTTCCAGACCGACCGGCCCACCAGCACCCCCGACGCACCAGCAGCACAGGCGACCTCGGTCTGGGCCTCGAAGGTGGCATCGTCCACGCCGGCCGAGAGGATGGCCCAGGGGATAGACGAGGCCGCCTCGAGCTCGGCGCAGGCCTCCTTCCAGCGGCTGCGGTCGGTGACCGAGGCGTCGTACGGGAACTCGCACTTGAGCACGTCCCCGCCGAGCGCTGTCAAGCGCCTGGCGGTGCGCACCACGACATCGCGGCGAGCGTCATCGGTCAGCCCGGCCGCGCCCTCCTCGATGGAGTAGCCCAGCGTCTCGAGAAAGAGCGGGATGTCCGAATCGGCGCAGTACTCGGCTATCTCGATGAGCAGGCGTTCCTGGTCCTCGGCGTTGGGCGCATCGGGGTGGTAGTAGAGCAGTAGCTTCACCGCGTCGGCCCCGAGTCGCTTGATCTGCGACACGCCCCAATCCTTCATGATGCGGCTGCGCCTCGCGGTAGGCGGCCCGTCGTACCCACTCTCTTCGACGGCTACGAGCAGTCCGCAGCCCGAAGGCAGCGAACCGTCGTGGATCGCGGGGCCCGCGCCCAGGTCCGGGTCGAGCAGGATGCCGTCGGCGACCGGAGCGATGGCGCGCACGATCGAGCGCTTGACCGCGACCATCTGCTCGTAGCTGACCGACTCAGGGTCGTCCGGGTCCAGCATCCGGCGCAGGTTGTTGCGATGATCGAGCGCCAGGATCGAGAACGTGCCCCTCTCGGAGGCACAGGCGTCCAGGCCACGAAGTGTGCCGAGCCTCAACTTCTTCCTCCCGCTGGACGTGACCCGCGACGAGAACCGCGCCGCAGCGATGCTACCGTACGAGCAGGCCCCGAAGACCTCAGCATCGACAACGGAGCACCCATGGACGCATCCGAGATGCCTACCGCCCAGCAGATCCGCGAGCGAGTAGAGCGGACCACGACCTGGCGCGAGGCCAGCACCGGTGCTGAGGCCATAACCGCCGCACTCGAGGTCGCGCGCTCCGCCCCCCAGGCGATCGTGGACCGGCTCGACGGCGCCACTCGTATCGTCATCACCGGTGCGGGCTCGTCGCTCTACATCTCGCAGATCGCGGCCTTCTCCATGCGCGCCCACGCCAACCTGCCCGCCGAGGCCCAGCCCCTCAGCGAGTTGCTACTCCGGCCCGCGGCCGTCTTCGCCGGTCAGTCCCTGGCCGATCAGCCGGTCATCGTGGTCTCCCGCTCGGGCACCACCACCGAGGCCCTTGAGGTCATCAAGGCTGCCCGCGCCCGTGGGCAGTTCACCGTCGCGGTCACCTGCCGTCCGGCCGCGCCCATGGCCGGACTGGCAGACGTCGCGTTGGCCATCCCCGAGGGGGACGAGGAAGCCATCGTGATGACGCGATCGTTCGCCTCGCAGACGGCGCTGCTCATGCGATTGGGGGCACGACTCGGTGACCCGGCCTTCGCGGCCGACCTCGACGCGCTACCCGGACGGTGGGTCGAGACCGCACCATGGATCGACCGCGCCTTCGAGCTGGCGGCCACGAACCCCTCGCGGCTGGTGGTGCTCGGCGGCGGTGCTGCGTTCGGCCTGGCCAACGAGGCGGTCCTGAAGGCGACCGAGACGGGCCAGGTCCCAGCCTCCGCCTTCCATCCGCTCGAGTTCCGACATGGGCCGATGTCGGTGTGCGAGCCAGGCACGATCGTGGTGGGCATCATCGGCGGAACGGCCGAGGCCGACGAGCGGCGGGTGATCGATGAATCGGCCGTCCTCGGAGCCTCGACCATGGTGCTGGGCCCGGATGGCCCCGGGGCCGGGCTCGACGAGATCGCCCGCCTGCCCCTCGCGCTGCATGTCCTGCAGGCGCTGGCGCTGGGCATCGCGGTCGGCCGTGGTCTCGACCCGGAACAACCGCGGCACCTCGAGCAGGTCGTGGTCATCGAGGACCGGTAGCGACTGCCGGGGGCGAGTAGCCTCAGGGGATGCTTCGCTTCGAACTCTCGACCAGCCGGCGCACGCAGGCGCTCGACATCACCCATCTCTTCACTTCCCGCGACTGGCCCGACGGCCTCCTGCTGGTCACCGTCGAGCACACCACGGCCGCGGTCTTCCTGGGTGAGTCAGGCTCGGAGATGTTCGCCGACTATGAGCGCGTGGCGGCCCATCTCATCGAGGACCACGGGCCCTGGCAGCACGAGGTCTGGAACCCGGGCAACGCCCAGTCGCACGTCCTCGCCAGCTTCATCGGCGGCCAGCTGCTGCTGCCGGTCAGCGAGGGCCGCCTGGACGTTGGCACCTGGCAGCGGATCATCTTCCTGGAGCTAGACGGGCCAAGGCATCGCCACATCGGCGTGGCCAACATCGCCACCCGGTCGCTGGTCTAGCGATTAGCGGGTGATGCCGCCGAGGCGCTCGTAGTGGACCGTCTCGACATCGGCCAGCTCAGCCCAGAGGTCGTCGTTGGCGTCGCCGATGACGGCGATCCTGACCTTGTCCACCGCGTCGAAGAGAGCCGGCACCAGGTCGGCCACGTTGCGGTTGTGATAGACGAAGGCATCGGCGTCCTTGAACACCTCGATGTTCACGTTGCTGGTGCCGTCGTCACTGAGGAAGTACTCGTAGCGCAGGGTGTCCGGCTCTTCCTGCGTCTTGGCGAACAGGGCCTTCGCGGCGGCCTTGAAGTCGTCGGTCCGGCCGGCCTTGATGTCGAACTCGACGAGCAGCGTGGTCGTGGCCATGGAACTCCCTCCTGGTCTGGTCATCGGTCAGCGGCGCGGCGTTGGCGCTGCGCTTCGTAGAAGAGTACGGCCGCGCTGGCTGACACATTGAGACTGTCTGCAAGCCCCAGCATGGGGATACTGATGGGCGTCACGCCCTCGCCCGACCAGGTCTCGGTCAGACCGCTGGTCTCGGCGCCGACCACGAGCGCCACCGACCCGGTGAGATCGACCGTGTCGTAGCCGGTAGCCCCTTCTACGCGTGCGGCAAGGATGTCGATGCGGTGGTCACGCAGGAAGGCCAGGGCCTCGGCCGATGAACAGGCCGCGACCGGCAGGCTGAAGATCGTGCCCAGGCTGGCGCGGATGGCGTTGGGATTCCAGATGTCCGATGCCGGGTCGGCGGCGATGACAGCATCGACCCCGGCTCCGTCGGCCGAGCGCAGGAGCGCGCCCAGGTTGCCGGGCTTCTCGACGCCTTCGACGACCGCGATGAGCGGGCGCTCCGGGAGCCGGCCGGCCAGCCGGCCGAGGTCCGAGGGCGGCGTCTCGAACACGGCCACGATGCCTTCGTCCCGCTCGCCGTAGGCCAGGTGCGCCAGAAGCTCCGGCGTGGTCTCGATGATCTCCATCGATGAGGCCAGGCGCGGGAGCAGGGCTCGAGCGGCCGCGCTGCGCACCTGTTCGAGCGCGACCCAGCCCTCGACCGGCACGACACCCGTCTCGAGCGCGCGACCGATCTCGCGAGCACCGTCGACGAGGATGCGCCCACGGGCCCGTCGCTCGCGCGCGCCACGCAGCGCCAGCGCCGCCTTGAAGCGCGGGTTCTGGCGGCTGCGGACGTCCGGCTCGGTGCTCAAGCCGCGAGTATGCGCCCGCGGGTCAGCCATCCGCGCCCGGCCGGATCACGCGAAGCCCGGCCGGATCACGCGAAGCCCGGCCGGATCACGCGAAGAGGACGAGGTGTCTCGCGCGCCCGGGCTTGCCAGCCGCCAAGATCGTCGACCGCGCGCTGGGAGGCGCCTGTGCCGCGGCCGTCGTGGAGGATGAGCTCGAAGGCACCGGCGAGCCGCTAGTACGCATCCTGCATCAGGGGCACGGACCACTCGCCGCCCACGTTGCGCAAGGGGACCGGGGGCACCACCACCAGCGGCGGTCCGTGCCCGAGCGAGCCCAGGCGATGCTCGTACCGTCAGCGGATCGGGCGTAGCGAAAGCCGAGACCGGACGGCGCGTCCATGGGTCAGTCCTTGCCGGCCTGGGACGCCTCCTCGAGAGCCTTGGTCAACTCGTCCGTCAGCTCCTCCGACCAGTCCGCGCCGAACACCCGGTAGGTCGGGATGTCGAGCCGGGTGATCTCGGCGTCAGGGTTGGCGGCTGCGTACTCAGCCTGGCAGCCGTCGACCTCTTCGGCCGAGCGATCCCAGTACTTCTCCCGGTACATGTGGATGTAGACATCGCGCGGCTCGACTTCGTCGGGCATGCGCGCGGTCAGGTAGAGCGAGTTGCCGACCAGGTCGTGGTCGTCACAGGCGGTCTCGCCGGCGATGGGCTCCCCGGTCACGATGCCGCGGAGCAAGATCGTCTGCAGGATGTCGCGCTGGTCACCGGGGTGGAACGACGGCTCAGCCAGGGAATAGCAGCCGCCGACGAGGAAGCTGCCGGCCAGGGCCAGCGCGAGGAGTCTAGGGCGCGGCGTCGAGGTCACGTAGCAAGCGTAGCGTCGCTTGGCTCGGTCCGGTCGCCGGGGGCCTCGACGGCTCGATTCGCGCAGGGTCGGTACCATTCGTCCGTGCCCGACCTGCGACCCTTCCGCGCGCTCCGCTTCGACGCGGCCGTCGACCTCTCCGCCGTGCTCGCGCCGCCGTACGACATCATCGGCCCAGCTGAGCGGCAGGAGTTGCTGACCAGGGACCCCCACAACATCGTGCGCATCGAGCTGCCAGCGGATCTCGGCGAGGCCGGCCCCAGTGACTACGCTGCGGCCGCAGCTACCGCGTCGGCGTGGCGCGAGTCGGGGTCCTGGTCAGGGATGCGGAGCCGACCGTGACGGTCCACCAGATGCGCTGGCTGGACGCCGAAGGTCGCGAGCAGACCGCCACCGGCCTGCTTTGCCGCCTGGGCCTCGAGGAGTACGGCCCCAAGGCGGGGGTCCTGCCCCACGAGAAGACCCACGGTGGGCCCAAGGCCGACCGCTACGCCCTGCTCGAGTCGACCCGGCTCAACACCAGCCCGCTGGTGTTCCTGGCCGGCTCTGAACCCGCCGCCACCTCGGCGGCGCTGCTGGTGCTGACCGAGCGAGAGCCCGATGCCGAAGCTACTACCCCCGGCGGGGTCGGCCATCGCCTCTGGGTCTGCGGGGCCGAGGAGGCAGCCGCGGTGCTCTCGCTGATGTCGTCCGCGCCGGTGACGATCGCCGACGGACACCATCGCTACGAGACCGCGCTGGCCTACCACCGCGACCGCGGGGCCGACACAGCGGCTGCCGACCCTGCCTCAGGCTACGCGCTGGCGCTCATCTATCCGCTCGACCAGTCACCGCCCGCGCTGCCCACGCACCGCGTCATCCGCGGGCAGCCCTGTGGCGAGGATCTCCTGGCGCGTCTCGAGTCGTACTTCGCCATCGAGCGGCTGCCCCACCGCGAGGCGCTCCTCGCGCGCATGGCCGAGCCGCCGCAGTTCGATGACGGGGCCACGGGTACCGGCCGCATCGGGGTCTACACCGGGAGGTCGCCCGTGGCGGCTATCCTGACCGTCGACCGCGCGGCCACGGACGCCCTTCTCGATGCGCGCCTCTCGGAGGCTTCCAGGGGGCTCGACGTCAACGCGCTCAGCGTGACCATCGACCGTGTCTTCGGCACCGATGCCACGGAGCTCGCCGCAGATGGGCGTCTCTGGTACGTGAAGGATGCCGTGGTCGCGACACAGCAGGTCGCCGCTGAGGAGGCCTCGGCGGCGTTCCTGCTCGACGAGATGCCGCCGGCCGCCATCTCGCTCGTGGCCGGGGCCGGCGAGGTCATGCCCCAGAAGTCGACCTACTTCAACCCCAAGGCCCCTACCGGCCTGGCGCTCGACCCGCTGGACCGATAGTGGAGCCTTCAGCGGACCAAGGAGAGACGAGGCACGGAATGGATCCTGACCTCCCCAAGGGGACGGCCGCCATCGCCGGCAATGGGCGAGGCGGAACGACGAGGGAACTGACCGGTCGCCCCCAGGGCAAGCCGGTACGCAAGGACGAGATCGTGCTCGAAGAGCGCGGCCTGTACGTCGAATCGTGGCTGCCCGAGCGCCGCTCGCGCCGGCGCCCGCTCTACTACCTCCACGGGGAGCTGGGCGGCTCGTGGCTGTGGGAGCGCTACCTGCGCTACTTCGCGCAGCGTGGCTGGGAGGGCCATGCGCTGAACCTGCGGGCCCATTTCTGGTCCCAGACCGCACCCATCGAGGAGCTCAGCTTCGACACCTACCTTGACGACGCCGTGGCCGGTCTCGAGGCGCTCGGGCGCCCCGCCGTCGTGGTCGGGCATGGTCTGGGCGGCCTGCTCGCGATGAAGGTGGCCGCCCGCCGCGAGATCGACGCACTCATCCTCATCAGCCCGGCCATCCCGGCACCGGTACGGCCGGTACCGCCGCCACACGTCGTCCGCCTGGTGCCTGCGACATACCAGGCCGAACTCATCGACTGGGCGGGCAGCCACGATCAGGTCCAGCGCCAGAATCAGGACCTCACGCTGGCCGACGTCCGACGTATCCAGCACCTCCTGGGGGCAGAGAGCGGGGCCGCCCGCCGCCAGATGCTGGCCGGCGTCTACGTCGACCGCGACCGGCTGCCTGAGGTGCCCATCCTCGTCATCGGTGCAGGGCTCGACCACCAGTTCGCCGAGGCCGACAGCGCTCGCCTGGCCGAGTGGCTCGGCGCGGAATATCAACCCTTCGGTGCGCACTCGCACTACGGCGCGGTCCTCGGCGAGCAGGGCTTCGACCAGGTCGCGGATACCATCCGCTCGTTCCTCGAGCATCACCGCCTCTAGCGCGCTTGGCGGCGGCACGGGCGCCGACGCCCGGCCGCAGCCCGCCCACGGCTGCTGTTCTGGACAGACCTAGCGAAGGTCCGTTACCATCTCGGGCGGACAAGCCGCATTCGTCTAGAGGCCTAGGACACCGCCCTCTCAAGGCGGAGATCACCGGTTCGAATCCGGTATGCGGTACCACGATCTTTCCTACGCCCCCGGACCGCGCCCCGGGGGCGTCCTTCTATCCCCCAACGCCTGGGCGGAGCCCCCCAGCGACCGGGCGGGTCCCCCCAGCGACTGGGCGGGTCCATCCCGCGGTCAAGCGGGTAGCCGAGGCATCGATCTCGCTACAGTCGGATCATGCAGGAAGGGATCGCCCGTGGACGCTGAGACCCGCCGTCGCTACCTCATCCTGGCCGAAGGCCAGTTCGGTGAGCCGGGCTCCAAGACCGCCATGGGCGTCATCAAGTACGGCCGCGACGACGTGGTCGCGGTGCTCGACAGCACGCGTGCGGGACGGGACGTGTCGGAGTGGCTGGGTCAGGAGCATGCCGCGCCCGTGGTGGCCACGCTGGCCGAGGCCCTGCCGCTCGGGCCGTCCGCCCTGCTCATCGGCACCGCGCCGCAGGGTGGCAAGATCCCGCCCGCCTGGCGCGCCATCATCGCCGACGCCATCGTCCACGGTCTCGACGTGGTCAGCGGCCTCCACGAGTTCGTCTCCGACGATCCCGAGTTCACTTCGCTGGCCGCGGCCCACGGTGTCGAGCTCATCGATCACCGGCGGCCACCCGAGCGCCACGAGGTGGCCATCGGCCGCAAGCATGGGCCCGCCAAGCGCGTGGTGCTGCTGGTGGGTACCGACTGTGCCGTCGGCAAGATGACCGTCGCACTCGAGCTTCGGCGCGCCGCGCAGGATGCCGGACTGGCGGCGGTCTTCGTGCCCACCGGTCAGACCGGCATCATGATCGAGGGCTGGGGCGTCTCGGTCGACCGCGTCATCAGCGACTTCATCAACGGCACCGCGGAGTGGCTCGTGGAGCAGGCCGAGGAGATGGGCGACTGGATCTTCGTCGAGGGCCAGGGTTCCCTCGACCATCCGGCCTATTCGGCGGTCACGCTCGGCCTCGTCCACGGCACCACGCCGCACGCGATGGTGCTGGTGCATCAGCCCGGGCGCAGCGGCCACTTCGGCTGGGAGCAGGCCACCGGGGAGGACGCGCCCACGCTCTCGCTGCAGGACAACATCCGCCTCTACGAGATGGTGGCCAACGCGGTGGCGCCGTCGCATGTGGCCGCCATCGCCCTCAACACGGCGCTGCTCTCCGAAGAGGAGGCACGGGCCGAGATCGAACGGGTGGCGGCCGAGACCGGCCTGCCCACCGACGACCCCTACCGCTTCGGCCCAGGCGAGCTCTTCGAAGCCGTGCGCGCCGATGTGGAGACGAGCCTGGAAGGCCGAGGAGCCGCGCGATGACCTTCTCGCTCCAAACCGAGAACCTCCACCTGCCCTTCCGCGAGCCCTTCCGCATCGCCCGGACCGAGGACTCGCAGGCGTCTGAGACCGTGCTCACGTACCTCGAACAGGACGGAGCCGCTGGGCTGGGCGAGTGCTTCCCGGTGCCGTACTACGGCGAGACCGTCGCTACCACGCAGGCGGTCCTGCCGCGCCTGGTCGGGGCGCTCGGCGAACTGGGGCAGATGCCGCGTGATCGCAACGAGATCCTGCTTTGGCTGGAGCGCTCGAGTGAGTTGATGACCGACGCGCTGGGCAATCACGGTGGGGCCAAGGGCGGCCTCGACATGGCCCTTCACGACATGGCCGGCAAGGCGCTCGGCCTGCCGGTGTGGGAGCTCCTGGGCACGTCCGACAAGCTGCCTCCGACCGACTACTCGCTGGGCATCGACGATCCGGCCACGGTCGCGGAGCGCGCCCGCCGCGTCTCCCACTTCCCGGCGCTCAAGATCAAGGTCGGTGGCCCGGCCGACATCGAGACCCTTGAGGCCGTGCGCGCGGTCTTCAGCGGTCCCTTGCGAGTCGATGCCAACACCGCCTGGCAGCCCGAGCAGGCGGCCGCCATGATCCCCGAGCTGGAGCGGCTGGGGGTGGAGCTCGTCGAGCAGCCGTTCAAGGCGCGTATGCTGCCCGAGCTCCGTTGGCTGCGGGAGCGCTCGAGCCTGCCCATCATGGCCGACGAATTGGCCGTCTTCGAGAACGATCTGCCCATGCTCGAGGGCGTGGTCGACGGCATCGTCGTGAAGCTCGCCAAGTGTGGCGGCATCGGGCCTGCCCTGCGCATGATCCGCCGGGCACGGCCCATGGGCATGAAGCTCATGCTTGGCTGCATGGTCGAGTCGAGCGTGGGCGTGGCCGCCGCGGCGATGGTGGCCAGCGAGGTCGACTGGCTGGATCTCGACGGCAGCCTGCTGCTTGCCCATGACCCCTTCGGTGGCCTCGAGCTGGGCGGCGACTGCCGCTGGCAGCTAACGGCTGAACCGGGCCTCGGCGTCTTCCGCAAGCCCGCCTGATGACCCGGGGCAGGGAGGCCCGGGTGGCCCACTCCGACCCTGCCCCAAGTCACGAGATGTCCCCGATCGGGGGCCATGTGGACAAGGTCGTGGACAACTTCGTGGACGAGCCGCTAGCGCGTCACGGGAAGGCCGACGTATCATCGGCCCCTGCCGCCCGGAGAGGTCTCCGGGGTGGCGCAAGGAGAGGGAAAGCCCAGGGGTCTGCGGACATCCCCACGGGCTGAGCGCGTCGTCGCGTCGCGGACTTGCGCAACGGCGTTCATCGGTAACTGTGTCAGCGCGGGTTCGTATCGGCGTGCCCGTCAGAAGGTGGGAGAGGGTGTCGACAGAGCGACCGGGCAACGTGCTGCCCAGAACCTATGAAGAGCGCCACGAACGCGGGGAGTCGGCCGCCATCGGCAGGGTCGTGACCCCGACCGACCAGAGCGATGGGGCGCCCCACGATCCCGACGCCGAGGCGGAGGCGTTCGTGCGCTTCTGCTATCGCCGCAGGGCGGTGGCCTGGCCGGAGCTCTACGACGAGATGTGCGCGGTGGCGGCTCGTGGCGACTACCGCGGCATGGACTACGAGGCACTCCAGGGCCTGGGAATCGGCTTTGCGCTGGCGGCACTGCCTCGGCTGGCCGAGCTCGCCAACCGCGTCATCGCCCAGGAGCGCGGACCGCAGGCGATCGCCGCGGTGGCCTAGCCTCTCCGCCGTCCGCTCCGGACGGATCAGGGCGGTCCACCGCCTGCTCCATCGAGATCATGGCCCCGAAACCCGTCCAGCGCTGCTGGTAGCGGAACGACTGGACCCCGGTGACCTGGTAACCGACCCGTTCGTAGAGTGCCTGGGCGCGCGGGTTGGTGTCGACCACGTCGAGCCGCACGAAGCGCTTCCCATGCGCCCGGGCGATGGAGCGCACCTCGTCGAGCAGGCGGCTGCCGATGCCGTGGCCGCGAACCGGTGCCAAGACGGCGATGCCGTCGAGGTAGATCTCGTCGGCCTTGGGGCGATGGTCCCCCAGCTGCAGGCCCCACACCGCCCAGGCCGCACCGAGCCAGCCGAGCAGATCCCGGTACGAGCGTGGATCCCAGGAGATGGCCATCAATCCGCCGCGGTAGGCGCCGTCCCTGGAGCTCAGCCCTGCCATGCCCAGGAGCTCATCGCCGCGGCGGGCGATGATGACGTGGTCGGCGTCGTATACGCGCTGCTTGAAGGCCATGCGCTTGTCGCGGTCGCGGACGGCCATGCGCATCTTGTCGCCGAAGGCCTCTTCGAAGAGGAGCACGGCCTGCTCGCGCAGCTCATCGGGCAGCCCGTGCTCGATGTCGATGTCTGCCGCGATCATGTGGACAGGGTAGCGACATGCCAGGCTGCAGACGCGACCGATGGCTCTACCGCCACGCCCCTGCGGATGCCAGCCTGGAGCCCATGCAGACGACCCGATCCACCTACCGACTCCCCGCGCCACGCACCGATAGCAGCATGGCGCTTGAGGCTGCCCTGGCCGCGCGGCGCACCATCAGGGACTTCCAGCCGCACCCTCTGACCGACGACGAACTGGGCCAGCTGTTGTGGGCCGCCCAGGGCGTGACCCACGATGGCGGCAGGCGCACCGCGCCCTCCGCCAGCAACCTCAAGGCGCTTGAGGTGTACGTGGCCACGGCCGACGGCCTGGCCCGCTACCTGCCCGACGACCATGCCCTGGAGCCACTCGCCGATACCGACCTGCGACCCGCTCTCCAGGAAGCCACCGGCGGACAGCCGTTCGTGGCCACAGCGCCGGCCGTGATCATCTTCTCGATCGTGCCCGGCCGCATCTCGGGCAGGCACGGCGAGGAGCGTGGCCTGCGCTATTCCGACTTCGAGGCCGGCCACGCCGGCCAGAACCTGCTGCTGCAGGCCGTGGCCCTTGACCTTGGGGGCGTGCCCATCGGATCCTTCGACGATACGGCTGTGTGCCGGCTGCTCGAGCTGCCCGACGGGGAGAAGCCGCGCTATCTCTTCGCCATCGGTCGCCCGCGGTAGCTCGCCTGACGGCACCCCTGCGCCCTCAGACGCGGATCTGGCGCCGCGCCAACTCCGCTTCGATGGCGCGCTCGGCCTCGACGTAGCGGTCGATCTCCATGCGCAGCTCGTTGGCCTCGGGCCGGTACAGGTGCACCTGGCCCTGCAGCACGTAGCTGAGTCGCCGCGACGTCATGCGCACGTGGTCGAGGTTCTTCATCAGGACCAGCGGGTCCATCGAGGCCAAGTCGTCAGGGTGGTACATCGGCTGCTGCATCGCGCCCGAGTATAGCGAGCGCCAGCGGTGGTCTAGCAGCGCGGGGCTACACTCAAGCGACCGACGAGCCAGGTGGGCGGGGCACCCACGATGCATGGAGGCCTGCCGTGTCAGTGATGACTGCCGAACGCGATGCGAACGCCCCGCCGAGAAGGTCTGGGCGATGGCGACCGACCTCGATGGCACCGCCGAGGCCTCCGACTGAATGGCTCGCCGGGGTATGACGTCATGACCGCGGACGACGGCTTCCCGCCGATCTCCGACTACGCCTTCCTGAGCGACTGCCACTCGCTGGCGCTGGTGGCGCGGGACGGGTCCATCGAGTGGGCCGTCTTCCACCGCTTCGACGGGCGCCCCGTGTTCGCGCGCATCCTCGACCGCGATATCGGCGGCTTCTTCCGCGTGGCTCCGGCCGAGCCCGAGGCTGGCATCGAGCGGCGCTACCTGCCCGGGACCAACGTCCTGGAGACCACGTTCAGGACTTCGACCGGCGTGGTCACGCTCACCGACTTCATGCCAGTGGAGCCGGATCCCGACGAGATCGGGGTGGCCCACCGGCTTGGCGCGCGCCACTCGCTCGATCCGTATCGTCCGCGGCGTCCGCGGCGCCGTCGAGGTCGGCCTGACCTTCCGCCCGCGTTTCGAGTACGGGCTCACCACCCCCTACATCACCGAGCTCGCCGACGACCTGGTGGTGGCCACCGGCAGTGCCGACGCGCTGCTGCTCGAGAGCGAGATCGGGCCGCTGCCGCGCGACGGGCATTGGTGGCGTGGACGCTCGCGGCACGGTTCGCGAGCCGGCGAGGAGCGGGTCATCTCCATCACCTGGTCCACGCCCAGCGGCCTCGACACGAGCCGCATCCCCCACCACGAAGCCGTGGCCAGGCTGGACGAGACCGTCCGCTTCTGGCAGCGCTGGACGGCCGCGACGCGCTACGAGGGGCCCTACCGCGCGGCTGTCGAGCGCAGTGCCCTGGTCATCAAGGGCCTGACCGACGGCCGCACCGGTGCGGTCATCGCCGCGGCCACGACATCGCTGCCCGAAGTCATCGGCGGAGGCCGCAACTGGGACTACCGCTACACCTGGGTGCGCGACTCGACGACGCATGCTGAACGCGCTCATCCGCCTGGGCCACGACTACGAGTGCCGCCGCTTCGCCGAGTGGATCCGCGCGACCACGGCCGGCCGCGCCTCGGAGCTCCAGATCATGTACGGCATCGGCGGCGAGCGCATCCTGACCGAGACCGAGCTGCCCCACCTCTCGGGCTATCGCGGCTCAGCGTCCCGTGCGCATCGGCAACGGCGCCTGGGACCAGACACAGCACGACACGTATCGGCTGGCTGCTGGCGTCCACCTGGTTCACCAGCGCTCACGGCGGTGAGGTCGGGCAGCATGTCGATGCGCACTACCAGCGTTTCATCGAGGAGGTCGTCGGAGCTCGCCATCGACGAGTTCGACGTGGTCGACGAGGGCATCTGGGAGGTGCGCGGCGGGGCCCGGCACTTCCTCTTCTCCAAGCTGCTGATGTGGCTGGCCGTGGACCTGGGCATCCGGCTCGTCGAGCGGCACGACGGTGCAGCGGCCGTGCCATCCCGGTGGCGCAGGGCGCGCGACCAGATGCGGCGGCGCATCGAGACCGAGGGCGTGGACCCCGTCCGCGGTGTCTTCACCCAGGCCTTCGGCTCGACCGCGCTCGACGCGGCCGCGCTGCAGGTCCCCAACGTCGGCTTCCTGCCGCCCGACGACCCACGCGTGCTCGCCACCATCGAGGCCATCGACGAGGAGCTGGGCGTGAACGGGCACATCTACCGCTATCGGGGCGACGATGGCCTCGACGGCGACGAGGGCACGTTCGTCTTCTGCACCCTCTGGATGGTCACCGCCCTGGCTCGCAGCGGCCAGGTCGAGCGGGCGAAGGAACGCTTCGAGATGGTGCTCGGGCACGCCAGCGACCTGGGCCTGCTGGCCGAGGAGATCGACCCGCACACCGGCCAACAGCTGGGCAACTTCCCGCAGGCCTTCAGCCACGTGGGCATCATCTCCGCCGCCCTGGCCATCGACGCGGCCGAGCGGAACGAGGAGCCCTGGATGCCGGGTCGGTAGATGGACTGCCGCCGACGCCGGGTCCGGCGGCTGGTAGTCCGGGGTAGGAGGAGGCCGTCCCGGGCGTTGCGGTGCCGTACCAGTCGCGCCTCCAGCCGTACGTTCGAGCGGGGGCCGACCCGATGGTCCGCGGGGAGGATGGACGAAGCGGCCGGGGGTCACATCGGAGTGGGGCAGCCGGCCGCGGCCATCTTCCGGAACATCGCTTCGAAGAGCACGCGAGGACAACCCCATGACCGCCATCCCGACCGCCGCCCCGACCGTTCCCCCGGTGATCGCTCCGCTGCCGGACCGGGCTGACCAGGAGTTGCCCCCGATGGACTTGGGGCCGGCGCTGGTGCCGCCCATGGCGTCGAACCGTTCGGAGGCCACGGTGCGCGTGCTGCTCGTGGAGGAGCTCGACAAAGTGGCCGACCACGTGCGTGAGGTCACCGGGCGGGACGAGCACGTGCGACTCATCGAGACCGTGGGCGACGGTCAGGCCGCGCTCGAGCGGATCGAGGCGACCGAACCGGATGTGGTCGTCATCGACGCGCTCCTCCAGGGCAAGGTAAGTGGTCTGGAAGTGGCACGCGCCATGCGCTCGGCGGGACGGACGACCCCGGTCGTGTTCCTGACCGTGCCGGACCGACCCGTGACCCTGAACCCGGAGACCGGGCTGGCCGAGGTCCTGACGCTTCCCTTCGACGACGCTTCCATGCTCGGTGCGATCCACCGCCTCGACGACGCACACCGCGGCCCCGTGGTCGTCCCGCTGTCAGGCACCATCGCCGTCTTCTCCGCCAAGGGCGGCGTGGGCCGCACTGCCATCGCCCACAACCTCGCAGTGGCCATGGGTCAGGCTACCGGGACCCGCGTCGTGCTGGTGGATGGCGACCAGGTCCACGGTGACCTGCGTCTCCATCTCGAGGCACCCGAGGACGCGCCATCGCTCTTGCAGCTGCCCACCGGCCACGCGACCGAGGCCGATGTAGCGCCACTGCTGTGGCAGGATGCGACCGGCCTGGACGTGCTGTTGGCTCCGCCCCGCATGGAGCAGGCCGACCTCATCATGCTGGCTGACATCCGTCGCGCGCTCCAGGTGCTCAAGCAGACGCATGGACTCGTCGTCATCGACGTGCCCGCGGTAATGGACGACCGGACGCTGGCGATGCTCGACGACGCGGACGTGGTCCTCGACGTGACCACGCCCCGGCACGGCGCGGTGCGCAAGACACAGCGCTGCCACGCGGTGCTGACGGCAGCGGGGTTCCCGATGGACAAGATCCTCACCGTCGTGAACCACGTCGACGCTGACTACGATGCGGCAGAGTTCACCGACGAGCTGGGGTGGCAGCCGGACGCGGTGCTGATGCACGACGAGCGCCTCGCCAGGGGTTCGGTCGCTGCGGGCTCATCCATCGTCACGGCGTACCCGGACTCGCTCTTCAGCCGGGGCTTCAACGAGCTGGCCGGCCTGCTGGCCGCACGGCTCGAGGGCGACGCGCCGCGAGCGGAGCTTCGTGCCGCCTGACGGACCCCGACAGGCCGGCCCTGCTTGGCGCAGAATGGATGCGCAGCAGTAGCAGGAGCGGAGCTCATGAAGGTCGCCATCGTCTTCGACACACACACCGGTATCACCGCGGGCGCCGCTGAGAAGATGGGCGAGGTCGTGCGTGCGGCCGGGCACGAGTGCACCGTCGAGAACGTCTCCAACGCCGACCCTCGGAAGGTGGGCACGGCCGGGGCCATCGTGCTGGGGGCCTGGACCAAGGGCTGGTTCATCATCAAGCAGCATCCGTCCGAGCCGGCCCTCACCTTCATCGAGAAGCTGACGCTGAACGGCAAGCCGACCGCGGTCTTCGCCACCTACAAGCTGGCCGTCGGCTCCACCCTGCGTCAGCTGGCCGATGCCGCCGAAGCGGCCGGCGGCAAGGTCACCGGCATGTACCGGGTCAAGGGTCCCAACGTGCCCGAGGGTTTCGAGTCCTGGGTGAAGTCGCTCGACAGCGGCGGCGCCATCTAGCCGGGACGCCGGAGCGGGTTGCGGCGGGCTGCGGCGTCCCGGCTCGCTACCCGGTCGGCAGCTTCCAGGGCTGGATGACGTAGTCTAGAGGTCGACGTCTCCGGTCAGGTTGACCTTCACGCCGAGGGCGTGGAACATCGCTGCCTTGGCCGCCAGCGCCTTCTTGCCACTCTCGAGGTCGGGCGCGTAGACGACCTGGATGTGGTTGCTGCGATGGCGCGCCATGAACTGGTCGCGGGTCACGCCGGGCATGACCAGGTGCATGATGGGCCAGTTGCTCGACGTGGCGTCCCAGCGGCGCTGCGTCTCTTCGTCGGGCAGCTCGATGGCCTCACCCAGGCCCATGTCGACCTGCAGCCGGCCGTCCATCAGGAAGACGCGGCTGTAGACCACCGGACCGGGCTTGCTGACGCCCTTGATGGTGCCGCCGCCAAGGCGGAAGTACATCGGGCTCTGACGCTCGGACACCACGCCCTCGTAGCCGCCGCGGAGATGGCTCGGCGGGACCGAGCCTGAGATCTCCATGATCCACACGAAGTCGTCACCCCAGGGGTCGCCCCAGCGCACGTCGTGCAGGCTGGTGGATGGGTTCAGGCCCATGGCCGTCCAGACCCGGTTGGTGATGAGCGCGTCCACGCCGCAGCCCCAGTCGACCTCGTTGAAGTGGGGCAGGGGAGCGCCGGGATAGAGCTCGTTGCCGTCCTCGTCGTACGCCGGCGGGCGGTCGATCTCGTTGAGCAGGCCCTCCGCCAGGTCCGAGGCGGGCACCAGGTCCTTCAGGCCCTGCTGGTACTGGATGCCGATGCCGGCACAGCCGAAGTCGTCGGCGATGCGCAGCGCGGCGATGTACATCTTGCACTGGCTGATGACCTGGTCCTTGGTCAGCTCGGTCTCCCAGTCGGTGCCGAAGTCGAACTTGACACCGCGGTCGACGAGCCACCCGAAGACGGCCTCGGCCTCCTCGTCGGTGACCGTGGTCATGCGGTAGTAGAGGGCCGACTGGCTCAGGCGCTCCTTGAAGATGCCCAGGGGGTTGATGTACTCGTCATCGAAGATGGCGTTGTACATGCCCATGCAGCCCTCGTCGAAGATGCCCATGATGGCGCCCTTCGACTTCAGCTCGGCCGCGAGGGCGCGACCAAGGGCGGCTTCGTCGGCCGGGAGTGAGGCCGGGTCGAGCGGGCGGACGTGGCTGGTGTCGTGTTCGATCTTGCCGGTCTTGACCCACTCCTGGAGCGCCCTGCGCGCCCACTCGTCGCTGAAGTCCTCGCTCCAGATGGAGCTGTACTCCATGCCGGCCTTGGTCATGGAGGCGTTGAGGTTCAACAGGCCGACCAGACCGGGCCACTGGCCACTCCAGTTGGCCGCCGTGAGGATGGGCCCGCGCATGGTCTTGAGGCCGGAGAGGACGTGGTGGCTGTACTCCCACACGGCCTCGGCGATGATGACCGGTGTGTCGGGGTGGACGCCGGCGAAGACGTCCATGCCCATGCGCTGGTTCCAGATGAAGCCGTGACCGTACTCGGGGTCGTACTCGTGGCCGCGTCGGACGGTCCAACCGCTCTCGGCGAGTACGTCGGTGATCTGCTGTTCCAGCACCTGCTGCGCCGGCCAGCCCATCACGTTGGCGGTGTGGCGCAGGTCGCCGCTGGCCACGAGCAGGACCTCGTTGGGCGTGGGCGGCGCCGGCTCGGCAACGGTGGGGACGGCGTACTCGGTTGACATGTGGTCTGTCTCCTCTGGGAACCCGATTCGTTGGTGACATGATGCGCCAGCACCCGTTCGTCTGCACCTCCAACCGGCCCCCAGCTGCGGTGCACTCGGCACCGTCCTATCGTTGTGGCATGACATGGAAAGTGCGACGGGCGCGGGCCGGGGACATGGTCGCCATCGCCGAGATCGTCAACGAGCACATCGCCGCGGGCGTGGCCCACTTCGGCGACCGCCCGCTCTCGGCTGCCGATTGGCTGTCCGACTGGGATGTCTGCCAGGAGCGCTATCCGTGGCTGGTGGCCGAGCAGGATGGCTTCGTGGGTGGCCTGGCCTACGGCAAGTCGTTCAACTCGAGGGCAGCCTATGCCTGGACCGCCGAGGTCTCCATCTACCTGCGCGTGGGGCTGGCGGGACAGGGCCTGGGGACGGCGCTCTACGGCCGGCTCCTCCCGCTGCTCGATGCGCAGGGCTATCGCTGCCTGATCGCCGGCATCACCACCCCCAACGACGGTTCGGTGCGGCTCCACGAGCGCTTCGGGTTCGTCCACCTGGGCACGCTCGAGCGCGTGGGCTACAAGCTGGGGGCCTGGCGCAACGTCGGCTCCTGGCAGCGCCTGGTGGGGCCGATGGACGACACGGAGCCGGCTCCGATCCGCCCGGTGAGCGAGGTCTGGTAGGGGTCGGCGGCAGGCGGCCTCCCTTGGGCGCATTCGGTGTCACGAGCGGTCATCCGGCGGCTTGGGCGACCGTCTGACGCGGGGTGACTTCCCCGGGTGCGGTATCGTGCCCGCTATGCCCATCGACTACGACATCCGACTGGCCGTAGAGGCCGACCTCGAGCAGTTCGCCGAGATCGTCAATCACTACATCGAGACGACGGCCATCAACTTCCACGACCGTCCCCAGTCCGAGGAGGACTGGGAGGCGACGTGGCAGGTGCTCCACGAGCGCTACCCCTTCATCGTCGCCGACAAGGACGGCGTCATCGGTGGTATCGCCTACGCATCTCCCTGGAAGCTGCGCGGTTCGTACGACTGGACCTGCGAGGTCACCGTCTACGTGCGTGCCGGCCACGAGCGGCAGGGCCTGGGCAAGGTCCTCTCCCAGCGGGTGCTGGAGGTCCTCGAGCAGCAGGGCTACCGCGCCATCGTGGCCGTCATCGCGCTGCCCAACGATGCCAGTGTGGCGTTGCACCAGTCGCTCGGCTTCGAGCACGCCGGCACGCTCAAGAGCCTCGGCTACAAGCTCGACGAGTGGCGCGATGTCAGCTTCTGGCAGCGCATCAATGGCGACCCGCACACGGCGCCTGACCCGATCAAGCCGGTCAGCGAGGTCGCCTAGACGGACCAAGACCCGGGCCGACCCTCGGCCGACCCGGGCATGTGCGAACGGGTATTCGGCTGACTATTCGGCCGCGCCGTCCTCGCAGATCTCGTTGGTGCCGTCGTCTTCCGGCGTGGCCTTGTCGGACACGGAGAGGTTCTCGCCGTTACCACCAGAGGGATTGCCCGACAGCACCGGCGAAGAGATTCCCGCGATGACGACCGCCCTGCCCACGACTCCCTCGACGGTGTTGTCCTGAACGGTCGGACCGCCGCTCCCGATGACGATCCCGTTCTCGCCGCCTGTGATGGTGTTGCGCTCGATCAGGCCTTCCTTGCCAGACCACGTGATCGCGGTGCGATCCTCCGAGAGCACGTTGTCACCGACCCGCGCAGCGCCGTTCACGGAGATGGCCACCGAGGTGGCACCGCTGATGGTGTTGCCCTGGATGGTCGAGGCTGCGATGGGGCCGTACGGGCTGTCGATGCCGGCCTCGCGGTCCGTGATCTCGTTGCCTTCGACAACCGCGTCCGCGGGGCTGCCGAAACGGACGGCGGTCCTGCCCGGCCCATCGAGCAGGTTGCCACGAATGACGGTGCGGTCACCGTAGTCGCCATAGATCGCCGGTCCATCGTGGAAGCGGTTGTCCCCGATAGTGGGGGCTGACTCCTCGAACACCTGCACGCCGCCGGCGTCGCGGAACTCACTGTCCGTGATCGACGCGGAAGATTGGCAACGCCATACAGGCGCGGGAACGAGGTCCTCACCAGCTTTGAGTAGGCATCAAGATCGCCGTCCCTGGCCGCGATGACCAAGTCTCGCTGCATCGACGTCACCATTTCGGCGCCGGGCAACCCCCTGCGCTCTCACACGCCAGAGTCACGTGGGTCGCCCAAGCTATCCCGAAACCCGCGAAACAGTAGACATGACCATGTACTTAGGCTACTTTCTAGTCATGATTCGGCTCAACATCCATGAGGCCAAGACGCACCTGTCGCGCTACCTGCCACTGCTCGAGGCAGGCGAGACGATCATCCTGTGCAAGCGCAACGTGCCCATCGCAGAGATCAAGCCGATCGAGAAGCGTCGCACGCAGCCGCGGAAGCTCGGGCTTGCCAAGGGCCAGTTCGAGGTGACGGACGCGTTCTTCGAGCCGCTGCCAGAGGATCTGCTCGCGGCGTTCGAAGGCCGGGAGCCCGGCGAAGAGTGAAGTTCCTGCTCGACACCGCGACGTTCCTGTTCGCTGCGACGATAGATCGCCGTTTGAGCCCGGCTGCACGAAGCATCATCGAAAGCCCCGATGACCCCGTCTACCTCAGCGCCGTTTCGGCCTGGGAGATCGCTGTCAAGCACGGACGCGGCAAGCTGCGCCTGCCCGAGCCACCGGACCGCTACATCCCGCGGCTGCGCGACGAGATGGGCGTGGAGGAGCTCCCGCTGCGAGAAGAGACGATGCTACGGGTGGGTCGGTTGCCGACTATCCACGGAGACCCATTCGATCGCGCACTCGTCTCCCAGGCGATCTCTTTGGGCATGACCATCCTCACGCCCGACGAAGCCATCCGCCAGTATCCGGTGCCTACCATCTGGTAGGCACAAGTCCGACCGAGCACCAATGGGGGAGGGAATGGCCTACACGTACGCAGTCCTCGGCGGAGGGCGACAGGGTACCGCCGCCGCCTACGACATGGCCAGGTGGGGCGATGCCGAACGCGTGCGCATCGCCGACATCAGCGCTGAAGCCGCGCAGGCCGCGGCGGCCCGAGTCAACGACCTCATCGGCCGGGCCATCGCGGAGCCGGTGCAGCTCGACGTCACCGATCACGCCGCCCTGGTCAGTTTCCTCAGGCCCGTCGACTCGTTCCTCAGCGCCGTGCCCTACTGGCTCAACCCCGCCATCACGGAGGCGGCGATCGAGGCCAAGGCTTGCATGACCGACCTGGGCGGCAAGACCGACCTCGTGCTGGAGCAGTTGAAGCGCAGCGACGAGGCGGCGGCCGCCGGCATCGCCATCATCCCCGACTGCGGCCAGGTCCCGGGCATGGGCACCAGCCTCAGCGTCTACGCCATGAGCCTCCTCGACGAGACAGACGAGATCCTCATGTGGGACGGTGGCAACCCGCTGCATCCGAAGCCCCCCTTCAACTACACGTTGACCTTCAACATCGCCGGGCTCACCAACGAGTACTACGGCCTGGCCCACTTCATCCGCGACGGCCGGCGCGTCGAGGTGCCGACCTTCGAGCCTGCGGACTACGAGACGGTCGACTTCGGCGGGGACATCGGGCAGATGGAGGCCTTCGTCGCCGGCGGCGGCACCAGCACCATGCCCTGGACCTTCGAGGGCAAGCTCAAGACGCTCTGGAACAAGACGCTGCGCTGGCCCGGCCACTTCGCCGAATGGCGCGCCTACACCCTGGCGGGCCTGCTCGACGAGGAGCCGGTCGAGGTCAAGGGACAGTCGGTCGTGCCGCGCGACGTGCTCCACGCCGTGCTCGACCCCAAGATCCGGGCGCAACCGGGTGATCCCGACCTCGTCATCGTGCGCGTGCTGGCGGTGGGTCGCAAGGATGGCCGGCCTGGCCAGGTGCAGGTCGAGCTCATCGACCGCTTCGACGAAGCCACCGGTTTCACGGCCATGGAGCGCACCACCGGCTGGGATGGCGCGCTCAAGGCCATCATGAATGCCCAGGGCCGGACGCCCCGAGGTGTGAACCCGGCCGAGCTGGCGGTCGGCGGCGCCGACTACGCCGAGGAGCTGCGCAAGCGCGGCTTCAGCCTGACCGTCAGGCCCTCGAGCTGAGGGTCAGCTAGGGGACGATCGACTCGTAGAGGGCCTCGGTCCGGGTGTTGAACTTCGGGCCGAACATGTAGTACCGCTTCTTGCCGCCGATGTACTTGTACGAGTTGACCGAGTTGAGCACGCCCGACTTGCATTGGCCATGCGAGCCGGTGTCCAGTACTTGACGTTGCGCGCGTGATAGGCCTTGTCCTTGGCCTTCGCCTTCGACGGGGCGGCCTGGGCAGCTCCGGTCGCGACCAGCGCCATGACCAGCATCAGGACGATGGACAGCACGAGGGAGGACGCGCGACGACTCATCTAGTACCTCAGGGGTGTACATTCGGGGTGGATCGGCATCGTGCGTGTTCACATCACCGATGTCAATCGGTCTCGTCCCGGAGCGCATGCATCTGGGCACCACTACGCGCGGG
Organism: uncultured Chloroflexia bacterium; assembly: GCA_963712745.1. GTDB lineage: Bacteria > Chloroflexota > Limnocylindria > Limnocylindrales > CSP1-4 > JAFMJV01. The sequence goes on along the minus strand of CAVQJC010000014.1, from coordinate 19,730 downwards.
ACGTGCCCTGACGCACAATGGGCCTCGGAGCGGAAGGGCAGGGGAGGAACCTGATGAGAGCGTTCGTTCGCGAGCGGTACGGCGGGCCGGAGGTCCTGGAGCTGCGCGAGCTCGAGAACCCGACCCCGAAGGCCGGCGAGGTCCTGGTCCGCGTCCGCGCCTCATCGGTCAATGCGGCCGATCTCGACTACCTCTACGGTCGCCCGACCGTCACCCGCCTGGGCATCGGCCTGCGTGTGCCCAGGTCGAAACGGCTGGGCCTGGACGTCGCGGGCGTGGTCGAAGCGGTGGGACCCGGTGCCGCTCGATTCGCGGTCGGGGACGAGGTCTTCGGCGATCTCACCGAATGTGGCTACGGCGCCTTCGCCGACTACGCCCTCGCCACCGAGGCGGCCCTTGCCCCGATGCCACAGGGCCTCACCTTCGAAGAAGCGGCGGCCGTGCCGCAGTCGGCCATCCTCGCGCTCCAGGCGCTGCGCTCATGGCGGCCGGTGCGCGCGGGTGAGACGGTCCTGGTCAACGGCGCCTCTGGCAACGTCGGGCCGTTCGCGGTCAGGATCGCGCAGGCCTACGGCTGCGAGGTCACCGGGGTGTGCAGCACGGCCAAGGTGGACTTCGTGCGCTCGCTGGGCGTCGATGACGTCATCGACTACAGCGCGCAGGACTTCGCGGGGAGCGGGCGTCGTTGGGACCGCATCGTGGACGTCGCCTCGCACCGCTCGATCTTCGCCTCCCGGCGTGCGCTGCGCCGTGGCGGGGTCTACGCCTGGGCCGGTGGCGACACGCGCTCACTCCTGGGCGCCATCCTCGTCGGTCCCATCCTCTCGATCACGACCAGCCGCAAGTCCGGGCTCTTCATGTGGAAGCCCTTCAGGCAAGACGACGTCGCCGAGCTGACCCGGCTCATCGAGGCCGGCCAGCTGCGCCCGGTCATCGACAGGACATACCCACTCGAAGAGGTGCCCGAAGCGCTCCGCCACCTGGACCAGAAGCGGTCGCAGGGCAAGCTGGTCATCACCATCTGACCTACCGCGCAGTGTCGCAACGTCGACTGCGGTGTGGTCCGGTGCAGACCGCGGTCAGTCACGTCCCGGATCTCGTGTAGGCGCAACGGGTCACTCCCCTTACGGATGTCCCTCGGGTTGAATGGTGACATCGCCCCCGGAGAGATATGGAACGACGACGCAGCCGTACCGAGCGCGGCGTCACCGTAGACAGCAGACGATCGCGGCTCGATGCGATGCAGGGCCGTCTCCTGCTCGGACTGCTCGTGCTGGCGCTGGTGCCGGCCCTGGTCGGCGTCATGCTTGCATCGGTCCTCATCCAGGGGCCCGACACGTCCCTGGCCGCCGCCCGTGCTCGGCAGACCTCTACCGCTGCGGCCGACCTGCTGATGCGCGCCCAGGGCATCGAGGTGCGCCTGGCCGCGCTGGCATCCGACTCGGACATGTCGCGTCTCGCATCGTCCAGCAGCAGCGCTACGCGCCAGCTGGCGCGCCGGTCGATCTCCACCCTTCGAGGCGCCGACGGGTCCATCGTGGCCGGCGCCTGCGTGGCCCGCGTCTCCGACGGGCGCATGACCGTCATCGCCGAGGACCGCGCGGTGGTGGATCCCAATGCCACCTGCGCGCAGGGAGCGATGCTCGACACTGCGGCCCGGGCGTCGACCGGGACGATCGTGCGTTCGCACCCGCGCGGGACCGAACAGCTGCTCGTCGCCACGCCCATCGCCGGGCGCGGCGGTCCCGAGGCCGTGCTCTCTGCCGCCATCGACCTCGAGACGCTGCTCGAGCGCACGCCGTGGACGGCGGCCACCACGATCCTGGTCGACCTCGACAGCTCCACGCTCGTCGCCGGAGCCAGCCGCTCGGGCGCGTCCGCGGCGGATGCCCCACAGCCCATCCAGCCCGCCGACCTGGCCATCTACACCAAGGGCATCCTCTCGGGCTATGAGGCCACCGGCGCGGCGCTCGCCCGCGTCGGTTGGGAGACGAGCGTGGCCGACATCTGGCCGACCGTGGCCGCGGCCGGTATCGGGATGATCCAGGCCTGGCCCACGCCGGCATCGCCCGCGACCACCGGCACCTGGCTGGCGCTCTTCGTGGTCAGCATCGTGGCGCTCATCGGGAGTGCTCGTGCTCATGCGCCTCCTCATCGCGCCCTTCCGCGAACTGCGCGACTCACAGGACCAGCTCGAGACGCTCTATCGCGAGGCGAGGGAGGACTCGCTGCACGACGGCCTCACCGGCATGGGCAACCACCGTGCCTTCCAGGACGAGCTGGCTCATCCAGGTGCAGCTGTCCGAGCGCGACGGCGCATCGTTCGCGCTGCTGCTCCTCGACCTCGACAACCTCAAGGTCGTGAACGACCGGGAGGGGCACGCCGAGGGCGATCGCCTCCTGACCGGCCTGGCCACGGTCATGCGCGAGGCCCTGCGAGCGACGGACCGCCTCTTCCGCATCGGCGGCGACGAGTTCGCGGTGCTCATGCCCGACACCGAGCCGGAGGAAGCCGCCGAGGCCGCGAGTCGCCTGCGGCACTACTGCCTGCGTCCGCCGACCGGCGAGCGTCCGACGCCCTTCTCCGGCGGCATCTCTGCGGTACCGCGCTTCGCTCTCGAGGCCGGCCAGGTCCAGCGACAGGCCGATGTCGCGCTCTACTGGGCCAAGCGCCACGGGCGCGGGTTCGTCGAGATCTTCGACCCTGACCGCGATCGCCTGCCCGACGAAGCAGGGACCCGCCGGCCTCGGCAACGCGGTCTACGAGATCGCCCGCGGACGGCTGTTCAAGCCGGTGTACCAGCCGATCGTGGACCTGCGCACCGGGGCCGTCCTGGGCTTCGAGGGGCTGGTCCGCCCCGAGCGTGACGGTCCCATCCCCGATCCCGAGCGCCTGTTCGCCGCCGCCGCGGCGACCGGCCGGACGGTCGAGCTGGACCTTGCCAGCTTCGAGACCGTCAGTGCTGGCGCCAAGGGCATCGGCTCCGATCACATCATCAGCATCAACCTCTCCGCCAAGACTCTCGAGGTCAGGGACTTCGACGCGGGCTGGCTGCTCAACACCCTGCTCCGGCACGGGATCTCGCCCTCGCGCGTCATCCTCGAACTCACCGAGCGCGACCCCATCGTCGACATCAAGCGGCTCGCGAACAACGTCCGCCACCTGGGCGAGTACGGTCTTCGGCTGGCGGCGGACGACGTCGGCGCGGGGAGCGCGGGCCTGCGCATGCTTGCCGAGATCCCGTTCGACATCGTCAAGATCGACCTCTCGCTGGTCCAGTCCGGTGCTCAGCACGCAGCGTCCTGGGCGGTGCTGCGCTCGATCCGCGACCTGGCCTGGCGCCAGGGCTCGGTCGTCATCGGCGAGGGCGTCGAGACGCCAGAGCAGCTGCGAGCCCTGCAGCAGCTGGCCATCCCGGTGGGCCAGGGCTACCTGCTGGGGCGGCCGGAGACGCAACCCGACATCCGGCCCCGCGACCTCACCAACCTGGTGGTCGAACCGGTGGCACAGGCACCCGCGCCGGCCCCCGACGAGCAGGATGAGCGCGGCCTGCCGCGCCTGCCGGAGCTGGCCATCGACCACCCCAGCCCGCGGCCCATCCCCCTGCAGCTGACCGCCCTGCCGGCCGGCCAGGTCTGAGTGGAGGGATCCGCGCCTTCGCTAGCGCGGCAGGCCCGGAGGTGGCGCCACGGGCAACGTCACGCGCACCATGGTGGGACCGCCCGGCGGGCTGACCACGTCGATGGCGCCGTCGATGGTGGCCACCCGGTCACGCAGGCCGGCCAGCCCGCCCTCACCGGTGAGCGTGGCGCCACCGCGGCCGTTGTCCCAGATCTCCACGAAGAGGCGAGTGGTGTCTCGCCAGAAGATGACATCGGCACGGCTGGCCCCGCTGTGCTTGGCCACGTTGGTCAGCGCCTCGGCCGCGGCGAAGTAGCCGGCTCGCTCCACGGCCGGGCTGAAGCGCTGCGCGCCGATGCGTCCCGAATCGATGAACGTCTCGATCCGGCTCTGGGTCGCGATCGAGGCCACGGCCGCGACCAGCCCGCGGTCGATGAGGATCGACGGTGCCGTCCCGCGCACGAGGTCCCGCAGCTCGGCCAGCGCCAGGCGCGACTGCTCACGGGCATCGGCTACCAGCTGCTTGGCGGCCACGGGATCGCTGTCGATCTTCTCCTCCGCCCGGCCCAGGTCCAGGGCCAGCATCACCAGCCGCTGCTGGGCGCCGTCGTGCAGATCGCGCTCGATGCGCCGCAGCTCGGAGGCCTCCAGCTCGATGGCCGCAGAACGCGATTCGCGCAGCCGCTCCACATCTTCGCGCAGGGCCTCGGTGGGGTCCACGGAGAGCAGCGTCTGCACGATGGAGCGGTGGACCACCATCATGCCGCGGGTGACGAACGAGGCCACGGGCAGGAGTGCGAGGGCCATGACCGTGGTGACGACCGGCGCGATGGGCGGAACCGGCTCGTACGTGGCGGCCGCGCCGCTGAGCAGCGTGATGGTGCCGATGACGAGGCCGAGGACCACCGCCCACAGCGCCAGGACGAGGATGAACTCGAGTAGTGCGAGCGGGAAGGCGATGAGCGCGTAGACCACGTCGCGCCAGCGGCTGGCATCGAGGAACTGGCCCTCGGCGTACTGCTTCAGCCAGTCGCCGTAGGGCGCGTTGGGCGAGTAGTCGATGGGCCGGTAGGGGTGGGCCAGGACGGGCACGCCGTCGACCAGCTCCATGCGCCAGCGTTCGGCTCGCGCGACGTAGCGCATGGCCTCGATGCCGAAGCCGATGATGGGGATGCCGATGAGCACGGCCAGCAGCGAGCCGCCGATGGACCAGATGATGAAGAGGCCGTTGAAGCCGATGCCCGTGACGGCCACGCCGATGAGGATGGCCAGGGCCGCCCGCCAGGTGGCCGGGTCGAGCGGGGACAGCAGGAACGAGCGCAAGGAGAGAGTCCGCGCCCCGCCCGTCGCGCCGGTGGGCGCGCCCCCGCTGTGGTCCATCATCTCGACCCTACCACCAAGCCCGTGTCCTTCCGCGAGGCTCATGCCGCGGTGGGCATGGCCGCCCCGGGCACGCTCACGACCGCCGGCGGGAGCGTGATGGCGCCGTGCTCGGCCACGAGGCCGTCACGCATGTGCACGACCCGGTCGCAGGCGTCGCCCACCTCGGCGTCGTGCGTCACCAGCACGATGGTCTGACCGTGCTCGCGGTTGAAGCGGCGGAACAGGCCCAGGACCTCCCGCGCGCGCACGGAGTCGAGGTTGCCGGTGGGCTCGTCGGCGAGGATGAGCGAGGGGCGGTTGACCAGGGCACGCGCGGTGGCGATGCGCTGCTGCTCGCCGCCGGAGAGCTCCGCGGGGCGGTGGCCGGCCCGGTCATCGAGGCCCACCAGGCGCAGCGCGTGTTCGGCCGCCGCCTGTGCGGGCGTGCCCTTGATGCCGGCATAGTCGCAGGCGAGCGCCACGTTCTCCATCGCGGTCAGGGTGGGCACCAGGTTGAACGACTGGAACACGAAGCCCATGCGCTTGGCACGGATGCGGGTGCGCTCGGACTCGCCCAGGCGGGTCATGTCCCGACCCTCGAACCACAGCTCGGGCCGCGGGCCTCCGTCGGCCTCCGGTGCGTGCAGCAGGCCCAGGATGTGCATGAGCGTGGACTTGCCCGAGCCGGAGGGGCCCATGATGGCGACCATCTCGCCCTCGGCGATGCTGACGTCCACGCCGCGCAGGGCTGGGACGGCCGCTCGCTTGCCCAGCTGATAGGTCTTGCGCAGGTCTCGCCCTTCGATGAGCACGTTGCTGGTCATGTCGGTTTCCTTTCGTCGTTGGATGGCTCGGTCTGTCGGGTATCGGGTGTCGGTCATTCGTAGCGCAGGGCAGCGACCGGATCGAGGCGCGCCGCGTGCAGGGCCGGGACCAGGCCGGCGACAGCGCCCAGGCCGGTCGAGAAGAGCACCGCGGTGATGGCGGTCGAGGGCGTGAGCATGAAGAGCAGGAAGCCCGACTCTCGGCCCAGCTCGTTGCCGATGATGGCGACCATGGCACCGCCGGCCAGGCCGATCACGCCGCCGAGGAAGCCGATGAGGGCGGACTCGGCCACCAGCTCGCCCACGATGCGGCTGCGGCTGCCGCCGATGGCGCGCTTGATGCCGATCTCGCGGGTGCGCTCGGCCACGGACATGGCCATGGTGTTGATGACCGAGAGGCCGCCGACGACCAGGCTGAGGAGGGCGATGCCCACGAGGATGGCGTTGAAGATGGCCGTGGCCGAGCCGATCTGCTCGTCGAAGTCGGAGCCGGACATGACCTCCAGCGTCGGCTCGGCCGCGCGGATGGTCTCAGCCAGCGCCTCGGGGTCGACGCCGCGCTGGGGGTAGACGGTGAGGCCGCTGACCACCTCGGCGGGATCGAGCTCGTCGGCGAACATCGTGGGGATCATGCCCACGAACAGCTCCTGGCTTGCCGCCAGCGGCATCATCGCGGAGCTGTCGGGCATGGTCAGGGTGGGCTCCAGGATGCCCACGACCTCGAAGCCCCGGCCGCGGATGTCGACCGTGCTGCCGACCGAGGCGCCGTACTGGCGCGCGATGTCGGAGCCGAGGACCGTGACGTAGGAGCCCTCGTCGGCCGCCGTCAGCTCGCGACCGGTGGCGATGTTGAGCTGGTAGCTCTCCAGGCCCTGGTCGGCGCCGGCCACCTGGCCGGAGATGTACTCCATGCCCAGGCCAGCGCCGGACATCTCGTCCTCGATGGGCATGCCGATCGAGGGCACTGCCAGTGCCACGCCGTCGATGGCCTCGATCGTCTCGACCGTGCTGATGTCGAGCGGCTGGCCAAAGCCCATGCCCGAGCCGCGCGCTGCGACGGTCACCTTGTCCGAGTAGAACTGGCTGCCGCCGTCGACGATGGCGTTGATCTTGTTGGCCATCGACCCGAACACCACCAGGGCCCAGATGCCGATGGTGATGCCGAGGATGGTGAGCGTGGTGCGGAGCCTCCGGCGCCCCAGGTCGCGTAGCAGGGTCATCGTCAACTTCCCTCTCGTGGTGTGATGGTGTGAGTGCCGCGGCCGGGGAGGGCCGCGATCGGTGTGTTGGGCAGGTACGACGCTAGGGCTGTGCGCCGTCCGCTCCAATCCGGGCAGCGGGAGTCCTGGGGATGGGCTGGCGGGTGTCCTGGGGGTGGGGTTAGCCCTACCCCGGCCGTTCGGGCAAGTCCCGGCGCTCGCGCTCGGGCATCATCGGGGCATGGAACAGGCGACGCTTCGAGTAGCCATCGCGGAGGACTCGGTACTGCTGCGCGAAGGACTGGTGCGGCTCATCGAGGATGGCGTGGGCACGGTGGTGGCCGCGGTGGGCGACGGTCCCTCGCTGGTGGCGGCCGTGGTCGAGCATCGGCCGGACGTCTCGGTGGTCGATGTGCGCATGCCGCCGACCCAGCGTGACGAGGGCCTGCGCGCGGCCATCGAGGCGCGACGCCTGGTGCCCGGTTCGCCCATGCTCGTGCTCAGCCAGTACGTGGAAGCGCAGTACGCCTCGGAGCTGCTGGCCGATGGTGCCGGCGGCGTGGGCTACCTGCTGAAGGACCGCGTGGCCGACGTGCGCGACTTCACCGATGCCCTGCGGCGCGTGGCCGGGGGCGGCACCGCGCTCGATCCGGAGGTGGTCGCGCAGCTGATGGTCCAGCGCCGCCGCGACGACCGGCTGGCCGCCCTCACGCCGCGTGAGCGAGAGGTGCTCGCGGCCATGGCCGAGGGGCGCACCAACGCGGGCATCGCCGAGCTGCTGACCATCACCGAGGGCGCGGCCGAGAAGCACATCAGCAGCATCTTCGGCAAGCTCGACCTGCCGGGCTCCACAGACGGGCACCGTCGCGTGCTGGCGGTGCTGGCCTACCTCGATTCCGGCGGGTAGGACAAGACCCCGGATCTGCTCCGGGGCCCTCGTCGTTCGCTGGCTGGTTGTTGGTGGCTGGCCGATCGCCGCGAAGCTGGCCTGTCGCGGTGAGTCTGGCCTAGGCGGGATGCGGCACCGGGCAGACCGGGCACATCCTGATGTCGACCTTCGCCCTGGCGACGTGGACGACGTCCATGTCGGCGACGGACATCCTCAACTGGTCGGACGCCGGGCCGAGGCCCACGACGCGCATGTCATGGCTCTCCATGACCGGGATCGCGGTCCGGGTCGGCGAGGCGGTCCCCGAAGGGGTGGAACGAGGCTGGGAGTTGGGATGTAGATACATGAGTGCGGGATGACTCCCCGATACGTAATCCGTGCCCCTGACTATGGTCAGTCAGACGGTCGTCGGGAAGGCCCGCGATGGTCCCGCGGCTGACTAGTGCCCATCAAGCGCACCGGACCCGGCTGCACCACTCTGGCCGACACGGGCGGTTCTACGCAGAACGTTCCGACCTCGCGACGCAGGCGCGCTGGCCGTTGCGTTCTGGCAACGCTTTGGCTTCGTCGCCGGTACGTGGTATTGCTTAGTACCGATCGTCCCTCATACGGTGTAGGTGAGGCCCTCCCGGACGGCGCGACCGTGCAGAGCCCGCGGTGGTCCCCAGTCCCCGCCGTGAGATGTACATACCCCGTGAACGGGAGCCACGTTGCTGTCCATGCGTTTCGCCGACCCACCCTCCGACCCGGCCTCCGCCTTCGATCGGGCTCGAGAGTCCGGCGATGACAGACGAGTCCGCGCGGCCTTCAGGGGTCGACCGGCGCGCGATCGCGACGGTCTGCGTGCAACCTCTGCGGGCCCCGGACGCCTCATCCTTGACGAGGCCGACCACGCCCTCGCCCAGGCCCTCGTGGCCGGGGACCGAAGGGCCTTCCAGTTCCTCGTCGAACGGGAGACGCCGAGGGTCTTCCGAACGTGCTATCGAGTGCTCGGTCGGGTGGAAGATGCGGAAGAGGCGACGCAGGAGACCTTCGTGCTGGCGTATCGGGCATTGGGTGCGTTCCGTGGTGACGGCCATCCGGCCGCCTGGCTGACGCGCATCGCCATTCGTGAAGCCTGGCGACGGTCGGCCGACCGATCGCGGCGGCGAGCGCGCCACGACGCCACTCGACCGACGCAGCCCTGTCCATCCCGCATGCGGCCCGCGACCCGATGGCGGAGGCTATGCACGCTGAGGAGCGGGCCCATGTTCGGGCTGCGGTCCAGCAGCTACCCGAGCTGTACCGTCACGTCGTTTCGTTGCGCTACTTCGGGGAGCTCTCGATCCTGGAGATCGCCGAGACGACCGGGCGTCCGGAGGGGACCGTCAAGGCCCAGCTGCATCGTGGCCTCAAGCGACTACGCGAGATCCTCGAGGACGGCCCCGCATGAGTCAGCCAGCCGGCAGGACGTCGAGTCTGCTGCACCGCTATCTCACAGCGACGCCGGTGGTGCCGCCCGTCGGGCTCGCCGAGCGCATCCAGCAGCGCATCGATCGTGAGCCGCCGTCCACTGCTCCGCGTCGCTTCCGTGCCGCGATCCGGTTCGGGGATGCGGTCACCATCTGGCGCACGTTCTGGCAGAACGTCGCGACTGCCGCCGCGCCACGCACCACGTCGCTGGTTCGGCTGCAGGCCCTGACCACCGTCGTGCGTCGCTCTACTCGTGGCGAGCGTGGGCAGTGCCGGCGTTCTAGCCGCCGCCGGCGTGGTCGCGACGGAAGTCATCGAGCCGGCAGGGCGCATGGCGCAGTCGATGTTCAGCACCGTGTCGCCGCCGACGCGTGGTTCCGCCCCGAGACGCTGACAGCGGTCGTGACGTTCCCGGAACCCGGCCCCGGTCTCATCCAGCAACCTGCGCCCGGGCCGGTCTCGCCAGTCGTCGACGCACCCGCGCAAGCAAACGCCAGGGCCACATCCAAGGACCAGCCCGCATCGACGGCCGATGTCGGCGCGGGCAAGTCCCGGTCGGCCTCGAAGGCAGCGCCGGCGGCTCAGGTCAAGACGGCGGCGCGGGACAGGATGAAGTCAAACAAGGCCAAGACCGGGACGCAGATCGCCAAGACGAAGTCCCAGGCCAACGCCAAGTCACGGAAGGCCAAGGTCAAGACGCCGGCTCAGAAGGCCAGGACCAACGCCGCGACACAGAAGGCCAAGACCCAGGCACCCAAGGCCAAAGCCGATGCCAGGGCCAAGTCCGCGACACAGAAGGCCACGACCAAGACCGCGACCAAGCCGAAGTCCCAGGCCGACGCCAGGTCACGGACGGGCGCCGGTCCGGTCGCCGGTCCCCCGACGCCGCCCAGGTCCGAGCCCAAGGCGCAGGCTCGGCAGCAGGACCAGGCCCAGCCGAAGGCCCAGGCCCAGCCGAAGGCCAGCAGCGGTTTCCAGGCCACGGGCAAGGCTGAGAAGTAGCCCGAACAGGAGTCGAAGGGTCGGTCCCCGACGGACGCGAGCTCGTCGGTGAACGGTCAGCCGGAACCGGACGGCAAGGCTCAGGCCAATGCGCAGAGGGCCAAGTCCCAGGAGAAGGGCGAAACCGAGAAGCTCCAGGCTTCCTAGGGCCGCTCCGCGGGAGTCCCTCCGGCAGGTTTCTGGGCATCGGATGCAACCCTTTCGTCCTTCCTTTCCTCTAACAGATTGTTAACCGGGTTAAACCCGCGTTAACCGGGATAACAGCCTGTCAACCGATTTTTGCCGTGCCGAGTCATCGGATTCGGATCGTTGGACTACTGCCAGAGGAGGCTCGCTTCGTGTACCTCTCGCTTGACGTGGACGTCAGCAGGTCACCCGCTCGTCGGATCGCCGATCGTCGGCTGCGGGCATGTCGGCCTGGTCATGGCCGCCGGCTTCGCGCACCTCGGTCACCAGGTCACCGGCGTCGACAAGGACGCCGAGCTCGTCGATGAGCTCGGCCGCGGCGTCCTGCGCGTCCAGGAGGACGGCCTGCCCCAGCTCATCGCCGAAGGCGTCGCCGCCGAGCGGCTCCGCTTCACGACGGACTACGAGGAGGCCGTCCCCGAGGCCGAGTTCATCTTCCTGGCGGTCGACACGCCCCAGACGCTGGGCGGAGCTTCCGACCTGCGCAACCTCCGTGCCGCGGCCCACTCGGTGGCTCGCTCGCTGAACGGCACCGGACCGATCGTCGTCAACAAGTCGACCTCACCGATCGGCACCGGCGACATGCTCGAGACCATCCTCTGCCGTGAGACCCGCGAAGGTCACGCGCAGCCGATCGATCGTCTCCAACCCCGAGTTCCTGCAGCAGGGTCGCGCGGTCCGTGACTTCTTCGAGCCCAACCGCATCGTCGTTGGTGCCGCGGACCCACGACGATGCCGCAGGCGGTGGCCGACCTCTATCGCGGCCTGCCGGGCGAGGTGGTGCTGACCACCCGCCGGACGGCGGAGATGATCAAGTACGTCGCCAACACCTTCCTCGCCACGCGCATCTCCTTCATCAACGAGATCGCCCAGCTGTGCGAGTCCGATGGGCGTCGACGTCGACGAGGTCGTGGACGGCGTGGCCCAGGACGATCGCATCGGCAGTCACTTCTTCCGCCCCGGCATCGGCTACGGCGGCAGCTGCCTGCCCAAGGACACCGCGGCCCTGCGCTACATGGGTGAGGCCACCGGTGTTCCCACGCCGTTCCTTAGCGCGGTCCAGCAGGTCAACGACTACGCCCGCACGCGGACCGTCCGCCGGCTGCGCGAGGCGCTGGGCTCGCTCGACCGCAAGCGCATCGCCGTCTGGGGCCTGACCTTCAAGGGCGACACGGAGGACACACGCCAATCGCCGGCCACCGAGGTGGTCCAGCTGCTGGTCAACGAAGGCGCGGAGGTCGTCGCCTTCGACCCGTCGCAGCCGACCGCAGAGCATGCTGCCGCCGCGGCTGCACGTGGAGCTCGTGCCCGACGGCGGCTCGACGCCGTCGACGACGCCGACGCCCTCGCCATCCTGACCGACTGGCGCGAGTTCGCCGACGGTACCGCTGGGGGAGGTCGTGGCGCGGATGCGCGGCGACCTGGTCCTCGACGGCCGCAACATGCTCGATCCCGACGACTGCCGTCACGTCGGGCCTGCGCTACCTCGGCGTCGGTCGCGGACGGAGCCGCACCACCGAGCGGAGGCCCTCGTATGAAGGTCATGGTCGCCGGTGGTGCCGGCTTCGTCGGCAGCCACCTCAGCCGGGCCTGCTCGACGGCAGGGACACCATGTCGTCGTCGTGGACGACCTCTCGACCGGGCAGCGTCGACAACGTCGCCGACCTGCTCGGCGACCCGCGGTTCGAGTTCATCGAGCGCGGACGTGGCCCACACGCCGGCGCATCCACGTCGATGTCATCGCCCACCTGGCGTCGCCGGCCAGCCCGGTCGACTACGACCGCATGCCGGTCCACACCATGCGCGCCAACGCCCTGGGCATGTACCGCTTGCTCGATGTCGCCACGCAACGTCGGCGCGCGTCTGTTGTTCGTCTCGACGTCGGAGGTCTACGGCGATCCGCTGGTCCACCCCCAGCCGGAGACCTACTGGGGCAACGTGGACCCGATCGGACCGCGCTCCTGCTACGACGAGGCCAAGCGCTTCGGCGAGGCGCTGCTCTTCGCCTCCCGGCGCGAATCGGGCGTCGCAGGCCAACATCGTGCGCCTCTTCAACACCTACGGGCCTGCGATGCGCCGCGACGACGGTCGCGTCATCCCGGAGATGGTGTCGGCGGCGCTCGCGGGTCGGCCGCTGACCGTCCACGGCAACGGCAGCCAGACGCGCAGCTTCTGCTACGTCTCCGACCTCGTCGCGGGACTCGAGCCACGTCATCATGGACGCGCGACATCGACGGCGAGGTCTTCAACCTCGGCAATCCGCACGAGATCACCGTGCCGCGAGCTGGCCGAACACATCCTCGAGGCCACCGGCAGCTCGAGCGAGCTGCACTTCACCAGTGCCCGACCGGGCGATCCCGAGCGGCGCCGTCCGATCATCGACAAGATCCAGTCGACCGCTACGGGTGGGAGCCGCGCGTCCACTGCGCGATGGTATCGGCCTGACCATCGAGGCCTTCAAGTCTGCGGAGGTGCGAGAACGGGCCCGTACGAATGGTGCAGACACGGTCGCGTGGTCATCCCCATCGACGGCGCGATCGCTGCGGTTTGACCTGAGACCCGGCGGTCCTCCATCGATCACTCCCCCAGATGAGACGAATGCCACTCCCACGCGCTCTCCACCATGGCCCGCAGGTCGTGCTCGGGCCTCCCAGCCGAGCCGCGCCTGGCGCTGCGTCGGGTCCGCCCACACCGCCACCGCGTCACCGGGGCGGCGGTCGGCCCAGCGCACCGGCACCTGGCGGCCCGTGACCTCCTCGATGAGCCCGATGACCTCCTTCACCGAGGAGCCCACGCCGGTGCCCAGGTTGAGCACCGCCGCGCCCTCCTGGCGCGGCGCCTGCCTCCAGCGCGCGGATGTGCGCGTCCGCGAGGTCCACCACGTGGATGTAGTCGCGGATGGCCGTGCCGTCGGGCGTGGGGTAGTCGGTGCCGTAGATGTCGAGCGGCTCGCGCAGGCCCAGCGTGGCCTGCATGAGCATGGGGATGAGCATCAGCGTCTTGTCGAAGTGCTCGCCGAGGGCGGCGTCGAAGGAGGCGCCGGCGGCGTTGAAGTAGCGCAGGCTCAGCGAGCGGACGCCGTGGATGCGGCCGTACCACTCGAGCATCTGCTCGACCATCATCTTGCTCGTGCCGTACGGGTTCTCCGGCTGCAGCGGCATGTCCTCGGTGGCCGGATTGGTCTCGGGTGTGCCGTAGACGGTGCAGCTGGAGCTGAAGACGATGAGCGACGTGCCGGCCGCCACCATGGCCTCGAGCACGGACAGCGAGCCGGCCACGTTGACGCGGAAGTAGCGGCCGGGATCGCGCATGGCCTCGGCCACGAACTTGCGACCGGCGAAGTGGATGACGCCGTCGATGGCCTCGTCGCGCAGGAGGGCCGCCAGGCGTTCGGTCTCGGCCACGTCGCCGACGACGCTGGTCGCCGCCGCGATGGGGCCGTCGGGGTCGATCGGCTCGAGGTCGTAGACGACGACGCGATGGCCGCGGGCGAGCAGCTCGCGCACGGTGTGGGATCCGATGTAGCCGGCGCCGCCGGTGACGAGTACGTTCATGGGTGCGCATCATGACCGAGGCTCGAGGTGCGCGTGGCGAGCGCGAGCCGGACGACGAAGCCTGCGAGCGCCCGTGCGCCGGTGCCCATGGGCCGGCTCGTCCGGCCGCGTCCCGACCCCGCCCGGCCGGGGAGCTGCGTCCGCGCGTGTCCGGCCGGTTCCTCTACGTCGGGCGACGAGAAGCTGTGGGTCAAGGGCGTCACCTACGGCACCTTCCTGCCGTCCGCGCCCGACGACGACGGCTACGACCCGGTGAAGGCCGATGCCGACTTCGCCCAGATGGCGGCCGCCGGCATCAACGCCATCCGCGTCTACACGGTGCCGCCGCGCTGGCTGCTGGACACCGCGCTCGCAGCACGGTCTGTGGGTGGCGGTCGACCTGCCCTGGGAGGAGCACATCACGTTCCTCGACCAGACGCGGGCTCCCGCGCAGAGATCCGTGAGCGGGTGGTCGCGAGCCTCGCAGCCATGCGTGGGTCACCCGGCGCGTCCTGGCCTTCAGCATCGGCAACGAGATCCCCTCGCGCATCGTGCGCTGGCACGGAGCGCACGCGGTGGAGGCCTTCCTGGAGCGTCTGGCCGACGACGGTCCACGCGGCCGACCCGGGTGCGCTCGTGACGTACGTCAACTACCCCTCCACCGAGTACCTGCGCGTCCGCGGCATCGACTACGACTCGTGGAACGTGTACCTGGAGGACGACGAGGACTTCGAGCGCTACGTGGCCCGGCTGCAGAACCTCTCGCCCGACCGGCCCGTGGTCATCGCCGAGCTGGGGGCGGACAGCCATGCGCAAGGGCGCCGAGTTCCAGGCGCACCTGGTCTCGACGCAGGTGCGGGCCGCCTTCGCGGCCGGCGGCTCCGGCGACGTTCGTGTTCGCCTGGACCGACGAGTGGGCCCGCAGCGGCGTGGCCGTCGAGGACTGGGACTTCGGCCTGACCACGCGGGAGCGCGAGCCCAAGCCGGCCCTGGCCGCGCTGTCGGAGGCCTACGACGAGGTGCCGTTCCCGCGACGATCTCGAGTGGCCCCGCATCTCCGTGGTCTGCTGCAGCTACAACGGCGCGAAGTTCATCGGCGACTGCCTCGACGGGCTGGCGGTCCAGGACTACCCCGACTACGAGGTCATCGTCATCGACGATGGCTCGACCGACGACACCGCGGCCATCGCCGCGCGCTACGACGTCCGGCTCACGAGCCAGGAGAACAAGGGCCTGTCGGCTGCCCGCAACGAGGGCATGCGCCAGGCGACCGGCGAGATCACCGCCTACATCGACGACGACGCCTATCCCGACCCGGACTGGCTGCGCTACATCGCCTGGACGTACATGAAGTACGGCGTCGATGGGGCAGGCGGGCCGAACCTGCCGCCGCCCGGCGACGGCGAGATGGCGGACCTCGTGGCGCTGGCACCGGGCGGACCGAACCACGTGCTCATCAGCGACACCATCGCCGAGCACGTGCCCGGCTGCAACTCGACCTATCGGACCGAGGCGCTGCGGGCCATCGGCGGCTACGACACGCGCTACCGGACCGCCGGCGACGACGTCGACGTGGGCTGGCGCATCCAGGAGAACGGCGGCACCATCGGCTTCTCTGCCGGGGCCATGGTCTGGCATCACCGCCGGACCACGGCGCGCGGCTACCTCAAGCAGCAGCGTGGCTACGGCTACGCGGAGGCGCTGCTGGAGCAGAAGTGGCCGTCACGCTTCAACCGCCTGGGACACATCACCTGGCCGGGCCAGCTCTACGGGCCGGGCGCTCGTCCGGCGCCGCTGTTCGACTCCGGCATCTACGGCGGCACGCTGGGGGAGCGCGCCGTTCCAGTCCATCTACGAGCGCGGTTCGCACCTGGCCTTCGCGCCGCTCATGCCCGACTGGTGGATGGCCATCGCCGGGCTGCTGCTGGTCGGACTCGTGGGGCTCACGTGGTCGCCGCTGCTGTGGGCCTGGCCGGCCGCGCTGCTCATGGGCGGCGCCTCGGTGGTGATGAGCCTCGCGGTGGCCGTCGACGGGCTGCGTCACCAACGACTGGCGACGGGCGTGTTCCTGCGGCGGGTGGTGCTGCTGGCCGGGCTGGTGCTGGGCCAGTCGCTCTACCGCACCCGGGGCCGGATCGCCGGTGGACTCACGCCGTTCCGTCGTCGTGGCGCGAAGGGCTTCACCTTCCCGCGCGTCATCCGCCTGGAGGAGTGGAGCGAGGAGTGGCAGTCGATGGAAGCGCGGCTGCGGGTCGTCGAGGAGCGGCTCATCGAGTCGGGTGCTGCGGTGCGCCGCGGTGGCGACTACGACTCGTGGGACCTCGAGGTGCGGACGGGTTCGTTCGCGTCTGCGCGACTCATCGGCACGGTCGAGGAGCACGGCCACGGCAACCAGATGGTGCGGTGGAGGGTGTGGCCGCGGGTGTCGGTTGGCGGCTGCTGGTCGCGGCTGTTGTCGCACTTCCGCTTCGGCGCGGGTGGGCGCTTCGACGCACGGATCGGATCGCTGGCTGGCGTCGCTTTGCGTCCTGTAGCTGTGGTCGTCCTGCTGGCGCGCCGCAGATCGACGCGTCGAGCGGCCTTCACCTGTTGCCGGCCGATGAGCTCGCCATGAGCAAGACTGAACAGTCCCGCGACCCAGCCGGAGGCTAGCCCCGCAGCGACATCGGGCTCTATCCGCTTCCTGTTCGAGGAGGCCCGTCCGTATTGGGTCCACATCGTGGCACGATCTTCGGCCTGACGATGCTGGCGACACCTCTGGCGCTGCTCGCGCCCCTGCCGCTGAAGATCGTCGTCGACAATGTCCTCGGGGACGAGCCGCTATCTCCAGTGCTCGAGTCTCATCCTGCCAGCGTGGGCCACGACGATCCTTCGACCTCCTTCTTGCGTCGGTGCTGCTGGTCGTCGTAGTCGCTGCTCTCTCGGCTCCATGAGTCTGGCCACAGATCTGCTCTCCGCTATTCACAGGCGAGAGGCTGCTGCTCCGCTTCCGCAGCATGTTGTTCCGCCACGTGCAGCGGCTCTCGTTCGGCTACCACGACGCAAGGGTACGTACGACGCGGCGTATCGCATCCAGTACGACGCCTCGGCTGTCCAGCGTGTCGCCATCGAAGGTGCCATTCCCTTGGTCGGTGCGGCGGTGACCTTCGGTGCGATGCTCTACATCATCCTCCAGCATCAGCTGGCAGTTGCTGGCAGTCGCCTTGATCGTGGCTCCGTTCATGTTGATCCTCACCCGATACTATCCGCGGGCGACTTCGTCGAGCAATCTCACGTCGCCAAGAAGGCTGAGAGTTCTGCCTTCTCGGTCGTCCAGGAGGTCCTCACCAGCATTCGCGTGGTCAAGGCATTCGGTCAGGAAGGCACGCGAGGCCGACACGGTTCGAGCGTCACGCTGGCGACAGCGCTGCGAGCTAAGCTGCGGCTGGCGACCACCGAGAGCGTGTTTCGGCCTGCTGCTTGGATTGACGATCGCGAGCGGGACGGCACTCGACGCTCTTCGTGGGCGCCAGACTCGTGATCGATGGCGCTCTCACGCTCGGGGACCTGCTACTCGTCCTGGGGTACGTCGGCGATGATGTACGAGCCTCTTCGAACCCTGGCCCGCCGAAGCAGGAAGCATCCAGAACGCACTCGCGAGTGCCGATCGCGCGCTCGAACTGCTGGACGTCGCCCTCCGATGTCCCGGATGCGCCTCACGGGCGAGCCTCTGAAGCGAGCGCTGGGACGCCTTGAGTTCCGCGACGTCTCGTTCAGCTACGAAGGGGAGTCTCGGCGGTGCTTTCCGGACTCTCGTTGGTCTTGGAGCCAGGTACGAAGCTGGGCATCGCGGGAACGACTGGTGCTGGGAAGACGACCTTGGTGAGCCTGGTGAGCCGTTTCTACGATCCGACGTCGGGATCGCATCCTCCTGGACGGGGTCGACCTGCGCGAGTACCGACTGGCCGACCTGCGGAGTCAGTTCGCGATCGTCCTACAGGAGCCAGTCCTCTTCTCGACCAGCGTCTGGGAGAACATCGCCTACGCTACGGCCTGACGCGTCGCTACGGGAGATCGAGGCCGCGGCGCGCGCAGCTGAGTCCACGAATTCATCCAGGGGCTCGCAGACGGCTACGACACACGCGTGGGCGAGCGCGGCATGCGTCTGTCGGGCGGAGAACGTCAGCGTATCTCGATTGCCAGGGCGTTCCTGAAGGACGCGCCCATCCTGATCCTTGACGAGCCGACCAGTGCAGTCGACATCACACACGGAAGCGGCGATCATGGAGGCGATGGAGCGGCTGATGAAAGGACGCACGACACTGATGATCGCGCATCGGCTGACGCACACTCGAGCACTGCGACATGGTCGTTCGGCTCGACGCCGGAGCCGCCCAGTGGCTGGAGATCTCCAGGCGAGTCTCCATGAGCAGGCGATGTCCGATGCACATCGGATGAGCGTCGCACTGTGATGACTCGCAGCACGTCCCAGTCGCCATCGCTCCGGCCGGGACGCGCGCCACAGAGGGCACCGATGACCGATGACGACCGAGCCGCGAGTCCTTCGCATGTTGCCGAGGCGAGGGACGAATGGTCACGTCTGAGCGGCTTGCAGGCACTGCCCTTGGAGGCGGCGATACTGAAGGAGACTTCGGCGTCACATGTCTATCGGCTACTCGGAGCGGGACCGCGAGGCGAGTCCATCATCGCCAAGAAGCGGCGAACACGAGACGTGCTCGTGGAGCGAACCGTTTACAGCACGCTTCGGCCCAAGATGCCATTCGCCTTTCCGCGAGAGTTCGGCGTCTCAGAGAAGGGTGATTTCACCTGATCTTCCTCGAGGATATGGGGTCGGTCAGGTTCGAGCCTGATGATACGGGGCGTGTCTTGGCGCTCATTCGTGGCTGACGCATGTAGATCAACCTTCACCGGCCAGGCGCCGAAGGGCATTCCACGCGATAGCGTTGGACGCTACGCGAGGCATCTGGGCGGGGCCAAGTCGTGGGTGGAGACCGGGCTCAGACACAAGTCGGTCGATGAGGAAGGTCGCGCCCGGCTGGATCGGGTCGATGATGTGCTCGGCATGCTCCACGCGCGGTGGTCGGAGCTGGATCGCCTAGCGAGTAGCCTCCCACCAACGCTTGTCCACGGTGATCTGCAGCCCAAGAACATCCTGGTCACCGTCGTGGAGGACGCGATTACCCTGGTTCCGATCGACTGGGAGACATGCAGTTGGGGCTCGCCTTCACCTGATCTTGCAGGCTTGAGCTACAAGGCAGCAGCCGTCCCGGACCGACTCGAGCTCTACTGCCGCCAGAGTTCGAAGGATGACGCGGGTTGTGCGGAGGTACAGCAGGCCGCACTCGCCGGACGAGTCCTCAACCTCATCGCTGCGATGGACTGGGTCGGGCACCATTCGGTACTCCATGGGTAGCCAAGGCGCTTCGTGACCTACCGATCTTCGCCGAACGGGCCATCACTCAACTGCGAGTCTTGGGGCTCGCTTGAACGACATGATCATGCGGACGCAATACGATGCCCACGCCTCGGGCTCCTTCACTTGGCCAGACTCCGAGACGGTCGCCTCGCGGCTCGCGGTTGCCCTTGGCCTGCGCGACGTCGGGCTCGTTGACCGCGGACGACTCGGGTCCGGCACCTTCCCGAAGGAAGTAATCGTGTTCA
>CAVQJC010000013.1:0-8398 GCA_963712745.1 uncultured Chloroflexia bacterium | reverse complement strand
GCGGTCACTACTCGTGGACTGACGGGGGCCAAGGCCCCCGTCAGTCTGCGCGCCACTACTAGCGACGCGTTCTGTGCTCACCTAGCGAATTCTGCTGCTCGACGAGGGCGGCAAGAGCGTCGACGTTGTCCGCGTCCATGAAGCCGCCGCCGGTGTTGATATGCAATCCGCTGAACTGGAACTTGTCAGTCAGGCAGATCTGGAGGACCGCCTCGAAACCCTGAAGCCACTGCTGCTGGTCGATGACCAGGTCCGTATAGCCGCTACGCACAGCATCCACGGTCGGGACTGCCAGGTCGAAGCCGGAGACGTAGATATCCTCCGGGCCCTGGCCGGCGGCCTCCAAGTAGTTCTGTGCCGTGGCGGTCATCTCGCCATGGTCGAAGATGGCTGCAGCCAGGTCCGGGTTCGCCTCGGCGATACCGACATAGACCGGGACGCCCAGCGACGCCTGGCCGTTGATCTCCTGGGTCATCTCCAGGTAGACGATGTCCTCACCTTCAGTCCAGCCGGATTCGACCAGACCGTCGATGATGCCCCGGGTACGCTCGCCTCGGCCTTCCTGGGCCAGGAGGCCCCAGACAAACACCTTGTCGCCCGGCTGGATGCCACTGCGCTTGACGGTCTCCTTGGCCAGGTCGTTGCCGGCCTTCCAAAGAGTCTGCCCTACGTAGCCGGTGCCGATCGGCGCGTATGCGGCCTGGGTCTCGGGCAGCTCCGTGTTCATGACCGTGACGATGATCCCATCCGCGATGGCCGCGTCGATGAGCGGCTTGAAGGGTCCGTCGCCGGGGTGCCCCATGATGGCGATACCGTCCGGGCTCGTCGCCACGGCTTCGTTGAACTGGGTGAGCATCTTGTCCTCGGACCAGTCCGTCCACGAGTAGGCGACGTTCGCACCCAGGTGCTCTGCCGCGGCGACGGCGCCGTTGTAGACGACCTGGGAGAACGCTCCGCCCGGCGATCCGCCGGGGAAGAAGACGATGTCCGTGCCCTCGCAGAACTTGGCGCCGTCCTGCGCCGAGACCACTGCGGTCGTGCCGACCGCGGCCGGGACCGCCAGCGCCAGCGCCGTCACCAGCGCGACGGAGCGGCGTGCTCGAGTGTGCTCCATGTCTTGCACTCCTCCTTCTTGGAGTCGGTACGACTCCTGTCTTCCCAATCGTGAGCCGTTGGGCCGGCCGTTTCAAGTCCGACCGGCCCAGCGAAGATGTCGCCCCTCGACGCTACATATCTTCCGGGACCGTGGGCATGTCGTTGTCAAGCTCGGGCGCGCCCGCCACGGGCTCGGTCCAGAGCTCGCCGGCGATGTAGGCGTCGAGGTTATCGGGGGTGACCACGACCGACGGTGTCAGGAGGATCGGCGGGACCTCCTCGCCGTTGAACACCTTCTGCAGGGTGTCGGTCACCGTCACGCCCATGTTCACCGGATCCACGCCAAGCGTGGCGCTGAAATTGCCATCGGCCAGGAGGTCCAGGGTGGGCTGGTTGCCGTCGATGCCGACCGCGAAGAAGTCCTCGTTGATGACCTTGCCCAGCTGCTCGCCGGCCAGGGCCGCACCGATGGCCATCTCGTCGCTGTTGCCGTAGAAGACGTCGATCTCCGGGTCCGCCTGCCACGCCTGAGCCGCGACGGCCTGACCGTCCTGGCGCAGCCAGTTGGCAGTCTGCTCATCGACGACCTGGACGTTGGGGCAGTTCTTCTCGAGCCCAGCCTTGAAGCCGCCCGTGCGACGGTGGCTGAAGATGCTGTCGATGCCGAGCAGGATGTAGACCTTGCCGCTCGTCTCGGCTGCCGTGGTGCCGTACTTCCCGGCGAGGAGCTCGCAGGTGTAGGCGGCCAGCTTCTCGGCACCGCCCCACTGGTCGTATCCGATGTACGAGGTGACCTCGCCCTCGGAGAAGGGCGTGATGAAGTTGTGGGCCAGGATGGGCACGCCCTTCTCGTTCGCGGCCTTCACGGCCGTGACCGCGGATTCGGTGCCGATGGGGTTGATGCTGATGCCGTCGACGCCCTTCTCGAGCAGCTGCTGGACGATGGTCACGAAGCTGGCGAAGTCGCTCTCGCTTGACGGGGCCTGGACGTCGATCGTCCAACCCAGCTCGTTCGCCCTCGCGGTCGCGCCGTCCACCATGGCCACGTGGAACGGGCTGGTGAGTGCGGGCGGCACGAAGCCGATGGTCTTGGGTTCCTCATCCTGGGCGACGACAGCGGCACCGCTGGCGGTGATGACCAGGGCTGCGCCGATCGCGGCGAACTTCAAGTTGGTCCGCATGGACTCTCCTCCTGTTTCCTCCGGGCTGACCTGCTTCGGGCCAGCCATACACCTGTGTTTGGACACACGCCTCCTAGGTCTTGTCCCCGGAATCACCTCCCCTCAGCCGCAACGTCAGCCACGGGATCTGCCCGCGGCGCGCGGTGTCGATGAGCACGGCCAGCACGATGATCGCGCCGATCATGATCTCCTTGGCCTGCGACGGGAAGCTCATGTAGACGAGGCCGGCATCGACCAGTCGGATCATGAAGACTCCGATGAGCGTGCCCCAGATGCCGCCGATGCCGCCGGTGAGAGCGGTGCCGCCGATGACTACGGCTGCGACCGACATGAGCGTGAGGTTGGTGCCGTTCTGATAGGCCCCGGACTCCAGGCGACCCATCACGAGGATGCCGGCCAGGGCAGCCAGGAAGCCGGAGATGCCGTAGATCGAGAGCTTGACCAGGTGCGTGCGCACGCCGGACAGCCGGGCCGCGGTCTCGTTGCCGCCGATGGCATAGGTGTACCGGCCGAACTTGGTCTGCTTCAAGACGATCCAGCAGATGACGTAGATGATGAGCGTGAGGATGAGCGGGATGGGGATGCTCACGCCGAGGACGTCGAAGCGGCCGGTGATGAAGCCGAGCAGCTCGTCCTTCTTGATGTAGATGCCCGATCCGCGCGACAGGACCAGCGCGAATCCCAACAGGATCGATCTGACACCGAGCGTGACGATGAGGGGGTTCATGCGGAAGGCGGTGACCAGCACACCCTGGCCGGCGCCGATGAGCAGACCCAGCCCGAGGGCGATGGGGATGGCGATCCAGGACGGGAAGCCACCGGCGATCTGGCCGCCGCTGACGTTGGTGCCGGCGATGAGGATGGCAGCGACGACGCCGCTGAACGAGACCATCGCCTCCACCGAGAGGTCGATGCCACCGGTGAGGATGACGAACGTCTGTCCGGCCGCCACGAGTCCCAGGGCCGCCGCCTCGAGTCCGATGAGCATGAGACTCGTGGGTGAGCGGAAGGCCGGCGAGATGATCCATAGCGCCACGGCCATGGCGATGAGCACGAGTGCGGGGCCGGCACCCGAGATGATGCTACGGACGAGGTCGCTGGACCTGCCCGCGGCCGACCTGGACTCAGTCATCCGCCGGCTCCTCGCCGTCGGCGCCGTCTCGGCTGGCTTCGGCGTCCCCTCCGTTCGACGCGGTCGCCAAGTGCATGATCCGTTCCTGGGTGGCCTCTGCGCGCGAGAGCTCCCCGCGGATGCGGCCGCCCTGCATGACCAGCACGCGGTCGCTCATGGCCATGATCTCGGGCAGCTCAGAGCTGACCATGATGATGGTGTCGCCATTGGCCACCAGCTCGTTCATGATCTCGTAGATCTCGGCCTTGGCACCCACGTCGATGCCGCGCGTGGGCTCGTCGAAGATGATCACCCGGGCCTCGGCGGCAAGCCACTTGCTGAGCACGACCTTCTGCTGCGTGCCACCCGAGAGGTTCAGGGCCTGCTGCTCCTGGCTGGAGGCCTTGATGGCCAGCCGGTCGATGAACCCGGCCGCGATCTCGCGTTCCCGGGACGTGTCGGTGAACTGGGTGCGGGTGAGTCGGTCGAGCACCGGCAGGGTGATGTTCTCGCGCACGTCGAAGAGCAGCACCAGGCCCTGGCTCTTGCGGTCTTCGGTCAGCAGCGCGATGCCGTGGTCGATGGCATCGCGCGGATTCTTCGATCGAGACCTCCTCGCCGTTCATCAGGACTCGGCCACCCTCCAGCGGGTCGGCGCCGAAGATGGCGCGGACGACCTCGGTGCGGCCGGCTCCCACCAGGCCTGCCAGCCCGACGATCTCGCCCGCCCTCGCGGAGAAGGAGACGTCCTCGAAGACGCCGAGTCGCGTCAGGCCCTCGACGCGCAGGACCTCAGCCCCGATCTCGACCGGCTTCTTGGGGTCGTGCGAGGCCAGTTCCCGGCCGACCATCAGCTGGATGAGCGCCGGTGTGTCGAGCTCGCTGGTCGGCTGGGTCGAGACCAGCTTGCCGTCGCGCAGGACGGTCGTGCGGTCGGAGAGCTCGAACGCCTCGTCGAGGTGGTGGCTGATGAAGATGGTCGAGACGCCGTGGTCGCGCATCTCACGCACGATGGAGAAGAGGTCGTCGATCTCACGCGGGCTCAGGGACGCAGTCGGCTCATCCATGATGATGACGTCGGCCTCGTGGAGCAGTGCCTTGGCGACCTCCACCATCTGCTGATGGCCCACGCCCAGCTTGCCCACGGCCGTGCGCGGGTCGATGTCGAGATGCAGCCGGCTCGAGAGCAGCTCGCGAGCCCGCTTCCGCATGGCCCTCCAGTCGAGGAAGGGCCCGCGCTGCAGCTCCATGCCCAGGTACATGTTCTCGGCCACCGACAGCTCGGGTACGAGGTTGAGCTCCTGGTAGATGGTCACGATGCCGGCGTCGCGCGCCTCGCGGGGAGTGTGCGGCAGATACGGCTGGCCCTTGTAGACGATGTCGCCCCCATCGGGCATGTAGACCCCGGCCAGGATCTTCATCAGCGTCGATTTGCCGGCACCGTTCTCGCCCACGAGGGCGTGGACCTCGCCGGGGAGCACGTCCATGGAGACGTCATCGAGGGCATGCACACCGGGGAAACGCTTGTCGATGGAGCGCATCTCCAGGATCGGCTTGGCCGTCGCGGGCGTGTCCCCGGCTGCCGGCGGCGCGGTGGCAAGCATGCTCGTCCTCGTCCTCAGACCACTGGCGGGAACCCCCGCGCTGCGGTAGTGCAAACGAGTGTATGCACTCGTTTGCACCAGGTCAAACCGTTGTACCCTAGCGGCTGCAGGGAGGTTGCACCAAGAGATGAGCGCGAGCAGGGCATCGGCAGCAGCGGCGCGGCACTTCGGCAGGCCGGGTCGCCGAGCGGGCTCGACGGCCCCGACGATGCGCGACATCGCGGAGGCCACCGGCGTCTCACAGTCGACCGTCTCGCGCGTGCTGAGTGGCACCTCCACCGCCGTGCCCATCGCAGAGACAACCCGCAAGCGCGTGATGGAGACCGCGCGCGAGCTGGGCTACCGGCCCAATCCCCTGGCCCGCGGCCTGCGCGGGGCACCGACCATGCTGCTCGGTGTCATCGTTCGCGACATCACCGACCCGTTCTTCGCGGGCGCCATCGAGGCGGCCTCGCTGGAGGCCAACAAGCGTGGTTACAACGTCGTTCTTGGCCATGCGCACCAGAGCGCGGACGAGGCGGAGGCGCTGTGGGGCATCCTCGAGGCGCGCCACTGCGACGCCCTTCTCTTCCTCGGCGACCTGCGCGACCGGCCCGGCCTCATCGAGGAGCTTCAGAACACGAGCATCCCGGTGGTGGCCCTTTGGCATGGGTCGCGGGACAGCGGCATCCCCACGGTCTCGGTCGACAACCGCAGCGGCATCGCCGCCGTGGTCGACCACTTGGTGGGGCTCGGTCACGAACGCCTCGCCTTCGCCGGCCCTCGCGGACGCCTGGGGGACATCACCGAGCGCGCGGACGCCTTCATGGCCACGGTCCACGGACAGGATCTGCCGACGCCCGACGAGTACCGCCTCGACACGACCAACGACTACCGGGGCGCCTGCTCGGCCTTCGACCGGCTGGTCTCGCTGGCGGAACCTCCGACGGCCATCGTGGCGCCCACGGACGTCATCGCCATCGGCATGCTCCACGCCGCCCACCGCCGTGGACTGGACGTGCCCCGGGACGTCTCCGTCACCGGTTTCGACGACATCCCCTTCGCCGCCTACAGCGTGCCCGGGCTGACCACGGTGCGCATGCCGACCGAAGCGATGGTCCTGGCCGCGGTCGACCTGGCCATCGGGCGAGACGAGGTCATCGGCGACCTCCACCCGGTCCTCGACCCGGAGCTCGTCATCCGCGACTCGACCGGCCCGGCGCCGCAGCCGTGACCGTCCAGGAGAAGTAGAGAACAGCAGAAGAGCCAGTCACAGCAGGAGGGACTCCATCGTGTCCAAGTACGTCATCGGCGTCGACTTCGGGACCGAGTCCGGCCGCGCGGTGGTCATCGACGCCGCCGACGGTCGAGAGCTCGGCAGCAGCGTGTACCCCTACGCGAACGGTGTCATCGATGAGACGCTGCCTGCGCCCGACGACGACGTGCGGCTGGCGCCCGAGTGGGCGCTGCAGGATCCCGAGGACTACCTGCGCACCTTCCAGCAGGCCGTCCCCGCGGCCATCTCCGAGGCCGGCGTGGAGGCTGCCAACGTCATCGGCGTGGGTATCGATTTCACCGCCTGCACGATGCTGCCGACCAAGGCAGACGGCACGCCGCTGGCCACGCTGCCCGAGTTCCGCCGCAACCCGCATGCCTGGGTGAAGCTGTGGAAACACCACGCTGCCCAGCCGGAGGCGGACCTCATCAACGCCACCGCTCGCGACCGCGGCGAGGAATGGCTGCCGCGCTACGGCGGCAAGATCTCATCGGAGTGGTTCTACTCCAAGGCATTGCAGATCCTCGATGAGGCTCCCGAGGTCTACGACGAAGCGGACCGGCTCATCGAGGCGGCCGACTGGGTCATCTGGCGCCTTACCGGGAACGAGACTCGCAACAGCTGCACGGCCGGCTACAAGGCCATCTGGTCGAAGGCTGACGGCTTCCCCGGTGAGGACTACTTCGCGGCGCTGGATCCTCGCCTGTCGAGCATCGTCGACGACAAGATGGGCCGCGAGGTCACTTCCATCGGCGAGAAGGCCGGTGAGCTGACCGAGGAGGCCGCCTCGTGGACCGGCCTGCGCCCGGGGACCGCCGTGGCCGTGGCCAACGTGGACGCCCATGTCTCGGTGCCGGCCACGACCGTGACCGAGCCCGGCCGCATGGTCATGGTCATGGGCACCAGCATCTGCCACATGGTGCTTGGTGAGAAGCAGGCCAACGTCGAGGGCATGTGCGGCGTGGTCGAGGACGGCATCCTGCCAGGGTTGTTCGGCTACGAGGCGGGTCAGTCCGGCGTGGGCGACATCTTCGCCTGGTTCGTGGACAACCTCGTGCCGGCCGAGTACTTCGAGCAGGCCGAGCGAGAGGGCATCGACGTCCACGCCGTGCTCGAGCGCGAGGCGGCCGAGCTGACGCCGGGCCAGTCTGGGCTGGTCGCGCTGGACTGGATGAACGGCAACCGCTCGGTGCTGGTCGATGTCGACCTCTCCGGCCTCATCCTCGGGGCCACGCTTGCGACCAAGGCGCCGGAGGTCTACCGCGCGCTCATCGAGGCGACCGCCTTCGGCACACGCACCATCATCGAATCGTTCGAGGCCTCCGGCGTGCCCATCAACGACGTCGTCGGCTGCGGTGGCCTGCCCGACAAGAACAAGCTGCTCATGCAGATCTATGCCGACGTGACGCGGCGCGAGTTCTCGGTGGCAGCCTCCTCGCAGACGCCGGCCCTGGGTAGCTCGATGTGGGCGGCCGTGGCGGCGGGTGCTGCCAACGGTGGCTATGACACCATCGAGGATGCGACCGCGGCCATGGCACAGCTGCGGGACGAGCACTACCTGCCCGATCCGGACGCTGCGGCCGTGTACGACGAGCTCTACGCCGAGTACAAGCTGCTTCACGACTACTTCGGTCGTGGTGCCAACGATGCCATGAAGCGCCTGCGCGCCATCCGCGAACCGAGCCGTGGAGTCCGCCGCCCGCTGATGGGTGGTCGGCTGGCCCTGGCCGGCTGCAGCCAGCTAGAGCAGCGCGCGCCGGGCTTCACGAACGGCGACCCTGGCCGGCTGCAGCCAGCTAGAGCAGCGCGCGCCGGGCTTCACGAACGGCGACCCTGGCCGGCTGCAGCCAGCTAGAGCAGCGCGCGCCGGGCTTCACGAACGGCGACCCTGGCCGTTCGCGCCGGTCTCCGCAATGGCTGAACGACCGTGAGGAGCCGACCGGCTCATGGGTCGCGAGACTCAGATTTGTGGGCGCGAGACCGTCGGGTGCGCTGCGACTATGCCCTCTGGGCATGGTCCGCCCAGCAACCGGGCTCGGCGCCCGGTCCCGTCAGCTGGCCGGGCTCACGAACGGCGACCCTGGCCGTTCGCGCCGGATCTTCGCAATGGCTGAACGACCGTGATCGAAATGGCCGGCTCATGGGTCGCGAG
>CAVQJC010000012.1:0-77318 GCA_963712745.1 uncultured Chloroflexia bacterium | reverse complement strand
GTCGTCGTCCAGCCCATGGCCCGTGAGGAGATGACCAAGAGCGGCATCGTCCTACCGGACACGGCCAAGGAGAAGCCCCAGGAGGGCGAGATCATCGCCGCCGGGCCCGGTCGGCTGAATGACGATGGCGACCGCGAGCCGATGGACGTCAAGGTCGGGGACAAGGTCCTCTATGCCAAGTACGCCGGCACCGAGTTCAAGATCGACGACGAGGAACTCCTCATCGTCAGTCAGAAGGACATCCTCGCCGTCGTCGAGGGCTAGTCAGAGACGTACTGATCCGCAGCTCGGCCGGGCCCGCTTGGGTTCGGCCGTTGCATGCCAAGGAGGAAACACCACACCGTGGCCAAGCAGCTGATCTTCGACGAGACCGCTCGTCGATCGCTCAAGAAGGGTGTTGACGGTCTCGCCAACGCCGTAAGGGTGACGCTCGGTCCCAAGGGCCGCAACGTCGTCCTCGACAAGAAGTTCGGGGCCCCCACCATCACCAACGACGGCGTGACCATCGCCCGCGAGGTGGAACTCGAAGAGCCCTTCGAGAACATGGGCGCGCAGCTCCTCAAGGAGGTCGCCACCAAGACCGACGACGTGGCCGGCGACGGCACCACCACTGCCGTGGTGCTGGGCCAGGCACTCGTGACCCAGGGTCTCAAGAACGTCACCGCCGGCGCCAACCCGATGATCGTCAAGCGCGGGCTGGACAAGGGCGTCGACGCCGTCGTGGAACGACTCAAGGCCAACTCCATCCCGGTCGACACGAGCGAGCAGATCGCGGCCGTGGCCGCCATCTCCGCCGCCGACCCCGCGGTCGGTGAGCTCATCGCCGAGGTCATGGACAAGGTCGGCAAGGACGGTGTCATCACGGTCGAGGAAGGTCAGTCGATCGGCCTCGACAAGGAATACACCGAGGGCATGCAGTTCGACCGGGGCTACATCAGCCCCTACTTCGTGACCAACGCCGATCGCATGGAAGCGGTCATGGAGAACCCGGCGGTCCTCATCACCGACAAGAAGATCTCCGCCATCAACGAGCTGCTCCCGGCGCTCGAGAAGGGCGTCCAGCTGGGCCGCCCGGTCTTCGTCATCGCCGAGGACATCGACGGCGAGGCCCTGGCCACGCTGGTCGTCAACAAGCTCCGCGGCACGGTCAACGTGCTGGGCGTCAAGGCGCCGGGCTTCGGCGACCGCCGCAAGGAGATGCTGCGCGACATCGCCATCCTCACCGGCGCCAACGTCATCAGCGAGGAGGTCGGCCGCAAGCTCGACTCCGTGACCGCTGAGGACTTCGGTGGCGCCCGCCGCATCGTCTCGACCAAGGATGACACCACCATCGTGGACGGCACCGGCGACAGCGAGGCCATCAAGGCCCGCATGACCCAGATCAAGGCCCAGGTCGAGGAGACCACCTCCGACTACGACCGCGAGAAGCTGCAGGAGCGCCTGGCCAAGCTGGCCGGCGGTGTGGCCGTCATCAAGGTCGGTGCGGCCACGGAGGTCGAGCTCAAGGAGAAGAAGCACCGCATCGAGGATGCCCTCTCCACGACCCGTGCCGCGGTCGAGGAGGGCCTCGTGGCCGGCGGCGGCACCGCGCTACTGCAGGCCATCCCCGCGCTCGACGAGGTCAAGCTCGATGGCGACGCCGCCATCGGCATCACCATCCTCCGCCGGGCCCTCGAGGCGCCCATCCGCCAGATCGCCGAGAACGCCGGCCAGGAGGGCTCCGTCATCGTGGCGGCCGTCCGCGAACTGCCGACCGGCCACGGCTACGATGCACTCAACGGCGTCTACGGCGACATGTTCGAGAAGGGCATCGTCGACGCCGCCAAGGTGACGCGCTCCGCCCTCCAGCATGCGGCTTCGATCGCCGGCATGGTCCTGACCACCGAGACCCTGGTCACCGACATGCCCGAGGAAGAGAGGCCCGCTGCCGCTGGTGGCCACTCCCACGACTACTAGTCGTCGCTGCTGACCGCACTTCGGTCAGCCTCCCACTTCAGTCCGAGGGACCCGGGTTGATGAGGCCCGGGTCTTTCGATTCCTGCTCGGAGCCGGCCCGCAGCTGCGCGGTGGGCGGGTTCGTTCGCACCGTTCTAGACTCCGCCGCGATGAGTCGTCGTCTCTTCCTCCCGTCTCGCCCGCGTCCTCTCGCGCGGCGAGCCCTGGCCCTGGCGGTCTCGCTCGGCCTGGTGGCCGGTGTCATCGCCGCCCCAGTCGCTGCGCAGGACCTGCCCAGGTGCGGCGATGAACGGTCGTTCGACTGCGTCCTGCCGGACTGGTCGGAGGCCGAGCAGCAGGACCTGCCCAGCCTCTTCGGGCCGCTCGAGGGCACCGTCTGGATCGAGGACGAGGTCGGGGACGTGTCCCCTGATGGGCTCGATATCATCGCTGTCGGTCTCGCTGAAGTCGATGTGCGCGAGGCCCCGGCGGTGCGCAGATCGGATGATCAGGATCATCTGCTCAAGGTGGGCACGGCCAAGAAGGCCGTGCGGGATGGCCGGAACGTGCTGGTCAGGGTCGTGCTCGACCGCCCACTCGACCAGGTCACAGGCGGCCACGCCAGCGTCCACGTGGCTACCGACATCGACGGGTCGCGACGCAATGACTCGCCGACCGCGGTGACTGCACCGAGCCATCCCTTCGCCGGCTCCCAGGACGTCTACTCCACGACCTGGGCGGCGACCACCGGCAAGACCCGCCTGCTCCGCAGTGACCTGGCCAAGGGCTGGTACAAGTCCAAGGGCCCGTTCGCGGCTCACTGGGCCGCGCCCAACGTGCTCGACGTGCTCATCGCTCCACGCGCGTTCGGCGACGAGTTCCGGGTAGTCACGCATGTGGCCGGACCCGACGGCGGCTACGACGCGGTCGGCGTCGGCCTCGCGGACATCCCCGCCAGCGGCCGCCTGGGTCTGGTGCCGAGCTGCCTCGAAGGGTCGGTCACGGACGAGGCCTTCGTGGTCCCGCGACTGGTCGAAAACGGACAGACCCTTCGGGACGTGGAGGCCCCCGCATCGTGGCGTGGCGGGGTGCGCCTGCCTCTCGACGAAGGGACGCGCTCCGCGCTCGAGGCCGTCATCGACGCGGCCGACGAGGACGGCGACGGACGCATCGCCATTCCCACCTGGGTCAACCTCTTCGAGGACGGCGTGGTCATCCGTCAGCGCTCCGAGCTGGAGGTCGGGCTGGAGGGCGACGGAGCGCTACTGGCGCTGGAGCTGGGGCTGACCCGGCGTGGGTTCAACGTGTTGCGTGACTTCGAGCCCGAGCTCACTGACGACGACGTGTTCGACGCCTGGCTCGAACGGGCGACCGACGCCATCCTCGAAGCGGTGCCGCCGTTCCGCTCGACCAAGCGTGCCGGGCTGGTGGCCGGCGAGGGCATCGGTGCCTGCATCCCCTGGTTGGTGCCGCCGCCCGAGGCGGTCGACTCGGAAGCGCCAGAGCCGACGACAGATGCCGCTGCAGCCGACGCCTGAGCGTGGCCGCGCGGTTCACTAGACTGTCCCGATGGTCGGCGGCTGGATCCACCTCATCACAGGCTGCATGTTCAGCGGCAAGACCGACGAGATGCTGCGCCTCATCCGACGGGCGGAGATCGCCGGTCGCCGTGTGCTGCTCGTGCGCCCGGCCATGGACGACCGTACCGAGGCTGGGGCGGTCGAATCGCGCTCGGGCGTGACGTGGCAGGCCGAGTCGGTCACAGACAGCAGCGAGATCCCGCCGCTGGTCACGGCCATGCGTGCCTCGGTCGTGGCCATCGACGAGGCCCAGTTCTTCGACGAGGGCCTGCCCGAGATCGCGGAGCTGCTCGCGGCGGAGGGCCGCTCGGTCCTCATCAGCGGCCTTGACCAGGACTTCCTCGGCCGCCCCTTCAACGCCATGCCCACGCTGCTGGCCCTGGCCGACGAGGTCACCAAGCTGACCGCGATCTGCACCGTCTGCGGCGCCGAGGCCACCCGTACCCAGCGCCTGGTCGGTGGACGACCTGCGGCCGCCGACGATCCGCTCATCGTGGTCGGGGGTATGAACGACGACCGCTACGAGGCTCGCTGTCGTTCCCACCATGTCATCGGCACGGCGCGCGGTGCGACCTCCTCGCCGATCTGGGAGAACCTGCCCGCCGCCTACGAGTGATGCAGAGGAGTCCACCGCCGGCCTCGGACGCCGCCACGTCGCGTTACTTGCCTTGACTTGGTGGCGTCGAGCTCGTGTCGTATGACCCGTTGCACTGACATCCTCATCGAAGGCATCACCGCGCTTGTCGCGGCCTCGGCTGGCATCACGTTCGACGGTACGAAACCGAACCTCCGCGCGGAGAGCAACAGGCGCGCTGGCCGTCGACTCCGCGTCCGGCTGGCCGATTGGATCAGTCAAATCGGCACCTGGTTCAATGCCGGCAGTCAGACCCCGTGGGCGGACGCGATTGGCTTCACTTGCTTCGTCGTCTGCGCCGTGGCCGGTTTGGGGCATCATCTCTACTTCGTTTCGAACGAGTTCGCCGACTGCAACACGCTCGAACCGCTCCCGACCACTGGGACGGTCGCCATCGCCTTCTTGGAGGCCCAGACGCTTCGGCCTGCGCCCATTACAGCGGTCCGGGTTCAGCCTATTGTGACAAGCCAAGGGTTTCTCGTGTTGCAGGTTCGGCGAGGAGTGGCCCCTCCGGCATGCCTGACGACCGCCATGGCTCCCCTCTCTCCTGACTTGGTCGGCCACGAAATGGCGGTCTGGTCCGGATAGGGTAATTCCCACATCTCCTGGCTGGGCCTAGGCTAGTGGTCATGAGCACCCTTACCCGCACAGCACCTCATGCGAACCACCCGATCCAGTCGATCCCCCCGCATGACCGCCATTTCGTAGACGGACGTGGCACGGCCCGAAAGGCCGATGAACGGAACGCTTCGCGAGGCAGGCAACTGCGGCCATGTTGACTCCCACGCGTAATCCCGCCGATGACCAGGGACAAGCCAAGATGAGCGACAGGATTCGCCGGTTCATCGATGACCAAGCCCCCGACACTCCCTGCCTAATCGTGGATCTTGACATGGTGGAGCAGGGCTATGAGAGTCTTCGGCGTGCTCTCCCCGAGGCCACGGTCTTCTACGCGATGAAGGCCAACCCGGCACCTGTCCTGATATCCCGCCTGGCCGACCTCGGATCGAACTTCGATGCAGCCAGCGCCGGCGAGGTAGAGCAGTGCCTCGACCTTGGCATCGATCCTGGGCGCATCTCCTTCGGCAGCACCGTCAAGAAGACTCGCGACATCGCCCACGCACACGAAGCTGGTATCCGGTTGTTCGCGTTCGACAGCGAGGCCGAACTGTACAAGCTTGCCACTGAGGCTCCCGGCGCGCGGGTCTTCTGCCGCTTCCTGATGGAAGGGGACGGCGCCGATTGGCCACTCTCGAAGAAGTTCGGCTGCGACCTCGACATGGCGGGTGACCTGCTTCTGCGCGCTTCCGATCTGGGCCTCGAGCCCTATGGCGTGTCGTTCCACGTCGGCTCACAGCAGCGTGACATCGACCAGTGGGGATCTCGCCCTGGCTCGAGTCCGCGTCGATCTTCTCCACGCTGGAGGACGCCGGCATCGAGTTGAGGATGGTCAACCTCGGCGGCGGGTTCCCGGCACGATATCGGGGCGACGTGCCGAGCCTGGACGCCTACGGCCGGAGCATCGCTGCGGCAGTGGATCGCCACTTCGGCTCTCGCGTGCCGGAGCTGATCGATCGAGCCGGGCCGCGTGCTACCTGGCGATGCAGGCGTGATCCTCAGTGAGGTTGTGCTGATCTCGCGGAAGTCGAAGGGCGACGAGCGCCGATGGGTGTTCCTTGACGTGGGCCGCTACAGCGGGCTCGTCGAGGTCATGGACGAGGCCATCAAGTATCGCATCGAGGCCCCACGCAGCGGTGGCCCGACGGGCCCGGTCACGATTGCTGGCCCTACGTGCGACGAGATTGACATCCTGTACGAGAAATCCGACTACGAACTGCCGCTCGATCTGGCCATCGGCGATAAGGTGCTGATTCGTAGTGCCGGTGCCTATACCGCCACGTGCTCATCGGTTGGCTTCAATGGCTTCCGGCCGCTTGACGAGCACTATATCTGATGAGGACTCGGAGCGGTAGCCCACCGCGTTGCTGTCTCGCAGACCACTCGGTTCCTCCAGACGCACAAGAACGCCCATACGCTCCACTGTGGCCGTGACTGGGCGATCTCACCCTTCCGTTGGGCTTCTCGCCGCTCTCCGTCCAACCTCAGCCCGCTCCCATCAGTCTCGGCGCGACGTCGTACCGGGCCGCGATACGGGCCTCGGTCAGCGGGCCGTCTCAGCCCCCCTTCTCGACACCGAACCCATGCGTCGGGCCTAGCGTCGGGTAGTCGAGTTCGAGTATGCTGGTGGTGTTGGTGACCGTAGGCTTGCCGGTGAGGTAGGACCGCTCCTCGAGGGTCCCAAGTGGGACCATCTTGCACGTGTGCGGCTCATGGAAGCGCCCGCGGGCGTCGAGACCACGGCCCAGTCGGACGTCGGGTGCGTCGCCACATGTCGCATCGGGGTCTGGGTGATTTCAGCGCACCGGACCGCGCGGTATTCCCTGTGACCGCATCCCATGATCACATCGTGCCCCATGTGGGCCAGGACCACCGGGCGAGTAGCACTACCGCCGGTCGGCGGGCACAGTGCTCCTATCCGAGCCGCGGCCACGCCCGGCGCGCTGCCGGAGCCCACGACCCGCGGGAACGCACGCAGGGGCCCGACCGAATCGGAGGAACCACCGACCATGAAGCAACGTTCGCTCGGCGTCACCGCCCTGGCCTTCAGCGCCGTCATGGTGGCGTTCTACAGCCAGTACGCTGCCGTCTCCCTGCTCCTGACCGGCTCGGTCTTCACGGTCGCCGGCTCTCTCGTCGCTGCCGTCACGCTCATCACCGGCGCTGTCTTCCTGGGCCTTACCGCGGCTGCCTACGCCGTCGGCTTCGGCTTGTGGACACGCAAGGCATGGTCCTGGAACGGGGCCATCGCCGTCTTCGCGACGCTGTTCGTGACCAACCTGTTCCTCTCGGGCCTGGCCTCCAACTTCGCCTCGGCCGTGGCGCCCTCGATCGGCTGCATCGCGGCCATGGTGTATCTCCAGCGTGCGGCCATCCGCGCCGAGCTGCTGGGCACCGAGGTCCGCGCCACCGCCACCGTCTCGGTGGGCGACTCGCTCGAGGCGGCCGGACCGGCTCACTGACGGCGGGCCCGTGGCGGCGGGCTCTGACCACCACCAAGAACGGCCGTGGCCTTGCCGCCACGGCCGTTCCTGATGCCTTCGCGCGGGAGCCCTAGAATCGGCGGCAGTGCCGGATCCGAAAGATGGCGCGCAGGCGGATCCGCCGCTGCGGCCCGACTCCCAGGTCTCCACGTCCGACGGCTTCTTCGCGCCCCATGAGCTGGCGCCTCCGCCACAGGACGCGGACGTCCCCACTGGTCCCGGCGGGGCCTCGTTCGACGTCGAGGTCGGCTCGGCCGAGGCCGCCCCACCATTCGCCCATTCGCCGGCGCCGGAGCCTGATGATGACGCCGAGTGGTTCTCGATGGTGGCCGCCACCGCAGGCGAGACGGCGGCCGCACGTCCGGCTCGCGACCCGGCAGCAGAGGCCAGGCACCGGGCCGATGCGAAGAAGCTGGCCAGGTCGATCGTCCAGCGCCTGAACCCCGAGCAGGCACGGGCGGTCACCACCACGCAGGGCCCGCTGCTCATCCTGGCCGGCGCCGGTTCCGGCAAGACCCGCGTGCTGGCACACCGCATCGCCTACCTGGTGGGGGTGGAGGACGTGAAGCCGTGGCAGATCCTGGCGGTCACCTTCACCAACAAGGCCGCGGCCGAGATGCGCGAACGGATCCTGGCGCTCGTCGGCGAAGAGGGCAGCAAGGTGGCCATGGGCACCTTCCATGCGCTCTGCGCCCGCGTGCTGCGCCGCGATGGCGCGGCCATCGGCATCGACCCGCGCTTCGCCATCTACGACACCGACGACCAGACCGGCATCGTCAAGGCCGTCCTGCGGGACCTCGAGCTGCAGGGCACCGGGGAGCTCCGGCCGGCCGCGGTACTCTCGGCCATCAGCCGCTGGAAGAACGAGATGGTCAGCCCGGCCGAGGCGGACGACGAGGCGCGTGGCTACCTCGAGTCCCAGTACGCCACGGCCTACGCCCGCTACGCCACCCGCCTGAAGGCGGCCAATGCGCTCGACTTCGACGATCTGCTGCTGGAGGCCGTGCGCCTGTTCGAAGGGGCCCCCGCGGTGCTGGCCCACTACCAGCAGCGCTGGCGCTACCTCCATATCGACGAGTACCAGGACACCAACCGGGCCCAATACCTGTGGGTCAAGCTGCTCGCGCAGGAGCACCGCAATCTGGCGGTCGTGGGTGACGACGACCAGTCGATCTACAGCTGGCGTGGCGCGGACCTGCGCAACATCCTCGACTTCGGGACCGACTATCCCGAGGCTGCGGTGGTGAAGCTGGAGCAGAACTACCGCTCCACCCAGCTCATCCTCGACGCTGCCCACGCGGTGGTGGCGCGCAACGAGGACCGCACGGACAAGAAGCTCTGGACCGACAACCCGCGCGGCCAGCTCATCGAGCGCTTCGAGGCCGACCGTGAGGACGAGGAAGCGGAGTGGGTCGCGCGCCAGATCGAGGCTCTCGTGGCCGGCCGGGGCAGCCGTGGCTCCGTCCTTTCGCGCCGGGCGGACGATGGCGACGACGAGGAGTACCGGCTCCAGGACATCGCGGTGATGTACCGCACCAACGCCCAGAGCCGCGCCCTGGAGGAGTCGTTCCTGCGCTACGGGCTGCGCTACCAGCTCGTGGGCGGCACCCGCTTCTACCAGCGCCGAGAGGTCAAGGACGCGCTGGCCTATCTGCGTACCCTGCGCAACGATCACGACGTGGCCGCCTTCGAGCGCATCGTCAACGTCCCGCCCCGGGGCATCGGCCAGCGTTCGCTCGAGGCTCTGCGATCGCTCGCAGAGGACCGTGGGAGCGACTACTGGGCCGCACTCACCGATGTCGAGCGCGGGGCCGGGGAGCTCACATCGCGCGCCCGCAACTCGCTCATCGCCCTTCGCACGCTCATCGAACGACTGCGTCGGAGGGTCGGCCTGGTGGCCCTGCCGGAGCTGCTCGACACGGTGCTCGAGGAGAGCGGCTACCGGGCCATGCTCATGGACGGCTCACAGGATGGCGAGGACCGCTGGGGCAACCTCATCGAGCTGCGCGAGGTCGTCGACCGCTACGGCGACCTCGACCCCGCCGATGCCCTCGACCGGCTGCTCGAGGAGACCGCGCTGGTGGCCGACCAGGACGCCTACGCCGGCGACGCCGACAAGGTCACGCTCATCACGCTCCATGCGGCCAAGGGACTCGAGTTCGACGTCGTCTTCATCTCCGGGCTGGAGGAGGGCGTGTTCCCCCATGCCCGTGCCCTCGACGATCCGCGCCAGATGGAGGAGGAGCGGCGCCTGGCCTACGTGGGCCTGACGCGGGCCCGCCGGCGGCTCTACCTGACCCATGCGGCCCAGCGTGCCACCTGGGGCCGATCCGGCTTCAGCGTGCCCAGCCGCTTCCTGCTGGAGATCCCCGAGGAGTTGATGCATGGACCGCGCCTGGTGGCCCGTGACGAGGACGACGACCAGCGGCCCTACGACGAACGACTCGAGGGCTACGACCTCAGCGCGGTCATCGGCCGGCGCGTCGGCGACTCGCGCCTGGTCGGACGCCCCCCGGTCGGCCCGCGAGGCGGCCGTCGCCTGCCACCGGGTGGGGGTTTCACGGCCGCGCCCGGTGCACCCCGGGCCGGTCAGACCTTCCGTACCTCGCGCGACCTAGCAGCCAGGCGGGAGGCCTACTACGGCCGGACCGGCGGCGACGCCAGCGAGGGGGCGGACCTGGTCGAGGAGCCGGCGCCGCCGGCGGACGAATGGCGTGTGCCTCCGGACGCGACCGTGCCCGGCGAACACCGCTATCGTGACGGTCAGAAGGTGCGTCACAAGATCTTCGGCGAGGGCCAGGTCGTATCCTCCAAGCTGACCCGCGACGACGAGGAGGTCACGGTCGCCTTCCCCAAGCAGGGCATCAAGAAACTGATGGCCAGCCTGGCCGGTCTCGAGGTCTCGAGCTGACCGGGCCGGGCAGTCGAGCCCCGAGTCTGGGGGCATCGCTTGCGGCGCCACCCACGTGGCGAGAGTCGCGGCGTTATATTTCCGCTCGCAGCCCAACTGGTAGGAGAGCCTACGATGCATGTCCTGACGGCAGTTGACATACCCAGGGCATGTGGATACTAGTGAGTACTTGACGCGGCCCAGCCGTGTGGACAGCAGCGGGGAGGGAGTGCATGGCCGAGGTCGAGCAGCTGCTGGTGTGCCGAGACCTGCGCAAGCGCTTCGGTCAGCGCACCGCGGTCGACGGTGTGAGCTTCCACATCGCACGAGGGGAGACCTATGGACTGCTCGGTCCCAACGGCGCCGGCAAGACCACCAGCATCTCCATGATCTGCGGCCTCCTCGAGCGGGACGGCGGGGAGGTCTCTGTGGCGGGCTTGCCCGTGGACATCGACGCCACCGAGGCCAAGGCGGCCATCGGCTACGTGCCCCAGGACCTGGCCATCTACCCGGACCTCTCGGCGCGCGAGAACCTGCGCTTCTTCGGCAAGCTCCAGCGCATGTCGGGCTCGCGGCTCGACGAGCGCGTGACGGCGGTGCTCGAGCTGACCGGCCTCGACGAGCGGGCCGACGACCGGACCGACGATTACTCGGGTGGCATGAAGCGCCGTCTCAACATCGGTATCGGCCTGCTGCACGAGCCCCAGCTGCTGGTCCTCGACGAACCCACGGTGGGCGTGGACCCGCAGAGCCGGAATGCCATCCTCGAAGCCGTGGACGACCTGCGTCGTGGCGGCATGTCCATCCTCTACACCACGCACTACATGGAAGAGGCCGAGCGACTGTGTGACCGCATCGGGGTCATCGACGAGGGCAGGATCCTGGCAGAGGGCACGCGCTCGGAGCTGGTGAGCATGGTGGGCCAGATGGACCACGTGACCCTGACCGCTACGGGCGCGCTGGCGGAGGCCGCGGAGGCACTCGCGGCCATCGGGCGCGTGCAGGCCGTGACCACTACCGATGCCGGAATCGAGGTCACCGCGACGGATGCCCGGACCCTGCTGCCCGAGATCATCCGCGCCGCCGCCGAGGCCGGCGCCGAGGTCGGGGCCGTCGAGGTCACCGAGCCCGACCTGGAGGCCGTCTTCCTCCATCTCACCGGCAAGGCCTTGCGGGACTAGGTGACCGCTCGTGCGCGCTGCCCTCGACATCGCCCTCAAGGACCTTCGTCAGAAGGTCCGTGACCGCTCGGCGCTGCTCATCAGCGTCGTCGCCCCCTTCGCCCTCGCAGCGCTGTTCTCGATGATCCTCGGCGGGCTCGACGAAGACTTCGACGCGCGCTGGGGTTTCGCGGATCTCGACGGGGGCGAGATCGCGTCCGCGCTCGCTACGGGACCCCTGAGCGCCATGGAGGCAGAGGGCGTCATCAGCCTCGAGCGTTACGAGACGGCCGAGGAGGCGCGTGAGGCCGTGAGGGCCGGCGAGGTCGAGACCGTCATCATCGTGCCCGACGGCTTCACGAGCGCCTCCATGTCCGGGGGCGGCGGCACGGTGGAGCTCATCGTGGACCCCGATGCTGCCATCAGCGGCCAGGTCGCGCGCTCGGTGCTCAACGGCTTCGCCGCCGAGATCGACGCGGTACAGCTGTCAGTGGCCACGGCCCTCATCGCGGACGGGCGGATCCCGATGCCGCGACCACGGCTGCCCTCGCCGAGCGGGCCAGGGCCATGGCCGCTCCAGTGGCTATCGCCGACATGGCCGCGGCCAACCGCCAGGCCGGCTACGCCACCTACTACGCGGCGGCCATGGCCATCCTCTTCGTCTTCCTGGCAGCCCAGTTCGGCGTCGTCAGCATCCATGCCGAGCGTCGCGCCCGCACCCTCGCACGCATGCTGGCGGCGCCGCTGCACTGGTGGTCGATCGTGGCCGGCAAGCTCATGGTCTCGATGGTGCTGGCACTGGTCTCACTGGGCGTCATCATCGTGGGCACCGGCTCTCCTGCTCGGGGCCACCTGGGGCGATCCGGTCGGCATCGTCGCGCTCGCCCTGGCGGCGGCCATGGCCGCCACCGGCATCTCGCTGCTTGACCGTGGCCTTCACCAGGAACGAGGAGCAGGCGGGCTCGGCCATCGCCATCGTCTCGCTCTCGCTGGCGGTCATCGGCGGCTCCTTCTTCCCCGCCAACCAGGGCCCGGAGCTGCTGTCGCAGTTGAGCATGCTCACCCCTCACGCCTGGTTCCTCGATGGCATCGATGACCTCTCCACCGGCGGCGACCTCGGATCGGCCCTGTCGCCGGTGGCGGTGCTCGCTGCCATCGGGCTGGTGACGCGGCGGCCTGGGCCTGCTTGCGCGCCAAGCGGATGGTGCTCCGGTGAGGGCCGCGTTCGAGATCGCCCGCGTCAACCTGCTGCGTGCTCTGCGCGACCGCACCAACCTCTTCTTCGTCTTCCTGCTGCCGCTCATCATCATCATCGCGCTCGGTGCGGCCTTCGGCGGTGCCGGCACCAGCCGCCTCGGCGTGGTCCTGTCCGGGGCAGGTCCCCTCGGCGATGAGCTCGTGCGCATCATCGAGGCGGGCGATGTCGATGTCGACGTCCGCGAGCGCGACTCGCTCGAGGAGCTCCAGGCCGGCGTCGAGGACGGGGACCTCGAGTTCGGCCTGCTCATCCCGCCCGGCTACGACGAGGCGCTACGAGCAGGTGAAGCCGCGGAGCTCACGATCGTGGCCCGGCCCGAAGGCCTGTTCGCCGCGTTGGGCCAGGGCATCGAGGCTGCCGTCGCCGAGCAGTCCGCTCGGGTCCGCGCGGCACGCGTGGCCGCGGAGTTCGCGGAGATCGACTTCGACGCAGGCGCTCGAGGGTGCACGCGCGGCCCAGGACACGCTGGACGGCATCGCCATCGATGAGGTCACGCTGGGCGAGTCGATCTTCCCCAGCATCGGCAACCCCTTCGCGCTGGGCGCTCAGAGCCAGACGGTGCTGTTCATGTTCCTGACCTCTATGACGGCCGCCACGCAGCTGCTGCTCACCCGCCAGCTCGGCGTCTCGCGACGGATGCTGGCCACGCCGACGCCGGTCCGTTCCATCCTGCTCGGTGAGCTGCTGGGTCGCTTCGGCATCGCCATGATGCAGGGCCTCTTCATCGTGGTCGCCTCGTCGGTCCTGTTCGCGGTCAGCTGGGGCGATCTGCCTGCCGCACTGCTGGTCATCGTCCTCTTCGCCCTCGTAGGCACCGGCGCTGCCATGGTCGTCGGCGTCCTCGCCCGCAACCCCGACCAGGCCGGCGCCGTGGGCGTGGTCGGGGGCATGATCCTGGCCGCGCTCGGCGGAGCCATGGTGCCTGGCGAGCTGTTCGACGAACCGATCTCGACCATCTCCATGCTGACGCCCCACTTCTGGGCCATCGACAGCTTCCGCGAGCTGGTCTTCTACAAGGCCACGGTGACGGACATCGTGACTCAGCTGGCGGTGCTGGCGCTCTATGCGGCCCTGATGGTGGGTATCGGCACCTGGGGTCTGCGCCGCAGCCTGACCCGGGGCTGACCGGGGCTGACCCGCACCCCTCAACCGCCCTCGCCTCCGGGCAGCGGGAGTTCGTCAGTGACGTCGCGGAAGTCGTAGAGGTGGTCGTTGTCCGGCCAGTCGTACGAGCGGTTGGGCAGGTCCTCCAAGTCCACCCCGAAGTACTCGCGGAAGAGCATGCGAAAGATGTTCACCCCGCTGTCATCGGACGGCACCTCGTAGTCGAGGCCGGGCAGGTGGTAGGCGCGCAGCGCCCCGAAGCGGATGCCGTAGGCCTCGGGCGAGCCGTCGACGCAGTCGATGTGGCCGCAGATGATGGGGCCCTCGTCACCGCTGATGACGATGATGGGCTGCTCGTCGGCGGGCCGGTCGAGGAGCACGTCTACGAGCTCGCGGATGCGGTCGTTGGTGAAGGCCAGCTGGTCGGCATAGAGGTCCCCTTCGCGGCCGGCATCCATGGCCGCCTTCTCGGTGGCCTTGACCACGATGTCGCCTTCGGCGTCCCAGCCGTACGGCGGGTGCGGCAGCAGGATGTGGGCGAACACGAACTTGCGTCCGGGTGTGTCGGCCAGGCGCTTGACGTGACGGAGCTCGAAGAGCGCCTCGTTGCGGTGGCGGTTGCGGAAGTCGTCGTCCTCGCCCCGGCCCACCAGTCGCTCCAGGGCCGGCAGGACGCTTGCGTCCCGCAGGATCTGCTCGAACTCGGTGGTCTTGCCCCAGACCAGGACCTCGTCGGCGATGGGGTTCGTGCGGGTCGGCCCGTACCAGGCGCCGAGGTGGTAGTAGCGGTAGCCGTTGGCCCGCAGGAAGCGCCCGACCTCGTGGTCGCCCAGCTTCTCGCGGGCCGGCGTACGGTCGTCGGACACCGGCCCCACGGTCTCTGTGAGGTCTTCGAGGGTGTCCATGCTCAGCGTCGAGGCCAGGCTGAAGTCGGTGGCGCGGTAGTTGGCGCGGGCCCCGGGGATGACCTGGAAGCCGGCTTCTCTGAGGTCCGGGTAGAGGTCGTTGCTGATGCCGAAGCGTTCCTCGATCGACCAGTCGGAGCCATAGCGGTCGAAGACGAGGTAGTAGATATCGCGCTCGGGCAGCCGCGCTGCCTCGGCGATGACGTCGCCGCTCACCGGCTCGGCCTGGCTGGCCCTGGTCACACGTGACGCCTCGGCCGGGATGATGGTCGCCAGGCTGATGCCCACGAGGACCAGGCCGAAGACATTGAGCGCGGTCGTGACCCCGGGCAGCGATCCGCGCGCCCGCGCGGCATAGATACCGACGCCGATGACGAACGCGGCCCACGCCGCCAGCTGGACCGTTTCGCTGATCACGTCCTCGTCGAGTCGCGAGCCGATGTGCCCGAAGAAGGCGATGGCCAGGACCAACGCGGTCGCCAGTACGGCCCCGCGCCGCAGGTCGCGGTAGAGCAGGGCGCACACCGCCAGCGCGGCCGCGCCGATGGCGAGGGCGACCGCCAGCGGTGCCCACAGGTCGGCCGGCAGGACCTCGCCGATGTTGCCGGCATAGACGAAGAGCACCGCGTACGCGGCGAGCAACAGCGGATGCAGCGGTAGACGGGCCAGCGATGCCATGGCTCGCGGCAACGTAGCACGAGTCCGATCTCGGGGCCTATCCTCCGGCGTGATGGACGAACAGACCCGGGCTCGAGCTGCCGAGTTGCACGAGGTGCTGACCCGCGCCAACCGCCTCTACCACGAGCAGGATGCGCCGGAGCTCACCGACGCCGAGTACGACCGGCTCTTCCGCGAGCTGGCCGAGCTGGAAGCGGCCCATCCGGAGCTGGTCAGGCCCGACTCGCCGACCCAGCGCGTGGGCGCGCCGACGGCCGGTCCGCTGGGCGACGTGGAGCACCGCGTGCCCATGCTCTCGCTGGGTAATGCCTTCGACGACGAGGAGCTGCGCGCCTTCGACGCGCGCGTCCGTCGAGGTCTCGGCCTGGACCAGGACGAAGCCGGTCCGTCATACGTGGCCGAGCTCAAGATCGACGGGCTGGCTATCTCGCTGCGCTACGAGGCCGGACGGTTCGCCCTCGGGGCCACACGCGGAGACGGCCGCACCGGCGAGGACGTCAGCGCCAACCTGCGCACCATCGAGGCCATCCCCGAGCTGCTGCCCGAGCCGTTGACGCTGGAGGTGCGCGGCGAGGTCTACATGCCCAAGGCCGAGTTCGCGCGCATCAATGCCGAGCGCGAGGAGGCTGGACTGCCGCTCTATGCCAATCCCCGCAATTCGGGCGCGGGCTCGCTCCGCCAGCTGGACCCATCGGTGACGGCCAGCCGCAGGCTTTCGGCCTGGTTCTACATCCTGCTCGAGGATGACCAGCCCGCCAGCGAGACCCAGTCGGCCGCGCTGGAGCGGCTCGAGGCGCTGGGCTTCCCGGTCCAGCCCGACCACGAGACTGGGCTCGACATCAAGGGTGTCATCGACTTCGCCGAGCGCTGGCGCGAGCCGCGCCACGAGCTGCCCTACGAGACCGACGGGGTCGTGGTCAAGGTCGACCGCACCGACCTCCAGGCGCGCCTGGGCATGGTCAGCCGGGCGCCGCGCTGGGCCATCGCCTACAAGTACCCGCCCGAGCAGGTCGAGACCACCGTCGAGGACATCGTGCCCTACGTTGGCCGCACCGGCACGCTCACGCCGGTCGCCCATCTGCAGCCGGTGCTGGTGGCCGGCTCGACCGTGGCGCGCGCGACGCTGCACAACCTCGACGAGGTGCGCCGCAAGGACGTACGCATCGGCGACCGCGTGGTGCTGCACAAGGCCGGCGACGTCATCCCCGAGGTCGTGCGCTCGCTCGTCGATGATGCGTGACGGCAGCGAGCGCGAATTCGAGATGCCGACCGCCTGTCCGGTGTGCGCGGCCCCGGTGGTGCAGGAGGTGGGCGAGGTACGCCACCGCTGTAGCAACCCCTTCTGCCCGGCGCAGGTCATCCAGGGCCTGTCCCACTTCGTGGGGCGTGGAGGTATGGACATCGAGGGCGCCGGGTTCGCCGTCCTCGACCAGTTGCTCACGCGTGGGCTGGTGACGGGTCCGGCCGACCTCTACCGACTCCGGGCCGACGACCTCGTGGAACTCGAGC
Source organism: uncultured Chloroflexia bacterium (assembly GCA_963712745.1). GTDB lineage: Bacteria > Chloroflexota > Limnocylindria > Limnocylindrales > CSP1-4 > JAFMJV01. Next base: position 60,564 of record CAVQJC010000012.1, on the reverse strand, counting down.
GCTTCGGCCAGAAGAGTGCGGACAACCTCATCGCCGCCATCGACCGCTCCCGGCGCCGACCGCTCTCACGCATCGTGGCTGCGCTCGGCATCCGCCACGTGGGCGAACAGACCGCCATCGACCTGGCCGTCTGGGTCGCTGCCAGCTGGCCGCCGGCCGAGGGTGAGAGCGAGGCCGACTGGACTCGCCGCGTGGCCGTCGCGCTGGCGGAGACCGCTGCCGAGCGCTTCGTGGAGGTGCCCGGCATCGGCGGCGTGGTGGCGGCCTCGATCGGTCGTTTCTTCGACGACCCCAACACCGCCGGCCTGCTGGGTGAGCTGGCCGCGGTCGGCGTCGTGGCCATCCCGCCGTCCGTGCCCCAGGTGGGATCGGCCGCAGGACCGCTCGAGGGCAAGACGATCGTGGTCACCGGGACCCTGGAGACGTTCGACCGCCAGTCGGCCGAGGCGGCCATCCGCGCAGCCGGGGGCAAGGCGTCCGGCTCGGTCAGCCGCAAGACGGACTACCTGGTGGCCGGCGAGAACGCCGGTTCCAAGCTGGCCAAGGCCCGGGACCTGGGGGTGAAGGTGCTGGATGAGGCTGCCTTCCGGGCCCTGGTCGGGGACGCGCCGGACGATGCCCCCTGACTCACGCCGGCATCGGTATCCTTGCTCCGTGGCCACACTCTCACGTAGCGACGTCGTGCACGTCGCCCACCTCGCACGCCTCGGCCTGACCGAGCAGGAAGTGACCGAGCTCGAAGGCCAGCTCAACCACATCCTCGAGCAGTTCGCCGTGCTCAGCGAGCTCGACACGGACGCCATCGCACCGACCGCTCGCGTCATCGAGCTGGAGAGCGTCCTGCGTGAGGACGTCGTGCGACCCGGCCTCGACCTGGAGACGGCCCTGGCCGACGCACCAGAGCGCCTGGGCTCGCACTTCGTCGTGCCGGCCGTCCTGGGCGACGAGAGCGACGACTGAGCTTGGCCGCCGAACCGGCGCTCACGCGCCTCCACGCCCATCAGATGGCGGCCCACCTGCGTGCAGGTGAGCTCAGCAGCGTCGAACTGACCGAGGCCCACCTCGCCGCCATCGAGGCCACGGACACTGCCATCCATGCCTGGCTGGCCGTCGACGCCGAGGGGGCGCGGACTGCAGCTGCGGCCGCCGATGCCCGTTTCCTCGCCGCTCGTAGGGGAGGGCAGGGCGCATCGGCCGCGTTGCCGCCCCTGCTGGGCATCCCGGTCGGGCTCAAGGACCTCGTCATCGCCAGGGGTCGGCAGGCCACCGCCGGCAGCCGCATCCTCGAGGGCTTCATCTCGCCCTACGACGCGCATATCGTCGAGCAGCTCGACGCCGCCGGGGCGGTCATCGTGGGCAAGACCAACATGGACGAGTTCGCCATGGGCTCGTCGACCGAACACTCGGGTTTCGGCCCGACCGCCAACCCGTGGGACCTCTCCCGAGTGCCCGGCGGATCGTCCGGCGGCTCCGCAGCGGCCGTGGCCGCGTACCACGTCCCGCTCGCTATCGGCACCGATACCGGCGGCTCCATCCGCCAGCCAGCCTCGCTCACCGGCACGGTCGGCATCAAGCCCACCTATGGTCGGGTCAGCCGCTACGGCATCATCGCCTTCGCTTCCTCCCTCGACCAGGTAGGACCGTTCGCCCGCGACGTACGCGATGCGGCTCTGCTTCTGGGCACGGTCGCGGGCCACGACGAGCGGGACTCCACCTCGGCCCCCATGGAGGTGCCCGACTTCGCCGCGGCTCTGTCGGCCGACGACGACGAGGCCGCCGCGTCCTTGCACGGCATCAGGCTGGGTCTGCCGCGCCAGTACTTCGTCGAGGGCATGGAGCCGGGCGTCGAGGCGCGTGTCCGCGAAGCCGTAGCCGCTCTTGAAGCGGCGGGGGCGTCGGTGGTTGAGGTCGACATGCCGCACACTGACTACGGTCTGGCCACCTACTACATCGTGGCTCCCGCGGAGGCTTCGGCCAATCTGGCCCGCTACGACGGCATCCGCTACGGGCTGGCCGTGCGCGACGGCGACGTCATCGCCAACTACAAGGCCACCCGCGATCGGGGCTTCGGTGCGGAGGTCAAGCGCCGCCTGATGCTGGGGACGTACGCGCTTTCCGCCGGCTATCGCGATGCCTACTACATCAAGGCTCAGAAGGTGCGCACCCTCATCAAGTCTGACTTCGACGCCGCCTTCGCCTCGGTCGATGCGCTGGTGGCGCCCGTCAGCCCCACCGTCGCGTTCCCGCTTGGTGAACGGCTCGACGACCCGGTGGCGATGTACCTCGTCGACGCCTGCACGCTGCCGGTGAGCGTGGCCGGCCTGCCCGGCCTGTCCGTGCCTGCCGGCCTGTCTGGAGGCCTGCCCGTCGGGCTGCAGCTGATCGGCAAGGCCTGGGACGAGGCTCGCCTGCTGCAGCTGGGGCGGGCCTGGGAAGCCATCACGGCCACGGCCGACTGGCGCCGGCTCGAGCCCGCCGACCTCGTCCGCGCCGCCGATCCGGCCACCCCGCCACCGGCAGGAGTGGCGCCCGGTTGACCCCGGCGTTCGTCCTGGCCAAGCCTTCGTCGTAGCCAGGCCTTCGTCGTAGCCAGGCCTTCGTCGTAGCCAGGCCTTCGTCGTAGCCAGGCCTTCGTCCTAGCCAGGCGTCGCCCCCCGCGACGCTATCGGCCTAGCCCGGCGTTCGTCGTAGCCAGGAGTCGCCCCCCGCGACGCTATCGGCCCAGCCCGGCGTTCGTCGTAGCCAGGAGTCGCTGCGCGCGACGCTATCGGCCCAGCCCGGCGTTCGTCGTAGCCAGGAGTCGCTGCGCGCGACGGTAGTCGCACTCCGAACCCCGTTTCTCACTCTCGTAGCGCAGCTCGACTCCGGTCCGACGGAACCACACGCTCCGGATCGTGGCCGTCAGCCACCGGGAATGCGGATTCGCTGTCTACGAGTGCGACTACCGTCGGTGGGGGCGACGGACGACCACATCGACAGGGCCGACATCGACCCCACTGGACGGACCAGCCACGCGCGCATCGCATGGCCGTCGGCAGGGAAGGCGGCGCGCAGCATCGAACGGTGCTCCTCGATCCGCCGCTGGTTCGTGCGGTCCCGCGAAACGATTACCCAGCGACTGACCGCGGACGGAAGCCAGCCACGGTCCTTGGCGATGGTCGGCCCCAGCCGGGCCTTGCGATCGAGCGTGCCCACCAAGTCGTTTACGTCCACGATCTCGGTCTTGAGCTCGATGACCAGCAGCGACCCACTTCTGGCGTGGTAAGCGAGGATGTCGATGCTACCGCGCTCACCGTAGATCGAGAATGAGACCTCCGGCGCGACGTGCCAGCCTGCGAACCGCTCGAAGGTCCTTGCTACCGACTCGTGCAGCGCCGAGTGCCGGGCGTTCAGCAGCCTCGGCAGCTCGCCTCCGCGCCATCGAGGGATGAGGTCGATGCGGATGTCCAGGGTCGCGGCGACGGCCCTAACCCGCCGCAGCGGCATCGAGCCGAAGTGCCCGCGCTCGATCTCCGAGACGACCGACCGCGCCACGCCGGCCCGGGCTGCCACGTCCAGCTGGCGCCAGCGGCGGCGAAGGCGAACGGCTCGGAAAGCGGCGCCCACACGCATATCGTCCATGGCGTCAGCGTGGCAGGAGCGGCTCCCTTCGCGCCTACCCGCCACTTCGCCCACGCCTACCCGTCACTTCACCCACGCCTACCCGTCACTTCACTCGCGCCTACCCGTCACTTCACCCACGCCTACCCGTCACTTCACCCACGCCTACCCGCCACTTCACCCACGCCTACCCGCCACTTCGCCCACGCCTACCCGTCACTTCACCCACGCCTACCCGTCACTTCACCAGCTCTTGGGCGGGTCACGGGCCGGCCCCCGTATACTCGCCACACTCCAAGCCACCCGCCACTCGACCCGAGGCCGAGATGACCATCGAACCCACGACTCGTTCACGTCTCTCGCAGCGCGTCCAGGACGTGCCGCCAAGCGGCATCCGCAAGTTCTTCGACGTGCTGGCATCGATGCCGGATGTGATCAGCCTCGGCGTGGGCGAGCCTGACTTCGACACTCCGGAGCTGGTGGTGGAGGCCGGCATCCGTTCCCTGCGGGAGGGCCGGACCCACTACACCAGCAACTACGGCACGATCGAGCTGCGGCGCGGCGTCTCGGCCCACCTTTCGGGGCTCTATGGCGTCGACTACGACCCTGAGCGAGAGGTCCTCATCACGGTCGGTGTCTCAGAGGCACTGGCCATCGCCATGACGGCCGTGGTCGACCCCGGTGACGAGGTCGTGCTGGCCGAACCCTCGTACTCCTCCTACGTGCCGGACCTGATGTTCGCCGGCGGCGTACCCGTCTTCGTGGCCACGCGCCCCGAGGACGGCTGGCAGCTTGATCCCGAGGCGGTGGAAGCGGCCATCACGCCGCGAACCAAGGTGCTGTTCCTGGGCTATCCCTGCAATCCCACCGGGGCGGTGCTGGAGCCCGACACCATCCGGGCTCTGGCGGCCATCGCCGAGCGCCACGACCTGCTCGTCATCAGCGACGAGATCTACGACCGGCTCGTCTATGGCGGCCACGAGCACGAGGCCTTCAGCGCCCTGCCGGGCATGCGTGACCGAACCATCCTGCTCGGTGGCTTCTCCAAGGCCTACGCCATGACCGGCTGGCGGGTCGGCTACGCCTGTGGCCCGGGGGACCTCATCGACGGGCTCATGAAGGTGCACCAGTACGTCATCATGACCGCCCCCACCACGGCCCAGGATGCGGCGGTCGTGGCCCTGGAGCGGGCGGAGCCCGACGTCCAGCGCATGGTCGCCGAGTACGACCGGCGGCGCCGCATGTTCGTGGCCGGCCTCGAGCGCATCGGCCTGCCCACGGTCGAGCCCCGCGGTGCCTTCTACGCCTTCCCCGACATCAGCGCCAGCGGACTCTCTTCGGAGGAGTTCTGCGCTCGCCTCCTCCACGACGCTGAAGTGGCCGTGGTCCCGGGTACGGCCTTCGGGCCATCCGGTGAAGGCTACGTGCGCGCCACGCTCGCCACCTCCTACGAGCAGCTCGAGGAGGCGCTGGTCCGTATCGAGCGGTTCATGGATACCCTCTGATGTCCGTGGCGACCTCACCGGCAGAGGTGACGTACGAGCCGGTCATCGGCATCGAGATCCATGTGCAGCTGCGCACGGCCTCCAAGATGTTCTGCGGCTGTTCCAACGACATCGGCAGCGCGGAACCCAACGAGATCACCTGCCCGGTCTGCCTGGGGCTTCCGGGCGCACTGCCGGTCATCAACCGCGAGGCCGTCCGCCACGTGCTGGCAGTCGGGGTGGCCATCGGCGCGACCACGCCCGAGGTCACCCGCTGGGACCGCAAGAACTACTTCTACCCGGACCTGCCCAAGGGCTACCAGATCAGCCAGTACGAGCTGCCTCTCGCCGCGCATGGCTCGCTCAGCGTCGAGACCTCGCACGGTCCGGTGGAGGTGGGCATCACCCGCGCCCATCTCGAGGAGGACACTGCCCGCCTCCAGCACACGCGCGTGGAGGGGCGTCCCGTCAGCCTGCTCGACTACGACCGATCAGGCGCACCGCTGCTGGAGATCGTCACCGACCCCGTCATCCACGACGCCGAGACCGCCCGCCGCTATGCCGAGGAGCTGCGCCTGCTGCTGATGACCATCGGTGCCTCGTACGCGGCCATGGAGAGTGGCCAGATGCGCGTGGAGGCCAACGTCTCACTGCGCCCGGCCGGGACCAGGGCCTTCGGCACGCGTGTCGAAGTCAAGAACATGAACTCGTTCCGCTCGGTCGAACGTGCCATCGAGTTCGAGATCACCCGCCAGGCGGCCGCGCTGCGAGCAGGGGAGCCGCTCATCCAGGAGACCAGGGGTTGGGACGACGACCGCGGTCTCACCTACCACATGCGCACCAAGGAAACCTCGGACGACTACCGCTACTTCCCCGAGCCCGACCTGCCGCCGCTGCGAGTGGACCCCGCCTGGCTCGACGAGATCCGGATCTCCCTGCCGGAGCTGCCGGCCGCCCGCCGGGCCCGCTATCGCGATGAGCTCGGCCTCTCGGCCTACGACGCCGACGTGCTCGTGGCCGATGCCGGGGCCACGGCAGTCTTCGAGGCGGCCAGGGCGGCGGAGCCCCGTTTGCCCACCAAGAAGCTGGCCAACTGGGTCACCGGCGAGTACCTGCGCCTGGCCAAGGGAGACGAAGAGGGGGTCGACCTCGGGCGCATCGGTGGTGGCGAGATCGCCGCACTGGTCCGGCTCGTCGAAGATGGCCAGATCAGCGGCACCAACGCCAAGGAGGTGCTGCTCCGCGTCGGGCGCAGCGGTCGTCCCGTGGCCGAGATCGTGGCCGAAGCCGGTTTCAAGCAGATCAGCGACCAGGGTGCGCTTCAGGCCGCGGTGGACGAGGTCATCGCCGGCAACCCGGAGGCCGTGGCCGACGTGCGAGCCGGTACCACCAAGGCCATCGGGTTCCTCACCGGACAGGTCATGAAGAAGACGCGCGGTCAGGCCAACGCCGGCGTGGTGCAGCAGCTCATCCGCGAGACGCTGGGGGTCGACTGAAGTGGGACTCGTGGCGCTCGTGCTCGTCATCGGCGGCATCGTGGCCATCGCGGTGGGCGCGATGCAGGCGCGCGGGCCGCTGAACGTGATCCGCCAGCTGGACGCGACCCAGGCCAACCTCGATCGCTACGAGACGTGGCGAGGCAAGCGCAGCGGGGTCGAGGCCGACGGTCCCACCGGTGCGGACGAGATGCGCGCCCAGATGCGGCAGCGGCTCATCGTCTGGGGCGTCGTCATCGCCGCCGGCGCGGTCTCGGTCTTGGTGGGGCTGCTCAACCTCTAGTCTGGTCGCCTCCCCCGGGTGCAGAGGCGTGGGCCTACGCGTCCTCGGCCGGTTCGTCCGGCAGCGGCTCTCCGTGGCGGTCCAGCGGTTCTCCGCAATCGCCGGGACAGGTGTTGACCTGCCCCGTGAGCACCGCCTGTACCGCGTTCAGGTAGCGCTCGGCGGTGTCGACCGGCAGGCTTCGGGAGCGCGGTCCCTTCCACTCCTCGGTGACCCGTACGCGGTCGTTCGCGAGATCGTAGCTGACGGCTGGCTCGAGGACCGTGTCTGCGTCGGCGAACGCGTACAGCGCCTCCTCGATGGCCGTGGCCATGTCGGTGGTGACGCTGGCCAGCACGCAATCGAGGTCGTCGTGCATGACGCTGACATCGATGTGCGTGCCGACCGCGAGCTTGCCGGCCTCGCAGACCGCCTCCACGATGCCCGGCGTGGCCGCGCGACCGACCGCCAGCACGACATCCGGCTGGAAGACCTCGACGAAGGCGCTGGTGAACGTCTTGGCCGTGGCCGGGTCGCTGAAGCCGGAGACCTCGTCGTCTGCCAGATAGGCCACTTCGATGCTGATGTTCGGGTTGGTCGCACGAGCGCCCTCTACGAACCCTTGCACATAGCGGTTGCACTGGCGGCACTCGGGCGTACCGCTCACGACGGCGATGCGCTCATTGCCGATGCGGCTGGCAGCGGCGGCCAGGACGCCGGTGAGGTAGGCCCCGTCCTCGACGGCGAAATCGACAGCGGCGTAGTTGTAGGGGATGCCGGCAGCTCCACCCGCGCAGGTTCCTGATGGATCAGCCTGGCCGTCCTCCGTGACACAGGGCAGCGATTGGCCCAGGTCGATGAAGACCGTGGCGTCGAAGTTGCCGGCGAGGCCCACGTTCGACTGCGCATCGCCGCCGGAGATGACCACCACGGTCCGGTCCTCCTGGGCCTGCTCCAGCACGCCCTGCACGACCGCGTCGGTGCCAGTCAGCGGTGGCACGGGGAACCAGCCGTTGTTCTTCTTGCTGCTGACCTTGCCGCCGAGGTCGAGGTGGTACTCGCGCACGGTGTCCTCGATGAGCTGGTTGATCGAGGCATCGTCGAGCGCGTTGGTGACGACCGCGGTCTGGAGTGTCGGTCCGTACTCGTCGGGAGGCGGGGTGGCCGGCTGGGCGACCACCGCGCTCGTGGTCAGCAGCGCCAGCGCCGAGGCCCCGATGATGGTCCTGGCCATGGGGTTTCTGCGCATGAGGTTCCTTCCTAGGCAGGCTCGTCGACGACGAGGGCATGGTACGAGTCCCGCGCCAAGCGTGCTGCAGGACCTTTGCGTGGGTCGAAGACGGACCTTCGTGTGCACTGCGGTGTGGTCCCGGATGTGGGGCCCTGGGTCACCTGAGTGCGACCCCACATCCGCGCGCCGCCGATGCGCACGACTCGCCTCCGCGACTACTCGTAGAGCCCGCGCAGTCGCCGGTGCTCCACGGCGGTGCATCGATCCATGACCACGCCCAGCCCGCCCTCGTGGGCGATGCGCGCCGCGTCCCAGTCGACGACGCCCTGCTGGAGCCAGAGGGTGCCGCAGCCGAGGGCGACCGCCGAGCGAGCGATGTCGGGCGTGTACTGCGGCCGGCGGAAGACATCGACGATGTCGAACGGCCCGCCGGTCGCGGCCACGGCCTGCTCCAGGCTGGCGTAGCACGCCCGGCCCAGCACCTCGCGCCGCTTGGGCGTGACCGGGACGCACTCGTAGCCCTGGCCCAGCAGGTAGCCCATGACCGAGTTGGAGGCGCGCCAGGGATGAGAAGAAGCACCGACGATGGCGATCCGTTTGGCCGTCCGCAGCACGTCGAGGGCGGCACTGGGGTCGAGCAGCGGCACCGGCGTCTCGAGGGCCTCGGGCCTCGTCGACGAAGTGGATCCTGTCGGTAGCGTTCATGCGGCCAGCGTAGCGCGGATGCCGTGTCCTGCCGTCAGCCCCGTCACTCCGGGGCGTCGCGGTCCTGCCTACGAGGCGCTCTCGCGCTCGTACGGTTTGCCCACCGCCGCCGGGGCCACGCTGCGGCCGACCGCACCCGCCAGGATGATGATGGTCACCAGGTAGGGCAGGGCCGCCCAGAACTGGTTGGGCAGCGCGGTCAGTATGTCGCCCAGCTCGCCCGTCGGCGGGATCGTGCGCAGAGCGATGCTGAGCGAGCTCGCGGTGGCAAAGAGCAAGGCTGCCCCGAAGGAGCCCAGCGGCATCCAGCGTCCGAAGATGAGTGCAGCCAGCGCGATGAAGCCTCGTCCCGCCGTCATGCCCGCCTGGAAGGAGTTGCCGAAGTCGAGCGTGAACCAGGCGCCCGCGAGGCCGGCGAAGATGCCGCCGAGGATGACATTTCGGTAGCGCAGCCGGATGACGTCGATGCCCACGGTCTCGGCGGCCTTGGGATGCTCGCCCACCGATCGCGTACGAAGACCCCAGCGGGACCGGAAGAGCAGGATCTGCAGGACGATGGCGAAGATGATCACGCTCATCGTGATAGGCCCGTGGTTGAGGAACATGTTGAAGATCCAGCCCACGAAGGGCAGATCGGTCAGGAACTCGGGTGGCGTGTAGGGCGTGAACTTGCCCGCCGAGAGCGGCGCCGTGCGGCTGATGATGATGATGAGGTAGCCGGTCACGCCCAGCGCCACGATGTTGATGACCACGCCGCTGATGATCTGGTCGGCCTTCACCGTGATCGAAAGCCAGGCGTGCACCGTCGACACGAGCATGCCGGTGGCGATGGCGGCGACGACGCCCAGCAGCAGGGCCGGGCTGGCGCCGAAGAAGAAGTCGGCTTTGGGCTGCTCGGGGAAGAACTGCACGACCGCAGTGGCCACCAACCAGCCGGAGAAGGCGGACGCGATCATCATGCCCTCGATGCCGATGTTGACGACACCGGAGCGCTCGTTCATGAAGCCGCAGTACGACCCCAGGGCGATCGGCGCCGCCAGGGCCAGGATGACCGCGCCGTTGAGCGTCAGCACCCGGACCATGTAGTCGATGAGCTGGAAGAGGATCCCGGCGATGGGGATGTCGAACAGCGGCTGCAGGTCCATGGCTAGGCCCTCACGACCCTGAGGCGGTCGATCCGCCGTAACTGCTGGTCACGGTCTTGAGCTCATCCACGTCCGCGCCCTTGGCGTCGCGGATGCGGAAGACCCAGCGGACGATGAGGTCGGCCGCCAGGAAGAAGAGGATGACGCCCTGTAGGATGTCGACCATCTGGATGGGCACGCCGGCCTGGATCTGCATCAGCGGCGCGCCTGCGCGCAGGGCACCCAGCAGGATGCCGCCGAAGAGGATGCCGAACGGGTTGGCGCGCCCGAGGAGCGCCACTGTGATGGCGTCGAAGCCGACGGTCGTGGCGTAGGTCGCGGGCAGGTTGTTCTGCACGCCGAGGATCTCGATGGCGCCGGCGAGCCCCGCAAGCAGGCCGGCGGCCGCCATCGTGCCCGTGATGAGCAGCTTGGGCCGCATGCCCGCATAGCGGGCCGCGTCGGGGTTCGCGCCGACGGTGCGGACCTCGAAGCCGACGGTCGTGCGGTAGAGGACCCACCACACGATGGGGACCGCGACGAAGGCGATGAGCACACCAAGGTGCAGCTCGCGGCCGCCGAAGGCGAGGAAGGGCAGCGCGGCATTGCCCACGTCGTCGGTCCGCGCGAACGATGCCGTGGCGGAGCGCAACGGCCCGGTCACGGCCCAGGACACGATGGCCAGGGCCACGTAGTTGAGCATGATGGTGACGACCACCTCGTGGGCCCCGGTGTTGGCCTTCAGCCATCCGGGGACGAAGCCGTAGGCCGCGCCGGCGATGACGCCACCCAGGAGGGCGAGGGGGACGGCGATGAAGGTGGGTGCCTCGGCCAGGAAGACGCCCACCGTGACCGCGCCCAGCGCGCCCATCAGGAACTGGCCCTGCGCGCCGATGTTGAAGAGGCCGGCCTTGAAGCCGATGCCGACCGCCAGGCCGCCGAGGATGTACGGCGTCGCCCGCACCAGCGTGTCGATGACGCCGTTGAGCCCGAGGAATTCGATGGAGATGGGGTCCAGCGTGATGGCGATGCCGGTCGCGCCCTGGATGAGCGCGAGGTAGGCGTCCACCCACAGCCACGGGTCGAAGCTGCCGGTGATGATGGGACTGGTCAGCACCATGATCACCGCGCCCACCACCAGGGCCAGGACGATGGCGCCGGTGGTGATGGCCAGCTGACCTCGAAGCGAGCGGCTGAGGAGCCTGTTGATCACGAGACCGCCTCCTGGCCCGCGTCGCCTTCGCGTCCACCGGTGGCCATGAGCAGGCCAACCTCCTCCTTGTTGGCCGTACGGCCGTCGATCACGGCCACGATCCGCCCGCGGTACATGACCGCGATGCGGTCGGAGATCTCCAGGACCTCGTCGAGCTCGGCGCTGACCAGCAGCACGGCGGTCCCCGCGTCACGCTTGCGGATGACCTGCTTGTGGATGAACTCGATACTGCCCACGTCGAGGCCGCGCGTGGGCTGGTCGAGCACGAGCAGCTTGGGGTCGCGGTCGAACTCGCGGGCCACGATGAGCTTCTGCTGGTTGCCGCCAGAAAGCGTGCCGGCGGTGACGCCGGCGTCCGGCGTCCGCACGTCGTACTGGGCGATGGCCTCTTCCGCTCGCTTGGCGATCGCGCTCTCGTCGCGGATCATGCCGTGTGAGTAGGGCTCCATGTAGTAATCGGTGAGCACCACGTTGTCGGTGAGCGGGAACGAGAGCACCAGGCCGAAGCGATGCCGGTCGGCGGGGACATAGGCAACCTTCTTGCCGTGTAGGGCACGCGGACCGTCACCGGTCACGTCCTCGCCGTCGAGGGTGATGGTGCCGGACCGGGGCTGGCGCAGCCCGGTGATGGCCCCGACGAGCTCGTCCTGGCCGTTGCCGGCGACCCCTGCCACGCCGAGGATCTCGCCGGCCCTGACCTCCAAGCTCACGCCGTCGACGACGTCGCCGCCATGACCGCCCGTCACACGGAGGTCCTCGACCTTGAGCATGGGCTCCGCCGGATGGCTCTCCCCGCGATCCACCGTCAGCTGGACTTCTCGCCCGACCATCAGTTCGGCGAGGTCGTCCTCGTCGGTCTCGCCCGGGATGCGGCTGCCCACCACCTTGCCGCGCCGGATGACCGTGATGCGGTCGGCGACCTCCAGGACCTCGTAGAGCTTGTGGCTGATGAAGATGATGCTGTGACCCTCGGCGGCGAGCCGCCGCAGGACCGCGAAGATCTCGACGGTCTCCTGTGGGGTCAGCACGGCCGTGGGCTCGTCGAGCACCAGGATCCGCGCTTCCCGGTAGAGCGCCTTGAGGATCTCCACGCGCTGCTGCCAGCCGACGGAGAGATCGCCTACCTTCTCGTCCGGGTCGAGGTCGAAGCCGAACCGCTGTCCCAGTTCGAGGATGCGACGGTGGGCCTCCCCCTTGTCGAGGAAGATGCGATTGCGCATGGCCTCCTTGCCCAGGAGGACGTTGTCGGCCACCGTCAACACCGGCACGAGCATGAAGTGCTGGTGGACCATGCTGATGCCACGCTCGATAGCGTCGGTCGGATCGGTCGATCTCGACGACCTCGCCGTCGAGCAGGATCTGGCCCTCGTCCGGCCGGGCCAGCCCGTAGAGGACGTTCATGAGGGTGGATTTGCCGGCGCCGTTCTCGCCCAGCAGGGCATGGATCTCACCGGGCTTGATCTCGAGGTCGATCCTGTCGTTCGCGACGACTCCGGGATATCGCTTGGTGATGCCCCGCATCTCCAGTGCCGGTGCCGAGACTTGCTCCGGCGGCAGGTCCGCGGATGGGACCGTCACGTCGGTCTGGCCTCCCTGCTGGCGTCCCTCGGAACTGTCTGTACTGGCTAAGAGTAGCGGGCCGGCCTACCGGCCGGCCCGCTGAACTCGCTAGCGGTTGACTTGCGCTTGGGTTAGGGCAGCGTCTGCGCGCAGTACCCGGTGGTCTCGTCCTGCTCGCAGGCCGTGAGCGACCCGTCGGCGAGGCCGGCTTCAGCAGCGGCGATGGCCGCGCGGGTCTCATCGCTGATGAGGTCCTCGAACTCGTGGAACGGGGCCAGGCCCACGTCCTGGGTGTCGATGCCAAGGATGTTCCTGCCGACGCTGGGGGTGCCGTCGGCACCGGGGTTGCCACTGACGATGCCGACGATAGCGCTGTTCACGCTGTTCGTGAGCTTCTTCTCAGCGCTGGTGATGGTGCACTGCGCCGTCTCAGGGGTGGAGAGGTACTGGTCGACGTCGACGCCGATGGCCTTGATGTTCGCGTCGCAGGCGGCCTGCAGCACGCCGTTGCCGGTGAGGCCGGCGACCTGGAACACGACGTCGATGTCGGGGTCCTGCGCCAGCAGCTGCTGGGTGAAGGTGGTGCCACCGGCCGGGTCAGCGAAGGCCGTCGCGTCCGCTGCCTCGGAGACGTAGGCGACCATGACCTCGGCGTCGGGGTTGACCGAGCGTGCGCCGTTGGCGTAGCCCTCGATGTAGTTGACCACGGCGGGGATGACGGCGGTGCCGCCGATCGCGGCGACGTGGCCCGTCTCGCTGATCGATGCCGCCACGACGCCGGCCAGATACCCGGGCTGATCCTCGAGCCACTGGAGACCGATGTAGTTCTCCACGCCCTCGGGCGGGGCCTGGTCGACACCTACGAACCAGGTGTCGGGGTTGGCTTCGGCGGCTGCCAGCGTGTCGTCGCCGGCGGCGTTGCCGACGGTCACGACGATGTCGTAGCCCTGGTCGACGAACGCCTGGATGTTGGGCGCGATGTCGGCGGACGCCTGGCTGATGGCGTACTGCGGCTCGGGCGCGCCTACGGCCTCCGCGCCGGCGAGCGTGCCCTCCCAGGAGAACTGGTTGAAGTTACGGTCGTTGATCGTTCCGACGTCGGTGACGAGGCCGATCTTGAGGTCAGAGCCATCCTGGGCCATGACAGCGGCAGCGCCGGCGAAGGCACTGGTGGCGGCGAGCGTGAGCGCCAAGGATGCGGTAGTGAACCTGCGCATGCATTCCTCCTTCGGTCCAGGGGCGCATGAAAACGTCGCCCCCCAAGACGGGTCTGAACCGTCCAGCGCCACACCGCGGGACGGGCACTACAGGCATCGTAGCGGGTTCCCGCAGCGGGTGGAAGCCGTCCCCGCTGGCGGCGCCCGCTGGCCACCACGATTCCCGGCGGGGCAGCCCTGCGCCGGCGCTCGACTCAGTCGAGATACACGCGGACCTGGTCGACGCCGGCCTCGACGATGGCGCCTTTGCCCTTGTCGTAGGCCGCCAGCTCGATAGCCACGCGCTTGCCCCGCAGGCTCTTGGGCAGCGTCCTCTGAAGGCGTTTCCAGGCCGGCGTCCGCTTCCGGCCCGTGCCCGAGACCTCCAGCAGCCGGCTCAGTCGCTTGCCGTCCTTGCCCACCAGGTAGATGGCGAATCCGTCGTCGTCGCCGGCGCCTTTGGACAGGCCCACCCAGTAGCGCAGCTTCAGCGTGGCCTTCCGGCCGGTCGGCAGCGTGAACAGCGGGGAACGAACGCTGGTGCGACCACCGTCCACGTCGTGACCCGCCTTGCGGCCGGTAACCAGGGCCGACCGCCCGGACACGGCCGAGCCCAGCTGCAGGACATCGCCCTGCGGGTCGCCGCGCTGCCAGGTGCCGTCGGAGGCGCTGTCGGTGCCCTGGGGGTCGGCGCGCCACCCCCGCCACACCTCAAGGTCATCGAAGAAGGGTCCGCAGTTGACCCGGGCCTCGGTCGCACCGAGGACGGCATAGGGACATGAAGCCTTCTTGATGAGGTACAGGACCATCTCGCGGTTCCGCTTGGTCTCGCGGCTGATGATGTCGTCGGGCGGGTAGTGGTTCTGGGGCGTGTTCCCGCCCGTCGGGTACAGCTCGACCGTAAACGAGAAGATGCGCTGTTGCGAGTACGTCCAGTCGATCATGTCGCCGTCGCTTCGATACAGCGCGCTCGACTGCATCGGCGTGTACCCACTCCGCTTGGCCATGGCCTTGCCCAGTGCCCGGAACGTGCGCAGATCGAGGTCGGTCATGTCCGAGGGCAGGCCGGTCCGGGTGTAGGCATAGGGCCAGAGCACCAGTTCGCCGGCGGTGTGGAAGGTGATGTGTGCGCGGATCCGCTGTTGGCCACCGATCCGCCGGCCCTCGATGAAGCCGCGCAGGGCGCGGGTCTCGGGTGCGGACCAGGCGCGCGGCCCGCGGTAGTCCCAGGCTGCCGGATCGCCCGACGAGCCCCCGCAGCAGCCGAACCTGTACCCATAGTTTCGGTTGAGATCCGTGCCGACATTGCCCGAACCCGACGTCGGCTGGCGATTCTTGCGCCAGTGGCGGTAGGGAGCGCCGGTCAGGTCGTACTGCAGGCCGTCGGGGTTGACCATGAACACGAGCCAGGTCCGCCGCGTATCGACCAGCCTGGTGACGCGTCGGCCCAAGTCGGAGGACTTGCCGTACTGCTTCGTGAGCAGGTCGAGGATGTAGATGGGCATCTCGGCGCTCAGATGCTCCCGCGCGTGGTGCAGCCCGTCGAAGAGGACCTCGGGTTCGCCCTCATCCTTGCCCACCTTGTCGCTCACCTCCGCCGCCCACAACTTGCGGCCTTCGTGGCTCAGGCCGATGGAGAAGACACGCACGATGTTGGGGTACTTGGCGGCGACGGACCTGATGTGCCTGACCATCTCCTTGTAGGAGTGGTAGCCGCTGTCCTTGGCGGGGTAGTCGGCGCCATGGGCAGGCATGGCCAGCGTGGCCATGGCCAGCAGCGCGAGTGAGAGGGTGGCGATTCGGCGCATTGCGCATCCATGCTACGTGTCTGGACGACGAGGATGTCGATGGCGAACGCGCGCGGTGGCGGGTAGTACTTTCGGCTGATCGGGCCCCCGGGCTGGCCCGGGCTGGTGCTGGCGGTGGCGACGGGTCCGGGTGACCCCTATGCAGGATCGGGGGGAACAGGGTGGTCCGCTGTGCAGACGTGTGGTCCCGTGAGGTCTTGTGCGGGCTTGACGTTGCCGTCGGTCACCGTTTCTAGCCCGAAGGTCCTGGGACCACTTGTCAATAAGTAACCCGGACCTGAGACTGACTCTCCTGCGGTCGGCGACCGTTCCGAGCCTATCGGTCGCCAACTGCAGCAGCTCCGGGTCAGAACAAGCGGAGCGCATTCATCGGTCAGGCCAATGGTCTGGCGCCGGGCAGGTCCCTAGCCCGAGAAGGAGAGGCATCGATGTATTCGTCCACGAACCGTGGGGGTCGTTCGCGCATGGCCTTGCTGGCTGTGCTGCAGGCGATCCTATTGCTGACAACGCTGGTCTTTGCGCCGTTGTCGGTACTGGCCCAAGAGGATGCACTTGCATCCCACGACCCGGCCGCTGCCGAGCAGCAGTCCGATCCGGCGCCGGAGCAACCAGCTGAACCAGAGGAGCCCGGACCCACGGTCAAGAAGGCCGAGAAGTCCGAGCCCGCGCCCAGGACGGCTGAGCCCAAGAAGGCCGCACCGGCCCTCGAGCCGCTCAAGGTCGAGCCCAAGGCTGAGCCGGTCGAGCCCGAGATGGTGCTCGTCATCCACCCCAAGGTCATCAAGCTTGAGGTGGGCGGGGTCAAGAAGAAGGTCCGTGCCTACGAATGTCCCGCCGGGGATGCCTCTCCCTTTGGCGCCGACAGCAAGCCCAGCGCCGATGACCTCTGCAAGGTCGTGAATGTCGACTGGATCATGCGTGACGAGTCCGTCGCGCGGGCCTCCAAGGACAAGGCCAAGAAGATCCGCGTCTTCGCCGGCGACGAGCCCGGCCGCACCCGCCTCATCGCCAAGCGCGGCGATATGAAGGCCAAGATCAAGATCAAGATCCGCGCAGCCGAGACTGCGGTCGCTCCGGCCGTTGACGAGCTGGTCGTCAGCGACCTGCCCCAGGTCGAGCTGCCCAAGGTCGAGCTGCCCAAGGTCGAGGAGCCCACCGAGGCCCCGGCCGAAGACATCGTGGTCGAGGAGCCCACCGAGGCCCCGGCCGAAGACATCGTGGTCGAGGAGCCCACCGAGGCCCCGGCCGAAGACATCGTGGTCGAGGAGCCCACCGAGGCCCCGGCCGAAGACATCGTGGTCGAGGAGCCCACCGAGGCCCCGGCCGAAGACATCGTGGTCGAGGAGCCCACCGAGGCCCCGGCCGAAGACACCGTGGTCGAGGAGCCCACCGAGGCCCCGGCCGAAGACACCGTGGTCGAGGAGCCCACCGAGGCCCCGGCCGAAGGGAAGCCGGTCGCCGAAGAGCCGGCCAACGACTGCATCATCGATCTGATCACCGGCGAGTGCGTCGTCGACCCGCTCGCAGATGCCCTCGCCCAGCCTGAGGCGACCGAAGAGCCCATCGTCGAAGCACCCGCAGCGCCCAAGGCGACGAAGGCCACGCGAGTCGCCCCGGCCGCCGTCGAGCAGGGTCAACTCGTAGTCAGGAAGGGTGGTTACAGGAACGGCACCAGCCGGACCAACATCGCCAAGCCGCTCGATGGCGCTACCTTCGAGGTCAAGAACGGTTCGACCACCACGACCGGCCAGACGGTCGGTGGCCAGGTCTCTGTGAACCTCGATCCCGATACCTACACGGTCACGGAGAAGACCGCGCCAAGCGGCTGGAACATCATTCCGGCCATTGCCTATGGCAGCGGCTCGAACACGAACCAGAGCAACCAAACGTATCACTACGATGCCGTCGTCCAGTCGGGCCAGACCACGACGACGCCGGTCTTCGTCAACCGCAAGGACAACAACACCGTCCCGAAGGCGTGCGGCCTGAAGATCGCGCTCCTGCTGGACGAGTCCGGTTCCACGAGCGAAGAGAACGGAACCCTGCGGAGTGCCGCCAAGGACTTCGTCGACGTGTTCAAGGGCACGCCCACGGAGTTCCGTGTCTTCAGCTTCAGTTGGCTTGGCCGCGAGGAGTCAGATGGCTCCTGGGACAGCGTGCTGAGCAGCACTACCGCCGTCCACCAGGACATCGACAAGGTCAACAATCCCGACGGCGGCACCAACTGGGACAGCGCCTTCCGCACGGTCGCGGCGCTGGCCCCGGATGCCCAGGTCGTCGTCAAGGTCTCTGACGGCAATCCGACGACCTACGGTGACAGCCAGAACTACGAGGGTGGCACCGTCCACCTCGCTGACGTCGAGGCCGGCATCCTGTCCGCCAACTCGCTCAAGGCGTTGCCCAGCAAGCCCACGATCCTCGCGATCGGTGTGGGCCAGGCCGTCAGCAATCCGACGAACCTTGTGCTCGTGTCCGGCCCCGGCGACGCCTACGCAGTCGGCGACTGGGACGAGCTTGGCCAGGCACTGAAGAAGATCGCTCTGGAGCTCTGTGGCGGTTCGATCACCGTCGTCAAGGAAGTCCCTGACGGCAAGGGTGGTTGGACACCCGAATCAGGCTGGCAGTACGAGGCCTCCTCTAACCCGGCCGTGGCGATCACCTCCGAACCGGCCAACGGCAAGACCAACGGCGGCGGCGCCGTCAACTTCAACTTCGCCCTTACGGGCGACGTCACAGCCACCGTCAAGGAGACGGACGCCCGGCTCGGCAACGGCTGGTCGCTCGTCACCTGGGCCGGCGATAAGAACGCCAAGTGCGTGACCAACCAGGGCGCGAATGTCACCGTCGACAACAACGCGGCAGACAACGGCGTCAAGCTGACGCTCGGCAACAACGACGTCATCACCTGCACCTTCCGCAACGAGCCCACCGAAGGCAAGCTGACGCTCACCAAGAAGGTCGACAACAACCACGGTGGCAAGGCCACCCCTGACCAGTTCGGCATCAGCGTCGACGGCACGCCCGTCACCAGTGGCGTGGCCAACACGTACACGGCCAACAAGGCCCTCGTCCTCGACGAGGTCGGCCTCAAGGGCTACGAGTTCGTCTCCCTCACCGGCGACGACGCCTGCCCCGATGCCCTCAAGGGCACCGTCACCCTCAAGCCGGGTGACGACGTCGAGTGCATCATCACCAACCAGGACATCGCACCCAAGCTGACCCTCACCAAGAAGGTCAACAACAACAACGGTGGCGACGCCAAGCCCGACCAGTTCGGCATCAGCGTCGACGGCACCCCTGTGACCAGTGGCGCCACGAACACCTACGTGGCCAACAAGGCCCTCGTCATCGACGAGGTCGGCCTCAAGGGTTACGAGTTCGTCGAGATCACCGGCGACCAGGTCTGCCCGGACGCCCTCAAGGGCACGGTCACCCTGCAGCCCGGTGACGACGTCGACTGCACCATCGTCAACCAGGACATCGGTCCGAAGCTGACGCTCACCAAGAAGGTCGACAACAACCACGGTGGCGACGCCAAGCCCGACCAGTTCGGCATCAGCGTCGACGGCACGCCCGTCACCAGTGGCGTGGCCAACACGTACACGGCCAACAAGGCCCTCGTCCTCGACGAGGTCGGCCTCAAGGGCTACGAGTTCGTCTCCCTCACCGGCGACGACGCCTGCCCCGATGCCCTCAAGGGCACCGTCACCCTCAAGCCGGGTGACGACGTCGAGTGCATCATCACCAACCAGGACATCGCACCCAAGCTGACCCTCACCAAGAAGGTCAACAACAACAACGGTGGCGACGCCAAGCCCGACCAGTTCGGCATCAGCGTCGACGGCACCCCTGTGACCAGTGGCGCCACGAACACCTACGTGGCCAACAAGGCCCTCGTCATCGACGAGGTCGGCCTCAAGGGTTACGAGTTCGTCGAGATCACCGGCGACCAGGTCTGCCCGGACGCCCTCAAGGGCACGGTCACCCTGCAGCCCGGTGACGACGTCGACTGCACCATCGTCAACCAGGACATCGGTCCGAAGCTGACGCTCACCAAGAAGGTCGACAACAACCACGGTGGCGACGCCAAGCCCGACCAGTTCGGCATCAGCGTCGACGGCACGCCCGTCACCAGTGGCGTGGCCAACACGTACACGGCCAACAAGGCCCTCGTCCTCGACGAGGTCGGCCTCAAGGGCTACGAGTTCGTCTCCCTCACCGGCGACGACGCCTGCCCCGATGCCCTCAAGGGCACCGTCACCCTCAAGCCGGGTGACGACGTCGAGTGCATCATCACCAACCAGGACATCGCACCCAAGCTGACCCTCACCAAGAAGGTCAACAACAACAACGGTGGCGACGCCAAGCCCGACCAGTTCGGCATCAGCGTCGACGGCACCCCTGTGACCAGTGGCGCCACGAACACCTACGTGGCCAACAAGGCCCTCGTCATCGACGAGGTCGGCCTCAAGGGTTACGAGTTCGTCGAGATCACCGGCGACCAGGTCTGCCCGGACGCCCTCAAGGGCACGGTCACCCTGCAGCCCGGTGACGACGTCGACTGCACCATCGTCAACCAGGACATCGGTCCGAAGCTGACGCTCACCAAGAAGGTCGACAACAACCACGGTGGCGACGCCAAGCCCGACCAGTTCGGCATCAGCGTCGACGGCACGCCCGTCACCAGTGGCGTGGCCAACACGTACACGGCCAACAAGGCCCTCGTCCTCGACGAGGTCGGCCTCAAGGGCTACGAGTTCGTCTCCCTCACCGGCGACGACGCCTGCCCCGATGCCCTCAAGGGCACCGTCACCCTCAAGCCGGGTGACGACGTCGAGTGCATCATCACCAACCAGGACATCGCACCCAAGCTGACCCTCACCAAGAAGGTCAACAACAACAACGGTGGCGACGCCAAGCCCGACCAGTTCGGCATCAGCGTCGACGGCACCCCTGTGACCAGTGGCGCCACGAACACCTACGTGGCCAACAAGGCCCTCGTCATCGACGAGGTCGGCCTCAAGGGTTACGAGTTCGTCGAGATCACCGGCGACCAGGTCTGCCCGGACGCCCTCAAGGGCACGGTCACCCTGCAGCCCGGTGACGACGTCGACTGCACCATCGTCAACCAGGACATCGGTCCGAAGCTGACGCTCACCAAGAAGGTCGACAACAACCACGGTGGCAAGGCCACCCCTGACCAGTTCGGCATCAGCGTCGACGGCACGCCCGTCACCAGTGGCGTGGCCAACACGTACACGGCCAACAAGGCCCTGGTCCTCGACGAGGTCGGCCTCAAGGGCTACGAGTTCGTCTCCCTCACCGGCGACGACGCCTGCCCCGATGCCCTCAAGGGCACCGTCACCCTCAAGCCGGGTGACGACGTCGAGTGCATCATCACCAACCAGGACATCGCACCCAAGCTGACCCTCACCAAGGCCATCGTCGGCGGCCCCGGCGAGCTCGAGGACTTCATCCCCTACATCGACCAGGATGAGGTCGAGTGGGCCGTGGCCAACGAGCTCAAGGCCGGTGTCGAGTACACCGCCTCCGAGGTCATGGACATCCCCGACTACGTGGCTGGCGACTGGACGGGCGCCTGTGCGGCCGACGGCACCGTGACGCTTGCGGTGGGCGACGAGCTCACCTGTGAGGTCACGAACTACCACGCAGCCCTGAAGATCACGAAGACGGCTGATCCGGAGTTCTACGACGAGGTCGACGACCTCATCACGTACACCATCACGGCCACCAACGTCGGGCAGACCAAGCTGACCGATGTGGACGTGACCGACAAGTTCCCCGGTGGACTGGACGACTTCAGCTGTGTGCTCGACGATGCACCTGGCGACAAGGTCGACCTGCCCGTCGAGCTGGGCGTGGGTGACTCGGTCATCTGCACGGCCACCCATTCCATCACCGAAGCCGATCTCGAGGCCGGCCAGGTCTACAACCAGGCTTGTGCCGACGCCGACGAGGTCCGGGACGAGGTCTGCGACGACGAGACCGTCCTGCGCTCACAGCTGACCATCGTCAAGAAGGCCGACCGTGAGTACTACAGCGCAGTTGGCGACGTGATCAACTACACGGTCACGGCCACCAACGCGGGCAAGACCGCCCTCACGAAGGTCGATGTCACCGACGACCTGACGGCCGTGGGTGACCTGGACAACTGGGTCTGCAAGCTGAACGGCGCGGGCGCTCCGCTGTCGTTCCCCGTGCCGACCCTGGCCATCGCTGACCAGATCATCTGTACCGCCAGCTACACCATCGTGGCCGGCGACATGGATGTCCCGCCAGGCAAGGTCCTGAACGCGGCCTGTGCTGACAGCGTCGAGACCGCCAAGGTCTGTGACGACGTCGAGACCCCGGTCGCCAAGCTCAAGATCGTCAAGGAAGCCTCGACCGATCAGTATGCCGAGGCTGGCGAGAAGATCGAGTACACCATCACCGCCACCAACATCGGTGTGGCTGCGCTCACCGACGTCGATATCACCGACTCGCTGCTCGACGGGCTTCCGTGGACATGCACGGTCGGGTCCGACGAGGTGACGCTGCCGGTGGACAAGCTGCTCAGCGGTCAGGCCATCGAATGCACCGCTACCTACACCACCACTCCAACCGACGTCGAGAACGGCCAGGTCTACAACCAGGCTTGCGTCGACTCAGACCAGGTCGGGGATGCTCCCGATCTGATCTGCGATGAGGTCACCGTCGACCGCATCGCCGTCGACCTCATCAAGGACGTCGACAAGAACGGTCTCCCGTGGCCGGGCGGCACGTTCAACTACACCCTGACCATCCAGAACCTGTCTGTCGTGCCCGTGGAGATCACGACACTGACCGATACCCAGAGTGGGATCGCGGACGGCTTCGCCGCCTGCGACCCGGGGCTGATGGGCACCATCCTTGAGCCCTACGGCGACGATGGCGACACGGCCACCTGCAACTACTCCGTTGACCATTGGGACACGGGCATCTATCCGAACACCGCCGAGGTGATCGTGACGGACGCCAAGAAGCGCACCGCGACCGACAAGGACGAAAAGGCCGTCGAGGTCCCGAAGCGCTCGACGCAAGAGATCGACATCACGCTGAAGAAGGTCCCGTTCGTCGACGGGGAGGTCGTTGACTCGGTCGAGTCCGGCACCGAGGTGACGTTCGTCCTCACCTTCAGCCACACGGTCACTAGCACGCCCATCTACCTGTACGAGCTGTGGGATGATCCCGAGGACGACAACCTGCTCGACAGCAACAACCCCAACATCAAGGACAATACTTGTGAAGGCCTCTACGGCACGGTCGTTGAACCGAACGTGGACCACAAGTGTCAGTTCACGGTGGAGCTCGTGGGTGACCTCGACACGCCGCACAAGGACACGGCCCACATCAAGGTGACCGACGTCAACCCGCTGGTACCGCCTCCGGGCATCACCCCTCGCTTCGCTGAGGCCAAGGACGATGCCACGGTCAAGTTCATCGGCGGCGGTGGCAAGAGCACGGGTGGTGGCAAGAGCCAGCCTCCGACGGACATGCTGCTCGTGACCGACAGCCTCTCGGCTGCCACGGACGACGGTGAGCCCTTCGGCGGTCCCTTCAACTGGGCCATCTGGCTGATGCTCAGCGCTCTGACCATCGTCAGCGCCGGCTGGATCATCCGCCACCAGCGTCTCGCAGAGGTGCGCAACCGCCGCTAGACGAACACCAGCCTTTCGCAACCGGTACGACGGCCGGGTCCCTCAAGGACCCGGCCGTCGTCTTCGTGTGTCGCGTCATCGCATTCGCGTCCGCCCGTGATCAGGGCAGGCGAGTCCTGTGGACCTCCCCCGCGGGAGAGGGGGAGGGGTCAGGGACCGCGACGGATGATGTAGACCGACACGATGGTGGCCCCGATCAGTACGGCCCCGCTCCCGAGCACAAGCGCCATGGCATCGAACGGTTCGCCGGGCTCGACCACCTCGACCGGCTCTGGTGTCGGCCTGGGCTTGGCGCCCTTGCGCGTCGGCCTGGGCTTCGGCTGCCAGCAGGCCCGTGGCTGGGCCCTGGGCGGCTTCGCGTCGGTACGCGTGGCGTCCACGAGCTTGGCCGCGACCTGGAGCTTGGGCACGGTGCCGGGCGGGCCCGTGCTGGTCTGGAGGACCAGGCGATGCTCGTTGGGCTTGTCGCGCTGGGCGATGGATCGCCGGGTGGCACGCTCGCGGACCTCGGTGATGCGGTACGTCAGCAGACGGCCGTCCTTCAGCTGCAGCTTGACCTTGTCCCCGATCAGCCCCTGGCCGTTCGTCGCTTCGGAGATGGTGAACAGCGGCAGGAACATGCCCGGCTGCGCGTGAGCGTAGATCCAGGCTGTCCCCGGCTTGCCCGGCAGGTCGTAGATGGTCCAGTACTGGGCCACGTCACAGAGCGGATAGCTGCCGGCGTTGCCCGGTACCGTCCGCTGGCTCGAGACCACCGGCAGGTCGATGCCGGCACTGGGCACCTGGATCCGGACCGGTATGGAGCCCTTGTCGAGGCGGACGTCTTCGGCCGCCGCGACCGGCGCGATCCCCCGCCCGGTCGCCGTGATGGTGCCGAGGACGGGCAGGGCGAGCGCGAAGGTCCCCGCCAGAGCGAACGAGGCGCCTGTGCGGGCGATGCGGCCCATCGAGCGGCGGCGCCGAGCCGGCCGAGGGTTGCTGGCCATGCGCACACGCTATCACTCCCCTCAGTTTCGGCTCGCTGGCCCGGATGTACACCTCGCGACCGGGCATCCGTCGTCGAGAAGAACACGCGCGCGTGGTGACAACTGTCAACGCTCGGTATACTCACGGCTGACCCGCGTCAAGTCGTCGTGGCGCAGTGGAGGGAGAGCGTTGCAGGACACTGCCCACCGGGGTTCGACACGTCCCCGCGTGGCAGTCATCGAGGATGATGCCGCCGTTCGGCGCGTCCTGAGTCGCATCCTCGAGGACGCCGGATACAGCGTCATCGCCATCGCTGATGGCGAGCTTGGACTGCGCGCGGTCGCCGAACACCAGCCGGACATGCTCATCCTCGACCTGACGTTGCCGCGCATGGACGGGCTCGAGATCTGCCGGCGCCTGCGTGCCGACGCGCGCACGGTGACGCTGCCCATCATCGTCCTCACCGCCCACACCTCCACCAGCGACATGGTGGCCGCGCTCGACGCCGGCGCGGACGACTTCGTGACCAAGCCGTTCCAGCAGGTGGAGCTGCTGGCCCGGCTGCGCAGCTCGTTCCGCACGCGTGAGGTCATCCGCCGCATGGAGCAGGCCCACGACATCGTGGTAGCCCTGGCCAACGCCGTCGAGGCCAAGGACATCGGACTCAAGGACCACTGCCGTTACCTGGCCTATCGATCGGCTCGTCTGGCCGCCTATGTCGGGCTTCGTGACGGCGCGCTCGAGGGTGTGGCCTACGGCGCGCTGCTGCACGACATCGGGAAGATCGGCATCAGTGAGCACGTCCTGCACAAGCCCGGGCCGCTGACCGAGGACGAGTTCCGCATCATGCGCGAGCACCCCGAGATCGGTGAGCGCATCTGCGACCCGCTGCGCATGTCGCGCGACTTCACGCCCATCATCCGCCATCACCACGAGCGCTGGGACGGTACGGGCTATCCCGACGGCCTCAAGGCCGAGGAGATCCCGCTGGGGGCGCGCATCGTGGCGCTTGCCGATGCCTTCGACGCCATCGTCCGTGGCCGACCCTACCGCGCACCGCGCTCGGTCGAAGAAGCCTTCGAGGAGCTGCGCAAGCATAGTGGCAAGCAGTTCGACCCCGGCCTCGTGCCGCTGTTCATCGAGGAATCGGACCGGCTCGAGTCGGGCATCGCGCCGAGCGTGGAGCTGCCGCCGGCCGCACTGCTCGGCCGGGAGACTCCGATCGTGACCGGTGCTCCCGGCGGCGCCGCGGCCGCGCGCGTTCGCTAGACCCGCCTGCGCGGGTAGGAGTCGGCACATGACCTACCGCCAGGACCCGCCGAGCCGTCTCCGGTACCACGCGGTGCGCCTGGTGCTCAAGGCTGTGACCAGCGCCTACGTGCGCACCAGCGTCGGCGGCAGCATGCACATCCCGGCTGGCGGCTCATACATCATCTGCTTCAACCACCCCTCGTGGCTCGACCCCGTCTTCTTCGCCGCCTACTGGCCCGATCGCGACCGCGATCTCTACATCTTCGGTCCGCGCGAACAGGACATGAGTACCGGCATCCGCAACCGGCTCATCACCTGGACTCGCCGCGGGGTGCCATTCAAGCCCCAGGCCCGGGACATCGTCGACGTCACTCGCCGGACCGTGACCGTGCTCGGACGCGACGCCTGCCTGGCCATCGCGGGCGAAGGCCGGCTCAGCGACCACGAGGGAGAGATCCTGCCGCTGGAGACCGGTCTGGCCCATTTTGCGCGCATGACCGGCTCGCCCATCCTGCCCGTTGCCATCGTGGGTTCACGCTGGATCTCGTTCGGCAGCCGGGTGACCATCACCGCGGGCCAGCCGGTGTACCCCGACGAGTTCGGGCGAGGCAAGGTCGGAGCCCGGGCCATGACCGACGTGGTCGAAGCGCGGCTCGTCGCCCTGCTCGAGGGCGTGGAGGACCGTGAGCCCCCCGGCTGGTTCGGACGCACCATCTCGGAGGCCTTCAACGAGCGACCGTGGCTCGAAGGGACCAAGGACTCCTTCGCGGAGAACTCTCGCTAGCCAGACGGGGCGTCCGCTCGCTGGCCCGCCCCCGAGCCGGCTACTTGTGGCGGTCGAGGACGACGACCGCGTCGAGCCAGACGCTCGTACCCGCGGCGTTCTTGCGCTTGGTGCCCGTGGCCACCAGCTTGACCATGTGCTTGCCCGTGGGCACCTTGGCCACGTAGACCACGCGGCGGGTCGTGGGCTTCGAGGCGTACAGATCTACGACACCGACCTCGCGGCCGTCCACGATGACCCGGAACCGACCGCCGGCAGGGCCGCGCTTGGCCACGACGGCGAACTGCGTGCCCTCGAAGCGGACCTTGGCGGTCGCGCCACGTTCGGATGCCCGTGCCACGCTCCGACCGATGGCGTCCTTGCTGTTGCCTATCTGCCAGCGTCCGGAGAAGGTAGCGCGGCCCGTGTTCCGGCGGATGTCGTAGACGCCCACCCGGGGCGAGAGCTTGCGCGTGGTGCGATGGCCGACTGCGTCCTTGGCGGAGCCCCTGAGCGTGCAACCTCGCCGGTCCAGTTCGACGGAGAGCCCGTCGCCGGCAGCCAGCCCCCGGCTGGAAGCTCGCACCTTGCCGTCACAGATGACGGAGAGCCCGGCCGACTTGAGGCCCGAGGTCGCGTCGCGGGCGTCCATCGTCACGACCGTGGGGACCCGTTTCCCGCCGAGCGGCACACGTGCGTTCGCGCGCAGCTTGACCTTGGGCCCGTTCACCGTCGGCGCCACCGTGTCGAGTTGGATGTTGCTGCGCAGGACCGGGGACTTGACGCCGCGGAAGCTGCGCAGCTGCAGGCGTACGCCCTGCTTGCCCTGGCGGCTCTTGAGCTTCAGGTCGAGTCGTCGCTCATACGGCAGCCACGGCCCGAACGTGTCGCTGTCGATGCCGTAGCGGACCTGCGTGCCGTCGAAGCCGCGCAGGTCGGCCTCGATGACCCGGTCCGACGTCCAGCTGGAACCCCGGTCCAGCTGCATCGGCCGTTCCTGTTCGAGCTCGAGCTTGGCGCGGGCGCTTCGATAGACGTTGGCGTCGAGCTTGTGGCCGGAGCCGAACTTGGCCTGACCGTACTGCCAGAACTGCCAGCCGCTCCAGCCCCTGGGCAGATGCACGGTGTCGCACCCCCAGCAGGCCACCCAGAGGGGGTATTGCCCGAAGCTCGTCGGTGCGCCGACCACCTTCTGCCACATGTAGCGGCTGGTGTAGATCATCGGGTAGCGGCCGGTCTGGCGGTAGAGCTCGTCGAGCAGGTCTTGGAGCCGTGCCCGCGCCTTGGCCGTGTCCGGCGTGCCCAGGGACTTCAGCGTCTCGACGTCGACCACGAGGGGCAGATGCGAGCCCAGACCCGTCGTGCCGCGCAGCGTCGAGAGGAAGTGCCGGGCCTGTTTGATGCCGCTGCGGTTGTAGTCGAAGAAGTGGTAGGCGCCGGTCAGCAGGCCGGCCGCTCGTGCGTCTCGCGTATGGCGGCGGTAGGTGTCGTCCACGAAGGACGTGCCCTGCGTCGCCTTCGAGATGACGAAGTGCACTCCCTTGTCCTGCAGCTTGGTGAAGTCCGGATGGCCGTTCCAGTGGCTGAGGTCCACACCCTTGAGGCCGGCTGGCGTCGGCCACGGCGTCGGCTCGGGAGTGGGGGTCGGCGTCGGCTCGGGAGTGGGTTCGGCCTCGGCGGCCACTACGGACGTGAGTGGCTCGGCCGGGAGGTCTCGCTGGGCGGCGCGGAGTGGAGCGAACCCCAGGCTGCCGAGCAGCAGCGGCAGCAGGACTGCGACAGCCATCGACGTGCGCCAACGTGGCCGGCGGCGGGCTCCTGTCCCAGCCATTGGTCGACCTTCGGCGCAGCGCGTGGCCGCAGCCGCACGGACATCGGCCCCACGGTCCGCGTTCCTGGCATGCGCCTGGCGTGCGAGGGCCACCTCCGAAGCGCGCGGGACCGCGACGCTAGAGGCGGCGGGTCGCGATGGCGAGGCGTGCAGGGGCAGAGCATGCCCTCCCTGGGTCGGGCCTCAGGTCACGGCTGGGCGGTTGGTTAGGATGTAGGTAGAGGCTGGTGACCGTCCACCACACGATGTGGCCATGACCGGGGCGCCACTTGGACGCGATGCAAACCATACAGGACGATCAGGCCGGACCTCGGCGCCAGTCGCCCACGAGCCAGCGCTCGCAAGACG
Source organism: uncultured Chloroflexia bacterium (assembly GCA_963712745.1). Taxonomy (GTDB): domain Bacteria; phylum Chloroflexota; class Limnocylindria; order Limnocylindrales; family CSP1-4; genus JAFMJV01. Next base: position 32,029 of record CAVQJC010000012.1, on the reverse strand, counting down.
TCTCGGGTCCGCAGGGGTAGCGGTTCTCAGCCCAGATCCAGCCCCGGCGGGGCCATCCAAACGTCGCTACCATGGCCTCCCGTGCCCATCGCTCCCAACGACTTCGTCCACCTGCACCTGCACTCGGAGTTCAGCCTCCTCGACGGACTCGGTCGCATCAACGACCTCGTCAGCGAGGCATCGGCACACGGCTTCGACGCGCTCGCGGTGACTGACCACGGCTCGCTCTACGGCGCGATGGCGTTCTACCAGGCCTGCAAGGCCAAGCAGATCAAGCCCATCATCGGGGTCGAGGCCTACGTCGCCCGGCGCAGCATGTATGACCGTGAGGGCCGGGCGGAGCAGAACTACTACCACGTCACGCTGCTGGCCCAGGATTGGACCGGCTACCAGAACCTCTGCCGCATCATCACCGAGGCCCACCTCGACGGCTACTACTACAAGCCGCGCCTCGATCGCCAACTGTTGAACAAGTACCGCGAGGGCATCATCGGGATGTCCGCCTGCCTTGGCGGCGAGGTGGCCAAGTCGCTCGAGGTGGACGACTTCGAGAACGCCCGCCGCATCGTCGGCGAGTACCGCGACATCCTGGGCCCCGAGGGCTTCTGGCTCGAGATGATGGACCACGGGCTCCCGGAGCAGTCCGCGCTCAACCCCAAGCTGCTGCGACTGAGCAAGGAGACCGGCGCCGGGGTGGTGGCCACCAACGACCTCCACTACGTGCGCAAGGACCAGCACGAAGCGCACGACGTGCTGCTCTGTGTCGGCACCGGTGCCAACCTCGATACCCAGAACCGGCTCCGCTTCGAGACCGACGAGTTCTACCTCAAGACCGCGGCGGAGATGGAGCTGCTCTTCAAGGACGTGCCGGAGGCGCTGACCAACTCCAAGCGCATCGCCGAGATGACCGACCTGCAGATCACCTTCGGCGAGCTGCGTCTGCCGCACTTCCCGGTGCCCGAGGGCTACACCGTGGAATCGTGGCTCCGTGAAGAGTGCCAGCGCGGCCTGCGCCAGCGCTACGGCGAGGTCACCGACGCGCTCCAGGAGCGCCTCGACTACGAGCTCGGCGTCATCATCAGCATGGACTACGCGGCCTACTTCCTCATCGTGGCCGACTTCGTGCGCTACGCCAAGGAGCAAGGCATCGCCACCACCTGTCGTGGTTCGGCACCGGGCTCGATCGTGACCTACACGCTGGGCATCACGCCGGTAGACCCCATCCTCTACGGCCTGCCCTTCGAGCGTTTCCTCAACCCCGACCGCGTGACCATGCCGGATATCGACGTCGATTTCGAGGACGCGCGCCGCGACGAGGTCATCAACTACGTCACCCGCAAGTACGGCCAGGACCGCGTGGCCCAGATCATCACCTTCGGCACGATGCTTGCCCGCGCAGCCGTGCGCGACGTCGGCCGGGTCATGGGTTACGGCTACGGCGAGGTCGACCGCATCGCCAAGGCCATCCCCACGACGCTCGGCATCACGCTTGACGAATCCCTCCAGCAGGCGCCGGCGTTCCGCGACATGTACGAGGGCGACGAAGGCATCCACAGGCTGATCGACATCGCCAAGCAGCTCGAAGGCGTGGCCCGCAACGCCTCCACCCACGCCGCCGGCATCGTCATCAGCCGCGAGCCGCTGACGGAGCTGATGCCGCTGCAGAAGGCCACCAACTCCGATGCGCTCATGACCCAGTACGAGATGCACGGGGTGGAGGCCCTGGGCCTCTTGAAGTTCGACTTCCTGGGCCTCTCCAACCTCACCATCCTGCGCCAGGCGGTGGACCTCATCGACCAGCATGCCGGCGTCAGGATCGACCTCGACACCATCCCGCTCGATGACGCCAGGACGTTCAAGCTGCTCTCGAGCGGCGAGACTACGGGCGTCTTCCAGCTGGAGTCCGCGGGCATGCGCCGCTACATCAAGGAGCTGCGGCCCACCTCGGTCTACGACCTCGCGGCCATGGTGGCGCTCTTCAGGCCCGGGCCCATGGACAACATCCCTGCCTACATCCGGCGCAAACACGGGCAGGAGCAGGTCACCTACCTGCACCCGCTCCTGGAGCCGTACCTGGAGAAGACCTACGGGATCTTCGTCTACCAGGAGGACATCATGGCCGCCGCCATCGCCCTCGGCGGATTCACCGGTCCCGAGGCCGACACGCTCGGCTACGCCATCCGCAAGAAGAAGTCGGACGTGCTGCGCGCGCAGAAGGACAGGTTCGTGCGGCAGGCCGCCGAGCGGGGGGTCGAACCCGGCGTCATCGACGCCATCTTCAAGGCCTTCGAGCCCTTCGAGCGCTACGGTTTCAACAAGGCCCACGCCACCTGCTACGGCCTGATCGCCTATCAGACCGCCTACCTCAAGGCGAACTACCCGGTCGAGTACATGACCAGTGTGCTCACCGCCTTCAAGGACAACACCGACAAGGTCGCCGGCGCCATCGCCGAATGCCGCCGCCTCGGTATCGAGGTGCTGGGCCCGGACGTACACCGCAGCTTCGTGGACTTCACCGTCGAGGGCGATTCCATCCGTTTCGGCCTGCTGGCCATCAAGAACGTGGGCGAGAGCGCCATCGGGTCCATCATCGACGCACGCGACGACGGAGGCGAGTTCAAGTCGCTGGCCGACCTGTGTGCACGCGTCGATCTGCGTCTGGTCAACAAGCGCGTCATGGAGGCGCTCATCAAGGTCGATGCGCTCAAGACCCTGGGCCATCCCGCGCAGCTGCTGGCGGGACTCGACGAAGCCATGGCCTACGGCCAGGCGCAGGCGCGCGACCGGGCCACCGGCCAGGGTTCGCTCTTCGACATGATGGCCGAGGACGGGGCCGGGCTCGAGCAGCGTCTGCCGGTGACGACCGAGGCACCCTCGCGTGAGCGGCTGCGCTGGGAAAAGGAACTGCTGGGGCTGTACCTCTCCGATCATCCATTGGGCGAGATGGCCGCCGAGATGGGCCGCTATGTGAACGCCTGGTCGGGCGATATCGGAGAAGGTCTCGATCAGCAGCGGGTCGTCGTCGGGGGCATGGCCGTCGGCATCCGGCGGGTCCTGACCCGCAACAAGGAATCGATGGCCGTGGTCACCCTGGAGGACCTGCAGGGCTCGGTCGATGTGGTCATCTTCCCGCGCACCTACGCTGATGCCGGTGTGGCTGCCAAGCTGGCCGATGACGCGGTGCTCCTCTTCGCCGGCCGGGTCGACCACAAGGGTGATGAGACGGTCATCCTGGCCGACGCGGTCTGGGCCTGGGACGAAGTCACGGCCCTGGGCGAGGCCGCGTTCGCGCAGGAGTTCGCTGCCGGCGAGCGGGGACGGCGTGGCCGCGGACGCAACGGCGGGGGCCGGGGCGGGGACGGGCAGGACCCGGTTCGCCCGCCCGGGGGTCCGCCGGGCGCGATGACCGTGGCCGCAGCTTCCCCCACGGAGACCCTGGTCGTGCCGCGTGTCTCGCCGCTGCGAGGCAGCCAGCCCGAGGGCACCGTCACCATCACCATCGGTGGCGCGCCCGCACGTCGGGCCGGGCCGGCCGCTCAGGCGAGCTCTGAGGGGGGTCGCACGGACCTGCCACCGCCGCTCGACCTGCCTCCCCAGGATCCGCTCGAGCCGATCTCCGGACCGGCCGCCCCTCCGGCCTTCGACGGCCTGGCGCCCGCCGGCTCCGACGAGCCGCCGCTGCCGGATGAGGCCGGTGCAGCCGTCGCTTCAGCGGAGCGAGCCGCCACCTCACCGGCCGAGGCTGGGCCGGACCAGGTCCTGCACATCCGTTTCGGGCAGGCGCCCGACGAACGGATCGTCAGCGCCTTCGGCGAGCTCAAGGGGCTCATCCGCGCGCGCCCAGGGAGCACGCCCATCGTGCTGCACATCCCGGCTGGGCCCGGGCGGTCGCAGGAGATGCGGCTGGGGGTCGGCATCGCCTACGACGCCGAGCTGCTTTCGGAGGTTGGCCGCCGCTTCGGCGGCCTGCTGCAGCTACAGCTGGCGTAGGGGCCCGCTACCGCGGGACGTCGACCTGTCGCCGGCCGCCTATCCGGAGTCGGCCGTCAATCGAGGACGATCCAGGCCACACGCGCTGCCTCGGGCACGGCCTGGTTGAGGCGGACCACGATGAGACCATCGGCCGCATCAAGGACGGAGGCCGCCTCCACGTGGACGCCGGGGAAGTGATCCTGCAGGGTGGCCAGCACCAGCGATTTCTCCGACAGTCCACCGGCCACCGGGATGACGAACTCCGCCCCGCCCGAGACCGACGACGAGCCCGAGCGTTCGGTGAACTGCAACTGACCTTCCGTGCGCAGCGCGACGCCCTTCTTCTGGGGGGAGCGGGCCTCGAGCGCGGTGCCGCCGTTGTCGGCAACGAACGAGCCGGCCTTGCCCTCGGCCGAACGTGTCGTGCCGGAAACGCCGATCGTCGGCCCCTTCTTGGCATCCGCAGCACCCTGCACGCCGATGCCCTTGGCGATGGTGGAGACTCCGCGCACGGCGGCAGTGCGGCCGCCGCCTGTGACCTTGGCCAGCAGCCCGGGCCCCTTCGTCGCGATCAGTGTCGTCGGCTTGGAGGCGGCGTTCTTGGTCCCGGCCCGGACGGGCTGGCCGTTCCTGGCTTCGACGGTGGTAGAGATACCGATGGCGCCGAGGGCTGCAGCGATGGCCGCCGCGCCTCCGGCCGTGAGCAGTTGACGGCGCGTGCGCTGCTCCTCGGCTGCGGTGTAGACCGGCTCGCTGTCCCTGCTGGAGTTCACCCTGGATCCTCCTGTTGCCCGGGCTCGGGCACCCGGCGACGACGCTCGACGACGCGCCGATCGTAGCGCAACACGGCCCCGATCGACGCCGGGACAGATGCCCGCGTCCCGGCGTCGTGATGTCCGCGCGAGTGACCTATGGCGCCGCCGAGTAGCTCACCTGCAGCGAGCCATCGGCATCGCGCAGCTCGAGGTTGCCACCGGCATCGATCGACCAGGTCGCGGCCTTGGTCAAGGCCCCGATGTACCACTGTGCCTGCACGGCGTGCTCGTCGGATGGGCAGGCCATCATCGTCTGGCCGATCATCGGGTCGATGGCGATGCTCTCGCCGTCGACCTCGTAGGTCGTGAAGTAGTTGTTGCAGCCATCGAAACCGGTCAGGTCCCCATCGGGCCTGAACTCGGCGGTCACCTCCATGGTGATGGCGGAGCTGACCACGCCGGCGTTCTCGCCCAGCTGGTTGTTGATGCCGGTGGCGACCCAGGCGCCGACCACGCTGGCGGGTGGGGCCGCGTCGAACCCGAGGATGGAGTTCCCGGCGGCATCGAGCAAGGCCATCTGGATGCCGCCGGACTGGTAGGCCGCGACCTGGCCCAGGTTGGCGAAGAAGGCCTGCTCCACGTCCGAGACGCGCGGCAGGCAGGCCATCAGGGTCGAGCCCACGGGACCGAACGAGAGGTCGAAACCGTCGAGCTCGTAGTCGGTGAAGTAGCTGTTGCAGCCGCCGCTGCCGCCGGCCCGGCCGTCCTCCATGAGCAGCGAAACGGTCACGCCGTCAGGCACCTCGACAAGCTCGCCATCGATGGCCTGGCTGGTGAGGATCCAGGTGATGCCCTCGATCACGTACACGCCCAGCGGCTGCGCTTCGGGCTCATCCTCGGCCAGCGCCGACGCGCCAAGGCCGGCGGTCAGGGCCAGGGCCGCGAGTGTCGCGACCGCGGTTCGGAGCTTGATCATCGGGTAGAGACCTCCATGGTGGCCCGGCATGCCCTGGGGCGTGCGCAGGCAAGACTGGACTGGGTAGTACGCATTGGACGCAGTCTAGAGCGCAGCAGTTCCCTCGGCGGCAAGGAGCGCGGCTACGAGTCGCTCAGGTCGGTGCCCAGGAAGCGCTCGACGAAGCGCCAGCGCCAGAAGACCCAGACCAGCACGGCCCACGAGACCACGCCAGCGAAGACGATGGCAGCATCGCGCAGGGAGACCGGGTACAGGTTGAAGAACTGGCGGAAGGGCGCCACCAGCATGACCACAGTGAAGGCCGCCGTCAGCGCGATGGCCAGGTAGGTCGGGCGCCAGTCGGGCGAGATCGGCTCGATGACCGCGAAGAGCTTGATGGGTGGCTCGACGAAGACGAGCACGAGCATGCCCACGAGGATGAGGAAGGCCGTGACCGAGGTCTTGGCTGCGTTCTCCACCTCCCGCTGCGTGGTCAGTCCGGCCTCGTAGTCCGCATCGCCCATGAGGAAGATGCCGGTCACCACCAGCAGGCCGATGACCGAGGCCAGCCCGGCCGCCGGGATGACGAACCGGCCCAGGGTGCGCAGCAGCGTCTCGCGGGGAATCCGCCCTGGCCTCGACCAGATGGCCAGCAGGGCAGTCGGGATGCCCACCGTGAACAGCGTGATGGCCGAGGCGTTGCGCAGGTCGACTGGAAAGAAGCCGCTGGTCATGAGCACGAGGATGAGCATGCCCAGGGTCAGGATGCGAGTCAGGAACACGCGCAGGATGTCCTGCATGCCATTGAGGATGCGCTGGCCCTCGCCGATGGCGGAGGCGAGGGCGCTGAAGCCATCATCGATGAGGATGAGATCGGCCACACCGCGGGCAGCCTGGGTGCCCGAACCCATGGCGATGGCCAGGTTCGAGCGCTTCAGCGAGAGCACGTCGTTGACGCCGTCACCGGTCATGGCCACGTATCGGCCCTGCTCGCGCAGCTTGCCCACCAGGCGTTCCTTGAGCTCGGGTGTGATGCGGCCGAAGACAGCGGTCGTCTCGACCGCGGCGTCGAAGTGTGGCTCGTCCATCTCCTCGAGCTCCGGACCCGAGACGACCCCGCCACTGACATCGAGACCGGCCTGCCTGGCCAGCGTGGCCACCGTCTCGGGGTCATCGCCCGAGATGACGCGGACGTCGACCCCCATCTGACGGAAGCTGGTCAGCGTCTCCGCCGCCTCCGGGCGTAGCAGGTCGCGCAGCACCACGATGGCATAGGGCTTGGAGTCGCTGGGCATGGTGGAGGCGTCGCCTTCGTCGCTCAAGGTGGTCGAGGGGCTGTAGGCGGCGAGCAGCACACGCATGCCGCGCGAGGCGTGGTGAGCCACGAGGGCCTGGATGTTGCGCCACTGCGCATCACCGATGTCGAGGTACTGCTTGATGAACGTCGGCGCGCCCATCGAGTACGTCCCCTCCGGCGGTTGGCTGGGCGAGACGCCGGACGGTAGCGCCACCGCGCTCCACTTGCGCTTGGACGAGAAGGGCACCTCGGCCAGGGGTGTGCGTGGGGTGGCGTGGGTGGCTTCGGCGATGGCCTCGCTGGTCTTGTTGAGCGCGCGCCCACTCGAGACCATCACGCCGACCTTGGCCCGTGCGCTGGCTTCATCGCCCTCGAGCGGCAGCACCTGGTCGAGCTCGAGCTGGTTGGCCGTGAGCGTGCCCGTCTTATCGACACAGAGCGTGTCCACGTGGGAGAGTGACTCGACCGCGTTGGCCTGCTGCACGAGAGCGCCGTAGCGTGACATGCGCACGGCCGCGAGGGCGTAGGCGATGGCGATCGAGACGAACAGTCCGTTGGGCACGAGGCCGATGAGGACGGTGGCCTCGATGATGGCCTCGTCGAGGCGCGTGTCCTCGACCACGTTCTTGACCACCAGCAGCAGCTGCAGGTACAGCACGACGCCAAGCGTCACGCGGATGACCGTCTGGATCTGTCGCTGGAGCGGCGTCAGCGTGCGCCGGAACGTCTTGGCGCCGGCGGTGATTCGGCCGGCCAGGCTGGCATCGCCCACCGTCTGGGCCACGTAGCGGCCGCGTCCAGCCGTCGGGTAGCTGCCGGAGTAGACCTCGTCCCCGACGCGTTTGGGCACCATGTCCGACTCGCCGGTGAGCTGGGACTCATCCACATCGATACGACCTTCGGCCAGCTCACCGTCGACCACGATCTGGTCACCGGCCTGGACCTCGATGAGGTCACCGACCACGAGCTCCTCGGGGTTCACGGTGCGCACTTCGCCGTCCCGTACGACCGTCGCGGTCGGCCGTGTCAGGAGCACGATCTCGTCGAGGGCCCGCTTGGCCCGGAACTCCTGGAAGATGCCCACGGCGATGTTGGTGCCGATGACGAGCAGGGACACGAAGGCGTCGAAGGGACGGCCCACGATGACCAGCGCGATGCCCAGCAGGAAGAGGACGTTGTTGATGAAGGTGAAGACGTTCTCGCGGACGATGGCCCAGTAGGTGCGCGTGGTCGAAGGTGGTGCGCTGTTGGCCAGCCCCTGCTTGCGTCGTTCAGCGGCCTCGGCGTCGGTCAGGCCTGTCTCGGGCGTCGGCGGCAGGGCCTCGATGGCCTCGATGCCCGCGCTCATGGGCCGTCCCTGCCCACGAGGTAGTGCAGGATGACATCGCCATCGGCGCTGGTGGCGGTCTCGGAAAGCCGGAGCGGGATGGCCTCTTCACGCGTCCAGCCCGGGCCGCCGACCGGCGTCGGCGCGGACTCGCCGCCGAAGACCAGCGGAGCCACTGCCAGCTGCAGCTCGTCCACGAGGCCGGCTTCGAGCAGCGCGGCCACAAGCGTGCTGCCGCCTTCGACCATGAGGCGCTCGACGCCGAGCTCGGCCAGCGCTGACAGTGCGTCCGCCAGGTTGACGCGCTCCTCGCCCGTGACGATGACCTCCGCCCCGTGCCCCTGCAGTCGTCCGATGGCGGCACTGCCGGTCCTGGAGGAAGTACAGACGAGGACGCGGCCATCACCCTCGTGCAGGAATGCGCCCGCGTCATCGAGCGCGTCGGGACCAGTGTCGGAGACGTGCGAGACGACCCCCACCTTCATGGGCTGAGGCGACCTCCCGTTCCGGACGCGCTGGGCAACGAGATGGGGGTCGCGGACGGTCAATCGCGGGTCTTCCGCGAGCAACGTATGGCCGCCGACCATGACCGCGTCCGCTTCGGCCCGCAGGCGGTCGACGCGGGCGGTGTCGGCCACTCCCGAGATACGCGCACCCCGCCGCGCGACGGTGTCGATCTTGCCGTCAGCGGTCATGGCCATGTTCACGAAGACGTACGGTCGCGGCATCACGGGCCGTAATCGTAGCGGGCAGAGCCGACTCGGCGCGACGCCTGCGGCAAACAACGGGCGAGGCCCGCCTCCTCGACGGGCCTCGCACTTGACACTGATAGCGGGCTCGTCTTCGAGCCGGGACTGATGGTGCCCGCCTGGCCGCCGTTCGTCAGCGGTACGAAAGGCCGAGCAGGTGTATCGGGGCGAGCGTTCCCGCGATGCGGAGCGGACCGTTGCCGTGGGATCGAGGTCGGGAACGGCCAGTACTCCCCGATGGGTTCCGCCGATGGCAGGATACGTGCGTGGACGTGACACCTCGCTCGCCAGGCGCCATCGCCGACGGACTTCGCCACCTTGGCCTCTCAGCGGGCGACCTCGTGATGGTCCACGCCTCGCTGCGCAAGCTCGGGCCGGTCTGGGGCGGCGCCGACGGCGTCATCGATGCCATCCGTGATGTCCTCGGCGAGGAGGGCACGATGCTGATGGTCCTGGGCGCGGAGGACAGGCATGCCTGGGTCAACGAGCGCCCGGAGGCCGACCGTGTCGTTCTCCTGGCCGACGCCGAGCCGTTCGACGCCGCACGTACGCCCGCCGCCTCCGAGGTCGGCACGCTGGCTGAGGTCTTCCGTCGGCGGCCCGGGACAAGGGTCAGCGACCATCCCGAGGCACGTTTCGCTGCCGCCGGCCCGCTGGCCGGTGAGCTCCTCTCGGACGTGCCCTGGGACGACTACTTCGGTCCCGGCTCACCGCTCGAGCGCCTGCTGCTGCGGGATGGTCTCGTCCTGCGACTGGGCGCAGACCTCGACACGGTCACTGCCCTCCACCACGCCGAGTACCTCTGCTCGGTGTCGCCCAAGCGGCGTGTGCGACGGCATCGGCTGGTGACGACACGCGAAGGACCGGTCGTCCGCACCGTCGAGTGCCTCGACGACGCAGAGGGCATCGTCGACTACCCGGGCAAGGACTACTTCGAAGACCTCCTGCGTGACTACCTCGCGCTCGGCCGACATCGTGCGGGCGTGGTCGGGGATGCGCCGAGCGAACTCCTCGATGCTGCCGACGTGGTCGAGTTCGGAGTGCACTGGATGGACGAGAACCTTGCCGCGGACGACCCCCGGTGAAGCCCGCTGAGCTGCAGGCGCGACTCGAGGCCGACCTGCTGGGGGCTCGTCGCGGCCGTCGTGGAGCGGTGGTCGCGGCCATCGCTTCGCTCAAGACGGCCCTGGCGAACGCGGAGGCCGTGCCGGTCGAGGAGCGGCCGTTCGCGCTAGTCGAGGGTAGTGCCGACGTCCCGCGCCGGGAGCTGGGGCCGGACGAGGTCGCCACACTCGTCGAGCGCGAGGTCGAAGAGCGACGCCGGGCCATCATCACGTACCGCGCGGCCGGCCACGACGTGGCCGACCTCGAACTCGAGCTGGCGACGTTGGAGCGCTACCGGGACGGCCGATGAGCGTCCCCGCCGCCCGACAGCGGTTCGAGCGCGCCCTCGGAGGGCTGTCCGCGCGCCAGGGTCGGTTCGAGCGGCTGCTGCGCCTGGTCGTCCGCGGCTGGTGCTGGGTCATGGCCTGGCACGTCGAGATCAAGCACCACGGGGACTTGCCGCGGGTCGGCGAGCTGCCGGGATCGGGCTGCGTGGTCGCGGCCGCGCCGCATCGCGCCTGGGTGGAGCCGTTCCTGCTCATGGCAGCCTGGCCCCCTGAAGCGGCTCGCCTCGTGTGGCTGGCCGACGGTCGCACGGTCACCCGCTCGTGGTGGCGACGCCGCTTGCTGCCGCGACTGGGTGTGATCCCCATCGAGGGAGACGTCGGCGGCCCTCGGCGCTATGCCGAGCTCGCGTCGGCGGTACTGGAGCGAGGCCTCGCCCTGGCGGTCTTTCCGGAGGTCGGGCCGCCCTCTCCGGTGAACCGGCCACGCCCGATCTCGGCCGGCTTCGCCTACCTCGCCTTGCGCTCGGGTGCGCCCGTGGTCCCGGTCGTGGTGGCTGGTACCCATCACATCGTACGTGGCTCCACCTTCAGCCTGGACGTCCTCACCGCCCTCGAGACCGGGCCGGCCGTCGTCGATCCGTTCACCGCTGAGGGAAGGGATCGCGCCCGAGAGCTGAGCAGGCGACTCGAGGACGTCGTCTCGGCCTCGCTACCCGCGCGGAACGCTGAGGCTGACGCGCGTGCACCGAAGCGTGATCGGTGGCGTTGGCTGGCGACCCTCTTCGACTGAGCCTGGACGCTGAGGTCGGGGCTATTGCGCGAGGGCCTCCTTGATGGCCGCATCCAGCTTCTCGGCCGTTGGTGGTCCAACGAGCGGTACGACCTTGTGGAGGCCCTCGGTCTCGACCCAGTCGAGCTCCATGCCAGGGGCCGTGAGCACGATGGGGATCTCGGGGTGCATCTCACGCAGTCCCTCGATCAGCGTCCGGCCGCCGCCCGACTCGGTCGTGGACCAGACGTCGTAGAGGAGCACGTCAGCGTTGTAGACGTCAGGGCAATGCTCACCGCGCAGGACCGGGCAGGCGGAACCGGAGGGTCCCGCGCACTCGACAGGTTCATAGCCAAGCCGGCGGAGCGACTCGACCTCCTGGTCGGCGAGGTCGATATCGTGATGGACGACAAGTACGCGCGTCATGGTTCACCCTCTGTCGACGGCCCCGGCGCAGGGTCGATGGCTGCAGTATGCACCGAGCACCCGCGCCCGAGCGTCCCAGGTGTCGTGTGCTGGCGGTGCCGAAGGGGGGATTCGGAACCCCTGTGCTGCTGGGCGGGAGTCAGAGTCCGCCTCCAGCATGGACATCGGCCTCGATGCCGGCAGCCGAGGTGCCGCCCGGGCGGCTACTGGTCGGCGAGCATCTCCGGGACAGAAGCAAGCATCTCCTGCGCGTCGGGGAAGCCTGGGGCCGGAGCCTCGCCACATAGACATAGAACGGCGACCCCGAGAATCTCTTGGCCGTGGCTAGACAACGCATACCACCACGCTGTACATTTCAGGCCTGCGGTCGCGCCGAGCAGCGATCCCCGCTACAACACCGCGTGACCGTCCAGGGGGACTAGGAGGATGCTTCGTGAAGAGGCGATTCATCATGGCCCTCGTTGCGGGCGGTCTTCTGGCAACGATGTTGCCGGGCATGACGGCCGCGCGGGGAGGTCTGGCCGAGATCTCGCCCACGTTCACGATCGCCGCGCCTGACCCCAGCTGGGCTGGCCGACTGGCGAGCGATGACACCCTTGACCACACCTGGGATGGTCGACCGGCAAGCGGTCTCACCGTTGTCCACACCTGGGATGGTCGACCGGCAAGCGGTCTCACCCTTGACTACACCTGGGATGGTCGACCGGCAAGCGGTCTCACCCTTGTCTACACCTGGGATGGTCGCTGATCTAGCTCCAGCTGCCGGTGCAGGTTGGCGGGGGTCAGCTAGGCGTCGGAGACGGATGCGGTCTCCCATGTGAGCTTCCCGCAAGTGGGATCTAGGCCATACTCCCACCACCTCACCTCCTGCATGACCCAGCTGTTGGGCGCCGCCCCCTCGATATGCGAGTTCGTTGAAAACCCAATCGTACCTGTCTCGCCGTCTGCCACATCCATGGTGCCGTCAAGAACCACACGCATCCCACTCGGGCCGCCCGTTGGCCCTCCACTTGCCATGGTCCACTCGTTCCAGTCTGGAGGATTCGGAAGCGCCAAGCGCCTCGCACGCAGATGGTCGGCCGGCGCTGGCGAGCGTCTGCTGAGCAACCAGCGTTGCGTTCGCCGGCGAGCCTTGAGGCTCGCGCACCCTCAAGGCAACCTCTAGGAGGTTGCCGCTACGCTGAACCTCATCGACTAACGACTCCAAGAACTCCGAAGGCAGTTTCTGAAGCGGGTGCGAGGCTGGCAGAGGCAGGCCGCCCGGCCGCCAAGCGGCGCTTGTCGGTGCTCCGGGTAGAGTTCCGGGAGTCACATACACAAGCTCATGAGGCGAAAGGACTGACGGCCGAGGTACGGCCACACTCGCCGGATGCTGCACATTCTGGCAGGCACAGTCTCCCAAGGGATCCGTCGCCATACTTCCTCCTCTGCCCTAGGTTCTCCTCAGTTGCAGCCAGACACTGAGGATCCCGACCACCGGGAATGCCTCCGTGTTCTCGAGCACAGCCGGACCCAGGGTCCGATGTCGGTTGTCACCAACACCTGATCCTCCCGTCGATCCTCTCGACCTACGAGGTCGAGCTACTTGGTTTCTCCGCTGCTTCCGCTCGCACCCACAGCGCGCCTAAGAGCATCCTGCACGCTGTGGCAGTCAGTCGCGCTAGCCCTGACGAACTGAACTTGGACAGTCTCCCATGTCGGCGACTGCCCGTCGCGTGGATCCTTCACCGCAGTCTCATCAACAACCCATCCGAGTGACTCACCAGGCTCCCATGCAACTGCGTAGAGACTACGGTACGCCGGGACGTAGGCACTGTCAGCGGCAGGATGAAACAGAACTCTCCCACGTTCGGAGGTCCACCTGCCGGATTCATAAAGTGACTCGAGCATCAGACTGTGGATCGCTGCCTCGTACTGTCCGCTCGCGTGCAGAGCAATATCAACACCCTGGGTGTCAGGCCCTTGGTTGCGATGCAGTCCTCTTCGGCTCCACGAGTAGCACTCCGTAGTGGAGAGCATCGCGCTCCTGCCTGTTGCAGTCTTCGCGCTCGGCTTCTCCGCTCCGCAGGCGCCAGCACTGAAGGCCATCGCGAGCAGCGTCAGTGCGAGTCGACAGGCCCCGGTCGACCAAGATGGCGATCCGCCCAGTTCTCGAATGGGAGGAAGCCGCAATTCGCTTGAAAGCGTCATCGTTCACCAGGGTATGCAGGCCTACTGTGGTACTGTGTCACAGTTTGCGTGAGGTGCAGATTGTCCACGCCGCCCGTTGAGTCCGTCTCGCCCGTCACCTTGACGTCAAGGAAGCGCACCTCATGTTCACCACCAGAGCACGTGTCAAGAATGAACGCCTTTGCTTTCCAGATCCAGGTGAAGGTGCACTTCGGGGGAATGATGACCGTGGGAGTGTCCTTTCCACTGTACAGGCAGTCATCACCCGCCGGGTAGCCAGGATCGGGATCGGGCCCCGTTCCGTCAGCTCCCTTCCTTCGATGTCCATAGCACTCGGGTCCCTTGAGCAACGTCGATGGCGGGGGGGGAGAGTAGGGACCCGGCTCTCTGTCCGGCCCTCCAAACCTCACATATGTGGCATCCTTGATCGGCATGTGTGGTGGCCTGAGTTCGTGGATCTGATAGGTCCAGCGACAGTCCTCCTTGCCAGCTCCGGGATCTGGGTATGTGCGATTCCAACTCTCCCCGCCGCTGCCACTGCCACTTCCCAGTCCCTGTTGCTCCAAAGTCACGTCGTTCTTGAGGAGTATCTGGCGGAATTCACAGCAGGAGCAACGACAGGGCGACGGCGCGGGATCGAACTTGGCCTTCCACGAGAAGCTGAAGCTGATTTCCCTACAGTGGGGGAACTTCTTGTGTAGGGGCCTCTTATACTGAGGCAGGCGCGCGGCCCCCTTCTTGCCTACCGTTGGGCCATCTAGATTGAGGGGGTAATAAAGCTTCGGACAGCAGATGGGCGGAGCCGGCGCAACGCTGGTGCTCTTGCGTATCACGGGAGCCGGCGGCTCGCCCCCACCATTCTCACTGCCCGCACCTATCCCACTTCCCCCATTGACTCCGTCATCGCCATCATCGGACGCACGAAAGGTCGCAGGCGGCAGGCCCGCGCCGTAGACGAGGTGGCCAACACCTCCTTCTGGGGCCCACACGGATCCCAGAGTTGGCGCAACGAGGGGCCGGAACCGCGGCTGGACTCCAGGCGCCGCCGGACTACCGCAAGAGGCACCTGCAGGTAGAACAGTTGCCGGTGTGTCCGTGGAGCGCTGAGAGAGCGTCGCATAGGCGGACTGGTCCACGAATTGCCCCAGGACAGGCGTGGAGGACCGTGCGGCGTAGTTCGACGGACCCTCTAGTTTTCGCTCAGGCTCGGCGCGATGTAGACATCCACTCCGGCATTTGCAGCTCACTCCATGCTCCCTTCTCGTCATTCCTCGACGCTCTGCGCAGCAGAACAATGCACGACCTTGGGCGGCAGACAATGTGCCCGTTGCAGGCGTCGGAGCAGAACTAGGCAAGGCTGGCACTGATGGCGCGCACTTCCATCCTGTGAGCGGCCCCATGCATCGTTCCTACCTGTATTCAAGCGCATCATGTGCTCTTCGCCTGCAGCCAGACACTGAGGATCCCGACCACCGGAACCGCCTCCACGTTCTCGATGCGCAGCCGGACCCAGGGTCCGATGTCGGACGTCACCGGCGCGGTCTGACTGAACGGCGCATTGACCGCGAGCGCCCCGCCGAGCTGGTAGTTCTCTACCCTGTCGAACGAGCTCTCCACCGACGTGGTGAATCCGCTGCCCAGGCCCGTGGGCGAGATCGTCTGGCAGTGCACGTGGATCTCGGCGTTCTGGAACTCGCTGTCCATGGGCGTCCAGTCGCCCAGGAACCGCTGCCCCTGGTGCGCCACCATCAGGAAGTTCTTCGCCAGGACCAGCGGACCCATCGGCTGCCTGTCCTTCCCTTCCGCAGTACTACGCGGTCTCGAGATCCAGCCAGACGCTCAGGATGCCCATCACGAACGAGCCGGTGTTGTCCTGGAGCTTGAGACGCACCAATCGCTCGATGCTCGCGCCCGGCCCCGGAATCGGCTGGTCGTACGAGCCTGGCTGATTGACGTTGATCGGCGACACGGTCTCGTTGCTCTCGACGCCGTCGGCCGAGGTCTGGACGCCGACCGCGAGCACGTTGCCCGCGCCCGGCGGCGACAGCGTCTGGCAGTGGACGTGGATGTTCCCCTGCAGCCATCGGCTGTCGACCTCGACCCAGTCCCCGTAGACGAACTGGCCCGAGGCCGCCACGAACGAGAAGTTCTTGGCCAGGAGGATCGCCCCCATCGCGCACAGCCCTTCCCCGCCAAAGGCGCTACGTGCTCTTGGGCTGGAGCCAGACGCTCAAGGTCGCCCAGATGTCCGCACCCTGGGAGTTCACCAGCTTCAGGCGCACCATCGCGGCGATGTCCTGAGTGATTCCCTGGCTCTGGCTCCCGGTCGAGTTGACGGTGACGGTGGCCCCGATCTGGTTGGCCTCCACCGTGTCGTAGGAGGTCTCGACCTGGACGTCGATGCCCCCTCCGGCCGTCGGGGTGACCGTCTGGCAGTGGACGTGGATGGTGCCGTTCTGGAACTGGCTGTCCATCCCGATCCAATCGCCGACGAAAGTCTGGCCGACGCCCATGGCGATCGTGAAGTTCTTCGCAAGAACGAGCGGTCCCATTGCAGTTCTCCTCCTGATTCAGTTGCTCTTGGGTTGGAGCCAGACGCTGAGGACGGCGTAGAGCGGCACGACCTCGCCGTTGATGAGTTCGACGCGCAGCCACGGGCCGAGGTCGGCCGTGATGGCGGTGCTGTAGCTGCCCACGCCGGTCACGCCAATGTTGCTACCGACCTGATAGGCCTCGACGGTGTCGAAGGAGCTGTGGATCTTGACACCGATCCCGAAGGCGAGGGTGGCCGGCGAGAGCGTCTGGCAGTGGACGTGGATGGTCGCGTTCTCGTGCTGGGGATCGCAGGCGACCCAGTCGGTGCGGAACGGCTGGTTCACGTCGGCCGCGTAGGGGAGGCTCTTCAGGAGCGGGATGAGGCCGGGGGTCGGCGCCGAGGACTGCAGCGCCGTGGCGGATGCCGAGGCGATCAGGACGCCGTGCTGGGCTCGGCTGGCCACTCTCATCGGGCACCGGTCCGATCGGAGATGACGTACCCGGGTCCGCCGTCGATCGCCCGGTGGCGCCGAGGCCGAGGATGGGTCGCCGCCAGGGATGTTGTCCCCGGGTGCAGCGAGCCGGTGCGCGCCAGACGGATGCCGGTGCGCGCCAGACGGATCACGACTCGAGCCACGGGCGGATCTCCGTGTCGCCGTGCGGCTCGAGCTGGAGCCGCAGTCGCCGGGCCGGAACGGGTGGGACCGGCCATCTGACCTGGCGGATGGTGGGGTCGATCTCCGCGCTCTGGAGCGCCACCCAGTCCTTCTCGTCCTCGCTGCCGAGCTGCAAGTCGACCGTGCAGGTCTCGCCCGTCACGGCGCTGCGAACGTCGATGCGCAGCACGGCGGGACGCGTGGCACCAGCCTCGGTCCGGGCAGCAGGCTTGGGCCGGCTCCCGCCCTCCTCGGGCTGGCCCGGGGTCTCGAACTGGGAACGGATCTCCATCCTGTCCTCCGGGTCCGGAGCCCACCGGGGTGGAGTGCCGCCCGGCGGGCCGGCTTCCGAGGATTGCGTTCCTCGTTGCGCGGCGCCCCTACAGCCCTAGTCGCGCAACGGCGGGGGAGGGGTACGCAGAAACCGGTTTCTCTTCGCCGAAAACCGACCCGGCCAACGCCCTCGGACGTCTACACCATGACCCAGGGCCCAGAGCATGCGGTTCGTCTGACGCAACAACTTGCGGGCGCACTCCTCGCCAACGGGGCGCCACAGACGCAGCCACGCGATGACCTCGCGGCGCGACCAATCCTCTCGAAACCGCAGACAGGCGATCTCGCGGTGAGGAGGTGGGAGGCTGCCGAGCAGGCGTTGGGCCTCCTCCATGAGGTCGCGCCGCGTCGCCCGGGCCTCTGGCCCGTCTGCGCCCGGCGATGGCAGATCGTCCAGGTCGGTGACTTGTGGGCACCGCGCGGGCCCGCAGGCGCCGGGCCGGCCGCGGTGGATGTCGTGGAAGCCGCGTTTCATCACGCACCGGACCCAGGCCTTGGTGCTCCGGATCCTGAGCCCCTGGTCCTCGCGGCCTCGCAGCAGATTCAGGAGCGCAGCCTGCTTGACGTCCCTCGCCACGTGCTCATCGAACCCGGAGTGCGTGGCCAACCGCCTCGCGACGAAGTCCGCCCACCGATCGAGCGCTGCCCACTCCCCTTCATCCAGGCGAGCCTGGTTTGGAGACCGGCCTCCAACCACACAACCGCGGTCTCCCACCATGCGAAGCACCTCAACGCCATTGTGCCAACGGGCGAGGGCCACTGGGTGACGGAGATCGCGATCAACGGGGCCCGCTCGGCCCGTGAACGACTCCTGTGCGATTGCGCGGGGGCGAAGGCCTTCCCGATCGGAGGTGCACCGCATGCCGCGGGCGACGGCATGGGACCGCGTCTCGTCATCCTTCGCGCCGGTTCGACCCTCCGCACAGCGCGGGGTGCAGGAACCAGAGCCTCCATTGGCCGCCGCCGGTTGGCCTCGCGCTCCTGCGGTCGACAGGGGCGGCATCGAGCTGCGACGTGCCACCCATGTGTCAACCCCTCGAGGTGCCGGTGCCCGCCGACGACGTGTCCCGTGCGCTGACATCGCGCCGTCGGTGGACAGCGCGTGGACGGAGAATGGACAGGGAATGGACAGGCCGCCGGCCCCGCGGCGCGTGACCGGAATCGCATAGTCCTATGGCCCCCTTAGGGAGGGGTGACCCGCATGGAACAGGGCTCTGCGGCTGACGGGGCCTGTGCAGAGAAGGTGGAAACCCGTGAGAAAGACGGCGCTCCCACGCGCCCGCTCTAGGGCCGACCCGACCTTGAGTCGAGATCCCCCCCCTCCCGCCGCCCCGCCCCGGGGGGCCGGGCGACGAAACCTCGACCTCGACCTGAAGTAATGGCCCCCGCTGGGTTTCGGTTCCGTCGCCACCCGCTGTCGGTGACACCGACGACCATTGCGTCGGCGGGTCCAGCCGCGGGACTGATCCCCCGCGGTCGGCCCTCGCTCGTCCAGCCACGGACCCGCCGCACATCCCTCGCGGGCGGGCCAAACGGACGAGCCGTGGTCACGAGAAGCCCGCACTCCCGAGACGAGCACGCCGCCGGTCCCCCGACGCCGGGTCCGGAAGCGGTCGGACACCTCGAGCGCCTGGTGCACGCGGTCGAGGGGCTGCTCGACCGCAGCGGTGGCCGTCCGTCCCCCCTCGATCTGCGACTCGTGCGCGAGGACGTGGCCGTGGCGCGCGACCTCGACAGCCGGAACCGCGCGTGGACCGACGGTGTCCTCGCGGCCATCGGTCGCCGGCAGCGGCACTCGACGAGTCCATCCCCGACGTGGCGGAAGCCTCGGTCGCGCGACGAGCGCTCTCACGCGCTGCTCGACTGCCTGCGCTACGAGGTCGACCTGGACCAGCTTCGCGACGCCTGGCCCCAAGTGCGGACGGACCTGCGGTGCTACGTCCTGGGCATCGTGCGTGAGGACGCGCCCGAGGACCTCGAAGTCCTCGCAGGCGTGCTCCGCGCCTGCGGCATCCGACCCCTACACCAGCCCGAGCCCGAGGTTGCAGCCGCGGGACTTCGCACGCTCCTCCGCGCGCTGCTGGCGACGACGGAGACCGATCGGGCGCGGTTCGAGCTGCGCGCCGCCCTCGCCGGTGTGCACGCCCGGGGTGCCACGCCGCAGCTCGGCCGCTATCTCCTCGCGCGCGATGCTCGCCGAGCGAGAGCCGCTGCATGGCGGACGAAATCGCACGGCGTCCCGATGCCGAAGCAGCCGCACTCGTCCACGAACCGCGACCCGAGTCGACGCCCGACGCTATCCCACAGCGATCGTCGGTCCCGCGCTGATCCTCCTCGCCACGCTGGACGTGCTCGAGGCGCGGGCCATCGCCCGACCGTGCCGTGGCGAGGTCGATCCGCCTACAACGTGCTCCGTGTGGTCTCCCCCGAGACGCGCTGGCCCGAGGGACTTCGCGCCGTGATGGAGGCCGTGCTCGACGGCACCGTCCTGCCGGACGAGGAGCTTCGGCGGCTGGTTCGGGGCGCCATCGACGCGGTGCGCGGGGATGATGGGTGCGGTGGCGTCCCCCATGCGGCGGCGACGGAACCGAAACCTCCAAGGCCCTATTCACTGCGGGCTCGCTCCGAGGTTTCGTCGCCGGCGGACAGCAGACGGCGAGGACTCCGGGGGCGACGTCCGTGTCGGGCGCACCCCCGGGGATGGCGACGGAACCGAAACCTCGGGAGCCCAGTTCCGTGCGGACCACGGCGAGGTTTCGTCGCCGGAACCCGCCGCCAAGCAAGCGCCGGAGTCGCAGCGCCCCGAGGATCTGGCGATCGCCTACCTCATGCGCGCCATCCGTGAGGAAGAGGCTGTGCCATCGCTCAGTGAGTGCGCCCGCGCCGCCGGAGTCACGAAGCAGGCAACGGCCAACTGGACGCACTTCAGGCGGGTATGGAAGAACGCGAAGGCGACTCGCGGAGGCCGCATCCGTCGCGGGTATCGAAGCGCCCGGACCGGCGACATCGAGGCCGAGGCGGACGATGATTGACGCGAGCGGTTGACGCTCGAGCACACCGAGCCCAGGAATCGGGCCTCTCGGGCTGATTGACGGTTGACGCCCGGTTGACGGGTTGCGTGGGTCATGACGACCCACTCGAAACACCCCGACCCCGAACCGGATCCCCAGTCCCTCGACAGCGGTGACCGCGCCGTGCTCCTCGCACTGCTCGAGGGCGCGCTGGATCGTGGCGAGCACGAGCGCGCCGAGGAGTTGCGCCGCCGTCTTGCCGAGCTCGGCGTGACGGTCCAACTCGGCGTGGTCCGGCCGCGGCGCCGCCGGAAGGGGAGGCGGTCGTGACCGCGTCCACCCCCACCGATGCGGCTGCGCTACGACAGGCGTTCCTCGAAGCGCTCCTCGGCCCGAAGCCGTGCCCGGACGCCGTCGTCCGCGTGGCCGTCAACCGTCCGCCGAGCGCCGGGGACCGTCGCGGGCGCTGGAGCGAGCGCGCAGCGTCCGACATCGAGGAGGTCGCCGATCACCTCGCCCAGCACGCCGATGACGCGGAGACCTACACGGCGCTGGCGTGGAGCGTCGGCGGCAAGGGCGCAGAGCACGTCGTCGCGCGCCGCTGGCTGTCGGCGGACGTGGACGACAAGGTCATGCCGGGCGAGACCGCCGAGGAGCGTCACCGGCAGGCCCGGATCCTCGCCGGCTCGCTCCCGTGCCCGTCGGTCGTGGTCGACTCCGGCCGCGGGATCCACGTGCACATCCTCCTCCCGGAGGGCGAGCACCTGGACGCCTCGGAGGATGGACGGCGACACTTCGCCATCCTCGGTCGCGCGCTTCGGATCTTCCTCGAGCAGCAGGCCGGGGAGCTCTTCGGCAGCACCGTGTCGCTCGACCACTGCCACGGCCCCGAACGGGTGTGGCGCGTGCCGGGCGGCTGGAACTGCAAGAGCGGCGAAGCGGCGAAGACCCTGACCGCCGACCGCTCCGCCTGGCGTGCGGTGAGCCTCCTCCACCCCGGGCGCCCCGAGGGCCTCGCATCGATCGCCCCGGCCGAGCTCATGTTCCTGCTCCCGTGCGTCACGGCGGCGACTCAGCGAGCAGGACGGCACCGAGCCCGGTCGGAATGGATCGACGGGTCCCGCCACCGGTGCGGGCCCTGCCCGCGGCGCTCCCTCGTTCGACCACCACGTGCTCCCTCCGCGCCTGCGAGACCTCTGGCCGCTCGCGCACATGAACCCCTCCGAGGCCGACTACGCCGTCGCGTTCGAGCTCGGGCGGAAGAGAACCCCGCGCGAGGTCGCGGAGGATGCGATCCGCTGCCGCCGCGCCGCGGTGGGAGATCCCGGCGCGAAGGGAGAACGCGTCGACTACGTCGCCCGCACGGTGACCCGCGCGTACAAGGCCGCTGGCGACCACCACCGATCCCGCCAAGACGCCCGCACGCCCCGCGCCGCCGCCCCGACAGCCGTTCCCGCTCGACGCTCTCCCTCCCGTGGTTCGACGCTACGTCACGGAGGCTGCCATTGCCTCGGGTGCTGCCCCAGCATGGTCGTGCTCCCCGTGCTCGTCGTGCTCGGGGCCGCCATCGGGACGACGCGTCGACTGCGCCTGCGTGGCGGATCCCGACCTTGGCACGAGACTGCCGATCTTCTGGGGCGTGATCGTCGCCGAGAGCGGCTCGCTCAAGTCGCCCGCCCTCGACCAGGCGCTGGACCTCATCCACCGGCACGAGTCAGAGGCGGCGAAGGAGAACGAGGAACTCCGACGCGAGTACGAGCGGGCGATGGAGATCTACAACCGCGACCTCCTCCGCTTCCGGCGCAGCAAGGGGGACGGCATCCCTCCCGACCAGCCGGAGCGCCCCGCCTACCGGCGACACGTGGTTAGCGACATCACGATCGAGGCCCTCGCCGATCGGCTCCAGGACAACCCGCGGGGGCTGCTCGTGGCCCGCGACGAGCTGAGCGCCTGGCTCAAGAGCTTCGACGCGTACCGCGCCGGCAGCCGCGGGGGCGATGCGGCGAAGTGGCTGGAGCTGCACAGCGGATCGCGGCCGCTGACCGTGGACCGGAAGACGGGCGACCGCGCCACCATCCGGGTGGAGCATGCCGCCGCCAGCGTGATCGGCGGAGCCCAGCCCAGAACGCTCTCTCGCATGCTCACGCCCGACTTCTTCGACAACGGATTCACCGCGAGGCTCCTGCTCAACATGCCGCCTCGCATGCCGCGCCGGTGGATCGAGGCCGAGGTGTCCCGTGAAGCTCTCGGCGGCATCGAGCGGGTGCTCGAGCGGCTCATCGCCCTCAAGCACAGGCCGGGTCCCGACGTGGAGCCCGTCGACCTCGTGTTCACCCCCGACGGCAAGGCCGCCTGGATCCAGTTCTTCAACGAGCACGCGAGAGAGGGCGAGTGCCTCGACGGGAACCTCGCCGCCGCGTGGTCCAAGGCGGAGGGGTACGCCGCGCGCTTCGCCCTCCTGGTGAGTCTGATCCAACAGGCCGCCGGGAACGCGACGAGCGCCGAGGGCACCATCGACGCGCATGCCGTCCACGCGGGTGTCGCCCTGGCCCGGTGGTTCGCAGCCGAGGCCGAGCGGGTGTACGCGGTCCTCCGGGAGTCGCCCGAGGAGAGCGAACGTCGCAGGCTCTCGGACTGGGTCCGAGGACGCGGCGGCCAGGTGACGGCGCGCGACCTGGCTCGCGGCCCGCGCACCTTCCGCGGGAACAACGCCGCCGCCGAGCAGGCCCTGCAGGACCTCGTCGATTCCGGGTGGGGTGCATGGGAGGAGGTGCCGCCGTCGAAGCGCGGCGGGCGTCCCACGCGTCGCTTCGTGCTGCGCGGCGAGCCCGCTCGCGGGTGCGAGCCCGCCTGCGCCGCTCCCGAGCCCGACGAACCCGAACCCTCCCAGGAGAGCGTCGAGGACCCGGCGCCGGGCGCGCCGGAGGTCCACGAGTACGACTTCCAGGGCGAGCGCCGCGAGAGGGGGACGCTGTGATCGTCGCCCTGCGTCTCTTCGGAGAACTCCGCGCCCAGGGGATCTGGCTCTCCGTCAAGGACGGCGAGCTGACCTACGACGCCCCGCGTGGCGCCCTCACCCCCGCGCTCCGACACCGGGTGCTCTGCGTGAAGGCGGACCTGATCCGTCTGTTCTCCGAGCTGTGCCCGTGCCCCGAGTGCGCATCCGTCGGCGAGAGCCGTCGCGTCATCCGTCTCTTCTGCGCGTCCGGGCTCGACGCGGATCCGCAGTGGGAGGCGCTGCGTCGCGAGCTCGATGCGCTGGACGACGCCGACGAGCGCGCGGCGATCCAGGAGGAGGAGCACGCATGAACCGGCCCCGCTCCGATGTCGCAAGACCGCTCCTTCGCCTGCAGGACATCGCCGCGCGATGTCGGGTCAGTCTGCGAACCGTCCAGGGCTGGGTTGCAGGCGGCCGGCTCGAGGTCCTGAGGCTCTCGCCGAGGGCCGTTCGCGTACGCGAGGAGGCGCTCGAGACGTTCCTCGAGCGGGCCTCGCGACGGGTGCTCGTGATGGCCGCCCGAGTGCTCCTCGTGCGCCCGTTCCCTTCCTTCTCCCTGACGGCGGGAGGATCTCTCCCGAAAGCGCCCGCCGCCGCCTTCGCACCCGGCGAAGAACCTTGATGCCTCGCGAGGGCGAGCCCTGCTCGAACCCGGCGCCGAGGAGAAGGCCTCGCGCCCCGGGAGGCCCACCATGGCCACGACGAAGAGAACGAACCCGAAGCGCAGGGCGACCGCGCAACGGACCGCGCCCCGGCCCGTCCTCGCCGACGGCTGGGCGCGGCGGAGGCCTGGGCATGAGGGTCTACCGCCGCAAGTACAAGGACCGCCACGGCCACGAGCGCACGGGCAGGACGTGGTGGCTCCTCGCCTACGTGGGCGGGGCGCGCTTCCACCAGAGCCTGCGGACGCGGGACAAGCGCGCCGCCGAGTTGATCGCCGCCGACCTCATGCGGCGCGAGGAGCTGAAGCGCGCCGGCATCGAGGACCCCTTCAGCGAGCACCACGAGAAGAGGCTCAAGGAGCACGTCGCCGACTTCGAGAAGACGCTGCGGGCCCGCGACGTCGTCGAGCGGTACCTGGAGGACCGCATGGGGTGCCTCCGCGCGTTCGTCGAGGACGCGGGCGCCGAGCGCCTGAAGGACCTCTCCCTGCCCGGCGCCAGCGGCTTCCTCTCGAAGGTCAAGGCAGCGGGCGTCTCGGCGCGCACCGTGAACCGCTGCTACCAGGCCCTGAAGCAGTTCGGGCTCTGGCTGGTGCGGACCCGGCGCGTCCAGTTCGACCCCTTCGACGGGCTCAAGACGCTGAACGAGGAGGCCGACCGGCGCCACGTCCGGCGCGCGCTCACGCCCGAGGAGGCGCGAGCGGCTGATCGAGGCGGCGCGCACGCGCCCCCTGTCCTGGACCTTCCGCGGCAAGAAGGTCGAGCCCACCTCGCTCGCCTCCGCGCCGCAGGCTCGAGGCGCTGGGTGAGATTCGCGCGCTCGATCTACGCCCTGGCGCTCGGCACCGGGCTGCGCAAGGGCGAGATCCGGCGGCTGCGCTGGTGCGACGTGGACCTGGAGCCGGGCGAGATCACGGTGCCCGCCGCCTCGGCCAAGTCGCGCAGGGACCAGCACCTGCGTCTCGCGGCCGCGACGATGGCGCATCTCGCCGCCGCCCGGCCCCTGGACGCCTCCCCCGAGGACCCTGTCGTGCCGAGGGCGCCTTCCCCAACACGCGCACCTTCCACGCCGGACCTCGAGGCCGCCGGGATCGCGCGCGAGGGCGAGGACGGCCGCGTCGTGGACTTCCACGCGCTGCGCACGACCTACATCTCCTGGCTGGCCGCGGGCGGCGTCCACCCGAGCGTCGCGCAGCAGCTCGCCCGCCACGCCTCCATCGAGACGACGATGGAGCGGTACACGGACCTCAGCCTGCTCGACACTGGGCGGCGCCGTGGAGGCCCTGCCGCTGCCCGAGGCGCCCCGAGGCAAGCGCGGCCGGCCCATCTCGACACCGCGCGTGTGGGACCGTAGCGGAGGGCGCAAGCGCGCCCACGGCTAGCCACGTGCGCCCGTGTCGCGCGCGTGGGCCTCGTGTCGCCAGGAACCTCGCCCCGCACCGCGGCGCACCACGGCGCGCACACGCGCCCGTGGTGACCGTGGCAGCGCACACGGCGCGCGATGTTGGGACGTGAAATGCTGAGCGACTTGTGTCGTGGTTGAGACGTTCGAGCGTCACGTACCTTGTGCTTCGGCTGCGCGAAGTCAGGAAGCGGGCGGCCGGCGGGAGGCCTGGGCCGCATCGCCGCAAACGTGCAACGTCGCGCAGGTTGCGGCAGGAAGGCGCAAGGAGAATGGAGCGCCCGATCGGGTTCGAACCGACGACATTCAGCTTGGGAAGCTGACGCCTACGATGTCCGCCTTTGTGTGCCAAAGGGTTACGTCGATCGCGGAATCCGTTGGGACGTAGTTGTAACGGTCTACGCGCACGTCCTCGCACGAACCTGCACGCAGTCGTGCGCGGAGGTGCACGGACTCTATCTGCCGGCGTATGATTGCGCCATGACACTTGATCGCATCGAGTTCGACCTCAAGATCATGAGGGGGCGAGCCTGCATCCGCGGGATGCGGACTGCTACCCAAGCCCGATGAAGTCAAGGTGACACCCCTGTGTTGAACGAAACCGCGCTGCGCGCGGTGGCCCAGAGCGGACCGCAACCTCGGGCGTATCCTGCCAGGGTGGATTCGGTGGCGCTTGGTGGCGGCCACTCGACCCGACCCGCGCCGCGTCAGGGCGATTCCGAGCGGGCTCCCTCTCGCGCTGGCGCAGGCGGTTCGATAGGATGAAGGCGGTCATGCGGTGGGAGCGCGTCTCACTCGACCCGTCGCTCGCCAAGGCGGCGCGGCATTGGACGGTGGCTCTCGGTTGCTCGACCCGCCTGCTAGCGTGCGACGGGTCACGCCGAGTTCCACCAGCGGACAGGGGCTTCGGCTCCACGCTAGGTCCTACGAGGCGCGCCGGTCGCTGCAACGTATCGCCCGAGAGCGGTGCGCCCTGGTGAACTCGCCATCGCGGCGAAGTTGTTGCAGTTTGCGTAGCACCCGCCAGGGCCGCATGGAATCCCCGTATTTGCGCACGGCGCGTACCATTCGCCTGCCGTGTCAGCCCCTCGTCGTCGCCCGCCCTGACCCGAGCGCCCCCGCCGGTTTCGTTCAACAAGCGCCTTACGGGCATGCGCTTCGCGACGCCCGTAAACCGCTGTGAGTTATCTGGTGATGTGGTGTCTCATAGCCGGCCGCGGAAGGGAGCGGAACATGAGGCTGGGAGCGATCACCGCCGCGTTGGCAGTGGTATGTCTTGAATCAGGTCCCACCACTGGGTGTCGCGCGTGCCCGCCAAGGGGCCGGATCCCGTCCTGCACGACGTGGACACTCGCCGCAGAGGATCCGGCCCGATTGGAGCTCGTCAGGGCTCGCTCACGCGAGCTTCTGTGGACTGGCGAGGCTCAGGACACTGAAGACGCCGTCTCGATGGCAGAGACGGAGCTTCGTGACTGGCAAGTGCGACTGAGTCTCGAGGAGTCGGGACGATTCCACCTGTCTGAGTCGTGGCAGTACGTACCCTCTAGGCCAGCAGAGTGCTCCGGCTTCAAGAACATGGTTGTTGTCGCGCGAGCCGGGGCACCAAGTCATGCGATTCGACTCCCGGGCGCACGCCTGAGGACGGGTACATGGACGCAAACCGCTAACACGATACGCCTGTGCGTGCAGACCGACACGCGGACAGACTCAGCGAGTCTTCACTCGACCATAGTCTGCCGAATCCACGCGCAGGGAGTCAATCTTGTGGGTTGCGGAGGTATCATCGACGGCTTGTGGCTCGAAAAGACGAAGCCATAGTTGCTACCTCTTGCCACCGCCCTTCTTCGGCGGCTTCTCGGCTCGGACTCTCGTCTTGCCCATCGTAGGACGTGACGGTTTCGAGCACTCCCGCGGATGCTTGCCAGAGTAGTAGCCAGGTCCGAAGTGGCTGCCACCGACCACAGGCTTCTGGCCGTGGCCACCCCCCATATTCTGCGTCACCGGAGCCGCGCTCGGCTGCCCACTCTTCGGGTCCAATGCGTAGTTCACGATCCCGTGCATCTTCGTGTCCACAAGTACCTTGCAGTCGTCCAACCTAATGACGTACCAATGCAGGTCCACGCAGCGTGTCACGCGGATCCACGCCTTGGACGCGCCCAGGGTCTCTGCAACGACTTGGTGCCAATCCTGCAGGTTCTTGAACATGGCCGCATTGGTCGTCACACCAGGTGCGTCACCCTGGGAACCTTTGGGAATCGCACCGGGTGGTTCGAGTGCGTTCTTGCTGTCTCCGGGGTCCGGTATCCAACCGCTAGGATCATCGACGTCCGCCAGGAACACGCACTCGGCGCCGTGCATGATGCAGTAGAAGGTCTCGCTGCGAACAGTTTGGTAGATACAGGTGTTCGTGTGCGCCTGGGTGAGGCAGTAACCCCCGTAGAGGAACTCGAAGTTCAGGAACAACCCGTCGTCGGGCGTTCGCCTCCAGCCACCCAAAGGCTCCTGGGTGCCAGGTCCCCACGTCGCCTGTCCTACATCCCCCTTCTCACTGTCCTCGGGATTCGCGCCTTCACCCTCCTTGCCCTTGCTGGGGGGGATTTTCCTCCGCTTCGCACACGCAGCGCAGGCGTCCTCGTGTTTACCCATTTCCACCCTCTGCGCTCGTACCCCGAGTCTCGCCAACGTCGGGTGCGTTGCGGTTGACGGATCCGCTGTGCTGAGCAGCGTACGGTCCAGCGGCTGCGAGAGGCTCGATCCGCTGGAGAGTCCAGGGTGCGATCCATTGCCGGGCGAATTCGATTGGGGATGCCTGGGCCACCCTGTGCATCCGAAGAACGTCTCTCATTATCCTATCGTGAGTAGGTGAACCCTGACTCGGGGACGTGGCAAGATGGTGCCGTGTCTCCGCGGTGATCCAGAAGGCGTCGGTAGCAGCGCTGCCTGTTGCCGACACCAGTGCCGCCCATTTCAGGTCCGTTACGGCCGGATCACTAGGATCAACGTCACCTGTGCATGTCGCGCACTCGCAGCCGGGGCCGATGCTGCGACTCCGCGGATCTGCTCTGCAGCTTGCGTCTGACGGAGCTTCGGACGCCGTTTCACAAGAGGAGCTTAGTTCCATCAGGCCGCTCTCGTTGCGCCTAGTACGGCCGCCAGCTGGGCGCCTGCATCAGGAAGTGCACGGTGGCGTTGGACGCATCGCCGGCGTCGAACTCGTACTTGAAGCGCACGATCTCCTTGAGCCCCGTGATGTCCTTCTGGAAGACCCCGGTGCTCGACATCGCAGCGAAGGCGTCGGCATCGCTGAAACTCGTGTCCTCCTCGTTCCGGTGCTGAACCGTGACCGTGAGATCCGGAGAGTTCGCGATGTTCAGCACCTCGGCCACGAACGTAGCCCCGAGACCACCTCGCGGAAAGGAGGGACTGTAGAACGCATTGCCGTCAAGCTTCATGATTGTGGTTCCGACGATCATTGCTTTCTCCCAAGGATTCCCTGCTGTGGCTTTGCCGCTCCCTCAGTCCGGCAGGATGCGCTCGTGCTGGAGGAGCGCCAAGCACCCTCCGTATCCGGCCAGGAACCGGGAGGGTCGCATTCGTACTGACGCGCTCACGTGGGGGTGTATTCCCCGGAGTTTGGGTGGTCAGCGATGACCGGGCGATAGGCGTACGGAATCCGCGCGTGGAACGGCTCGAAACGACCCGCCAAGGGTGCCGGGCCGCTACACCGGGCCGCTACACCCGCCCAAGCGGCTGGGCCTATGCACAGCTCCGTCTCGCGGAACAGCCCAGAGCTACCGAGCCCTCAACTGGTGCAATGCCCGCGCAGCTGCTTCCTGCTCGAACGATCGGCCTTCCCTCGCAAGGCCGGCTAGAGCAGTCGTCACGTCATGCGTCTTCACCGCAATCCGAGCAAGCGCCTCGGCAGCAGCGCTTCGCGGCGACTGGTTGATGTACGCCGGCTCAGAGAAGATCGCGCCATCGCCGTAGTCGAGGGTGTCCTTCCGAGGGCGCTTCAACTGCCCCTTGACCACTTGTGCTAGCGCCTCCACGGCGTCCTGCGCTCTCGGACCCAAGTCTGCCAGCGCCCAGGCCGCCTCAATCCTCAGCGCACCGCCGCCCCTGCGCAGCACGTCGATCAAGGCCGTGACCGCCGGCCTCGCTTCACCAGCGATCCGCCAGTAGGCCACCGCCGCTTCGACACGCACCGTGCCCGCAGGATCCTCATGGGTGGCC
The DNA here is from genome assembly GCA_963712745.1 of uncultured Chloroflexia bacterium. Classification (GTDB taxonomy): domain Bacteria; phylum Chloroflexota; class Limnocylindria; order Limnocylindrales; family CSP1-4; genus JAFMJV01. The sequence continues at coordinate 2,389 of CAVQJC010000012.1, read as the reverse complement.
CGTAGCAAGTCCTGCGCGGCGGCGGCTCCGGCATCCAGCTTGCCCAGACAGAGGGCCGCGGCTCTGCGTGCCGGGTGGGAATCGTCCTTCAGCCACCGCCGGAGTGCCTCCACGGACTGCTGATCCTCCGCGGGGATCGGCTCGGTACCATCGACTTCGATGACCTCGGCGATGGTCGCATTGATCCTTGCGTGGTAGCGCGGCTTGTCGATCTTGAAAGTGGGGGGAGGCCGAGACGAGGGATCGGCCGTTTCGGCGTACTCGGTTGGAGCAGTGGAGTCGGACGTCGAGCCGGCTTCGTCTCGGTCCGCGCCGCAACCTGAGGCGGCATACGACGCCAAGCAGAGCATCAGCGCGATCAACGAGGAGAAGCGCGCTCGGAGCGACCGATTCCATGACACCACTCGCAGTCTACCACAGTTCCTGCTTCGACACCCGCGCCGGCACCCACACATCAGCGGTTCCGCAACAGAGGCCTCGATGCGGCGTACTTGGCCGGTTTCCGACGGATCGTGGTCGCTGGCAGGTTCGCACAGGCCTTCGGGGCTCCGGTCGGCAGTCGAGGTGGGCCCGGATGGGTGCGGTGACGCGGCCTTCGGCACGCAGCCGCGGAACCTGTGATGGCGGGACGCGTACCCCGCGCCCAGACGCGGATTGTGTGACGGAAGCCCGAGAGGCCTGCGACGCGTCAGTCCCTCCTGCGATACCCCTTCCATACGGCATAGGTCGCGAGGGCACAGAGCGTTCCTACAACAAGGCCGGGCAGCAGGACCCAAGACCGAGCCTTGCCGCTGGGAAGGAGAATGACTGCCCCCCACGCCAGCGCACACCAGAGGGTCAGCACAACTGCCACCTTGGCTAGGCGCCCAGCCTTGGCCAGTCGGGTGAGGCCCTCGCACCCGAGAGCGACCGCGACTGCCAAGCTCAGCAGCGTGACGCATGTACCCAACCAGTCCCTTTCCAGCGAAGTGCCTGCCGCTATTGCGCCGACGGCAGCCACCGTCCCGGTAGCAACCAAGGTCAAAGCCCGACGCGACGGCTCCCGCGGATCCTCGGAGGGATCTACCTTGCGCTGCTCTTGCATACCAACTTCCAGCAGTCCTTGCTGGCGAGGGCGGCACCCACCGCATTCTGGAGTTCCCTGCAGGCCTCCCCTGCATCCGGGCCCCCGCCCGAGAAGATGTTGTACAATAGCACCGCCGCCCCGCCGACCGCCGCCGCGGGCGCCAAGATCGAGCTGCCAGCTGCCAGTGCACCCCCGAGCCATGCGCTGGAACCAACTTCTGCAAGGGCGACTGCTGCAATGTCCGCTGCATCTGGACCACTCTCGCTCTGGGCGGACTCCCAATCCGTGCAAGCGTTGTTGACAGCGTTCTCCACTTGCCGCATGCACGCGTCGGTCGGAACAAGGTAGCAATGGTGCCGCCCGTTGTCAGAGCAGATCTTCCGGCGAAGCCACCACGGACTCCAAGGGATCTGAAGCGAGAACTCCAAGTCCCCGCAGGGAGGGCAGTTGATCCCACCGACCGCATAGTCGCCACTGATTGAGCGATCGGAGTGCAGAGTGGGGTGCCCGGACCAACCGCCCGAGTATGACCACAGGCCGCGGGGGTCTCTCAGAACCACCGGACGCGAGTGAACATACTCGTACAGATTCGGCCCCGCCGCATACCCCAACGGATCCCTCTGCAGGAACCTCCCCCACGCCGCGTCGTAGTACCTGGCCCGGTAGTAGTAGAGCCCCGTCTCCTCGTCGTGGAACCGCCCCGTGTACGTCCACGGCTGCCCGAGCGGGTCGCTCCCCTGCGGCGTGCCGCCGATCGGTGATCGTCACCGCGCCGTACGGGTCGTAGCGATACGAAGCCACCTCGGCCTCGTTCATGTCCGTGATCTCCATCACGGAGCCGAGCGCGTTGCGGTGGTAGAAGCGAGCGCGTCGTCTCGCTCGTGTTCTCGTCGTCGTCGAAGTCGAGCACGTCGGCCTGCTCGAGCATCAGGACCTCGTCGATCACCTGCCCGAACACGAAGTCCCGCACCCAGGTGTTCGACCCGTCGTAGACCGACACCGTCTCGGCGCCCGAGTAGATGTAGCGCTCCACGTCCGAGTCCACGTTCTTCTCGACCCGGCGTCCGAGCGCGTCGTACTTGTAGGTCGCGATCGTCGTCTCGCCCTCCTTCACGCGGCAGATCAGGTTCTTGTAGTTGTACTCGAACGTGTACGTGTCGTCGTCGGTCAGGTTCCCGTTGTCGTCGTAGCGTCGGGCTGGCGGCGCCGACGGCCGTGTACTGGTTCAGCGAGTTGTCCGTGTAGCTCGTGCTGGAAGAGCCCTGCCCGTACGGGGTTACGACGACCGAGGTCCGGTTCCCGTCGTCGTCCATGTTGTACTCG
>CAVQJC010000011.1:0-401240 GCA_963712745.1 uncultured Chloroflexia bacterium | reverse complement strand
GCGAGCCGCCGACAGAGTATACCTAGCGTGCATATCGGTCACAGGTGCCGGCTCGCAGCGCCCTTCTTGCAGGTCGGCCGGGGCAACGCAGCCGAGGTAGCTCATGCTTCACGATCCCAGCCACTACGAGCCGCCGCCGATCGCGCACGAGATCGAGTTGAGCGCGTCTGACACCGAGATCCTGCGAGGACTGGCCTCGGAGCTGGTTGAGTACACGTCTCTGCCGGTCCATGCGGAGAAGGCGCGACTGTGGCAGCGTCTCAACGACCTCGACTCGGTGCGGCCGATGGTGTGGATCAACGAGATCCCCTGGCATGAGATGAACGTCGACGATGAGCTGACGCTGCGGACCACGGACCCGTGGGCCCAAGACCAGGAGCGGGACCTTCGACGCACGCTCTATCAGTGGCGACACCTGCCCGCCGACATGATCCTGAACGACTTCCTGGCCTGCCCGCTGGCCATCCACAGCACGGACTTCGGCATCATCGAGGATGTCGAGGTGGCCAAGACCGACGATGCCAACGACATCGTCTCGCGCGAGTTTCACATCCAGATCCGCGACTTCGACGATCTCGAGAAGATCAAGATGCCCAAGGTCACGCACAACGAGGCCGCGACCGAGTTCCGCTACCAGGCCATGTGCGAGGTCTACGACGGCATCCTGCCCGTGGAGAAGCAGGGCCAGACGCACATCTGGTTCACGCCCTGGGACTACCTCATCCGCTGGTGGGGCGTGCAGGAAGCGATGATGGACCTGGTCCAGCGCCCCGACCTCGTCCATGCCGGCGTGGAGCGCATGGTCGATGCCTGGATGGTCGAGCTGGATCAGTTCGAGGAGATGAACCTGCTCGCGCTAGACAACAACAACACCCGCATCGGCTCGGGTGGCTACGGCTACACCGAAGCCCTCCCGGGTGACGACTACGACCCCGATTGGGTCCGGCCCAGGAATATGTGGGGCTGCTCCAACGCCCAGATCTTCAGCGAGGTCTCGCCGCAGATGCGCTGGGATTTCGCGGTCGAGCACGACCTGAAGTGGCTCACCCGCTACGGCCTGACCTACTACGGATGCTGCGAGCCACTGGACCAGTCGATCGACGTCATCAAGCGCATCCCCAACCTTCGCAAGATTTCCACGACCCCCTGGGCCGATACCGATCACATGGTCGAGCAGGTCGGCTCCGACTATGTCCTCTCACGCAAGCCCAACCCCAACGTCTTCGCTCGCGACAGCTGGAACCCGGAGTCGGCCCGAGCACAGCTCGTCGAGTTCCTCGATGCCTCGGAGGGCTGTCACCGAGAGCTCATCATGAAGGACATCTCCACGGTCCGGTACCAGCCTCAGCGACTCTGGGAGTGGTCGGAGATCGCCATGGAGGTGGCGCTGGATCACGCCACCTAGCCGTCGAACTCGGCGCGTAGGTTCTCGACGCCGGCTACGAGGACGCGCATCTTCTCCACCGCCAGCGGCCGGGCCGTCTGGCTGTAGCCGCAGTCCGCGGAGAGCCAAAGGTTCTCGGGCGCGACCGAGTGGAGCAGGGTCCGGATGCGCTCGAGGACGATCTCCGGGGTCTCCGCATCGCGGCCCTTGACGTCGATAACGCCTGCCACCAGCGTCTTGTCGCCACCGTGCTCGGCCCACAGCTCGGTCTGCCACATGGAGCGATTGGCGAACTCCAGGCTGAGCGCGTCATAGGCGAGCTCGCGGAAGTGCGGCGCGAAGGCCGCGTATGAGCGATAGGCGGTGGCCGGGCGGCCGCGGAAGTTCCCGAAGCAGAGGTGCAGCGACGTCATGGCCTCCACGCCCTCGATGCAGGCGTTGGCGATCTCCACCATCTCCGCCAAACCGCCGGGCATGATCCAGAAGGCCGGCTCGTCGACCTGGATGAGGTGAGCACCCGCGGCCACGGCGGCCTTGAGCTCGCGATTGATGTCCGGCACCAGGGCCCAGGCGATCTCGCCCTTGTGCTCGTAGGCATCGCCCGGGTCGATACGGAAGGCCTGCGTGACCGGACCCTGCAGCGGCGTCACGAACGGCCGCTCGGTCAGCGCCAGCATCTGACGCGTCTCCTCGACCAGCCCGTAGCCCTCGGGGGCCGAGACTGACGAGACCGCGCGGAAGGCGTCCAGCTGGTCAGGCCCCGGGTAACCCAGCCGACGCTCGAACTCGACCGGCTCCAGGCCCACGATGTGGCCGTGGAAGTTGCGCGTGAAGTCGGCGCGCAGCATCTCCCCGTCGGAGACGACGTCGTAGCCCGCCTCAAGCTGGTCGAGAAGAGCGACGCGAGCGGCGTCGCGCACCGACTCCTCGATGTCCGATGGGCCCAGCTTGTCCTCCGCGACCGCGTCACGGATGAGCCAGACCCATGGCGGTGCGGCGGCGCTGCCGAGCGCCTGGATAGGCAGGACGGGCAGATTCTGGAGACGAGACATGATGACCTCCGTGATCGTCGGGAGAGGTGGGTAGATCGCTCAGGCGGGGGCGTCGACCGGCGGCGGGAAGCCCTGGCGCTCGTAGTGGATGCGGCGTGGCTTGCTGGTGTCCTTGTAGATGAACCAGCGGCAGGGTCGGTCGGGCAGGTCGCAGTCCTCGACCGGACGCAGCGGTGGCCCGCCCTCCGACATCTGGATGTACTCGAGCGCGATCATCGAGTGGATGCTGTACCAGCTCATGCCGGTGCGCATCTGGGTCCACGGATGCGACTCCCCGTTGGTGGCTGACGGGTGAGGTGGACGGCCGCTGTCAGGGTCGCCGCGGCGCAGTACGCCGCAGCTGCCGCAGGGATCGAGCGACATGACGTAGCGGTCGCCTTCGTCGCTCACGCCCACGTCGCCGCGGTGGCGCGGTCCGGAGAGATGGCCGCCGCGCATGCCCTCCACGCTCAGCTGCAGCCGCAGCTCCGGGCTCATCGCGCCCCACAGGGCGTAGCGCGGCTTCCAGATGTGCTCGTAAGCCAGCGTCACGGACTCACGGATGGCATCTTCCCCGAACCGCTCGGCGATCTCGGCCTGGACCTCCTGGATCCACACCACCAGCCCATCGTGCTGGGCAGCCCAGCGCACGCGCATGAGCTCGATGGCGACGAGCGCGGCTTCGGCATCGTGGGACTCGAGCCCGGCGCGGGCACTCGCGAGGTCCCCCGCGCCGGGCTCGAACCGGCGGTAGCCGCGCAACAACTTGTCGCCCATCTCCGCCTCGGTCGCCCCGGCCCTGCCCAGGCGGTAGTCGAGGATGTCGGTCAACCAGGTGAAGAGGACCTGGTTCATGATCGAGATCTCGTGGGCGAAGTACTCGGCCAGCTCCAGGGCCAGCTCCCAGCGACCTTCCTCGATCGCGACCTCCGCCCAGGTTTGGGTGCTCACCCCGAGGGTCTCGAGGCCGTCCTGGCGGAGCGACCGGCCGAGGACCTCGTTGTAGGCGATGGGGCTGGCCGGCCAGCCGTGAGGGCGGATGCTGGGTGCGGTCATCGGGCTCTCCTCGGGGCGGGTAGGCTTGCCGCGAGCGAGCCGCTGGGGCTCACGCGCGTGATGGGAGACAAGGCATGGACGGTAGTCGCGCCGGGTGGGGGCTGGAGGGACGAGGCGTCATCGTGACGGGCGCCGCCCAGGGCATCGGTGAGGCCACCGCGCGCGCGTTCGCCGACGTCGGCGCCCATGTCTGTGCCGTCGACCTGAAACAGAACACGGTCGATGTGGTGGTGGCGTCGCTGCCCGGCGGGCCGCACCAGGCGGTGGCCATGGACCTCAACGACCTGCCCGCTCACGATGGTCTCGTGAGCGGGGCCGCGGAGGCCCTGGGCAACGTGCACGCGCTGGTGCTGGCGGCCGGGGTGCTCAAGCGGGAACCCTTCGGCGAGGTGTCCGAAGAGCACTGGGACTGGCAGCTCGACACCAACCTCAAGGCCAGCTTCTTCCTCGCCCGCGCGGCCGGTGACCACATGCAGGCGGCCGGGACCAAGGGCAGCATCTGCACCTTCACCTCGATCTCGGCCACGATGGGCGGGGTCAGCTCGGCGCCGGCCTACGGCGCTTCCAAGGGTGGCATCATCGCGCTGACCTACGCCATGGCCCGCCACTACGGCCCGTCGGGCATCCGCGTCAACAGCATCGCGCCCGGCTTCATCGACACGCCGATGCAGCGAGCCGGGTTCTCGCCGGCAGCCCAGGCCTATATCGAGAGCACGCCGCTGGCGCGCCAGGCCGATCCCTCCGAGGTCGCCTCCACGGCGGTCTTCCTGGCCTCGGGTCACGCCAGCTTCGTGACCGGCGCCATCATGAACGTGAGCGGCGGCGGCTGGATGGGCTGAGCTGGGCATCAGGCCCCTGATCCGGCGACCCACTCCGCGACGGCGCTGATGGCCTCATCGCGTGCCCCGCCGGTGTAGTCGGCAGGGCTGATCTCGGCCATCCTGTCCGCATCGGCCGAGATCTGGACGAGGGCCTCGCGAAGCTCGACCCGACCGGCCTTGGAGGCGAGCGCAGCCTGGTAGACGAGGTCGTGGGCCTGCTCGCGGCCGAGCTCGGGCGCCAGCTGGAACATGTAGGCCTCGGCAAGCGTGCGGCCCTGCTCCAGGTCGAGGTTGGCAGCCATGCGCTCGGGGTCGACGGTGAGCCCAGCCACGACCCGGACCGCGATGGCCAGGCAGCCCGCGGACAGCACCGCCACCTGGGGCAGGCCGTGCCATTCGATCTGCCACTCCCCCGCCGAGCGCTCGTGGCCTGCCTCCATGGCGCGGTACATGCTGCCGACCGCAGCCTCGGCGTTCGCGGCGAGGCCCACGATGGCCTCCGAATCGATGGGGTTGGCCTTCTGCGGCATCGTCGAGGAGGCGCCGCGGTGGTGTCCAGCCGTCTCGCTGACCTCGCCGATCTCGGTACGCGAGAGATCGATGACCTCACGCCCCAGGCGGGCACAGATGGCCGCGGCCCTGGCACAGGTGGCCGCGAAGGCGGCCAGGGGGTCACGAGTGACGTGCCAGGGGCCCGGAGACGTGCGCAAGTCCAGCTGGCGCGCTACCTCAGCCCTGATCTGGTGGGCCTTGGGACCCAGGCCGGCCGATGTGCCCGCGGCCCCATGCAGGCTCACCAGGCAACAGCTCGCCGGAAGGGCGGCCAGATCGGCACGCAAGCGGGTGCACTGGCGCAGGTACGTGGCCAGCTTGGCCCCGAAGGTCGTGGGCACGGCTTGCTGCCCGTGCGTGCGGCCGGCCATGACCGTGTCGGCGTGGACCTCGACCTGCCGGGCGAGGGCATCGCCGAGCTCGCCCGTGAGCGACAGGAGCCGCGCGATGGCCCGCGCCAGCTGGATGCTCAGACCGGTATCCATGATGTCCTGGGTGGTGGCGCCGTAGTGGAGCGAGCCACGCACCGATTCGGGGAGGCGGTCGGTCAGCTGGCGGACCAGGGGCAGGATGGGATAGCCCACGTTGGCCATCTCGGCCCACAGCGCCGGCAGGTCGATGTTCTCGAGGCGACAGGCGTTGGCGATCGCCTCCGCCCGCTCCGGGTCGATGTCGCCCACCGCAGCCTGGGCGCGGACCAACGCCGCCTCTGTCTGCAGCCACGACTCCACGGTCACGGTCTCCGAGAAGATGGCCTCCATCTCGGTATCACCGAAGGCCCGGTGCAGCATCGAGAAGATGGCGCCGGGCGGTCTGACCCCGTCGCTCATGGGACGAGGCCGGTGATCTCGGTCAAGCGAACGCTGCGTCGCTCCTCCGCGGAACGGTAGGCCGCTTCGCCGATGGCCAGCGTGGCCAGCATCTTGCGCCCGTCTGTCGTGGGCTCACGCCCGCTGGCGATCGCATCCATGAGGTCGCTCATCGGGCCGAGGAAGGCATCAGGCAGCCACATCGTGTCGAACTCGAAGGCCTGCACCTCCGCTCCTTCGCGGTAGAGCGAGAGCGTGTCCGGCCGTCCGTTCGGATAGTCGTACATCAGGCCGATGGTGCCCTGCAACGTGCCCTCGGTGCCAAGGATGCGGAACTCGGCGTAGGGCGTGCCGTGCTCGTTGTAGTGGTTGGTGGCCACCAGCGCCTGGACGCCGTCAGCGTACTCGAGCACGGTCTTGGTCACGGTCTCACCGACCACCGGCGCCTGCTCCGGATAGCGGCCGTGGATGCTCGTGACCCACACCGGGTCACCCAGGATCGAGCGCAAGGCATCGAGGTAGTGGGTGCTATGGACCTTGATATCGAGATGCGGCATCTCGGCGATCCAGGCCCACATGTGCAGGGGCGTGGAGACCGAGACCTGGATCTGGGCCTCGGTGATCCGGCCCAGGGCGCCTTGCGCGACGAGATCGCGCGAGGCAGCGATGCCGGCGTCCCAACGCATCTGGTGGTTCACCGCCAGCTGCACCCCCGCGCGCTCAGCCGTCTCGACGATGGCTACGCCGGTGGGATAGTCCATGGCCAGTGGTTTCTGGCAGAGCATGTGCTTGCCCGCCTCCGCCACGATGCCCGCGATCTGGGGCTGGACCCAGGGCAGCACGGCCACGTCCACGATGTCCACATCCGCGCGATGCGCGAGCTCCTCGGCCGAGGACGCGATCGCCGGGATGTCGAAGTCAGCGGCGACCTTGGCGAGCCTTCTCATGGTCGACGTCGAAGACGGCCGTCACCTGCAGGCCGGCCGCCTGGTACGCCGGCAGGTGGGCGCCGGAGACGATGCCACCACAGCCGATGAGGCCGATGCGCAGGTCTCGGCCAGCGCCGGCCTCGATGCGCCACTTAGGGGAGTAGGCAGTTGCTCATCTCAGCCCTTCACTGCTCCGAACGTCAGGCCCTTGGTCAGGCTCCGCTGCATGGCCAGCACGAAGAAGATGGCCGGGATCATCATCAGCACGGACATCGCCGCCATGCCGCGCCAGTCGACCAAGAATTGGCCGGTGAAGTCGGACAGGCCCACGGGAAACGTCTTGGATGCAGGGGTCTTCGTCAGGATGGAGGCAATCTGGTACTCGTTCCAGGCGGCCAGGAACGCGAAGACCGCGGCGGCGCCGAGGCCCGGCAAGGCCAGCGGCAGGTCGATCTTCCAGAACGTCTGCCAGTGGCTGGCGCCGTCGACGTAGGCCGCGTCATCGAGCTCGCGCGGGATGCGTCGGAAGAAGCCGTCCATGAGCCAGGCCGTGAAGGGGATGTTCAGGGCCATGTACACGAACGCCAGACCGTGGACGGTGTTGACGAGGCCAAGGTTCCGCATGAGCAGGAAGAGCGGCAGGCTCAAGGCGACGCCGGGAACCGCGCGGGTCAGGAGCAGGACGAGCAGAAGGATGCGACTGCCGACGAAGTCGAAGCGCGAGAAGGCGTAGCCCGCAGCCGTGCCGATGGGCACAGAGAGCGCCATCGCGAGGAACGCCACCGATACCGAGTTCGTGAGATAGCTCATCACTGGCACGCCCGACATGGTCTCCGGGTTCAGTCCGAAGAGCGACTCGAAGGCCTCAAGCGTGAGCTCCCTCGGGATCCAGATTGGCGGAGAGGCATTCACCTCGAGGTTCGGTCGGAAGGCCGTCACAATGATCCAGATCGCCGGCAGCGCAGCCACGAACAAGACCGTCAGGGCCAGCCAGTTCGCCCCGACGTCACGCCAGTGGATGCGACGCCGTGCCGTCGCGCGCGGGGCGGGGCGGGCCGCACGGCGCCCCGGTGCGGAAGTTGTCATCCCAAGTCCTTGCGTAGCTGCATCATCTGCCGGAAGAGGATGAACGTGAAGGCAACGCCCAATACGACACCGGCCATCGACATCGCCGACGCCATACCGAATTGAGAGTTCCGAATCGCCAGCTGGCCCACGTATGTCCAGATGAGCTCGGTGCGATGCGCCGGTCCGCCGTCGGTCATCAGGCGGACGATGTCGTATGCCCTGGCGATGTCCAGGGACAGAAGCACCATGACGATGACGAAGAACGGCCGCATCTGCGGGATGGTGATGTGTCGCATCCGCTGATAGACCGAAGCCCCGTCGACGGACGCGGCGTCGTAGAGCTCCTCAGACAGGGAGAGGCGTCCAGCCAGCAGCACGATGGTCACGACCGGCACAGTCATCCAGATGGTCGCCACCATGATGGAGAACATCCCGTTCGGCTCTTCCACGAGCCAGGCGATCGGCTCGGTGATGAGCCCGAGGGTGCCCAGAGCGTTGTTGACCAGGCCGACCGTGGCGTTGAAGAACCACGAGAACTGGAAGCCGATGAGGACCGGCGCGAACATCATCGGGATCATGAGTAGGACGCGTGCGGGACCCAGGGCGAACGTCATGCGAGCCAGCATCATGGCCATCCCGAAGCCGATGACGATGGACGCGTTCACGGTCACGACCATGAACAGGACGGTGTTCCAGACCGATCGCCAGAAGACGTCGTCCCGCGCCAGGCGCGCGTAGTTGTCGAACATGTTCTCGGCCACGAACTGGGAGGTCGTGTCAGGCCGCAGCAGGTGGAACGGGGTGAAGGACACGTATAGCGAGTAGGCCATCGGGTAGACGACGACGGCAAGCACGATGAGAAGCGCCGGCAGCACCATCAGGTAGGGAAACCAGTTCCGCCTCCTGAGTCGCTGCAAGGCCGAGTCGCCTGGCGGGCCCTGAGGTGGGCTCGCGAGGCGCGCCGCGTCCGTCGTCATCCTGTCGATACTCCGAGCGTCGCTCTGCAGGTCTGATGCACCGAAAGGGGCCGCACCCTGCGGCGCAGCCCCTTTCGCCCTCGGCTGACTAGTAGCCGAGACTATCCAGTAGCTCGACCGTGTCAGCCACACCCTTGGCCAGGCCGTCCTCGACGCTCGCGTCGCCGAGGATGATGCCTTGGAGCGTGGGATACCACTCGTCGGTGAAGCTGATCCAGTCGGCGAAGAGCGGCGGGGTTCGGAAGTCCTCGCTGATCTGGACGTTGGCGAGTTCCCAGCGCTCGGCGTCAAGTGGCACGCCGGTGTCGGAGTTCGCCGCGATCACGCGCTCTGACACATCGGCGCGAACCGGCAGGACGCCCTGCTTCATCGTCTCGTCGAGCTCGACCGCCTCCGACGTCAGGAACTTGATGAGCTGCACAGCGGCTTCCTTGTTCTCTGAGGCCTTCGTGACCGAGAAGGCGTGGGCGCCGGCCCAACCGGTGTGAACGCCACCGGCTCCCTCCGGACCACGGGCCATGCCGAAGTTGCCGGCTACCTCGGGGCAGGTCTCCGGGTCCTGCGCGGTGCCGTAGAAGCCATACCACTCGAGGTAGAAGGCCACGTCACCGTTGCAGAAGTTCTGGAAGACGCCGTCCCAACGCAGTGTCGTCGTATCCGACGGGATCAGGCCATTGGCGTAGAGGTCCCGCATCCACTGGGCCGACAGGACGCCGGCTTCCGAGTCGAAGGTGGGGTTAAGGTCGGCGTCGAAGTAGTCACCGCCGTTGGCGAAGAGGAGTTCGTAGAAGCGGCCCGCCAGAGCTTCCTCTTCGCCCGCGAACTGGGTCCCGAACGAGACGACGCCCTCGCCCACGAGGAACTGGGACATGTCGTACATCTGGTCCAGCGTCTCGGGTGGCGCCAGCGGATAGCCGTAGGCCTCCTCGAACTTGGCTTGCAGGTCCGGGTCCTCGAAGAGATCCTTGCGATACCAGAGCGAGCTGATGTCGGCGTGGCGCGGGATCAGCTGCAGGTCACCATCGATGGTAGCCGCCTCGACGATGCTCGGCGAGAAGGCCGCGAGCTCCTCCTCGGTGAAGTAGTCGTTGAGTGGCTCCATGAAGTTCGTGTACTGCGACATGAAGCTGGTGTGGTTCCAGGCGACGTCGAAGTCCACCGTGCCGCCGCCGAAGTTGAGCTTCTGATACTGGTCGATCTCGAAGCCGTCGCCCTTGAAAACGATGTCGACGGTCGCGCCGGTCTCCTCCTCGAACTTGTCGATCCAGGCGTACATCCCGTCGTACTGGATGCCGCCGATGGCCGCCATCTTGAGATTGACGCCGGTCAGGTCCTTGTCCAGCCCGGCGAAGGCCGGCTCGTCCTGGGCCAGCGCGGTGCCCGCGCCCAGCGCGGTCGCGGCAAGAGCTGCCGCCAGCGGGATCGCCAGGCGCCCGCCCTTGATGGTCATGGTGTCGCGCACGTGTCCTCCTCCTAACAGGATCCGGGGGCCCTGGCCGTCCCTTTCGGCCGGGCCTGTGGTCGTCAGCCGAGGTGCTGTTGGCTATGCCTCAATCCGTATGGAATACCTCCTCCATGTCACTCCACCACTCCCCTTCGTCACGATCGGCGAGGGGTTCCTGCATGGGCATCATCCAGTCCCACCAGCGCTGGGTCTCGGGGTCATCGGCCATCCGCTGCATGTCGGCGTCGAAGTCGTCACCGACATACTCGAAGTAGGCGAAGAGCTGGCCCATGCGGTGGAAGATCGAATAGTTGCGGATGTTGCACTCGGAGATCTTGGCCAGCACTCCTGGCCAGACGTCCGCATGGGCCTTGACGTACTCGTCGTAGTGCTCGGGCTTCAGCCCGATCAGCTGTCCGTACCGCTTCATCACGCCGCCTCCACCGAGTAGAACCCGGCCGCCGTCCCACCGAGGATGGCAGCGCGGTCGCTCGCCTGCACGCCCAGCTCGTCGAGCGCGCGGTTGGTCTCGGCCCAGACCTCGGCGTAGTCGCCGGCGAGGACGGCCACTGGCCAGTCGCTGCCGAACATCAGGCGCTCGGCGCCGAAGACCTCGAGCGCGTAGCCGATCGACTCCACCAGGTCGGCCCCGGTCCAGGTCTCCCAATCGGCGGCCGTGTTGAGGCCCGAGAGCTTGGCGTGGACGTTGGGATACTCCGCGGCCGCGCGCAGGTCCGCTTTCCAGGCGTCGTAGTCACCACTAGCGATGGGCGGCTTGGCCAGATGGTCGATGACCATGGGCAGCTTCGGGCAGGCCTGGGCCAGTGCCGGCACATGCCCCAGATGCAGCGGGAAGACCGCGACGACGTCATACGGCACGCCGCGCTCCTGCAGCACCTTGAGCCCGTCGATGACGGCCGGGCGCACAAGCCAGTCAGGGTCAGCCTCTTCGTGGTTGAGGTGGCGCACGCCCTTGAACCACGGGCTCCGCAGGTAACGTTCATCGAGGACGCGCGCCGCTTCGTGCGCATCCTCGAGCGGGACCCAACCCACGACCGCACCGATCCACTCGTATGCCTCTGCGTGGCGCAACATGGAGTCCGTGTCGGCATAGGAGTTGGCCGCTTGCACCAGCACGGTGCGATCGATGCCGGCAGCGGCAAGCTGCGGCTCAAGCTCGTCGGGCGTGAAGGAGCGATAGATCGGCCCGTATTCGGGCACCAACCAGGGGTACTCGACCTCACCGAGATCCCACAAGTGCTGGTGGCTGTCAACGATCACGTGAGACCCCTTTCGAGCCCTTCATGACACGCTCCCATGCAGCGTCCCGCCACGGTAGTCGCTCCGCAGCCGTCGAGTCAAGCGGTTGACCATCCTACGCCCCGGGCCGGCAGGCCTCGTCCGTGGCTCAGGCAAGCTGTGCCTCCACGTCTGCCAGCGCGTCGTCCAGGATGGCCACCATACGATCGATCTGGTCCACGCTGGCCACGACCGCGGGCGCCACGAAGAGCACGTTTCCTGGATGCAGCAGGAGCGTGGTCAAGCCACGCTCACGGGCCGCGATGCGCAGGGCGTTGCCGGCCGCGAGCGGGTCGAGGAAGTCTTCGCCAGCACCGTTGTCGCGGACGATCTCCAGTCCCACCAGCAAGCCCTTTCCGCGAGCGTCCCAGTAGAAGCGATGGTGACTGAGCGAGCGGACGCCATCGAGCAGTCGTGCACCGAGCCGAGCCGAACGCTCGACGAGGTCGTCGCGGATCACCCGGCGCAGGACGGCCAGGGCGGCTGCGGCGGCGATCGGGTGGCCGGCGTACGTATGGCCGTGCAGGAAGACGCCATCGTGCTCGATGAAGGCATCGCGCACCCTCGGTGAGACGAGCGCCGCACCGATGGGCACGTAGCCGGAGCTGAGGGCCTTGGAGAGGGTGATGAAGTCGGGCACGATGCCATCCCATTCGGTCGCGAACAGCTTGCCCGTGCGGCCCATGCCGGTGATGACCTCGTCGACCACCAGCAGTGCGCCGTAGCGGTCGCAGACCTTGCGCAGGTCGCGCAGGTAGCCCACCGGCGGCACCGACACCGCGATGGCGGTGGCGCACGGATCGACCACCACCGCGGCCACGGTCTCTGGTCCCTCCGCGCGGATGGTGGCCTCGATGGAGTGCACGCAGGCCAGGTGCCGGCTGGCCTTGCCGAAGTCGCAGCGGGGGCAGGCACCAGCCGGCACCGTCCGACCCCAGCTGAGGCCGCCGTCGTAGACGACGTTGCGCGAGGCGAAGTACTGCCCGTCGAGAGCCATGGCCCCGGCGGTCACGCCGTGGAACGCGCCTTGGCGGGTTATGACCTTCATGCGGTACGGCTCGCCCCGGAGCGCATGGTACTGGCGAGCCATCTTGATGGCGACTTCATCTGCCTCCGCCCCGCCCGGTGTGAAGTGCGCCATAGCCATGCCCGGCGAAGCGGCCACCAGCTCCGCGGCCAGCTCTACCTGTGGCGGAGTCACGAAGCGGAAGACGTCGACGAAGGACATCGTGCGCGCCTGCTGCGCGATGGCCTTCACGATCTCCTCGTCGGCGTGCCCCAGGATCAGGGCCTCCAGCGCAGACGTGCCGTCGAGGTACTCCCTGCCCTCGGCGTCCCAGGTGAGCACTCCGCGACCGTGGGTCATGACGCGGATCTCGTCACGGACAGACCCCTGGGCGCCGGGCGGCGAGTAGGGCATCCACAGGTACTGCTCGGCCAGCACCCGCAAGCGGATGGAGTCGGTGTGGGATAGATCGGTCATGACTTAGTGCACCTCGAGTCCGAGTGCCGCGGCGCGCGCGGTGAGGTGCTTCTTGGCCAGTCCGATCTGGTTGACCGGAAGGTGCTCGATGACCGCGTACATGTCGGGACTCAAGGCCTCGGTGCGACGCAGGACGGTGTCGATGTCGAGCATGCCGGTGCCGGGGATGGTCTCTGCGATGTGAACGACGAAACGATCCTCCAGGTAGTAGTCCTTGACCTGGACGGTTCCGCAGAACTCGCCGCAGATGTCGAAGTACTCGTTGACCATGGTCGTCGAGTCGTAGGCGGTCGGCAGGTCGCGCACGAAGTTGACCGGATCGATGTTGACGGTGACGTGGGCAGGATCGGTACGTTCGATGACCCGCCGCACGCGCTCGGCTGAATCGAGCGTCGAGGTCGCATGGGCCTCGAGCACGAGCCTGACCCCGGCCGGCACGGCGACGTCAAGTATCTCCGAGATGCTGCTCACGAGCCGGTCCTCGCTGGCCCCGGTGTGGTTCTCCGGATGCGGCCACCAGTCGCCACGAGGGTTGTGGCTCGTCGGCCGGACACCCGACGCGGGTACACCCAGTCGGGCGGCCAGGCGTGCGACATCCTGTGCTCCCGCCACACCGGCGCGTCGAACATCCTCGTCGTCACTGATGATCGTCGGGTACGGTCCCCAGACCTGGATGAAGTCGAGACCGTTGCCCTCGACCGACGAGCGGACCCTCTCCGCGAGCTCGTCGCTGATGGTCGAGGCAGGCACGGTCAGGTGCGCACCGATGCCGCTGAAGCCGAGCTCACGCGCGAACGCCGCCGTCTCGTAGGTGACGTCGGTCCAGTCGCTCCAGATGACGCCGAGTACCCCGAAACGCATGTCACGCTCCTCCTCGCAGTGCCAGGCCGTCTGGTGCCGGTGACCGTCGCTGGCCACAGACGGTAGCCCGCCGCGGACGCCAACGTCAACCGGTTGACCAGAAGAAGCCACCGGCGCATGCTGTGTCCGGCTGCGAGCCATCCCGTACGCCCCGGCAGATGAAAGGCGGGATGCATCGGTGAATGAACAGGGTCGGACCACCATCGCGGACGTGGCCCGCGAGGCCGGCGTCGACCGCGCCGTGGTCTCCAAGGTGCTTAGCGGCGATCCGTCGCTGCGAGTCCGCGACGAGACGAGGCAGCGCGTCAAGGACGCAGCCGCCCGCCTCCACTACCGGCCCAACTTCTACGCCCGCGGCCTGGCCCGCGCCCGGGCCGGTGCAATCGGTCTGCTCGTGCCGTCGGGCAACCCGCTCATCGTGCCCATCATCGCAGGCGCCGAGGAGATCGCCGGGGAACGCAATCTGCTGCTGTGGACGGCGTCGCACGAGGGTGAGCTCAGCGAGCGCTACCTGCGGATGCTGCGTAGTGGCGCCGTGGACGGCGCGCTGGTGGCGGGGCTGCGGGCCGGCTACGACGCGGAGGAACTCTTCCAGGATCCGCGCGTACCGACCCTGCTCGTCAACCGCCGCTCTGGCGGCGCTGAACGCTGGATCATCCTCGACGACGAGCGCGCTGCGCGACTCGCGACCGAGCACCTCATCAGCCATGGCCACACGCGCATCGGCTGGGCCGGTGGGCCGGCGGGCGTCGACACCGCCGAGCGCCGCCAGGAGGGCTTCCGCGATGCCATGGCCGCCGCCGACCTCTGGCTCGATCCGAGCTGGGTGGTGAGCACCGACTACACACCCGAGGGTGGCGCGATCGCCGTGCGGCATCTGCTGGAGACCCCCTTCCCTCCGACCGCCATCGTCGCCGCCGATGCCAACGAGGGCCTGGGGGTCTGGCACGAGCTGCATCAGCATGGTCTCTCGGTGCCCGCCGACGTCTCGTTGGTGGCCATCCACAAGCTGCCGGCGGAGGAGTACCGCCTGCCGGCCATGACCTGCGTGGAGATGCCGCTGCGCGAGCTCGGCCGGCGGGCAGTGGAGCTGGTCCTTGACAATCCGTGGGACGTCCCCATCCACGAGACGCTGCAAGACGACATCCGAATCTCGCCCGGCGCTACCGTCGGCGTGCCCCCTCCGGGCTCGGAGTCGACCCAGCAGACCGCCTACATCAAGACCCAGCCGGGGCAGCGCTGAGATGCGACCGACGGGACAGGTCAACCGGTTGACTTGCCGCCTCCCGGTTGCTATACATGCCCGCATCGGCGAGTGGCCAACGCTCCCGACCGCGGGAGCGCCCGGGCGATCGAGATGACGCTCGGAGTCCGACGCCAGGAGGTGCAGATGCCCACGCGAGGTACGGCGACGTGATCGGCCAGCTGGCGCAGATCGCTGCGGCCTGTGACCTGACCCTGCCAGAGCGTTACCGGCGCCCAATCGGGATCGTCGGCACAGGCGCCATCCTCGATGTCGGGCACCTGCCGGCGTACAAGGCGGCCGGCATCCCGGTCCCGGCTGTCTGGGGTCGCACACGAGGGCACGCCGAACGACTCGCCAATGCCCACGGCATCCCGCGTGTCCACGAGTCGCTGGAACAACTGCTGGCTGACCCCGAGGTCGCGGTCGTCGACATCGCCGTCGTGCCCGAAGCTCAGGTGGGCGTGGCATTGGCGGCGCTCGAGGCCGGCAAGGACGTGATCTGCCAGAAGCCGCTGGCGCTGGATGTGGACGACGCGGAGCGAATCGTCGAGCGAGCCGACCGGCTCGGTCGCAAGGTCGCCGTGCAGCAGCAGATGCGCTACGAGGAAGGCATGCTGGCCGCGCGCGCCATGATCGAGCGAGGCTGGATCGGCGAGGTCACCACCATCACCTTCGAGGTCAACATCGATACGGACTTCGGCAGCTGGGGGTGGCTGGGCGAGCAGCCTCAGCTGGAGATCTACTTCCATTCGATCCACTACATCGACACCATCCGGGCCTTCCTCGGCGAGCCCAGTGCCGTGTTTGGTACGCAGTGGCGGCTGCCCGGCCAGAAGCCGGTGGGCGAGACCAGGTCGGTCAGCATCTTGATGTACCCGGGCGACCTTCGCGCGGTCGTCCATTCCAACCACGAGAACCCCGCCGGAGACAACGAGGCACGTTTCCGCATCGACGGCTCAGAGGGCTCGATCAGGGGCGACCTGGGCCTGCTCGCGGACTATCCGCACGGCCGGCCTGATCGGCTTGAGCTGTGGAGCGGGGTGCTGCCGACCGACGGCTGGCTGCCGTACCCGGTCACGCGCCGCTGGATCCCCGACGCATTCCTGGGTCCGGTGGGCTCGCTGCTGCGAGCGATCGAGGATGGCGGCGAGCCCGAGGCCGGGGCTCGCGACAATCTGCGCACGTTGCGCCTCGTCGAAGCCCTGTACCGGTCCGGAGAGACCGGGCAGGTGGTCCACATCGACCATGACGAACGGGAGCCACACCATCCACAGTCAGAGGAGCATGCACGCGACCACGCGTGACGGGAGGAGGTCCGGACTTGGCTGAGATGCACCCATTGACCCAAGCCATCATCGATGGTGACAAGGCGGCAGCGACCGAGCTGACGCGGCAGTGCCTCGACGACGGCGAGGATGCCAGCTCGATCGTCGAGGGGCGTTTGGTGCCGGGCATGGCTGTCATCGGCGAGCGGTTCCAGCGAGACGAGATCTTCGTGCCAGAGATGCTCATCGCGGCCAACGCCATGAAGGCCTCCCTGGCCATCCTCGAGCCCCTCATCGCCGAAAGCGGTGTCAAGGCGCCGCACAGCGCGGTCATCGGCACCGTGGAGGGTGATCTCCACGACATCGGCAAGAACCTGGTGGGCATGATGTGGCGCGGTGCGAACTTCGAGGTCATCGACCTCGGCGTCAACGTCTCCCCGGCCGCGTTCGCGGAGGCCGCGAAGGTGCATCAGCCGGACATCGTGGGCATGTCCGCCCTGTTGACCACCACGGTCCCGCACATGAGGAAGGCCGTGGCCGCGGTGAAGGCCACGGGCGTCAACACGAAGGTGCTCGTGGGCGGCGCTCCGGTGAGCGCCGAGTTCGCGGATGAAGTAGGAGCCGACGGTTTCGCCGAGGACGCGGGCGCGGCCGTCGACGTCGCGCGTTCACTGATCGGCGCGGCCTAGCCGCAGGGAGATGAAACGATGAGCTTCTTCGGCACCGTCGGCTCGTCCGGCAGCATCGAGCGCACACCTGGCGCCCTGGCCAAGCTGGAGCGGATGCGCAAGACCTTCGCCCACGAGGAGGCCGACCGGGTCCCTATCAGCGACTTCTTCTGGGGCTCGCTTCGTCAGGCGCTGGCGTCAGGAGTTGGGCCTGCCCGAGGACGCGGACCCGCATCGCCACTACGACCTCGACTTCATCGTCACCGTCCCCAACATGGACCCTCACATCCGAGCCTTCGAGACGGTCAAGGAGGACGACGAGGAGGTCGTGGTCCGAACCGGCTTCGAGACGACCATCCGCAAGCGATTCGACCTGCCCATGCCGGAGCAGATCAGCTGGGACACCGAGACCATCGAGAAGATGGAGGCGTTCGAGTTCGACGACCCGTGCGGATCGCCGGCGCTACTTCGAGGCCGGCGACAACCAGATCGCTGGCGTGGGTGACGGCTTCGAGCGCAACAGCCCGCCGTGGGTAGAGACGGTCCGCTCGCTGCATGCCGACTTCCCCGTCTACGGCAGCATCACCGAGGCCTCTGAGATCACTACCCGCCTGCTCGGCCAGCTCAACACGCTGACCTGGATCGGCGAGTATCCCGAACGCTTCGGGGAGCAGCTGCTGCGCATCGGCGAGTTCAGCTACGAGGTGGCCAAGGCCCAGATCGAGGCCGCCGGAGGACTCCTTGACGGCATGGTCATCTGGGGCGATGCGGCCTACAAGAAGGGCCTGTTCATGGGCCCGACCTACTGGCGCAAGTACTACAAGCCCACCATCGCACGCATTATCGAGCTGTCCCACTCGCACGGCCTGCCGGTCATCTTCCACGGCTGCGGCAACGCCAACAGCTACCTCGAGGACATGATCGAGATCGGGCTCGACGGCTACAACCCGCTCGAGGCCAAGGCCGACCTGGACGTGGTCGAGCTGCGGGAACGCCTGGGCCACCGGCTCACGTTCTGCGGCAACAGCGACATGCGCGTGTGGGAACGCGGCGACGCTGACGAGATCCGTCGCGAGGTGCTGCACCGGCTCCGCGCCGCCTACGGCGGCGGCTACGTCTTCATGTCGGACCACTCGGTCTCGAGCGACGTCTCGGGCCAGACCTACGACCTCATCGTCAAGCTCGTGCGCGAGTTCGGACAGTACCCGCTGGACCTGCCGGAGGCGTAGCCACGCCCTCCAGGGCTGGGGTCGGTCAGGGCTGTGGCCGGCTCCCCGGGGTCGGCACGCCGTCCGGCAGCGGACCCTCATCACGCAACTCGTCCCAGAGCGTGGCCGGATGGGGTGGCGCAGGTTGGCCAAGGCATCGTCGAGGTGCGCGATGGAGCGCACGCCGGCTGTCACCGAGACCACCAGCGGGTGGCCTAGAACGAACCGGAGCGCCGCCGCACGAAGGGGCACGCCGTGGCGAACACGGATGGCCTTGATGGCGAGCGCCCGCTCCAGCAGGGCCGGCGGTGCGGGGGCATAGGGGAACCTCGCGTCCGGGGTCGGGTTCGCCGCGGGGCCCGCCCCAGGCGGACACGCTCGAAGAGATCGACGCTCATCGCAGATCGGAGATGGCGCGGCCGCTGTGGCACGCGCTGGCGGCCCCCGTCCACCTCGGCAGGCTCGACCAGTCCGAAGCGAGGGTCGCGTGCGGCCGGGCGAGTGACGGCGGTGGTCATGAGCTCGCCCTCCGTGGCCCTCCGCACTGTCCTCGAACGGGATACGAACGATACTGGCAGCCATATCGAGCAGGGAGGTCGTCCGTGTCAACCATCGATCCGATGACACCGCGCCAGCGAGTCCTCGCGAGTATCGAACACCGGGAGCCAGACCGATTGCCGGTGGACCTGGGTTCGACTCCGAGCTCGGGCATCTCCGCGGTCGCTCACGCCAACTTCGTGCGGCACCTGGGCCTGGCCGACCAGCACACACGGGTGTACGACGTGGTCCAGCAGCTGGCTCAGCCGTCTGACGAACTGCTCGACCGGCTGCGCATCGACGTGATGGACATCGGACGGACCTTCGACACCAGCGACGCCGACTGGAAGCCGCTGACGCTGCCCAGCGGTATCGAGACCGAGATACCCGGCCTGGTTCGACCCGGTCCGACAGGAGAACGGCGCCCTCGACGCCTTCACCGCTGACGGCCTGCGCATCGCGTCGATGCCACGTGGTGCGGCCTTCTTCGATCAGACCTACTTCCCCTATGTGGACGGCTACCCGGACGACCTCTCCAGCCTTGCTGAGGTCATGCCGCTGGTGCTCTGGTCAGGCCTCGTGCACAGCCCCTGGGACCACGCCGGCGACGACGGCTTCTGGGGGACACTGCGCAGGCAGACGCTGGCGCTGCGAGCGTCGACCGATCGCGCGCTCATGGTGGTGGTCGGCTGCAACCTCTTCGAGTGGGGCACCTTCCTGCGGCGCATCGACAACTTCCTCATGGACCTCGTCGTCGACCAGGCCAACGTCGAGCGCCTGCTCGACGCGCTGCTGGAGCTCCACTTCGCCACGCTCGACCACGTCATCGAGTCGGTCGGCGACATCGTCGACATCGTCCGCTTCGGCGACGACCTGGGCATGGACAACGGCCCGCTGATGTCGCCCGACACCTACCGGACCATCTTCAAGCCGCGGCACGCAGCGCTCAACGCCTATGTCCACGAGCGCAGCTCGATGAAGACGTTCCTGCATTCGTGCGGCTCGCTGTATGACCTGCTGCCGGACATCATCGAGACGGGCGTCGACATCCTCAACCCGGTCCAGATCTCGGCAGCGAACATGGAGCCGGAGCGGCTCAAGGCGGAGTTCGGCGCGGAGATCACCTTCTGGGGCGGCGGCGCGGACACCCGCAGGGTCCTGCCCAAGGGCACACCAGAGGAGGTCCGCGAGCACGTCCGGCGCAACATCGAGACCTTCGCGCCAGGCGGCGGCTTCGTCTTCGCCACCGCCCACAACATGCTGCCGGACATCCCGCCGGAGAACATCGAGGCCATGTTCGAGGCCGTCGACGAGTATCGCTAGGTGCGCTTTCTCGTGAGGTCGTGAAGGCGGTCTGCAGGGCCGCACCTGTCCGTTCGGGGGCATGGAGCGGGCCTTTCGGACCTGTTGGTCAACCGGTTGACGTGGGAGCCTCAGGGTGTACCGTCAGCCCCGAGCCGTGCAGCTCCCACAGGACGCAGGACCGATGACCGCCTTCGCAGACTCCCTCGCGCGCAACGATGGCAGCACCACGCTCGTGGAGCTGGTGCCCTGGGCCGGCCCGCTCCAGGACGAGGCCGGTGAGCGCCACCGCGAGACCGCCCGCGAGCTGTCCGCCGATCCCCGCATCACGGCCCTGACCGTGACCGACAATGCCGGCGGCTTCGTGCGCCTGGGCCCACTCACCCTGGGCCAGGCCATCCAGCAGATGGGTGGCGAGTGCGTCGTCCACCTGGCCTGTCGCGACCGCAGCCGGGCTGCCCTGCAGTCGACCGTCTACGGACTGGCCAGCTCGGGCCTGACCAACGCCCTGGCGCTCAGCGGCGACTACCCCAGGGAGGGCTTCAAGGGGCGCTCGCGCGCGGTCTTCGATATCGACTCGGTGGGGCTCATCTCGATGATGCGCGAGGCCTCTAAGTCCGGGCCTCGCTTCACCGTCGGCTGCGCGGTCAATCCCTTCAAGGCCGTCGAAGCGGACCTCGTGCCGCAGTACCTCAAGCTGGCGCTCAAGGTCCGCTCCGGGGCGGACCTGGCCATCGCGCAAGTCGGCTACGACACGCGCAGCTGGTCGGAGCTGTTGCATTGGAACACGAGCCAGCCGAGGCCGGTCCCGCTGATGGCCTCGGTCTACATCCTGAGCAAGGGCGTGGCGCGGGTCTTCAACACCAACGGCGTGCCCGGCATCCGCCTTAGTGACGAACTCAAGGCCTGGGCCGATGAGCGGGCGGCCGCGGACGACAAGGGCCGTGCCGCATTCCTCGAATTCGCGGCTAAGCAGGTCGCGGTCGTGCGTGGCCTGGGCTTCGCCGGTGCCTACATCGCCGGCCAGCGCAACGTGGCCGAGATCGACAAGGTCCTGAGCATGGCTAACGACTACCGGTCCGAGTGGCAGGCCCTGCTCCCGGACATCCACTTCCCCGAGCCGGCACCGTATCGGCTCTACGAGCAGGGCGACGTTCCGCAGCTGGCCTCGGGTCAGCCCACCAAGCCGACCAGGACCAAGCGGGTACCGCTCAAGTACCGCTTCAACCGGCTCGTCCACGACCTCGCCTTCGACCCCGGATCGCGTGGGTTCTCCGTGGCCCGTGGTGCCTACGAACGCCTCGAGTCAGCCCACCTGATGTGGCCGGCTCACGTCTTCGAGCAGGCCGTCAAGATCCCCATGTTCGACTGCCAGGACTGCGGCGACTGCTCGCTCCCGGACATCGCCTACCAGTGTCCCGAAGGCGCCTGTGCCAAGAACCAGCGCAACGGCCCCTGTGGCGGGTCGCTCGAGGGAGAGTGCGAGGTGCCCGGCAAACCCTGTGTCTGGGCCGTCGCCTACGATCGCCTCCGCCCCTACGGCGAGGCTGAGACCATGCTGGAACGCGAGCCCGTACTCCAGGACAACGCCCTTCGCGGCACAAGCGCCTGGGCCAACACGTTCCTCGGCCGCGACCACTACGGCCGTTCCACCGCCAGCACCGAAGGAGACGACTCGTGACCGACGCCGTGGGCGCCCAGGACTTCATCATCATCGGCGAGAACATCCACTGCAGCCGAGTCGTCAAGCGCGAAGGCATCCGCGGCGGCGTGGCGCCCGACGGCCGCCCCGGCGTGCGCTTCCCCGACGGTGACGGCGAGTCCTGGGTGCCGCTGCCGGAGTCGATCCTCGAGTCCAAGGAGTTCACCACCAGCGACCGCATCAAGCATGTGATGGCCGCGGTCCGCGATGGCCTGGCCGGTGGCCCGGACGCCGACGTGGCCGCGCGCTACGTGGCCTGGATGGCGGAGCGGCAGATCGCCGGCGGAGCCCACTATCTGGACCTCAACGTGGACGAGATCAGCCCGGAGGTCGTCGGCCGGCTCGACGCCATGAAGTGGCTCGTGGCAGCCGTAGGACCGGCTTCGTCGGTCCCACTCTCCATCGACTCGTCCGACGCCGCGGTGCTCAAGGCGGGCCTCGAGGCCATCGACCCGGCCTGGGCCGGCGGCGCCACGCCCATGGTCAACTCCGCCAATGTCGAGCGCCCGGAGGTGCTGGACCTGGTCAAGGAACGGGGCACGCCGGTCGTGCTCTCGTGCACCGGCCGATCGATGCCGTCAGGGACCCAGGACCGCATCGAACGGGCCGAGGAGATCATCGGCCTGGCCTACGAGATGGGGCTGCCGGCCGACTCCCTCTACGTCGACCCGCTGGTCATCCCCATCGGCGTGGACCCCCTGGCCGGGCAGGCCTACCTGGACGCGGTGAGCACCATCCGCGAGCGCTTCGGCGAAGAGATCCACATCACCGGCGGCGTCAGCAACATCAGCTTCGGCCTGCCGGCCCGCCGCATCATCAGCGACGTCTTCCTCGACCTCTGCGTCCAGGCCGGCCAGGACAGCGGCATCATCGACCCGGTCGCCGACGTGCAGGCGGCCCTGGACCCCGATCGCGATTCGGAGGCCTATACGCTGGCCAAGGCCATGCTCACTGGCGAGGACGCCTTCGGTATGCAGTTCATCGAGGCCTTCCGCGCGGGCAGATTCGCGTAGCCTGAAGGTCCACAGGGAGGAGCGTTGATGGCCGCCGAGCTGCTCAAGGGAGGTCCCATCGCGGCTGAGATCCGCGAGACCGTGGCCGCTGACGTGGTCGCGTTCAAGGCGGAGTTCGGCTACGCGCCGGAGCTCGCCATCGTCGTCGCAGGCGCCGATGCCCCGTCGCTGGTCTACTTGCGCAAGATCCTCGATGGCTGCGAGCGCGTCGGGCTGGCCGGCCGCCTCGTGGAGCTCGAAGGTGACTGCTCCGAGACGGAGCTGGCTCGCGCCATCGGCGCGCTCGGCCAGGAGCGCGAGGTGGCCGGCATCATCGTCCAGCAGCCGCTGCCCGATTGCATCCCGCTACGCGTCGTACTCGACACGCTCGACCCGCGCAAGGACATCGACGGCATCCACCCCCTCAACGCCGGGCTGCTCGCGCTCGGCTACGAGGGCTACCTGCCGGCCACCGCACACGCCTCGGTCGAGCTGCTCAAGCACTCGGGCATCGAGCTGGCAGGGTCGCGTGCCGCTGTGGTCGGCCGCTCAAACGTCATCGGCAAGCCGGCATCGCTCCTACTGCTGCGTGAGCACGCCACGGTCACGATGTGTCACTCGCGCACGCCCGATCTCGGAGCCGTCCTGCGAGAGGCGGACGTGGTGGTCGTGGCCGCAGGCCGGGCCGGACTCGTCACCGGCGAGATGCTGAAGGAAGGCGCGGTCGTCATCGACGTCGGCATCAACGTGACCGACGATGGGCTCGTCGGCGACGTCGACTTCGAGTCGGTCTCGCAGGTCGCTTCCGCCATCACGCCCGTGCCCGGCGGCGTGGGCCCGCTCACCAGCGCCATCCTCCTGACCCACCTCATGCGCGCAGCGCGAGACCAGGCCACCCACCACATCGCCGTCGGCGCACCGTCCGTTCGTACCAGCTAGCCACACCGACCCGGGAGACCATCCATGACCGCCCTGACCGACCTCGACATCGCCCGCTCGGTCACCCCCCGGCCCATCACCGACATCGCTGCCGAGCTCGGGCTGCGGCCCGATGAGATCGAACCCTACGGCGCGACCAAGGCCAAGGTCACGCTCGAGGGGCTCAGACGTGTCGAGCGCGAGAACCCGCGCGGCCGGTACGTGGTCATGACCGCCATCACGCCGACCCCGCTGGGCGAGGGCAAGACCACCACCACCGTCGGTGTGGTGCAGGGTCTCAACCGCATCGGCCACACGGCCGCGGTCGCCATCCGCCAGCCCTCGCTGGGCCCGGTCTTCGGCATCAAGGGCGGGGCCGCCGGCGGCGGCTATTCGCAGATCATCCCCATGGAGGACTTCAACCTCCACCTCACCGGTGACGTGCACGCCATCGGCGCCGCGCACAACCTCGCGAGCGCCTTCCTCGACAACAGCCTCCACCATGGCGATCCGCTCGACATCGACCCCTATTCGATCACCTGGCCGCGGGTGGTCGACATCAGCGACCGCGCCCTGCGCAAGGTCAACATCGGCCTCGGCGGCAAGGTCAACGGGGTGCCGCGCGAGAGCGAGTTCGTCATCACCGTGGCCAGCGAGGTCATGGCCATCCTGGCCCTCGCCACCGACGTCTTCGACCTGCGCGCGCGGCTGGGTCGCATCGTGCTCGCCACCGACCGGTCGGGGAAAGCGGTCACGACCGAGGACCTGGGCGTGGCCGGGGCCATGACCGTGCTCCTGCTCGATGCCATCAAGCCCAACCTGCTGCAGACCCTCGAGGGCGGGCCGGCCTTCGTCCATGCCGGGCCCTTCGCCAACATCGCCCATGGCAACAGCTCCATCCTCGCCGACCGGGTCGCCCTGGCGACCAGCGACATCGTCGTCACCGAGGCCGGCTTCGGCGCGGACATGGGGGCAGAGAAGTTCTTCGACATCAAGTGCCGCGCCTCGGGCATGGCGCCCGATGCCGCGGTGGTGGTGGCCACGGTGCGGGCCCTGAAGATGCACGGTGGCGTGGGTCGCATCGTGGCCGGCAAGCCGCTCGACCCGGCGCTGCTGGCGGAGGACCCCGAGGCGGTGCGCGCGGGTGGCCAGAACCTCGCCGCCCAGATCGAGCTGGTGCGCCAGTACGGCGTGCCGGTGGTGGTGGCCATCAACGCCTTCCCGGGTGACGCCGCCTCGGAGTTCGAGGTCATCCGCGAGGTGGCGCTGGCAGCCGGCGCCCGCGATGCGGTCGTGACCACCCACTGGGCCGACGGCGGGGCCGGGTCAGAAGCGCTGGCCGCGGCGGTGTGGGAGGCGGCGTCCGAGCCGTCCGAGTTCAGGCTGCTCTACCCCGACGCGATGCCGCTGCTCGAGAAGATCGAGACCATCGCCACGAAGGTCTATGGGGCCGACGGCATCGACCTCGCGCCGGCCGCGGCCAAGGCCCTGGCCGAGTACGACCGGCTGGGCTACAGCCACCTGCCGGTGTGCATGGCCAAGACCCACCTCTCGATGTCGCACGATCCGGCGCTGCTGGGCCGGCCGTCCGGCTTCCGGGTGCCCATCCGCGAGGTCAAGCTGGCCGCGGGCGCGGGCTTCATCTACCCGCTCGCGGGCGACATGCGCACGATGCCGGGCCTGCCCAGCCGTCCTGCCGGTGAGAACGTCGACATCGACGAGCAGGGACGCCCGGTCGGCCTGTTCTAGCGAGCAGCTGCCCGCATTGGCTGGGACGCCGCAACGCCGTCCTCGGCCGCATGGTCACGGCCGAGGAATGTATTGGCCCACGCGCTCGTCCGGCGCAGCGCGTTGTCGGCCACGACGATCGGACGGTGGAGGATGGCGTCCTCCTCTCCGTATGGCTTGAGACGATCGTAGGCTTGCGCCCACACGCATGACTTCCCGGCGACCTCGCATTCGCCATCATGCGAGCCGCCACAGGGCCCGTTGCGCTGGTTCTTGGAGCAGTGCGACTCGGGGCAGAGATACGCCACGTCCGGCAACGAGCAGTCGCCGCAGTCGCGACAGTCGTACAGCGGGATCTTCACGGCCTGCTCGAAGACGTGGAGCGGCCAGCCCAGGCGCCAGCGCTCGGCGGCCGAATAGAAGCGACCGGCCGCAGGGTATAGCACGGCCTCGGGATCGAAGACCGCGTCGTGAGCGAGGCGGTTGACCTTGTACGTCCAGGGCACGTGGCGCCGTGCGGCTCGACGCGCCGTCAGCTCGAGTGATCGGGCGTATGCCGGGTCCAGCCTGTCCGTTGGCAAGCCGGTCCGGGGATCGGTCTCCAGGAGCTCGAACTGGTCGGCTGGCGAGAACTGGATCTCACGGGCGAAGGCGTGCCAGTCTTCGGGCCCGAAGCTATCAGCAAGCTCACGGATGGCACCCACGTCCTCGGCTCGGGTGATGCCGCCCAGGTAGGCGCCCGCACACCCCAGCCCACGTGCGATCGCCACCTGCTTGGCCGCGAACTCCCGGAAGAAGGACTTGCCCTTGTCCGGGCTGCTGCCCTGCTTCTCACAGAGCTCGAGGAGCTCATCGGTCAGTGACACGCCGGGGACCTTGCCGGCGTGGAAGATACGCGCCACCGTCCGAGTGAGCAGGTAGATGTTGGACAGGACCGGCCGTTCCAAGCCGCGCAGTGTCATCCACTGAAGCAGCTCGGCCTGCCGCCGCGCGTCGTAGCCGACCTGGCCGATGATGAACTCCGCGCCCGAACGGATCTTCAGCTCGAGTTTCTGATACTGCGGAACCAGTTCTCGTTCGAAGCGCTTGAAGGGGCTGACGACGGCGCCCAGGAAGAGCGGCAATGGGCGGCACCCGATATCGCTCGCGCCTCCGCCCTGGCCGCGGACGTCTTCGATGGGAGACTGACCCCGCGCCACCTCGGAGTACATCTGCAGGAGCACCACCGAGTCGATGTCGAAGACCGGCTGAGCCAGGCCGTGGTAGCCCTCGGTGGGGTAGTCGCCCGAGAGCACGAGCAGGTTGTTCAGACCCTCGGAAGCCAACCGCCAGCCGATGCTCAGAAGCTCGTTGCGGTTGCGGTCGCGGCAGGCGACATGCACGATGGCCTCACTGCCGCGTGCCGCGATCTCGTGACCGAGCACGTCCGGGCTGGCCATGGCATGGCCACCGGCGTTGTCGGTGACGCTGATGGCGTCGATGGCGGGGTCACCGGCCAGCGACTCGGCTGCAGTGCGCGCACGACGGCCAAGGTCGTCGTCGAGCACGCCTCGCCAGGGCACCAGCTCGACGATGGTCAGGAAGGTATCGGGGTCCGCCATCCGTTCCCGCAGTGACGGTCGGGCAGTGATCGTAGCCATCGTCATCTCCTCACCTCACACGCCTGCGGCGAAGGTCGCCGGCACTGCCCCACCCGGGCACGGCTTCCAGCACGTACGCGCTCAGCCAGCACGGCTGGCGGTGGCGAGCGCGGGGCTCGTCGTCTCGAGGTAGTTCTCCGCGTAGATCTCCTGATTGAGCAGGAGGCCGGCTGTCCGCTGGGCAGCCATGAGCTCACGATCGAAGGGGTCGAGGATGGCCGCGTTGACGCCCATGGCCATGGCCATCACCAGGTAGGTGCGGTTGACCAGGCTGCGGTCCACCGCTCCCTGCGAGACGTTGCTCAGGCCGATGACGATGTTGGGGGGCGGATCGCTCAGCTGGCGGAAGGTCCCGATGGCCGTGAGCGCGGCAGCGCACTGATCCTGTGCTGCGCTGACGGGCAGCACGATGGGATCGAGGTAGAGCCGGTCGGTCGGCAGGCCGGCCTCCATAGCGCGAGCGACGATGGTCAGGGCGATCTCCGCCCGTGCCTCCGCGTTGCGCGGGATACCCCGCTCGTCGATGCTCAAGCCGATGAGGCCGGCGTTGTACTCCACGGCCAGGGGCAACTGGGCGTCGAGCCGCTCCTTGGCCCCGGTCGTGGAGTTGATGATGGGCGGCCGGCGGGCGGCCTTCAGGCCCGACTCCAGCACGGCCTGCTTGGGCGTGTCGATGGCCACGGGAACCTCCACGGCGTCCTCGACGGTCTCGACCAGCCAGCGCATGACCTCGACCGGATCGCCCTCGGTGGGGCCGGTGTTGATGTCAAGCGCCCGCGCGCCGGCCGCCACCTGTCGCCGGGCCAGGTCCGCGATCGTCTCGGCGTCATGCTCGGCGATGGCCTTGGCCACCACCTTGAACATGCCGTTGATGCGTTCTCCGATGATGAACATGGCATTCCCCCCTATTCGGCCGGTGTCCCGACCAGCTCGGCGATGGTTCGCTGGGTGCTCCTGACCGCGTCCGGGTGGAGCAGGGCCACGATGTCCGCCCCCGACTGCAGGTACAGGGCGGCCGTGGCCGCCTCCCACGCAGGGCCGCGCTTCGAAGCGTCGCCCCACTCGGGCATTTCGTCCTCGGCGAGGCGAGCCTCCTTGGCCTTCCAGGCCTGTTCACCGACCACGGCGATGACCGGCCGTGACAGCATCGCGTCGCCCTGCAGCGCAGCGAGGCGGATACGCTCCATGATCGAGTACTCGTACTCGATGCCGTAGCCGAGCGAGGCGTCGCCGGGAAACATGACGATGCGCTCCGCTGGCAGTCCCATCTCGGTCATCAAGATCGTCAGTTGCTTCTGGATGTTGACGTCGATCGGCGCGTAGGCGAGGACGCTGTGCCCGTCGGCCATGCAGGCGACCACCAGCGTCTTGTAGTTGTCGGGATCTCCCACACCCACCAGGCAGTTCTCGCCCCGGGTCGCCTCGGTGACACGCGGCCAGAGGTCGTTGTCCGCATCGGCGTCGCCACAGCCCGCGATGATGAGGGGTACGTCGACGGCTTCCAGCACCGAGCGCACCGTGCTGACCGCGTCGTCGACGGACCCGGCGCCCCATTCGGGATGGACCGACATGAGCCGCAGGAAGACAAGGTCGACGCCCAGCGTCTCCACGCCCATACGCGCCCAATCGGCCGGCGAGCCGAGCACGTCGGCCAGTGGTCCCTTCAGATGATCCGGCCAGTCCGGTTCTCTATCGAAGACCTGGAGTGCGACCACGGGTGGATGGAGACTGGGGGCATCCTCGTCTCGGAAGGGCAGCGCGGCATGCCCGCCCACCGTGACGGTGGATCCGCGGGTACCGCCATCGTCGGGCGTGGCGCCGATGGTGACGGTGCCGATCACACCTGGCCAGGTCTCGTGCATCAGCTCGACGGTCATGCGAGTCCTCCCTAACTGGTGCCGCTCCCTGCGGCCTCGATCATGCGACGGGTAGCCAGCTCGGCGAGGACGGTCACGGCCTCGGCATCGAGGTAGCCTTCCACCGAGGCGTCAAAGACCACCGATGCGCTCGGTGCGAATTCGTCGTCGCCGCGCCAGAGGACGAAGGCGATGGGCACCCGGGGGAGCGCCGCGAGGGCCACGGCGGCGTCACCCATGTCCAGTGACGAGCCGTCCAGCCCTGCCGCGGCCTGCCGGAGCGCCTCGGGCCGCTGGCCGAAGGTACGCAGGAGCGGACCCATGACGCGACCACGGAACGAGCCGACGTAGCCGGCACCTCCCGATATCTGCTCGAAAGCGATCCAGCGACCCTCAAGCAGACGGCCGCCGGCCTCGGTGAGATAGAGCAGGAGGAGGATGGCAAGATGCTCGTCTACCGGCTCACCGGAGGCGGTCGATACCTCACCCTCGGGGTAGGTGATCAGGTAGTCCTGGCCCAGGCAGCGAACGGCGATGCGATCCGGAGCCGGCGAACCGGCACCGCTCCGCTCCACCAGCTCGTCGTGGTCGTGCCGGCCCAGCTCATCGACGAGCCGCTCGATCGCGGGGCCGTAGGTCGTCATGACGGCTCGTCTGTCAGCTCTCGGACCAGCATCTCCTCGACGGCCTGGACCGCCGGCGCGTCATCAGGTAGCTCGAGAAGCGACGCGGCGGCCAGCTCCCTCTCGACGATGAGCGGGTCGTGGGGCACGAAGCCGGCCAGTCGCAGGCCGTCGTCGGTCAGGATCTCGGCCACGGGATCGGCCAGCTCCTCAGCTCCGTCGACGACGACGGCGATGCGTTTGACGGGCAGCTCGAGCTCGCCCACCAGATCGGCGATGCGACGCGAGGCCCGGGCACCGGCCAGCGTGGCGTCACTGACGACCAACAGCAGGTCGACGTCCCGGGTCGTCCGCCGGCTGAGGTGCTCCATGCCTGCCTCGTTGTCCACGACCACGGTGGGGTAGCTGTCGATCATGCGGTCCAGGAACGTGCGCAGCATCTGGTTGGCCGAGCAGTAGCACTCGGCTCCCTCGGGGCGGCCCATGACGATGAGGTCCACGCCACGACCCTCCGCCAGGCAGTGCTCGAGCTGGTACTCGACGTACGTCGGCTTGGGCATGTTCCCGGGCACGTCCCGCAAGCCGCGCGTCTGGTCGAGCACGTCCGACACGGTCTTGTCCGCGGTGAGGCCGATGGCCACGTCGAGGCAGCTGTTGGGATCGGCGTCGACAGCCAGGACCGGACCGTGACCGTTCCGGCGCAGTGCCCGCACGATGAGCCCGGCGATGGTCGTCTTGCCGGTGCCTCCCTTGCCTGCCAGTGCGATCACTCGGGCCATCCCATCCTCCTCATCCGATCCCGAGCGCGGCGTGCGCTCGCGGGAACCGGTCGCTGTCGGTGTGTGGCAGGAACAGCGCCCCCACGTACTCGTCCATGAAGGAGCCGTCGGCGGAGAGATCGCGATACGTCATCATCTCGGCCACGTCGGCCGCCCGCCGCCAGGCCTCGCGGGAGAGGAGTGCCATGCGCGCCCCGGTCACCGATCCGTTGCCGATGAAGGTCACGCGCTCGACAGGCACGTCGGGTAGCAGTCCGATGAGCATGGCCTTCTCGACGTCGAGCGAGGTGCCGAAACCACCGGCCACGTAGATGCGCTCGATCTCAGCCATATCGATACCCAGCCGGCGGACCAGGACCGAGGCTCCCGCGTATACCGCCGCCTTGGAGCGCAGGAGAGTCTCGAGGTCGGTCTCGGACAGGACGATGTCCTCTCCTGTCGCCGTGTCGGGCCCCGGGGCCACGAGCGCCTCCAACCCGGCCTCGCCGTCGCGGACGGCGTGAGCACCGGCTCGCAGACGACCCGAGCGATCGAGCACACCAGCGCGGAGCAGCTCGGCCAGCAGCTCGACGAGGCCCGAGCCGCAGATGCCGCGCGGCGGCACCCCGCCGATGGTCTGGTAGGCGAGGCTCCCGCCGGGGGCCAGCTCGAAGTGGGAGATGGCACCCTGTGCCGCGCGCATGCCGCATGACGTCCCGCCACCCTCGAAGGCAGGTCCGGCCGAACAGGCACAACAGACGAGGAAGTCGCGGTTTCCGATGACCGTCTCGCCGTTGGTGCCCGCGTCGATGAGCATGGCCAGCTCCGGCCGCCGGTCCATGCCGGAGGCGAGCACGTCCGCGCTGATGTCGCCGCCCACGTAGCTGCCGCTGCCGGGCATGCAGGCGACCACGGCGCGAGCATGGATGCGCAGGCCGATGTCGCCGGCGTGGTAGATGAGCGGCGCCGTGGCCACCGGGACGTAGGGCTCACGTCGGATCTCGGCCGGCGGCAGGCCCAGGAAGAGGTGGATCATCGTGGTGTTTCCAGCCACGACCGCAGCGACGATCTCGTGGCGGTTCACGTGGTGCGCCAGGGCCAGGCTGCCCACGAGCACGTTGATCTCGTCGACGATGCCGGAGCGGAGCTGGTCAAGGCCTCCGGGCTCGCCAGCGTGGATGATGCGCGTGATGACGTCCTCGCCGTGGGCCACCTGGCTGTTGAGGGCCGCGGCGACACCGACGCTCTTGCCCGAGGCCAGATCGACGAGGTGGACCACGACCGTGGTCGTGCCGATATCCACGGCCAGGCCGAAGATGGGATGGCCCTCGCGCCCGACCATCAGGTCCAAGAGCTCGTGGTTCCCGTCGCAACGCGCCAGGACCGCCGTGACCAGCCGGCCCGAGGCCCGGATCCGATGTGGCAGCCTGCGCA
Organism: uncultured Chloroflexia bacterium; assembly: GCA_963712745.1. Taxonomy (GTDB): domain Bacteria; phylum Chloroflexota; class Limnocylindria; order Limnocylindrales; family CSP1-4; genus JAFMJV01. Next base: position 369,649 of record CAVQJC010000011.1, on the reverse strand, counting down.
GCACCGACAGCGGGACGGCCAGCTCGCCGATGCCGTGATCGCGGCGCAGCTCGCGGCGGAGCAGCCCCAGGTCACTCGACGCATCGTCGATGGTCGGTCGCGGCAGGGTCATCGGCAGGGCCACCGCGAGCGGGTCGAGCGGGTAGTCCTCGAAGTCGAGTGCGGGGACTTCGGGCAGTTCGCCGGACGCAGCCAGGATCCCGGCGGCTCGATCGGCACCAGTGAGGATCTCCAGTCCTTCGATGCGCGAGGTCGGCGGCACGTCCACTGTGACGTCCCCACGGACGACCGTGCGGCACGCCAGGACACGGTCGTTGACGATGCTCGGGGGACCGCCCTCCAAGGCCTCGACATGGCCACCCAACACGGTCACCGCGCAGCGGTGACAGATGCCCTGTCCGCCGCATTCCCCGTCCAGGGGCAGGCCGGAGGCGACGGCCGCATCCAAGAGCGTCGTGCCTGGCTCTACATCCGCTGTCTCCGCATCGGGCAGGAAGGTGACATGCGCGCGTGGCCACAGCTGGTCGCTCAGCTGCTGACGACCGGCTCCGGCTGGCGCCACTTCGTGCGCATGAACGCCGGGATACCAGCCGATTCGCGCGGTCCGACCGTGACCTCCCAGCCGCTGGCTTCCTCGAGCTTGCCGCTGATCGCGGCCACGCCGCCGGGAATGATGCAGCGCTTGTGGTCGACCTTCTCGGCCACGGCCGAGGTTTCCAGGGCCTTGGCGATGGTCTCAGCACTGAACCTGTCGGCTGCCCAGGCCGTCATCACCGATTGGCCCTCGGTGTCGACGACCACGACCCAGGCGGGGACGTGACTGCTCTCGACATCGGCCTCGACGGTGAAGTAGGTGAGCGAGAAGTTGGTGGTGACCAGCACGGGTGACGACGCGTCGGGCGTGCCGATGGTGGTCAGACCAGGCTCGACCTGGATGGGCTTCTGCGGATCGGTGTAGATGTTCTGGCGGACCGTGACCATGGCCAGCGCCTGCCACGGCTCCAGCTCATCGACGTAGACCAGCGCCGCGTACTTGCTGATGTAGGCGGCTGCCTGGGTGACCTGGTCGATGGCATCCTCGGCGGTCACGACCGCCAGAGCCGGATAGCCCATCGGCTTGAACCGGCGACGAAGGGCCAGGCGCCGGATCTGGGTGAGATCGCGCAGGGTGGGCGCCAGGCCACGGGCGCCGCTGTCGATGACCAGGTCGGTCACGCCCAGGCCGGCGACCTTCGCGGTCAACTCGGCCAGATCGTCCATGTCCTGTCCACGGACGACCAAGGGGCAGCCGTGGGCCTTGGCCAGCGCCGTCATGGCCTCCCAGGACTCGGTCGTGGCCGCGTCCAGCAAGGGCCGCTGTCCGGCGAGCCCGGGGAGGGCCGCCTCGATGACGGCCGGCGAGGGGCTGACGAGCACCAGGCCCAGCTCCATCTCGCTGGCCATGGCCGCGGCGGCGGCGAAGCGGTCGGCGTTGCCGTCGGCGTCTTCGATGGCCACCAGTTCCACGCGGACGTACTGGCCGACGCGGTCGAAGACCAGGGCCTTGACCCGCTCGAGGGCGGTTCGCAGCTCATCCTCGGGCTTGTCGGAGCGGACGCGGACGGCCAGCGCCGTGGGGTGGTAGAAGGTCTCCTCGTGGCGGAAGAACACCGTCTCCTTGCCCATGACGATGCACTGCGCTTCAGGACCCACGCTGACCAAGCGGATGGGCGGGGCCTCGGCACCGGCCAGTGCTGCCTTGGCCTCGTCGGTCGCATGGGGGCAGTCATCGATACCTGCCTTCTTCGTGGCCAGCTGCATGGCGAAGGCAAGGCAGGTCGGCACACCGCAATCGCCGCAGTTGGTCTGCGGAAGGACCTTGTAGATATCGAGGGCCGTCATGGGCATGGTGTGGCTCTCCTTGCTCAGAGGATCGATGGCATCTTGAGGGCCGGATGTCCGACCTTCTCGAGGAACGCCACCAGCTCCTCGGCCGTGGTAGCGACGGTCTCATCGCCGATCTTGTCGACGAAGGCCTCGTCGCCGATCTCGACCGCGCGCTCCTCGAGCTTGTCGCGCAGGTCGTCCTTGAGCTCCTTGGGCATCCAGACGAGGCGTTCCAGCCCGCCGTCGGCGGGAATGAACTTGTGACTCGCCAGGTAGAGCCGCCCGACACCCAGGAAGCCCGGGGTCTGGATGCCACCGCCGACCAGCCCGGCCAGGGTGCTGAAGCGACATGCCCAGGGGCGTGATGTCGGGATACTCGCGATTGACCACGACCACGCCATTGGCCTCGGGAGCGACACCCATGATGCACTCGAAGCAGCCGCATGAGGTCATCGGCGCGGTCATCATCGAGTAGAGGCTGACCTGCTCGACCGTCTTGTTGGAGGTGGCGTAGACGAAGTCGTTGATGTTCTTGAAGATGCCCAGCGATTCGTCGAGGACGGCGCCCTTCTCGATCGGCTGGTTGGGGCCGCTGGGGTTGATCTCGTGGCTGACCTTGCCGTCGAGCCAGTTGTAGGCGCCGCACAGTCCGAGGCGCTCGGGCGAGATGATGCAGACGTGGTTGGGTGCATATGACTGGCACAGCGTGCAGGAGTAGAAGATGTCGATGGTCTCGTCGGTCATGCCGGCGACACGGGCATCGCGCTCGTTCCAGACCACCCGCGCGCCCTCGAGAACCTCATCGATGCGGCTGGGCTCCGTGATGAGCGTGACCGAGACCTTGTCGACGATGGCCGGGAACTCCTCGAGATACTTGGCATGGAGGATGGTCCCGAAGTCGCGGAGCCGGAGGCCGGCCTTGAAGGCTTCGTCCGACATGCGGATCCAGGGCTGGTCGCGCTGGCCGATGTGCATCACGCCCATGGCGCCGTTGATGAAACGGTGGACGTTGCGCTCGAGGATGGGCTCGAAGTCCTTCTGCAGCTTGCGCCCGGCGACCTCGATGAGGATGCCCAGCGGCATCGCTCCACCCGGCTCCGCGGTGTCGAGGTCGGGTCCGATGAGCTCGACATGCCCGTCCTCGATCTCATCGAGCTCGCGAGCGCGCAGGTACTCGAAGGCCTGTGTGCCACGGCCGAACTCGACCTGCAGTTGTTCCTTGCGGACGCGCTCGCCCTCGAAGGCGGCGCTATAGGAGACCGGGATGGGGATCTTGGTGATCTTGAGCTTGAGGCCACGGACCTCGATGGCCTTGTTGACGAGCCGGTCGTCGGGGACGTTGCTGACGACGTGCTCATAGGTGCAGATGCCGCTGGGCAGGATCTCCGGGATGTCCGTGTCCGCGATGACCGGGAACCCGAAGTTGATGGCTCCCGCGGCAGTCGCGTACTTGCGGTCGTCGACCTCGCCCAGCGCAAGCACGAAGGCGAAGACGCGTTCCTTGTTGTAGAGCAGGATGCGGCGGGCCTTGGCCAGATCGCCCGGAGCCAGCCCGCCGAACGTCATGGCCGCGCGGGCCGCGAAGTTGAGCGCGTGGACCGTGGTGCTGGTCTCCTTGCCGTAGGGCACCAGGTAGGTGTCCCAGCTCATCTCGACGCCTTCCTCGTCGAGCTGCTCGGCCATGCTGCGACCATCGCTGCTGCTCGAGATGAAGGCCAGGATGTTGCGCTCCTGCAGCTCGCGAGCCAGCTTCACGGCCGCCTCATTGGTGGGCATCGCGCCCACACAGGCCGCGAACCCGGGCATCCGACCATCAACGAGCTTGATGCCCTGGGTGCGCAGGATGGAGTCGTCCGTGAAGCCCAGGTAGATGCCGTTGGGTGGCGAGCCGTTGGCATAGCGCAGCGCCTCGATGATCTCTTCGGCGATGAGAGCCGCGATCCCTGAGTCGAGGGTGTCACCCAGATAGGGCAACCACGTCTCATCGCTGGGGACCGGCGCCAGCAGGTCCCTGGCGATCCCCAGGGGAACCCGGGCCTCCTCGACGGTCTTGACGTCCAGCCCGGTCAGGGCATAGGTCAGCGGCAGGTAGAAGGCGGTGTTGGGGAACTCCAGCTTCGTCGCTCCGCCGCTCGATTCGAGGGTGGCGTTAAGGCTGTCTTCAGCCTCCTGGACGTACTCATGCGCCCCGCGGATGGCGGCGCTGGCGATGATCCTAGACATCTCTCCTGCCTCTCCTCAGGCGCTACCTCTGCTCAGGCGGCTGCGACGGGTGCTTGGACTGGAGCGGGGGCGACCGGCACGGGCTCGTACATCATGGGACGCAGCTTGAGTGCCTCCCGCTTGCGATCGATGTGGGCGGCCATGAGCTCGGCCGCCGCAGCGGCATCGGGCTCGAAGGCGAAGCGACCGCCGGTAAGATCCTCGAGGTCCTTGGTCACGAACTGCGTCACAGCGTCGCTGCCGAGGATGTTGAGCGGAGACCCCAGCACGGTCAGGAGGCCGGAGGCCACGGCGTAGAAGCCGATGGCGATGGCCTTCTCCGACCACCAGCCGGGGGCGGCGGCGGCGACCGGCAGCTCGGTGAAGTCCTTGCCCACGCCGCCCTCATTGACCATCTGCGTGCAGACCGTCAGGAGACGGCTGTTGTCGACGCAGGAGCCGACGTGGAGCACAGGCGGGATGCCCACGGCCTCGCAGATCTCCTGGAGGCCGCGGCCGGCGTATTCCATGGCGGCCTCGGGCCGGAGGAGGCCGGCCTTGCCGCACACGATGGCCGAGCAGCCCGTCTGGGCCACCAGGATGTCACGCCGGATGAGCTCGAGGACGAGGTCGAGGTGACCCTGATCCTGGGTGATCTTGGGCGAATCGCACCCGACCACCGCGGCCACGCCCCGGATGCGCCCGGCCATGATGCCGTCGTTGAGGGGGCGGTAGCCACCCCGGTACCTACCGCCCAGCTCCCGGTTGATCGACTCGGTCGTGAAGCCGGCCACCACGTCCATGGTGTGATGGGGGATGCTGACGCGGCTCTTGTCGCGGTTGACGAAGTTGTCGACGGCTCGACCTACGATCTTGCGGGCGTCCTCGTAGGCGCTCTCGGCCTCGAAGCCGATGTGGATCGTGCCCGGGTAGAAGGCCTGTTCGGAGGTGGCGATGACGTCGGTGTGGAAGCAGCCGGCAGCCTGCGTTACCCCGGGCATGATGCACTGGACGTCGATGAGGATCGACTCCACGGCCCCGGTGGTGATGGCCAGCTCCTGCTGCAGGAAGTTGCCGGCGATGGGCAGGCCCCGCCGCATCAGGACCTCGTTGGCGGTGCAGCAGATGCCTGCGATGTTGATGCCGCTGGCGCCCACTTCCGTGGCCTTCTCCTGCATGGCCGGGTCGTTGGCCACGTCGACGATGGCCTCGGCCAGCGCCGGCTCATGCCCGTGCAGGAGGATGTTGACCTCGTCCTCGCTGAGGACACCGAGGTTGACATCGGCCCGGACTGGCTTGGGCGTGCCGAAGAGGACGTCCTGAAGGTCGGTCGCGATCATCGAACCGCCCCAGCCGTCCGCCAGCGTACTGCGCATGCCGCCGAGGATCATGGACTTGTAGTCGGCGTCGACTCCCATGTTGGTGCGATGCATGACGTCGACGATCTCACGGTCGATGCCCCGGGGCGTGATGTCCAGCTTCTTCCAGTCCTCCTGCTGCTTCTGCGGGGCGCGTCGGATGAAGGTAACGCCATCCTCCTGCGCCCCGAACTGGGCGAGGCAACCCAGTGCCACCGCTTCGGCGACCTGCTCGACCGACTTGCCCTCGCGCTCGATGCCCAGCTCGTCGGCCAGGGAATCCAGCTTGGCCTCATCCTTGATCTCGTAGCCCGGTGCCTCTCCACGTGCGGCCTGCAGCAGTAGCGAGGCGACGGAGCGACCGTGATCGGAGTGGGCCGCGGAACCAGCAGCCATGTCGCGGGCGAGGCGACGGGAGGCAACGGTGTGGATCGTCGCTCCGCAGACTCCGACCTGTGGCCGCCTGCTCCCCGGGAGACCCAGGTTGCAGGGCCCCAGGTGGCAGACCGTGCAGCAGATACCCAGCTCGCCGACCTTGCACTGCGTGCCGAGGGCGGCGTAGCGATCCCAGATCGTCTCCACGCCCTCTGCCTTGGCGCGCTCTCGCATCTCCACGCTGGCGGGGTCGGTGCGCGGAATGGGGGCTTGCGGCTCGTTCACGATGTCACCTCTTCGGGGGATTCGGTTGCAGCTGGTATGGGCACGTCGGCAGCCAGGGCATCAAGCATCTGGGCTACCGCCGCAGCGGCGGGTCCGCCGAGGTCGAGGAGTGGCCGTCGATCTCGCTCGGCCACCAGGATCTCTTGACTGAAGGGGATCTCCCCGACCAGCTCGAGCCCGGGCAGCCGTTCCTTGATGAATGCGAGGTCGCTGGGATCGACGATGCGGTTGGCGACCAGGGCCACGCGACGGAGATCGATATCAGCGGCAAGCCGCGCGATGCGCTGCGCGGTCTCGACGCTGGAGTTGGTTGGGTCGACGACGACGAGAAGCGCGTCCGCTGCGTGCGCGGTTCGTCGTCCCAGATGCTCGAGGCCGGCTTCGAGGTCGATGACGACCGCCTCTTCCAGGCCCACCACGACGTGCTCCAGCAGCTGGCGCAGCAGCACGCTCTGCGGACAGGCGCAGCCCGCGCCACCACGGACGGGGCCGCCGGCCACCATGAGCTGCAGGCCATCCTGGGTGACCGCGAGGCGCTCCACGAGGTCGTCGACACGGGGGTTGAGGCGGATCACGCCGCTGCCGACCCGTGCCTCGATCTCGTCGGACATCTCCAGCAGCGGGGTGGGCGTTGCCGAGATGCCGAGGCAGGGCGCCAGGGACGGGTTCGGATCCGCGTCGATCGCGGTCACGCTGACACCGCGCCGTAGCAACTCGGCGACAGCGAGCGCCGCGAGAGTGGTCTTTCCGGCACCACCTTTGCCGGAGACGGCGATCTTCATCTTCGCCTCCGATATCGGGCCAGCGAACCGAGCCGCCAGTGACCCAAGGCTTACGTAAACACGACTGGCGAGAAGAACAAGGACCCTATGACCCTGCGTGGACAGCCCAAAGGACCCAGAGTTCGAAACCGATCGCCCCCGGCCGATACTCAATGGTGTGGGCTCGCGATGACTTCCGGCACTTGACCCATCGGGAAGAGCGGAGTGACATCGGGTGGATGTTGATGTAGGCGTCGAGGCATGTGGGAGCAGGAGGCACGCAGCCGATGACGGACACAGAGACGACGGCTCCCTGGCTGGTCCTGGCCTCGGAACTCGTCACGGACCCAGCTTGCGCTCGTCGACTGCCCGATAGCCTCGAGATCGGCCTCGCGCCGACCAAGAGCGTCTACTGCAGCACGGATGGTCGTGGTGCGCTTGCAGCGTTCTTGCTCATGGGGACGGGCCATCCGCGGGTCGCCGGACTTGACGGAGGGCTGGCGCGTCGCGGCGTGAGGTCGGCCCACCCGTCGCTGGGTACCCTCGCGTCAGGTCCGATGATGACGGGCCACATTCGTGGCTGTCGCGACGATGACTCTTGCCCTACCGAGAGAGACCGCCTAGGAGGTGAGGTTTGACTGAGAAGCGTCTCGAGGAGGAGTACACGGAACTCATCGAGGAGTGGACTGAGGCAGAGGCTGTGCGCCAGCGCCTCGTTGATCGGCTCAGGAAGCTCGAGGGGCCACCCGCACTCGACGACCCGATCTGGGAGGAATTGGACTCGGCGGACGAGCTGGCCGGCTCGGCGAGGCAATCGGTGCGATCGTTCCTGACAGCGAACAGGCACAACTGGCCGTCATAGCCGCGCCCTGACGGTAGGGGCTGTGCCGAAGTCAGGGACAGGGCAGCGATACGAGATCGAAAGACGGCGACAGCGGTGTGCGCACGCGCTTCGAGCCCTCCCATATGTCGGGCCGTGGTAGGAAAGACCGCCGTCACGGTGCCCGTCCCCGGCCGCCCGCGCACATCCGTGGGTGGGCGGTGACCGGCCGCTGTCGCGACCGGTCCTTGGCGGCGTCGGCCACGTAGAGCCGAGATATCGCCCGGCGATTCCCGATCCGGACCGGAGCCGGTCGTCGCGGCGCTCTACGCCATCGGCACGGCGGCCATGACCCACTCCGGCTACCGGATCTTGGCCTTGGTCGGATCGCGCCGCGACTTCACCCGCTTCAGCCGGAAGCGGTCGTCACGCTCGTGTTGCTCGAGTGCCAGCGAGATCGCCCTCATCTCCGCCTCGAGGTGTGGGATGACCCTCGTTCGGAGGGCATTGACACGGCTGGAAGTGCGCCGGATCTCGCGAGCCAGCCGACGCGCGCGCGCCTCCAGCGAGGCCACCTTGATCGCGACGGTGATCTCGTGCTCGTGCGCCTCCGCCGCCATCTCGAGCGCCGGGCCGGACACCGCCGGCGCACGGCCGCGATCGGCCGGGGTGCGCACCAGGTCGCGCGAACTGACGGCCGGGACATGCACGCCCATCACCGTCACCAGCTGTACATCCACGTTGATCTCGCCGACTGCCTCGGTCGCGGCCGCAGAGATGGTGTCCGTGCCCAGGAGCACGCGCGCCTCTTCGAGCGCGTGCCGGGCTGCGCCAGCGGCCACCTCGAGCTCCTCGTGGGCTGCGTAGACGGTCCGCACCTCACGATAGAACTCGTGCATGAGCGCGTCTCGCTTCTGCTCCAGGAGATCCCGGCCCTGCCTCGCCAGGTCGAGGCGTGATCGCACCGCGAGCAACTCCATCCGCGTCCGCGGGCGTGTCACGGCGCCGGACTCGCTGGCGGATCGGTATGGTCCTCGCTCGCAGCGCTGCGTGCTCGGCTGGCCCGGCGGCGGGCAAGGACGTTGGCCGGGATGCGGGTGAGCTGCTCGTCGGGCAACTCAAGCAGGATGGCCCAGGCGGCGTCGAATGACTCGTCGAGGGTTCGTCGCTCACGTCCCTGGCTGACGAGTCGATGCTCGAAGGCATCTGCGAACGCCAGAACGCCGCGCTCGCTGTCGCTCAGCGCAGCCTCTCCGATGACCGTCACGAGCTGCCGCAGCGAGCGGCCGTGCGCATAGGCAGCGTAGAGCTGATCCGCTACGATCCGATGCTCCGGACGCGTCTGGCCTTCGCCGATGCCCGCGTTCATGACGCGCGAGAGGCAGGGCAGGACGTCGACAGGCGGTGCGATCGATCGGCCCCACAGCTCACGTGAGAGCACGATCTGGCCCTCGGTGATGTACCCGGTGAGGTCGGGGATGGGGTGGGTGATGTCATCGTCGGGGAGCGTCACGATCGGTAGCACTGTGACCGAGCCCGGCAGGCCACGGACGCGGCCGGCACGCTCGAACAACGTCGCGAGATCGGTATACAGGTAGCCCGGGTAGCCTCGGCGACCGGGGATCTCCTCGCGCGCGGTCGACAGTTCGCGCAGCGCCTCGCCGTAGGCGAGCACATCGGTCATCACGACGAGGACATTGAGCCCGAGCTCGAAGGCGAGATGCTCGGCAAGCGTCAGGGCACAGCGGGGTGTCAGGAGTCGCTCGATGGCCGGGTCGTCAGCGAGATTGAGGAACACCGCGATGCGGTCGAGCACGCCGGAGCTGGCGAAGGCGTCACGGAACCCGTCCGCTTCACGGCGCGTGATGCCCATGGCCGCGAAGACCGTCACGAAGCGCTCTTCGCCCAGCATGCGCGCACCGGTCGCGATGCGGGCGGCCAGCTCGTTGGCCGGCAAGCCGGAGCCGGTGAAGATCGGCAGCTTCTGACCGCACACGAGCGAGGCCATCAGGTCGATCGTGCTGATGCCGGTTTCGATGAAGTCCTCCGGGTGATCGCGCGACGCCGGGTTGATGGCGCCGCCGTTCACGTCCGCGAGCCGCAGCGGCACGATCGACGGGCCGTCGTCGATGGGGCGGCCACGCCCGTCGAGCACCCGGCCGAGCATGGCGCCCGAGACGCCCAGCCGGAACGTGTCGCCGGAGAGCTGCACCTGGGCAGACTCGAGGTCCAGCCCAGCGGTACCCTCGTAGACCTGGATGACGGCGACGTCCTCGTCGAGCTCGGCGATCTGCCCATGCCGAAGCGTGCCGTCACCGGCGCGCACGGTGACGTCCTCGCCGAGTGCCATGCGTGGCGACCGGCGCAGCACGAGCAGTGGGCCTACGAGACGATCAGCCCCGGTCAGGCGGTGCTCCGAGAGTGACCTGACGGCGGACGCGGGACCACTTCGGGCTGACAGCTGCCGAGGCATCGCGTCGGCACGCGCTTCACCCCGATGCGTAGGCTCTGGCTCCGGTACATCCGCTGGGTGCTCGGTGCCCGGAGCGGCGCCGTCGGCCGGAGCCGGGGGCTCGGGCTGCGTCGTGACATCGGCATCCTCGCCAGCCGCAGCGCCACCCTCCCCTCCGTCACTGGCGAGGTCTTGGGTCGCCGCGTTCCCGTCTTCGCGCAGGCGGGCGGCGAGGGCGGCGAGTCGCCCCGCGACGTCAAGGCCACTGAGCTCCTTGGCGCGCCGCAGATCGGCGATGGCCTTGGACGAGAGGGCAGCTTCGAGGGTCTCGCCGGCGTCGAGGGCACGATCCAGGTACCCCTGAGCCGCGAGCACCGCGTCCAGCAGAAGCACCTGCTCGTCGAGCGGGCGGGCCGAATCGACCGGATCGAATGCGCCCTGCTGGAGGAACGACTCACGCAGCAGGCGCGCAACCTCCAACAGCGCACGATCATGGTCGGGCAAGGCGTCGGCGCCGACGAGCGCAACGATATCGAGCAGCCCCTTCTCACGCGCCAGCAGCTCCACCGCGGTCGAGCGGAGTTCCCACCAACCGAGGTCCAGCGTATCGGCATACCAGGCCGCGAGTGCATCGACGTACAGCGAGTAGGACCGGTCCCAGCCGATGGCAGGGAAGTGACGTGCGTGTGCCAGCTCCGGGTCTAGCGCCCAGAACGTGCCCGCCAGGCGCAGGCTCGCCTGGGTCACAGGCTCGGAGAAGTCGCCGCCCGGTGGCGAGACCGCGGCGACGAGTGTCACCGAACCCGTGCGTGCAGGCTCGCCGAGCGTTTCGACCTGACCGGTGCGCTCGTAGAATCTCGCCAGCCGGCTGCCCAGGTAGGCCGGGAAGCCCTCCTCTCCCGGCAGCTCCTCGAGCCGTCCGCTGATCTCTCGCAGCGCCTCAGCCCAGCGCGAGGTGGAGTCGGTGAGCAACGCGACGTGCAGTCCCTGGTCACGGAAGTACTCAGCGATCGTCATGCCCAGCTGGACCGAGGCCTCGCGTGCGGCCACAGGCATGTTCGAGGTGTTGGCGATCAGGACAGTTCGCTCGAGCAGGGGCACGCCCGAGCGTGGATCCTGGAGCTCTGGGAACGTCGTGAGGAGCTCGGCCATCTCGTTGCCACGCTCTCCGCAGCCGACATACACGACGACGTCGGCGTCGGACCAGCGGGCGAGCTGCTGTTCCACGACGGTCTTGCCGGTGCCGAACCCGCCCGGGATGACGGCCGTGCCGCCGCGCGCGACCGGATACAGCATGTCGATCACGCGCTGGCCGGTCACCAGCGGACGGTCCAGGGGCAGGTGTCGTGCTACCGGGCGGGCCGACCGGAGCGGCCACGGATGGGCCAGCCGAAGCGCGACCGGACCCGAGGACCCATCGAGGCTGCCGATCTCATCGTGCACGGTGTAGGCGCCCGCATCGAGCGCGCTCAAGCGGCCGGGGCCGACCCCCGGCGGCACGGTCACCGCGTGACGCAGGCCGCCCTCGGTCACCTCGCCGATGATGTCGCCGGGACCGACGGTCTGGCCCGGCTGCGCGGTCGGACGGAAGTCCCAGCGAGCGTCGCCGAGAGCGACCGCGGCGGGCGTGGCGTCCCTGCCCGACGCGCCGTCACGCGCGGGATCCGCGGTGGCTCCCGGCAGGAGCAGCCAGATGCCCGCCGCGGCGAAGGCATCGAGAGGTCGCTGCAGCCCGTCGTAGACCCGTCCCAGCATGCCGGGACCCAGCCACGCGACGAGGGGCGCGCCGCTCAGGTACACCGGATCCCCGATGCGCAACCCCTGGGTCTCCTCGTAGACCTGGAGCGTGCCGACCTCGCCGTCGACATGGATGACCTCGGCAAGCAGTCGCTGCGGACCCACGCGCGCGACCTCGCCGATGACCGCCGAGGCCGGGATGCGCGCGCGCACTACCGGGCCGCTGGCGGCGACGATCGCCGCTCCGTCCGTCCCGCGAGCACGCTCGTCGCTCATCATTCTCCGCCGCTGATCTGGATGCGAAAGCCGATCGCCCGCTGGAACATCTCGCCGAGCAGCTGCACTCGAGCCGCCCCGGGCGTGCGTTCGCCCTCCGGGATGGGCATGACCACCGGTCGGGCCAGCTGCTCGACGTCACCTCGCAGGCGGTCGTCGAGGCTCGCCCAGAGGTCGGCGCTGACGAGCAGCACGCCGATGTCAGAGGTTGCGGCAAGGTGGCGCAGGGACGCGGCAGCTTGAGCTCCGGGCGACGCGACGACGGTGGAGCAACCGGCGAGGCGATAGCCGTCGGCTTGACCCGGGGCGCTGAGGATCACCACACGAGCCATGTCGACCTCTCGTTCCGGGCCAGGTACGGTGTGGCGTCCTCGGCCGTCCAGCGCGCCCGGACCTTGGCGACCATGGCGCGCAGGCGGATCGCCTGGGCCTCGACCGCAGCCACGTACCCCGCCACGGCCCCGATGCCCAGGAGGTCGCGCCGACCGAGCGCGCCAAGCGTGTCCAGTCGGGCCAGGCGGGTCGTGCGGTCCAGCATCGTGGCCAGCGTCGGACCGGCCTTCCCGAGCTCGACGACGGTCGCCTCCCGGGCTTCCTGTTCGTGCTCGAGCAGCCGACGCAGCGCCGCGGCCTCGCCGCCGCCGACGCTGACTCGTTCCCAGCGCGCGCGATCGATGGCCGCCAGCAACAGCGACTCCACCTCGGCGCTGCGGGCCCCGCGAGCCTCGGCCGCGATGATCGGCAGCGCGTCGGCACGCGCGATGACTCCCCGGTCCACGAGCGGGCGAAGGGCCGCTGCCGGGCCGGGTGCGCGAGCCATCGCGGCGAGCGCGGATGCGTCGAGCAGGGCGCCTGGCACGGAGCTGGTCGCGATCGCCTCGGCTGGTTCTCCCGCACGTCGGCGTCGCAGCACGGCCACCGCCCGCTCAGCGTCCAGGGGCAGCACGAGCGTCTCGACGAAGCGGCGGTCCTGGCCGTCGTAGAACGGTGGCAGCGCTCCGAGGCGGGCTGAGCGATGGAACTCGATGGCGGTCTCCAAGGCCGCGGTGGCGTCGGTCCCGAGCGGCGCCACCCGCCGCAGGATCGGCGCCCAGTCCGCCGAACGCTCCAGCTGCGCCACCATCGCCGAGGCCGTCGCGGAGTCGCCGAGGCGTGAGATGGCAGCCCGATCGAGCAGCTGGCCCCGCCTGGCCGCGATCCGGGCGTTGCCGTAGTCGTAGCCCATCGTCTACCCCGCCGATGCCTGCTCCTGGTCCGCCACCTCGAGGCGCAGCAGCTGCGCGACCGCTTCGGCCAGCAGCGACCGCGCCCGACCCAGCCGGACCGACAGGCGCGCGTCCACCTCGATACGACCGTCGCTCGAGCTGACCACGAGACCCGGCTCGTCGCCATCAGGGAGAGCCATGACGTCGGCGTGCCAGGTAGCGGCTACGCTCGAGACCACATCGATGTCTCGGGCGCGCACCTTCACCGAGGCACCTTCGCCGATCGAGCGCAGCGATTCGACGCACAGCGCTGACAGCGCGGATGACCAGCGCGCTGGTTCGGCCCCACCCGCGATCGCCGTGACCTGCTCCTCCGCGGCGTCGAAAACCGCGGTCAATCGGGCCGCGTCGCCGCGCGCGCGATCCTCCAGGATGCGCAGGCGCACGGCGTTGATGCGGCGCTGGGACGCGGCGCGGATCTCTGGTCCAAGACGCTCGATGGCCGCCTCGACCTGGGCCTGCACCTCGGCTTCAGCGCCGGCGATCATCTCGCCTGCCTGACGCTCAGCGTCCGCGACGATCCGTTTCGCTTCCTGGTCTGCCTCACGCTCGATGATCGCGATGATCCCTTCGACCCCCATCAGGATGTCCTCGACCACCTGTCACAGGAGCAGGATCATGGCGGCCACGACGAAGCCGAGGATGACGATCGTCTCCGGCAACACCAGGATCAGGAAGATGCTATTGAGCATCTCCGGCTTCTCGGCCAATACCCCGGCTCCGGCCGCGCCGATGCGGGCCTGAGCCCAGGCTGTTCCCAGCGCGCTCAGCCCGATCGCGAGTGCCGCGCCGATCGATTCGTGCAGCTCCTTCATCCAGCATTCTGGCTACCTCCCATCTACCTGAGCGCTATGGCTCACTCCGAGCGCCGAGGTGAAGGGCGCGTACGGCGTACCCCCCGGCTCGACGAACTTGGTGAAGAACTCGACGAGGTGCAGTCGCAGCCCCTGGACGGAGGCGTCGAAGACGCCCAGAGCCAGGTTGAGCGAGTGCAGCACGATGGCCACGAGGATCCCGAAGATGAGGCTGGGCATGAGGCTACCCAGCTCGTCGGCAACGAGCGCGAGCATGACCCCCGCGAAGGCGACGGCCATCAACCGCGCGTACGAGAGCACGTTGCCCATGACGCCCAGCATCTCGACGGGCCCGGCGATACCCATCGACAGCCCCGCGATCACGACCGCGGCGACGAGCGCTGCGACGGCGATCAAGATCACCTCGCCCGGCAGGAGCCCGGCGGTCGCGGCGATCATGATGACGACCGTCACGAGCCCGAGCAGGAGCGACGCGCGCCCGACAGCCTCACGCCGGTGATCCACCTGGGCGGCGTTCCATACGCCCAGCGCCAATCCCAGCCCGACCTGGACGAATCCGATGGTGATGGCGATCACGAGCATGATGATGATCGCCGACTCGGGCTCGGCGCGGTCGAAGAGGATGGGCTCGACGTGCAGGACGTGACGGGCGGTCTCGCCGAAGGCCTCTGCGAAGAGCACACCGAAGAAGATCGTCGAGAGGGCCATCGTGAGGCCGATGGGCCAGACCTTGCGCAGCAGTGGTGAGCGCATCATGCGCCTCCGGAAGATGACGAGGAGCGCCAGCATGACCAGGCCGTAGCCGGCGTCGCCGATCATCAGGCCCACGAAGGCCGGGAAGGTCAGCGCCAGCAGCGGCGTCGGGTCGATGGTCCCGTAGCGCGGCACGGCCGCGAAACGCGAGAGCGGCTCGAACGCTCGTGAGATGGGTCCGTTGGTGACGGCCACCGGCGGTTCCTGCCCGGGCGCCGACGCCTTCCCGTGGTCGATGACGAGGATGCGCTCCCCGAGGCCGTCGGCCAGCTCCCTCCTGAGGTCGTCGAGCTCGGCGGCCGGTACCCAGCCGGTGAACACGGTGAGATGGTCCGAGTGCGTGGCACGGTGCAGCTCGTGGTGCTCGGCCACACGGTCACTGAGGACGAGTCGCAGCGCCGACACGTTGGTCCGGTGCTCGATCGCGAGATGCTCGAACTGGTCCTCGAGCTTGGCGATGAGCGCCCGGAGCCGCTCGACCTCGACCGCCATCCGGGGCCCTAGCTCGTCGAAGGGCACACCCTGGAGATCGGCCGGCAGGCTGACCTCCTCGAGTTCCCGCCCGCCCAGGACATCGGAGACCTCACCGGCCCTGGCAGCCGGATAGAGCAGGACGGCGGCGGTGCGCTGGTCCAGGAGGTCGGCCGAGATCGACCTCGCAGCGACCGTCGGTGATGGCTTCGAGCTCCTCGCTGATGAGCCCCACGAGCGCGCGGTGTCGCGTGCTCACGATGATTCCGGTCGCGGCGTAGCCGCGGAGCCTCGGCAGGTGGCCCACGGCACCCGAGAGGCCATCGATGATATGGCGGTAGGAATCGATCCGTTCGAGGTCGGCGACGGCACGGACTCGCTCGCCGGTAAGCCTGTCCGCCGCTGACTGGACGGGCCGCAATCGGTCGGCGGCCGCGATCAGGGCCTCGTCATCGAGCGCCCACGCCACCTCGAGTCGATCACGGCCCACCGGTACGGTGCCGATGAGCGCACCCAGTCTGGCGACCTCCTCGAGCGGCTCCTTGAAGCGACCGTCGCCTTCGATGGATGCCTCGCTGCCGTCTTCGAGGTGCGGGATGACGAACATACCTGGGTGCGCCCCGTCCAGCTGGTCGAAGGTCTCGAGGTGCACAGCGCCCGCGCGGTGTATCAGCTTCAGCGCGGCGCTCGCGGTCGAGCGCGGGACGACGATCTCGACGCGGCGCATGGGGACGAGCATCAGGCTCGATCCCCGTCGTCGGGGTCGGAGGACAATTCGCCAAGGACGCGGGCGACGACCATGGCCACAGCGCTCCCGACGACCCGATCGTCCCGTGCGCGGCTCGTGCTCGCACCTGCACGCTTGGCCGCGACCCGTTCGAGATCCACGATCGCCGCGTCAGCCGCAGCTTCCGCCGAGTGGCGTAAGTCGGCCAGGGCATCGTCCACACGTCGACCCGCGCTCGCGCCGATCTCAGACGCACGCGCCTGCGCTGCGGACAGGACCGCCTCCGCCTCACTGGACGCGGCAAGCCGGCGCTCGCGAGCGGCCATCTCGGCCTGCTCGAGCGCAGCGAGCATCGACGCCTCAGTCGACGACCCCATCCGAGCCTACCTCGTGCAGAGCGCTGATCAGAAGGCTTGTCGACCCAGAGTGTCAGGCAAACGGTTAGGCTGGCTAGGCTGCGCGGGCCCGAATCGCAGGGCCGTTCGGCCCACCTCGCGCGACGGTCGAACCTGCCCCTCGTGTGGCGACGGGCAGCGGGCGTCGACCTCCGACGGGTCCACGCGATGGTCGACCGGAGCGTCCCATCCAGCCCTGGTTCCCAGACGCTACGAGCGGAATGGTGCCTCATATCCCGAGGACTCGGGACCTTTGCCACGCCCCGAGGTCAGAGCCTCGAGATACGCTGCCCCTCGATGGTCGGATCTTCGGTCGCCGACACGGTAGACCTGGCTCCGGCACGGCGCGTCCTCGATGAGATGGCGCCCATCGGTCATGGGCACGTCGTACCGCTGCTCCAGGCGATCCAGGGCACCTACGGCTATTTGCCGGAAGAGGTGCTGCTCGAGGCGAGCGCCGTTGCGGGTGTCCCACTCAGCCATCTGTACGGGGTCGCGACCTTCTACGCGCAGTTCTATCTCGAGCCACACGCCCGCAATACCGTCCGGGTGTGCCGTGGTACGGCTTGCCACGTGCGGGGCCGCCAAGCGATCCAGGATGCCGTGGAGTCTCGCCTTGGCATCCACGAAGGGGAGATCACCGAAGATGGCCGCTACGGCATCGAGACCGTGGCCTGCCTGGGCACATGCTTCCTGGCGCCGGTAGTGATGATCGGCCACGACTACTTCGGCAGCGTGACCGCGGACAAGGTCACGGGGATCCTGGAGCGGTACCGATGACCAGGATCGGGTCTTCGGACGAGCTGACCGCGCTCCGCGACAGGCTGGTCGCTGCCGCGGAGGGAAGGAAGCGGGTGCTGGTGTGCTCCACCGGATGCCTCGCCATCGGAGCCCGGGAGATCGAGGCGGCGTTCCGAGAGGAGGTCGCTCTCGCCGGCCTTGAAGAGGAGGTCGACATCGTCGCCACTGGCTGCCACGGCCTGTGCGCCATGGCCCCAGTAGCCGTCATCGAACCCGGCGATGTCCTCTACGGCCGCAACCGGGTGAAGTTCGTGCCCGACGTCATCTCCCAGACCGTGCAGAAAGGCGAGGTCGTCGCCCGCTTGTGCTACGAGCGCGACGAGACCATGGCGCACATGCATGACATCCCCTTCTACCAGCACCAGACCAAGCGGGTGCTGCGCAACGTCGGCCGGGTCGATCCGCAGCGCATCGAAGACGCCATCGGGCGCGACGTCTACCAGGCAGCCGCCAAGGCCTTCCTCGATATGCAGCCCGATGAGGTCGTCGAGGAGGTGAAGGCGAGCGCCATCCGCGGCCGCGGTGGTGGTGGCTTCCCGACCGGGCTCAAGTGGGAGATCTGCAAGCGCTTCTTCGCCGGGGATCGGTACCTCATCTGCAACGCCGACGAGGGTGACCCGGGCGCCTTCATGGATCGGGCCCTGCTGGAGGGCGACCCGCACAGCGTCATCGAGGGCATGATCATCGCCGCCTTCGCAGTCGGGGCCACCAGGGGCTTCATCTACGTCCGGGCCGAGTATCCCATCGCCGTGCATCACGTGCGGCTGGCCATCGACCAGGCGAGAGAATGGGGTCTGCTGGGCGACGACATCCTGGGCAGTGGGTTCTCGCTGGACATCGAGGTGCGTGAGGGCGCCGGGGCGTTCGTGTGCGGTGAGGAGACTGCCATGATCGCCTCGCTGGAGGGACATCGAGGCATCGCCCGACCCAAGCCGCCGTACCCCGCAGCGAGGGGCTACCTGGGCCAGCCGACGATCATCAACAACGTCGAGACGTTCGCGAACATCCCGCTGATCGTGGCCGAAGGCGGCGCCGCCTTCGCCGAGCGCGGGACGCAAGGGTCGAAGGGCACCAAGATCTTCGCCCTCGCGGGCCAGGTGAAGAACACCGGCCTGGTGGAGGTGCCGATGGGGGCGACGATCCGCGACATCGTGTTCGGGGTCGGTGGCGGCCTGCCCCGCGACCGGGAGTTCAAGGCGGTGCAGATGGGCGGGCCCTCAGGCGGCTGCGTGCCGGCAGCCCATCTCGACCTGCCCATCGACTACGACTCGCTGCGCGAGGTCGGGGCGATCATGGGATCCGGCGGCATGATCGTGATGGACGACACGACCTGCATCGTGGACATCGCCCGCTACTTCATCAGCTTCTGCGCTGCCGAGAGCTGTGGGCTTTGCGCGCCGTGTCGATTGGGTACGGTGCGACTGCAGGAGATCCTCGACCGCATCTGCGGTGGCGAGGGCACGGCCGCCGACCTGGACAGGCTGGAACAGCTCAGCGACGTGGTACGCCGCACGTCACTGTGCGGCCTGGGGCAGACCGCGCCCAACCCGGTGCTCTCTACGCTGCGCCACTTCCGCGACGAATACCTGGCGCACGTGGTCGAGGGGACCTGTCCGGCTGGGGTCTGCAAGGCGCTGGGTCCGCGCGAGCCTGCGCTGGCGGGAGGTCAGGCATAGATGGCCGTAGCGACAGCGCCGGGTACGGTGACCCTCACCATCGACGGCCAGCCGGTCTCTGCCGCCGAAGGCGAGACGGTGCTGGAAGCCGCCCTTGCGGCCGGCATCGACGTACCCCGCCTGTGCTTCGATCCCCGACTGAAGCCGGTGGGGGCGTGCCGGCTGTGCATCGTGGAGGTCGATGGTCACCCCGGCCTGCCGACGGCATGTACCACCCAGATCGAGGAGGGCATGGTCATTCGCACCGAGAGCGACGAACTGGCGTCGATGCGCGAGTCGGTGCTGGAGCTGATACTCGGCGACCACCGGGTCAGCTGCCCCACGTGTGACAAGAACGGCGAGTGCGCCCTGATGGACTACGCGTACCGCTACGGGGTCGACCAGTTCGCATTCGGATCGTACCAGCCAGATCCGGCCGTCCCGAACTTCACCACCGGCAACGAAGCCATCGCCTTCGACCCTCAGCTGTGCATCACTTGCGGCCGCTGCGTGCGCATCTGTGACGAGGTGGTGATGGCCAGCGCGCTGACGTTCACGCAGAGAGCCGCGCAGGCGGCGGTGACTACGCCGTTCGACATGGCCTTGAATGACACCTCGTGCGTGCTCTGCGGCATGTGCATCTCGACCTGCCCGACCGGGGCCATGTACGAGCGGGCAGCGCTGGGCAAGGGTCAGTGCAAGGACCTCGAGTCGGTTCGCACGGTCTGCCCGTACTGTGGCGTCGGCTGCGTCCTGGACCTGAATGTCGACAGGTCGGCCAACCGTGTCGTGCGGGTGACCTCCCCGGTCGGCTGTGTGCCCAACGACGGCAACCTATGCGTCAAGGGCAAGTTCGGGTTCGAATACATCCACTCACCCGAGCGGCTGACGACGCCGCTCATCAAGGAGAACGGTGAGTTCCGTGAAGCGAGCTGGGATGAGGCACTGAAGCTGGCGGGCCGGCGGCTGCGGGAGATCCGCCGGGAACATGGCCCGGACGCCGTGGCCTTCCTCAGCTCGTGCCGCTGCACCAACGAGGAGAACTACCTCCTGCAGAAGATGGCCCGATCCGCCGGCGCTACCAACAACGTCGACCAATGCGCCACCACCTGCCACGCCCCGTCCGTGGCCGGGCTGGCCAGCTCGTTCGGGTCGGGGGCGATGACCAATCCCATCGGCGAGATCAAGGATGTCGACACGATGCTCATCATCGGGTCGAATCCGACCGAGGCGCATCCCATCATCGGTCTCGAGATGAAGAAGGCACTCAAGCGCGGGGCGAAGATGATCGTGTGTGACCCGCGCCGCACCTGGGTGGCCGAGCACGCCGCCATCCACATCCAGCACAAGCCCGGCACCGACAACATGCTGGTCAACGCGATGATGCGCCACATCCTCGACCGGGGCCTGCACGACGTCGAGTTCATCGCGTCCCGCTGCGAGGGCTTCGACGCCTTCCGCGGCAACCTCGACGGCTATAGCGTCGAGCAGGCGGCCAGGGTGTGCGACGTCGATGCCGATCTGATCAGGCGGGCCGCCGAGACGTACGCACAAGGACAGCCCTCGGCCATCTTCTACACGCTCGGCATCACCGAGCACACCTGCGGCACCGAGAACGTGCAGAACCTGGCGAACCTAGCGATGCTGTGTGGCCAGATCGGCAAGCCTTCCAGCGGCGTGAACCCGCTGCGAGGGCAGAACAACGTGCAGGGCGGCTGTGACATGGGCGCCATGCACGGCGACTTCCCCGGCTACCAGAAGGTCACCGACGAGGTGGCGCGGCTCAAGTTCGCAGAGGCGTGGGGCGTGGAGATTCCCACCAACAGAGGCGGCCGCATCCCTGACTTCATCGAGGCCGCAGGCGACGGTGTGCTGCGAGGCTTCTACGTGTTCGGCGAGGATCCCGTGCTGTCGGAGCCCAATCAGGCGAAGGTCATCGCCGACCTCGAGAGACTGGACTTCCTGGTGTGCCAGGAGATCTTCATGACCGAGACCGCGAAGTTGGCTGATGTGGTCTTCCCGGCGACCAGCTTCGCCGAGAAGGACGGGACGTTCACCAACACCGAGCGGCGGGTGCAGCGGGTACGCAAGGCCGTCGACCCGCCGGGCCAGGCGAAGCCGGACTGGGAGATCCTCTGCCTCATGTCGACGGCGATGGGCTACCCCATGTCATACGGGCACGCCGGCGAGATCTTCGATGAGATGGCGAGCTTGACCCCGAGCTACGCCGGCATGAGCTACGAGCGCATCGACGAGGTCGGCCTGCAGTGGCCCTGCCCGACCGCCGACCATGCCGGGACACCGTTCCTCCATGAAGGCACCTTCACCCGGGGCCTCGGAGCATTCCACGAGATCGGCTTCCGGCCCGCGGCGGAGCTGCCTGACGACGAGTACCCATACATCCTCTCCACCGGGCGGACGCTCTACAACTACAACATCGGGAACATGACTCAGAAGGTAGGAGCGATCCGCCAGAAGCAGCGTCGCAACTTCGTCGAGATGCACGAGCATGACGCCGCCGAGCTGGGCGTGGCCGATGCTGACGCCGTCACCGTGGCGACCCGCCGCGGGGAGGTGACAGTGCGGGCCAAGGTCGGTCGACGCACCCGACCCGGAGCGCTGTGGATGCCATTCCACTTCGTCGACCAGCCCACGAACCGCATCACGAACGACGTCTTCGACGACGTCACCCGGACCGCGGAGTACAAGGTGTGTGCTGCCCGGGTCACCAAGGCGGCTGCTCCGCCAGAGTCCGTCACCGCCGAGCTCGATGGTGATGACAAGCCGGTGAGCACGAAGGTGACGGGCCCATAGGCCCGGCGCCATCACACGACGAGGAGGACGACCATCCATGACCGCCCTGACCGACCTCGACATCGCCCGCTCGGTCACCCCCCGGCCCATCACCGACATCGCTGCCGAGCTCGGGCTGCGGCCCGATGAGATCGAACCCTACGGCGCGACCAAGGCCAAGGTCACGCTCGAGGGGCTCAGACGTGTCGAGCGCGAGAACCCGCGCGGCCGGTACGTGGTCATGACCGCCATCACGCCGACCCCGCTGGGCGAGGGCAAGACCACCACCACCGTCGGTGTGGTGCAGGGTCTCAACCGCATCGGCCACACGGCCGCGGTCGCCATCCGCCAGCCCTCGCTGGGCCCGGTCTTCGGCATCAAGGGCGGGGCCGCCGGCGGCGGCTATTCGCAGATCATCCCCATGGAGGACTTCAACCTCCACCTCACCGGTGACGTGCACGCCATCGGCGCCGCGCACAACCTCGCGAGCGCCTTCCTCGACAACAGCCTCCACCATGGCGATCCGCTCGACATCGACCCCTATTCGATCACCTGGCCGCGGGTGGTCGACATCAGCGACCGCGCCCTGCGCAAGGTCAACATCGGCCTCGGCGGCAAGGTCAACGGGGTGCCGCGCGAGAGCGAGTTCGTCATCACCGTGGCCAGCGAGGTCATGGCCATCCTGGCCCTCGCCACCGACGTCTTCGACCTGCGCGCGCGGCTGGGTCGCATCGTGCTCGCCACCGACCGGTCGGGGAAAGCGGTCACGACCGAGGACCTGGGCGTGGCCGGGGCCATGACCGTGCTCCTGCTCGATGCCATCAAGCCCAACCTGCTGCAGACCCTCGAGGGCGGGCCGGCCTTCGTCCATGCCGGGCCCTTCGCCAACATCGCCCATGGCAACAGCTCCATCCTCGCCGACCGGGTCGCCCTGGCGACCAGCGACATCGTCGTCACCGAGGCCGGCTTCGGCGCGGACATGGGGGCAGAGAAGTTCTTCGACATCAAGTGCCGCGCCTCGGGCATGGCGCCCGATGCCGCGGTGGTGGTGGCCACGGTGCGGGCCCTGAAGATGCACGGTGGCGTGGGTCGCATCGTGGCCGGCAAGCCGCTCGACCCGGCGCTGCTGGCGGAGGACCCCGAGGCGGTGCGCGCGGGTGGCCAGAACCTCGCCGCCCAGATCGAGCTGGTGCGCCAGTACGGCGTGCCGGTGGTGGTGGCCATCAACGCCTTCCCGGGTGACGCCGCCTCGGAGTTCGAGGTCATCCGCGAGGTGGCGCTGGCAGCCGGCGCCCGCGATGCGGTCGTGACCACCCACTGGGCCGACGGCGGGGCCGGGTCAGAAGCGCTGGCCGCGGCGGTGTGGGAGGCGGCGTCCGAGCCGTCCGAGTTCAGGCTGCTCTACCCCGACGCGATGCCGCTGCTCGAGAAGATCGAGACCATCGCCACGAAGGTCTATGGGGCCGACGGCATCGACCTCGCGCCGGCCGCGGCCAAGGCCCTGGCCGAGTACGACCGGCTGGGCTACAGCCACCTGCCGGTGTGCATGGCCAAGACCCACCTCTCGATGTCGCACGATCCGGCGCTGCTGGGCCGGCCGTCCGGCTTCCGGGTGCCCATCCGCGAGGTCAAGCTGGCCGCGGGCGCGGGCTTCATCTACCCGCTCGCGGGCGACATGCGCACGATGCCGGGCCTGCCCAGCCGTCCTGCCGGTGAGAACGTCGACATCGACGAGCAGGGACGCCCGGTCGGCCTGTTCTAGCGTGGATACGGGGCGCAGCGAGGGGGACTGACGTGGCTGATGGGGCACCATGACATCCAGGGACCGCGTGTTGGCAGCCTTCGCCTTCGAGGAACCGGACCGCGGTGCCAGCATGGTTCGGCGCTGCCCCTGAGACCAGGCAGGCGATGTTCGACCACCTGGGGTTGCCGGATGACGAAGCCCTGTCGGTCTTCCTGGGAGATGACTTCAGGCGCGTGCACGCGACCTACGCGGGGCCTATCGGATCCGGCCCCGATGCGAACCTGGCCCCGGGCTTCACGTAGCGCTTGCCCTTCGGCGTGGAGCGGCACGGTTACGGCTGTGGCATGCCCCGGAGTCACCCGCTAGCCGGCGCCACGCTACGAGAGGTGCACGACTATCCCTGGCCCGATCCGGCCTGGATGAGTGCCGCTGGCATCCGGGCGGAGATCGGAGACTGGCAGGGGGAGTACGCGATCCTGGGGGGACTGGTCCCCCTTCTGGCGCGACGCCATCGACCTGCTCGACATGGAGAACCTCCTCGTCAAGATGTACGAGGAACCCGAGCTGGTGGAAGCCCTCCACGAGGACATCGTGGACTACTACTTCGGGGTCAGCGAGCGCATCTTCGACGCGGCGGCCGATCTCATCGACATCTTCTTCATCGGCAACGATTTCGGCGGCATGAACGGGCCGCTGATGAGCGAAGCCACCTTCCGTCGCTTCTTCGCCCCGCACCTGAAGCGCCTGGTGGAGCTCGGTCATGACTACGGCCTGAAGGTGATGATGCATTGCTACGGCGGCTTTGCGCCCCTCATCCCCACGATGATCGAGATCGGCCTGGATGGCTTGCAGGCACTGCAGCCATCCGCCGGGGGCATGGAGCCGTCTGAACTGAAGGCGGCGTTCGGCGACCGGATCCTGATGAACGGCTGCATCGATACCAAGTTCGTCCTCGAGGGCACTCCCGACCTCGTGAGGAGCAGGACTCGCGAGGTCCTGGAGGTCATGATGCCCGGTGGCGGCTATGTCGCCTCCCCCAGCCACGACTACGTTCTGCCCGAAACGCCCATCGAGAACACCATCGAGTTGTATGAAACCGTGCACGAGATCGTCGATCTCGTCACCAACGGCTGGCCCGCGGCCTTCGCCGACAGCGCGGTGGAGCACGGCGCCGACATCGTCGGCATCAGCGCCCTCCTGACCACCACGATGATGGGCATGAAGGACGCGGTCAGCGCCATGCGCGCGGCGGCGCCCGCGGCCAAGGTCATGGTCGGTGGCGTCCCGGTGACCGACGAGTTCGCGGCCGAGATCAGGGCCGACGGCTTCGCCAAGGACGCCGCCACGGCCGCTACCGTGGCCCAAGAGCTGCTGGCGTAGGGCATGCCGGGGCGCCAACGCCCCTATGCGACCTCCTCCAGGCGGCTCCCGGACCCACGGGCGCCGCCCCTCCCTGTCTCGGACGCGGGGAGTCTTCTCAGGGCACGTGGCCGGTCGCCCGACCAGCCGGTCACCGGGTGTCCGAACTCGACTGGCCTGCGGGCAGTCAATCGATCTGCTCCAGCCCCGACAGGACCAGCTCGGAGACCGGATGCGAGCTCGTACGTCCGTCGGCCGAGACCACCTCCACCTCACGGCGGTGCGCGGTCAACGCTACCGCTCGCGCATCCCGAGCGAGGGCGATCTGCTGGAGGCCGCGGTGCGGGTCCTTCCACAGGGCGATGACGCGGGATGCGTCGAAGCCCGACGGCTGGCTGCGCCAGGCCATGCCCAGCGCGGTCAGCGTCAGCACTGAGCTGCCCGGGTCGTCCGCGAGCACGCTGGCGTAGCGTGCCGGCCAGCGAGCCACCAGCTGCGGCCCATCGAGCAGGAGCCCGACCACCAGCGTCGGCGCCACTGCCCGGATGACGTCGGTTACCGGGTCCGGCCGCGCGAGGTCCTCGCACACGAGCGGGCAGATGGTCAGGCCCTCAGGCTCGGCGGTGGTGATGAAGTTGAGACTCCGCCGCTGGATGCGGATGGCCTCCCACCAGCGGTGGTTCGGCTCGAGCGCCGCGCCAAGGTGGTACTGGTGCACCTGGGTCGGGTCCAGGCACCAGCGGTGGTGCTTGTGCTGGGCCGCGTGCCAGCCGGCGCCACCAAAGTAGGCGTAGTTCGTGGCGAACGGCTCGTCCTCGGTCGCCGCCCGGCGGACGCCGGCGATGAGATATGGGACTCCGACCCCGCACACGAGCTCCTGGAGATCCGCCACGACCGATTCGTCGAGGGCGGCCTCCGGCAGCACGACCGCGTCGATGGCACCGACACGCAGCTGCGCGGACCTCACCAGAGCGATGATGCGTTCGAGGTCGAGCGGCTCGGTGGGAGCGTACTCGAAGAAGCCGTAGCGGCTGCTGTCCATGTTCAGCAGCGGACCGCGGACGGGACGGAAGTCATTGGCATGCACGTTGGACGGGAAAGGCACGAGCAGGAGCGTCAGACGACCACGTTGTGAGGCCGGAGCGTTGGACCGTGGTGCCGGTGCCCGCAGCCAGGTAGTGCGCACCTCCGAACGATCGAGCGCAAGGTTGTGAGAGATCGAGCGCAGCGTGATCCCGGATTCGGGGGGCCTGAGCTTGGGCAGCACGCGCACGCGATCGGTGGGCAGGCGCGAGAGCGAGCCGGTCGCCTCGAGCGTCTCGAGGGCCACTCTTTGGAACTTCGTGGCCGAGTCGAGACCAGCCCCGGCACTGGCCTCGTCGGCCATGGCATGGAGACCGAACAGCGCCGTCACCGTCTCCCAGCTGGGCGGCTCGTCGAGCTCAGTGATGGGCGTGTCGCCGGCCGCGTCAAGGGCAGTGACGAACCGGTCCACAGGCGCCGGCGGATCGCCGATGAGCTCCGACGCCGAGGACCACTCGGCCCACTCGCCACCCGCGCGCGGGATCGCCCGCTCCCACTCCGTCTCGCCATCGCCATCGATCGGCGGCGGCCAAGACCTCCCCTCCGGTGGGCAGACAACGCTGCGGTAGGCGCCCGAGTCCGCCAGGATCGAACCGGTGGCTGCGAAGACGTCGGGCGGCCATCGGCACAGCTCCCGCCAGGTCGCGCCTGGTGCGATGCGCTCCACCTCGTCCGCGATGGTGAGTGCGGCGCCCGCCGCTCCAGACTCGCTCATCGGGCTGGGGCCTCGCTCACGCGGGGTCCGATCTCCGCGAACACTTGCCTGCAACTATCGGCCAGCCCGGGCATCCCCATCTCGGAAGCACTACGGCTCGCTTCCGCGAGCAGGATGCGCGCGCGCGCCTCATCGCCTTCGAGGCCGCGTCGTGACAGCGCCCGCGCCATCGAGACCTTCGTCCTCGCGATCAGCGGAGGCGAGCCCAGTTCGTGGCAGCGTCCAAGTGCATGCTCGAGGTGCGCCAGAGCCTGGTCGGGCTCGCCGAATGTCGTGGCCAGCCTGCCCAGATAGCGGCTGATGGGTCCCAGGATCATGAACCCGGAGCCCCACAGGCAGTTGCGGTCGGCATAGGGCGCAAGCAGGTCGTACAGGGAACGGGCGTGCTCGACCGCCTCGAGCCTAGAGACGACCCGCGCAAGCATGGCCAGCGTGGCTGCCCACATGCAATCCCTCGCGATCGAGCCAAGGTCTCCGTTGGCCAACCCGGCCAGCTCCGCGGCGGCTTCGTCCCGGCGGTCCACTGTAGCGTAGGCCAACGCCAGCATCGCCCTGAACGTGGGCCCCGGGTGACGGGCCGCACGCTCGGAGAGCTCGACGATCAGGGCATCGTCGACACGACCGATGTCCAGCAGGAGCAACCCCAGCTGCCAGCGGTGCGCCTCCTTCGCGCGGCGCGCGTAGGCCCCATCGGTATGGGCGAGCTGGGCGCCCATCAGCCGGGCCATCTCGTCGAAACGACCCTCGAGATGTGCGCGTGCTGCGCGGATGGCGTCCGCGTATCCAAGCAGGTAGGGCCGGTGGAGCTCCTCGGCAAGCCCGACATAGCCCGCGACGTACTGGTCCACGACCTCGAATGGATCGGTCTCCAAGGCGTCGGTGATGAGCCAGGTGTAGGCCTTCAGCTGGATGTCCCGGTCGCCCTCCGACTCGCCCAGCGCGAGCATCTCCTCGGCAGCCGCGCGGATCTGCGGGAGGTGGTCGGGATGCCACAGCGCGACATGGCGGCTGTGGAGGGCATGAGCGATGACCGTAGGGTCGCCGATGCAGCGAGCGGAGTCGAGTGCCTCCTGGCTCAGCGTGAGCATGCGCTCCCGGTCGTCCGACCAGTACAGCGCCTGTGCCAGGCGTCCCAGCAGTCGGACGCGTGTGGCTTGCTCGTCGTGCGGACAGGCCTCGATGGCACGCTCGAGCAGACCCACCAGGGTCTCGTTGACCACCTGGAAGGAATCGAAGATGCCGCCGAACTTGCCGGTGCCCCCGTAGCCCAGTGCAGCCCGAGCGAGGATGCTGGACGAGCCCTCGTCGACGCAGTGTTCGGCGGCCGCGAGGAAGGACCGCTTGGCAGCTGCCGCGTCGCCGACACGCGTCTGGGCCTCACCCAGACGCACCAGCAGGTCAGCCTTTGTCAGCTCGTCGGCCGAAGCCACCAGCGGAAGCGCGTCGAGCGCCCGGCCGTACTCCTGTAGCGCATCTTCGTACGCCAGCTGCGCGAAGGCGCGGTCACCAGCCGCTGCACCGTAGAGGACGACCTTCTCCGCGTAGCGTCCGGCGGTCAGTGCGTAGTGCCGGGCCAGGTCCGACAGCGCCGATGGATCGTCCGGGTGCAGCGTCTCGATGGCATCGGCCACGCGCGCATGGAGCGAGGCCCGTCGGTTGCTGCCGTGCCGGTCGTGGAGCGTCTGCTGGAAGAGCGCATGCGTGAAGGCGTACGTGCCGGCGCGACCGGGGATCTCGATGACCAGGCGTGCCTCCACGGCCTCCTCGAGGTCGTCGACGAGTCGGCTCGGATCGGCCACCAGCACCCGTGCAAGGACGTCGAGGCTGAACTCCGTGCCCACAATCGCGGCCGCGCCGAGGATCTCGAGCGCAGCGGGCGCAAGACGCTGCAGGCGCCGGGCGACGAAGTCCCGGACGCGATCGGGTACCTCGAGCCCCCCCGAGACGAGGTGCCCGCGAAGCAGGCGTTCGCGGTCGGTCGTGATACCCGACTCGTCGAGCTGGTGGATGACCTCCTGCAGGAAGAACGGATTGCCCTCGGTCTCTTCGCGTAGCCCACGGGCCACGGCTGATGGTGGTGACCAGCCGATCATCTCGTCGAGCATGCTGGCGACGTCGGCGTCGGCAAGGCCGGCCAGCGAGACGCGGTCGATGGCGAGATCCCGCTCGACGTCGGCCTGCAGCTGGGTCAGCGGGTGCGACATCCCGACCTCGGTGTCGCGGTAGAGCCCAAGGATGAGCATCGAGGCGGGGCGTGGATCGAGCGCGATGTGCTTGAGCAGGAGCAGTGTGGCCGGATCGGCCCACTGCAGGTCGTCGAGCACGAGCAGCACCGGCGAACTGACGGAGATGGTCGAGAGCAAGGCGGCGACCGCATCGAATAGCCGGTAGCGATCGCCCTCGTTCGTTTCGCGGGTCGCGGGCGACGGGATGCGAGCCGCGAGCTCCGGCACGAGCGTCAGGAGCGCGGTCGGGTCGGGGCTCAGCTGTGCCTCGAGCCCGGCAGGATCGCAGTCGGCGACGTACTGACGCAGGGCCTCGACGAATGGCTGGTAGGGGACGATCGACTCCTCGAACGAGCGGCCGGAGAGTACGACGGCCCCGTCGGCGTGCGCTTCGGCCGCGAACTCGGCCGCCAGACGGCTCTTGCCGATGCCGGGCTCGCCCAGCGCGAAGACCAGGCGGCGCTCGCCGTCGGCGGCCGCGGCCCACAGCCTCAACAGGTGTTCGCGCTCCGCTCCGCGGCCCACGAACGAACAGCGGCCGGAGGGCCGCGCAGCCAGCCCCGGCGGCAACGGCGGGCGGTCGCTGGGAAGCTCGCGGTGGACCACCTCGAAGGTGGGCAACGGATCGGTCGCCTCGGCGATGTCGAGGAGGCCGGCGCGCTCGAAGCGGATGGACAAGTCGGCGCGGGTCAGGACCGCCACCAGATCGGAGACCAGGATCTGGCCGTCGGCGGCTGCAGCGCACAATTGCGCTGCTTGTATCGCGGGACGAGCGATGAGGTCGCCGCGCTCGGAGGTCAACGCCGCTTCGTCAGCTTCGCCGATCTGGATCCCGACGCGGACGTCGAGCCTGCCAGCCTGCCGCCGGTTGTGCCGCTCGGCTGAGCGCACCACGGCCACGGCACAGGCCACGGCCTCCGTAGGCACGTCGAACGCAGCCAGCACGCGATCGTCGCGGCGTGAAAGCTCCCGGCCATGCTGAGCGACAAGAGCGTTGCGCAGAAGCGTCGGGTATGCGCTACGCGAGGCATCCCCACGCCCCTCGCCGAGCCGCTCAAGGACCGCGTTCGACTCGGCGAGGTCGATGACCAGGCAGGTGACCAGCTGGGATGGCCCGTGACCGTCGCCCAGGGATGCAGGTTCAGCCGACGGTAGATCGGCCTCATCGACATCGAACCGGGGCTGCCTCGGCGTCATCCGCCCTCCCTCGCACGTAGCGTCCCGCGTGAGTGCCAGCCTAGCCCGCTCCTCGTCGCCGCTCAAGTGGCATCCGAGGCCGTGCGCGCGCCCGGCAGCGTGGCAGTCGACAGGAGGTCGACTACCTCCTGTCCCAGGCCGGACAAGCCAAGCTCCGCAGCGGTGAGCCGGGCGTCCTCGAGCGACCGACGGGCCCGCTCCACGTCGCCGTCGGCGCCACGTGCCAGGAACGCTCTCGCCATGTCGGTCCTCACTCGTGCCGCCAGTGGGGGCGAGTGGAGGTCCTGGCAGCGCTGGATCGCGTGTTCGAGGCGAGGGATGGCCAGGTCCGGTTCGCCGAAGGTGGTCGCGAGCAGGCCCAGGAACCGACTGGTGGGGCCAAAGACGATGAATCCTGAACCCCAGATGCTGTTGCGCTCAGCGTAGGGGGCCAAGAGGTCGTAGAGGGGTCGCGCGTACTCGACCGCCCCAAGCTTGTAGACGACCCTCGAGAGCATGGCCATCGTGCCGGCCCACATGCAGTCCCTGGGGATCGAGGCCAGATCCTCGGGCGCCAGCCGGGCCAGCTTCACCCAGGCTTCCTCGCGGAGGTCGACGATGGCGTAGGCCAGCGCCAGCATCACGTCGAAGGTCAGTCCCGGATAGCGTGCACTCTGTTCCGCGAGGGTGCCTATCAAGGCGTCGTCGACACGATCGAGGTCCAGCATGAACAGTCCCATCTGCCAGCGATGGGCCTCCTGCGCGCGATCAGCATCGGCACCCTCGGAGTGCGCGAGTTGCGCAGACATCGACCGCATCATGTCGTCGAATCGCCCTTCCAGGTGCGCTCGCGCCGCGCGCATCGATTCGGCGTACCCCAGCAAGTACGGTCGATGCAACTCCTCTGCGAGGCCCGCATAGTCCGCGATGTACCCGTCCACGACCTCGATGGGATCTGTCTGCAGGGCGTCGGTGATGAGCCAGGTGTAGGCCTTCAGCTGGATGTCGCGATCGCCCAGGGACCGGCCTAGCGCGAGCATCTCCTCGGCGGCCGCCCGAAGCTCAGGCAGGTGGCCGGGCCCCCACAGCGCGACATGCCGGCTGTGGAGGGCGTGGGCGATGACCGCGGGCTCGCCGATCCGGCGTGCGGTGTCGAGCGCCTCCTGGCTCAGCACATGCCGGCGCTCGTCCTGGTCCGACCAGTAGAGCGCCTGGGCCAGCCAGCCCAGCAGTCGGACGCGGTCGTGTTCCTGGCCACTCGGGCAAGCCGCGATGGCGTGCTCGAGCAGATCGACCAGCGTCTCGTTGACGACTCCGAATGGGTCGAAGATCGCTCCGAACTTGCCGGTCCCCCCGTAGCCCAGTGCGGCGCGCGCGAGGGGTTCGAACGAGTTCTCCCTGACGCAGAGATCGGCCGCCGCGAGGAAGTATCCCTTGGCCGCCGCGGCGTCACCGACACGCGTCTGGGCTTCACCCAAGCGCACGAGCAGGTTGGCCTGGGTCGACTCGGGGGCAGTAGCCACCAGCGGGAGTGCGTCGAGCGCACGGGTGTACTCCGCGATGGCGTCCTCGAAGGCTAGCTGCGCGAACGCACGATCGCCGGCAGCCGCGCCGTAGTGGACGACCTTCTGCGCGTAGCGACCGGCGGTCAACGCGTAGTGGCGCGCGAGTTCTGAGAGCGTCGTGGGGTCATCGGGCTGCAGATCCTCGATGGCCTCAGCCACACGCGCGTGGAGCAGCGCACGCCGATTGGCGCCCTGACGTTCATGGAGAGCGCCCTGGAAGAATGCATGGGCGAAGGAGTACGTGCCGAGCCGACCGGGAACCTCTACCACGAGCCGCGCCTCGACGGCCTCCTCGAGATCGTCGACGAGTCGGTCGGGGTCTGCCGAGAGGACGCTAGCGAGGATGTCGAGGCCGAACTCCGTGCCCACCACGGCCGCGACCGCGAGGATCTCGAGCGCGCCTGTCGAAAGCCGCTGCATGCGCCTGGCCACGAAGTCCCGGACCCGCTCGGGAACCCCCATCCCATCCGAGACGAGGTGCCCCCGCAGCAGGCGTTCGCGGTCGTCCGCGATGCCGGTCTCGTGGAGCTGATGGATGACCTCCTGCAGGAAGAACGGGTTGCCCTCGGTCTCCTCGCGCAGGCCGTGGGCGACCGTGACCGGCGGCGACCAACCGAACATCTCGTCGAGCATGCTCGCGACGTCGGCGTCGGCAAGGCCGGTGAGGGTGACTCGGTCGACGGTGAAGTCGCGCTCGACGTCGGCCTGCAGCCGGGCCAGTGGATGCGACTCGCCGACCTCGGTGTCGCGATAGAGCCCGAGGATGAGCATCGAGGCCGGCCGCGGGTCGAGTACGACATGCTTGAGCAGGAGCAGCGTGGCCGGATCGGCCCACTGCAGGTCGTCGAGTACGAGCAGGACGGGCGAGGAGGTCGAGACGGTCGAGAGCAGTGTGGCCACGGCATCGAAGAGCCGATGACGCTCGCCCTCCGCAGCCTGCAGCTCCGTGTGGCCCGGCAGACGTGCCGCCAGCTCAGGGAGCAGCGTGACCAGCGGTGACGGATCGGCACCGAGCTGCGCTTCGAGCTCGACCGGGTCGCAGTCGTTGACGTACTGGCGCAGCGCCTCGACGAACGGCTGGTACGGGACGACCGATTCCTCGAACGAGCGGCCGGAGAACACGACCGCGCCGTCAGCATGTGCCTCGATGGCGAACTCCGCCGCCAGACGGCTCTTGCCGATGCCGGGCTCGCCCACTGCGAAGACCAGCCGGCGCCTGCCGCCAGCCGCCGCCTTCCACACGGCGCGCAACCGCTCTCGCTCCGACGACCGCCCCACGAAGGAACAGCGACCCCTGGGCCGGGCGGCGAGCTCGGGCGGGAGCGAGGGCCGGCGGTCCGGGGCGTCCTGGAATCGGACCTCGAACGTCGGTACTGGCTCCGGGGCCCCGGAGAGGTCGATCAGCCCAGCTCGTTCGAAGGAGAGCGATGGCTCCGGCCGAGCCAGGGCGGAGACCCATTCAGACACCAGGATGTGACCGGCGAGCGCAGCCTCACACAGCTGGCGGGCCTGGATCGCGGGCTGTGCGACGTACTCGCCACCTCCTGAGGCGAAGACGGGCTCGGTGGCTTCGCCCAACTGGATGCCGATGCGGGGATCGAGCCGATCGTCGTGGGACCGATTGTGCCGCTCGGCCGCTCGCTGGATCGAGACGGCGGAAGCCACCGCCGACGAGGGGGTGGCGAAGGCGACCAACGCTCGGTCGTCCAGCAGCACCAGCTCGCTCCCCTCGTGTGCCGCGACCGCGTTGCGCAGGAGCGTGACGTAGGCCGGGCGCGAAGCCTCCGCACGGCCCTCACCGAGCCCCGCCAGGACGGCGTCCGATCCGGCCAGGTCGACGACCATGAAGGTGGCCAGTCGGGGCGCGCGCCGACCGCTGGCGGCGGAGCCCGTTCGCGTCTGCCGTACGTCCGCCTGACCCCGCCGCGATGAGGGCTGCCGCTGAGTCATACGTCCTCTCGCGTCTAGATGATTGGCGTCTGGCCAGCCTAGCCGCTGGCACTCCACCACTCAAGGGTCGTATGGCCTCGATCGACCGCCGGGTGCGGCGGCGGGCCAAGGTCAGTCGACCCGTAGGTAGCGTCCCATGGGGCTGCGTTGACGACATCCGACCAGCCGATCACCGGGTGACCGAACTCGACCGGGCAGCCGTCGTCGTGGCCCCGCGCTGCGGGTTCCCACCCGCCGGGTGATCGGCACCGGACATTCTGGACGGGCTCGTGCACGGGGTGCACAGGCCCCTGCAGGATCGGGCGACGGATGGGTCGGACTCGTGCACGGGGTGCACGGCCAGAGCGGACGGGACGGGCTCGTGCACGGGGTGCACAGGCCCCTGCAGGATCGGACGATCGCTGGGTCGGACTCGTGCACTGGGTGCACGGCCAGAGCGGACGGGACGGGCTCGTGCACGGGGTGCACAGGCCCCTGCAGGATCGGACGATCGCTGGGTCGGACTCGTGCACTGGGTGCACGGCCAGAGCGGACGGGACGGGCTCGTGCACGGGGTGCACAGGCCCCTGCAGGATCGGACGATCGCTGGGTCGGACTCGTGCACAGCATGCACTGAGAGAGAGTGGACGGACGAGAACCACTCCCGATCGCGCGCGGCGGCTTGAGTTCGGGGTGGCCGCCGATCTCGGCCACGCCCTTCAGCCGGCGGTCGCCGGGACTACTTCGGCACCGGCGCGGCTCGAGGGAGGTTCAGCCGGCCGTTGCCGTCGGGCAGTCGCACTTCCTTGTTCCCTGCCGAAAGGCCCTTGCATGCACCACACTTGGGTTCGATTGTCAGAAGGGGTATCGAGATGAGAACGTGGTGGCGCGCCGTCGCCGGATATCCGCCGTCCTGGATCGCCGTCGCCGCGGTCGTGGTGGCGGTCGTCCTGATCCTGCTGCTCCTCGAACCGCCCACGTTGCTGGCGATCGTCGTCATCGGCATCGGCGCGGTCGCCATCGTCCTGTGGCCGATCACCCTGTCCGCCACCGGGACACTGCGCCGGCTCCAGTTCCAGGCGCCGAGGCTGCCTGAGGTCAGTACGATCGAGCTGCGTGCGCTGTCTGACGACCTGGACCGACTCGAGGACCCGCGCCCCGCCTACCAGCTCCATGCCATCGGCGAGAAGCGCGACACCCTGGTGGCCATCCTCGGGAGCCGCCTCGACACCGGGGAGCTGACGTACGCACGCTACCGCTCGACCGCCCAGCAGGTCTACCTGGCAGTCGTCACCAACCTGCGCGAGGTCGCCATCGCCAAGAAGAGCGTCAGTGCCATCGACACCGACTACATCGACGTCCGGCTCGCAGAGCTGTCCGCCGGCGACGCATCCGGGGCGCAGGCTGAGATCACCTCGCTCCAGGATCGTCGCGCGCTGGCCACGGCACAGGAGGCCAAGGTGACCTACTTGCTGGCCCAGAATGAGTCGGCCATGACGCTGCTCGATCGCACCTCCACCGCACTCGCAGACGCACCCATCGGCGTCGCTCCGCAGGACGCGGAAGCCGCCATGGATGCGCTCAAGGAGCTGGCCGACCGAGCGGGCAGGTACGCCGCGACATGACCTCGTCGATGTGATGCACTACCGAGACGACCAAGGCCCGACCATGAGGGAGAGCAACGATGAGTGATGCGAGCGATACGCACGGCAACGCCAACGACGAGACGGCTCTGGCCCTGCGGTTGGACCTTGACGTTGAGGGCACGAAGGCGGAGGTCATCGTTCCTGAACCCGATGTCAGCGATGAGCTCCAGGAGCGTGCGCTTGCGGTGGCTGACCAGCTCATCACTATCGATCCTGACGACCAGGATGCCCGCGTCACCTCGATCGAAGCTGTCGAAGGCATGGGCCGGGACCTGCAACGACGTGCCGCCACGCGAAGCCGGCTGCTGCAGGCGCCGTTGCGCGACCTCGCTCGCGAGAGCGAGGAGGGCGGGCCCGTGGCCAAGTCGCTCTCGGACTTGCGCATCGAGGTCGAGAAGCTCGACCCAACCTCGCTCAACCTCGACCCGGGCTGGTTCAATCGCACGCTTGGGCTGATTCCCGGCGTGGGCACGCCGCTGCAGCGCTACTTCATGCAGTTCGAGACCTCGCAAGGCGTCATCGACGCCATCATCCGCTCGCTCGAGAGTGGGCGTGACCAACTGAAACGCGACAACGTCACGCTCAACGACGATCAGAAGAACATGCGCGAGCTGACGGTCACGATCACCGAGCAGGTCGCACTCGCCCAGGCGCTCGACTCCGCCATCAGCGCCAAGCTCGACCGCGAGATCGGACCTGACGACCCTCGACGGGCGTTCATCGAGGAGGAGCTGCTCTTCGTGCTGCGACAGCGGACGATGGACCTGCAGCAGCAACTGGCGGTGAATCAGCAGGGCGTGCTCGCGACCGCCATCATCGTGCGCAACAACCGTGAACTCGTCCGTGGCGTCAACCGCGCCCTGGACGTCACCATCAGTGCCCTCCAGGTGGCCGTGTCGGTGGCCATGGCCGTAGCCCACCAGAAGGTGGTGCTGGACAAGGTCGAGGCGCTCAACCGGACGACGTCGGACATGATCGCCGGTACTGCCGCGCGACTCAAGTCGCAAGGCAGCCAGATCCACCAGCAGGCATCGAGCGCGATGCTCGACATGGACGCCCTGCAGTCGGCCTTCCGCGACATCAACATCGCGCTCGACGAGATCTCACGCTACCGCCGTGAAGCACTGCCGGAGATGGCCAGCTCCATCGTCGAGATGGACAAGCTCACGATCGAAGCGGAGAAGGCGATCGAGAGGCATGAGCGGAGCGCGGCCAGCACGGGCATGCTCGACCTCGAGGTCGGCCCTGGGGCCGACCCAACGACAGAGTAGTCAGGCACGGCAGCGGAGGGAGAACGACACGTGGGACAGCATCGGTCGGCGCTCCTTGCCGCCCTGGTCAGTATCGTCTTCGTGGCCGCGGCCTGTACGGAGGACCTGGGCGGTAGCGAACCACTCGGTCAGGCCGAGGCGGAACAGCGCGTCGCGGAGATCGCCGGCCAGCTGGATTGGGCTGATGAGCTCATCGACCGCAAGGCCAGCGTGGAGCCGGGCGGAGACCGGACTCTAGCGGATACGCTGCCGGACATCAGCGAGTTCGCGCTCTCGGTGGACCCCGGTATCGGCGCCGGTGAGGTGGTCGCCGAAGTCTTCGCCTCCACCGAGAAGTCCGGAGCAGGCACCGACGGCTGGATGGTCGAGGCGGCGGAGTCGTTCAACCGCTCGGGCGCGACGCTCGCTGACGGGTCCGCTGCCAAGGTAGCCATCCGCAGGATCCCCTCAGGGACCGGATACCAGTTCATCGCTGCCGGCGATGCCATCCCGGCAGGCTTCAGCCCCTCGAACCATCTGTGGATCGAGATGGCGCGGGTGCACAGTCCCATGTCCGTGGTTACGGACCGGACGGTCCCCAACGTGGCCGGCATCGTGATGAAGGACGAGACCGCTGACCAGTTGCGCGAGCAGTACGGCGAGCTCGATGCCAAGGTACTACTGCAGGCGGTGATCGCCGGCGAGCTGGTGATGGGCTACACGGATCCGTTCGCGTCGTCCACGGGACTCAACTTCCTGCTCACGGTCCTCGATTCGTTCGCCGAGGGCGATGAGGCCAGACTCGTTGCACCCGACGTGGCCAGCGTCTTCGAGACATTCCAGGAGCAGGTCCCGTTCGTGGCTTTCACGACACTGCAGATGCGCGAGTCGGTAGAAAAGGACAACGGATCGCTGGACGCCTTCGTCATGGAGTGGCAGACGTTCATCAATACCGACTCACTGCGCTCCGGGTTCGAGTTCATCCCCTTCGGCGTCCGTCACGACAATCCGCTCTACGCCTTCGACTCGGCGACGCCCCAGGAGCGTGAGGTGCTCGAGCTGTTCGCCGACCATCTCGACGACGATGAGCTGCGAGGCGAGGCCGCAGAGTTCGGCTTCGACCCCCCGGACTACGTCTCCGATGTGGCCATCCCGTCAGGGCAGACGCTCATCGCGGCGCAGCAACTGTGGAAGGACAAGAAGGACGCCGGCCGCCCGGTCTACGCCGTCTTCGTGACCGACACGAGCGGGTCGATGTCCGGGTCGCGTATCAACGCCGTTCAACGGGCGCTCGAGTCCTCACGCCAGTTCATCAACCCCGAAGCCTCGGTGGGCATGGTCGAGTTCGGCGACCAGGCCAGGAAGCGCCTGGACATCGCTCCGTTCGACCTCAATCAGCAGGCACGCTTCGCGGCGGCTGTTCAGGACATGGATCCGGTGGGAGGCACCGCGATGTATGACGGCGTCATGCTGGGTCTGTCCATGCTCGCTGAACAGCGTGCCATCGACCCACGAGGCAAGTACATGCTGATCGTGCTGACCGACGGCGAGACCAACGAAGGGCTCACGTACGGGGACGTCGACGAGGTCATCGAGGGGCTACGCATCCCGGTGGTCACGGTCGGCTTCGAGGCGGACCTCGAGGAGCTTGGACAGCTGGCGTCGCTCGTGGAGGCAGCGACCATCAACGCGGGCGAAGGTGACGTCGAGTTCAAACTCTCGGCGCTCTTCAACGCCGGGGTCTAGCTCCGGGTGCGTCCGCTCGCCATCTTCCTCATCGGTGTGCTCGTCGCCTTCGGCCTTGTCGCGGCGCTGATCGTGCTTTCACGCCCCACAGAACGTGTGTTCGTCGTGGTCGACGACTCGTTCCCGATGCGTGGTCTCTGGAGCCAGGTACCAGGCGTACTTGACGAGCTCGAGAACGAGGGTTACGCCGAGTACGCGCTGGCCACCGAGAAGGGGTTGGTCCACTCGTGGCAGGACTCGCTCACCTTGCGCGCGCCGGCCCCATATGCACCGTGTGGCTTTGCAGGCATCAACGACCATGTGGAGGCCGGGGAGTCCGACGAACGCATCCTCATCACCACGAGCGCATCGTGCCCGACCGAGGGGCTGGTGGACTGGCGCGTGATCGTCCTGCGTCCCTGAGTCGGCGGAGCCGCTCAGTGCGGCCCATGGCGCCGGGGGGCATCGTGGCCTTCGGGTGGGCGCTCGTGCCGCAGGCGACCCAGGATCTCGCGAGCCGTCTCGCGTGCGGCGCTGCCCGAGGCCACGATCGACCCCTTGGCGCGCCCGACGGCTTCTCTCAGGGAGGCCGCCGAACCTCGGACCGCTGTGGCCGCCCGGCGAGCCGACTGCATCATCGCTACCCGTACGGCTGACACGGCAGCCCGGACGCGCTGCGCGGCACGGCGGGCGGCGGCAGCGATGACCCGCCCCAACGAGGCCACCAGTGAGCGCGTCCTGGCGAGCGCCCGGATGGTCACCAGGGCCACGGCCCCGACACTCAGCGTGACGAGCCGCGCTACCGGAGCGAGGGTACGGACGACCGCGTCCCGGGCGCTGGAGGCAGCGGTGCGCACGGCCCCGAAGGCGCGACGAGCCCAGGCGCCTGCTCCAGCGAGCGCGCGCCGGATGGCCCGCATGACTGCGCCGGCGGCGGCTCGCAACAGGCTCCATGCCGCGAGCGCGATCCTGCTCACCACGCGCGACGCCGCGACGATACCCTCGCGGAGGGGTCGCCACGCCGTTGCGGCGGTCGCGACGATGGCCCTGGCAGCGCGCCCGATAGCGGCGGACGCGAGCGTCCAGATCTTGGCTACCAAGGTGTGAACGGATCGGATGACCGTTCGCCCCAGACCTGCGGCCAGGCTCACTGCAGCCGTGACCCGAGGCCAGATGGCGCCAGTCGAGCGGCGCGTGACCTCGTGGAGCCAGAAGACCAAGACCGAGATCAGCCCGATGACGTCGAAGAACAGGACCATGGCGCGACCGAGTACGCCTCTGCCCAGCCGGCGCACCGTGGCCAGGGCCAGGCGCAGCGGCCGTGCCACCAGCTCGGCCACGGCCCGGGCGAACACGCGCAGGCGGGTGCCGATGCGGCGCAGGCCGTCGGCCATCGTGGCCAGCACGATGCGGATGGCGTGACCGACCCGGCGGGCCATGGCCGCGAGGGCCTGGGCCGCCGCGCGCAAGACGGCCGCGAGGCGCGTGCCCAGCCGGCGCACCGTGGCCAGGGCCAGGCGCAGCGGCCGTGCCACCAGCTCGGCCACGGCCCGGGCGAACACGCGCAGGCGGGTGCCGATGCGGCGCAGGCCGTCGGCCATCGTGGCCAGCACGATGCGGATGGCGTGACCGACCCGGCGGGCCATGGCCGCGAGGGCCTGGGCCGCCGCGCGCAAGACGGCCGCGAGGCGCGTGCCCAGCCGGCGCACCGTGGCCAGGGCCAGGCGCAGCGGCCGTGCCACCAGCTCGGCCACGGCCCGGGCGAACACGCGCAGGCGGGTGCCGATGCGGCGCAGGCCGTCGGCCATCGTGGCCAGCACGATGCGGATGGCGTGACCGACCCGGCGGGCCATGGCCGCGAGGGCCTGGGCCGCCGCGCGCAAGACGGCCGCGAGGCGCGTGCCCAGCCGCCGCACCGTGGCTGCGAACTCCTGGGCCGCGACCCGTAGCACGGAGAGTGCGAAGCGCCCCCCGCGGCGCAGGGTGGAGAAGGTCGCCTTGACGGTCATCCAGGCGAGGACGAATGGCAGTGCGACCCAGGTCAGGGCCCTGACTGCTAGAGAGACCGAGGGCCGGGGATCATCAGTGCGGTTCATCGGCGGTCTCTCGCCGGAGCTGGTGGTTCAATGCCTCCAACTCTGCGACGGCACCGCTGCGTGCCAGTGCGTTCAGCGACTCGAACTGCGATGCCCCAGCCGGCTCGAGGCCAGTCTCGGTGCCCAGCGACTGCTCGGCAGCCGTCTTCGCCGCCCAGCGATCGTGCGACCGCATCATCTGTCGCGAGAGAGCCTCGATGGCCTCCGTGCGCATGGTCACGAAGCGAGTCTTGGCCGGGCCCTCGGGGGGCTTGCCATCGAGGTAGTTGGCAACCTCCGTCACGGCCATGTGGCCGGCCGCCACCGCTCGTTTGGGCTCGCCGGTGCCTTGAAGGCATGACATCTGGATGAGGTGCGCGTAGGCGTCGATCAGGGCGACCGTGGCCGGATGCGAAGCGTCAAGCATCTGCCCGCCGCCGAAGAGGCGCCCTCGCTTCACCCCGGTCCTCAAGGAACCGTACTTGCGCAGAGCGGCCCGTATCGGGAGCGCCAGACCCAGCACGATCCCGGCGATGCCGACCCACGCAGCGAGGGCAGGGCCGCCCAGGATGCCGGCCCATGCGACAAGGACGAGTCCGACCACGACGAGGATCGCGTCGAAGCGACCAGGCGGCTCATCGGTCGTGCCGCCAAACAGCTCGTCGATGAAATCGTCGAGCTCATCGCGCTGCCGCTGCTCGGCCGCTTCGTACTCGCGCAGGAGTGATGGTCGGCGAGGAACGAGGACCACCCGTCGGTAGTCGCCCGCGCTTGCCCCGTCGGCAGCATCCGGTCTCCCCGAGGCTGGGCGCGCGCGAGGGATCACTGGTTGTCCGCTGGGCGCATCCGACATCACGGCCCCCCAGACCGGAGATCCTGCCACGTGGTCTAGTGGCATCGGGGTCTCGCGGAAATCCTCGACTACGCTCTCGACCACGGCAAGTAACCGATGGCCCGTTCTCGTTTGCGGCATTCGGGTCCCTGTCACTCGGCAGGTTGACAGAACATGCTCGTTTGTGCTCGAATATAGGATGTTCATGAGCGATTATGAGCGCCACGGCGCTCCACCCCCTCCCCCCAGCAACGTCGTGGCGTTCGCGCCCGAACGGCGTGAGCGCGTCAAGCAGATCGTCAGGTCGCGCCATGCCGTGCGCGTCGAGGACCTCAAGGCAGAGCTGGGCGTGTCGACCGCCACCATCCGCCGTGACCTCCACGAGTTGGAGGAGGAGGGCGAGCTGCGGCGCGTCCACGGCGGTGCCATCAGCGTGGACACCCGCCCCATCGAGGCGCGTTTCGAGGCCAAGGCTGCCAGGCACGCCGCCGAGAAGCAGCGCATCGCGGAGCGCGCCGCGGAGCTGGTGGCCCCCGACGCGACCGTCTACATCGACGCCGGCTCGACCTGTCTGGAGCTGGCCAGGCTGCTCGCGTCGCGCACCGACATCACCGTCGTCACCAACAGCCTGCCAGCCATCGTCGAGCTGGCCGGACAGGGCCCCCGGCTCATCGTCATCGGCGGTGAGCTGCGACCCCTCTCCCAGGCGCTGGTGGGCCCGTTGAGCACCCCGGTGCTCGACGAGCTCTACGTCGACCACGCCTTCGTGGGTACGTTCAGCCTCTCGCTCGATGCTGGACTGACCACGACCGACCCCGCCGAGGCCTTCACCAAGGAGCGAGCGCTCACCAGAGCGCGTGAGGTCGTGCTCCTGGTGGACGGCACCAAGCTCGGCACCCGTTCATTCGCCCATGCAGGCCGACTCGATCAGGTCGACGTCGTCATCACCGACGCCGAGCTGGACGACGAAGCCCTGAGCACGTTCGCAAACGCCGGCGTCCGCGTCCTGGTCGCCTGAGGAGGATCGATGACCGATACCCGCACGCTCTACAAGTCGGACATGCGTCCGGAGTTCGAACCGTTCGCGGTGCAGCCGCCGGCCGTCA
Organism: uncultured Chloroflexia bacterium; assembly: GCA_963712745.1. Taxonomy (GTDB): domain Bacteria; phylum Chloroflexota; class Limnocylindria; order Limnocylindrales; family CSP1-4; genus JAFMJV01. The sequence continues at coordinate 327,412 of CAVQJC010000011.1, read as the reverse complement.
AGGCCTTCCAGTACAGCGGCGACCTGGCCTACGAGCTGCGCGGCCATCACCTCGACGGCAAGTCGGCAGTCGACCTGCTCGACGACATGCTCGCCATCCGCGAGCTGGAGGAGATGATCGTCCGGCTGCGCTCGGGCGGCTACGAGCCGCTGCAGGGCTTCGCCTATCGCGGACCCACGCATGTGTCCATCGGCCAGGAGGGCACGGCCGTCGGCGCCTCATCGGTGCTGGGCATCACCGACCGCATCAGCTCGTCTCACCGCGGGCACGGCGACGCCATCGCCAAGGGCTTCAGCGCCATCCGCCAGATGACCGACGAGCAGCTCAGGGAGCGTGCGCCCTGGTCGAAGGCCAAGGACCGCGCCGGCCTGCTGGCCGATGCGCTCGAGGAGCACATCTACCGCGTCATCGCCGAGCTCTTCGGCAAGGACGAGGGCTACTGCGCCGGCCGCGGCGGCGGCATGCACATCGGTGACTGGTCGACCGGCCATCTCGGCGCCAATGCCATCGTGGGTGGCTCGGTGCCCATCGCTACTGGTGCCGCCATGGCCCAGCGCTACCTGCAGACCGACGACGTCGTCGTCTGCTTCGCCGGTGACGGCGCCTACGCCAATGGCGTGGTACTCGAATTGCTCAACTGGGCCAGCCAGTACCAGTGGAAGAACTTCCTCGCCGGCGACAAGACCTACGGCCTGCCCGTCATCTACGTCATCCAGAACAACCATTACGGCATGACCCACCGCACCGACGACGAGGTCATGGGCGTGCGCACCCTGGCCCAGCGAGGGGCCGGCTTCGCCGACGATGGCATGCACGCTGAGGTCGTCAACGGCATGGACGTTCTGGCCGTGCGCGACGCCGTCACGCGGGCGGCGGAGATGTGCCGCAACGGCGAGGGCCCGGTGCTCATCGAAGCCTCCACCTACCGCTACTACGGCCACTCCCTCTCCGACCCGCGCAACGAATACCGGACCAAGGAGGAGGAAGAGGCCTGGAAAGCAGTCGACCCCATCGAGAACCTGGGCCGCCAGCTGGTTGACACCAAGATCCTCGATGAGGAGGGCCTGGCCAAGGTCAGGAAGGCCGCCGCCGAGCGAAACGCCAAGGCTGCCAAACGCGCCTCGGAGGCCACCGACCCCGCGCCCGAGGACGTGCTCAAGTTCATGTACGCCGGCACCTCCACCGACGTCGGTGCCCGGGCAGTACGCTAAGCCCACGCTCTACGATGACGCGCCCGTGCCCAAGGTCACCGAGGCGGGCATGCTCCAGAAGGACGCCCTGCGTGAGGCCATGATCGAGGAGATGGAGCGCGACGAGCGCGTCATCTTCTACGGCGAGGACGTGGCCGACTACGGCGGTGCTTTCAAGGCCAGCAAGGGCCTGATGGAGCGCTTCGGCCGAGACCGCGTCTTCAACACCCCCATCTCCGAGGCCGCCATCATCGGCACCGGCGTGGGCGCGGCCATGGCCGGGCTGCGTCCGGTGGTCGAGCTGATGTACATGGACTTCGCGCTCATGGCCAGCGACCAGATCGCCAACCAGGCCGGCAAGTGGCACTTCATGAGCGGCGGCCAGACGACCGTGCCCATGGTCATCCGCGCCTCGGTCGGTGCAGGCAAGGGCTACGGCGGCCAGCACTCGCAATCGCTCGAGTCGCTCTTCACCCATCTGCCCGGGCTCGTGGTCGTGTACCCCTCGTCGGCCGAGGATGCCAAGGGCATGCTCAAGTCCGCCATCCGCTCCGACGACCCGGTGCTCTTCTGTGAGAGCCAGGGCCTGTACGCGGCGCGCGGCCCGGTGCCGGAGGGTGAGTACACCGTGCCGCTGGGCAAGTCCAAGCTGGTGCGCGAGGGTGGCGACGCCACCATCGTGGCCTGGGGTCCCGCTGTGCCCGATGCGCTCAAGGCGGCCGATACGCTGGCCGGCGAGGGCATCGAGTGCGACGTCATCGACCTGCGCACGCTGGTGCCGCTGGACATGGAGCCGGTGCTGGCCTCGGTGGCCAAGACCGGCCGCTGCGTCGTCGCGGCCCAGGCCATCCTCTCGGGCAGCTACGTCAACGAGATCGTGGCCCGCGTGGTGGCTGAGGCCTTCGACGATCTCGACGCCCCGGTCGCGCGCATCGGTGCCGCCAACGGCATCAGCCCGCAGGCCGAGGGGCTCGAGGCGGCCTTCCTGCCCAACGCCAGCGACATCGCCTCGGCCGTGCAGGGGCTGATCTGATGGCCATCCCCATCCGCATGCCGATGCCCGGCCAGATGACCGAGGAGTGCACCGTGCTCCAGTGGTACAAGGCCGAGGGTGACACCATCGCCAAGGGCGACCCGCTCTTCGAGATCGAGACCGACAAGTCGAACATGGAGATCGAGGCTTTCGACGAGGGCACGCTGCTGCGCATCGACGCACCCGAGGGGGCGACGGTGCCGGTGGAGTCCATCGTGGCCTGGATCGGCCAGCCCGGCGAGGACCTGCCCGAGGCGGAGCCGGCCGGCGGGGCTGCCCCTGCGGCGGCTGAGGCGGAAGGGGCAGCCCCGCCGGCCCCCGCGACGGCGCCCGCTCCCGTGGCGCCGGTACTCGCAGGTGCGCCGGCTGCCTCCCCTGCCCCGCTAGCTCCGCCCGCCGTTGGCAAGCTCAAGATCAGCCCGCGCGCCAGCCGTGTGGCGGCCGAGCTCGGCGTCGATCCCCGCTCGGTCACCGGCACTGGCCCCGGCGGTCGCATCGTCGAACGAGACGTGCGTGCCGCCACCGAGGGCGCACCCGCGGTCGCGCCCGCTGCGGCCTCCCCTGCCCAAGCGGCTCCACTCGCCGCTCCGCCGGCACCGACGAACGTGGCGAGCGAGGGCGAGACGCTCAGCCGCATGCGCCAGACCATCGCGCGCCGGCTCACCGAGAACAGCTCGGTGCCCACCTTCACGGTCACCGTGGCGGTCGACATGACTGACCTGCTGGTCTATCGGGCGCAGCTCAAGGCGGCCGGCTCCAAGATCAGTGTCACCGACTTCGTCCACGTGGCCGTGGTCCAGGCGCTGGGCGAGTTCCCCATGCTCAATGCCTCGACCGATGGTGTGAGCGTGTGGAAGCACGAGCACGTCCACCTGGGCGTGGCCGTGTCGGTGCCCGCGGGCCTGCTCGTGCCGGTCGTTCGCGATGCGGACATGCTCAGCGTCAAGGGCCTGCACGACAAGACCGTCGAGACGGTGACCGCGGCTCGTGACGGCGCGCTGGCCCCGGACGCCCTCAGCGGTTCGACCTTCTCGGTCAGCAACATGGGCATGTTCGGCGTGGAGCAGTTCACGGCCATCATCAACCCCGGTGAGTCGGGCATCCTGGCCGTGTCCAGCGTGACGCCGGAGGTCCGCCCCCATGGGGGCGGCATGGCCATCCGCCAGATGATGCGCATCACACTCACCGCCGACCACCGCATCGTCGATGGCGCGATAGGCGCCGACTTCGTCAACGCCGTCAAGCGTCGCCTCGAGGACGCCGACGGCTTCCGAAACCAGGTCCCGCTCGGCTAGCCAGCCGGGCTGCGGCCCTCCCCTTTCGTCCTCCTCCTCTGACCGGCGGTCGAGCACAGAGCTCGGCCGCCGGTCGCCGCTTCGGGCCGTCTTGCTCGCCGCCGTCTCAGACCGGGATGGTGCCGATCCTTCGTAGCCAGGCGTCGCCGGCAGCGACGCTATCGACCCCATGGATGATTCGACGCTATCGACCCCATGGACGATTCCAGGTAGACAGGGTCAGGCCGACAGGAACCCGGTCGCTTGACAGTCCTCGATGAGCGAGTCGAGGGCCGCCGGATCGGTCGTGCCCACGAAACCCTGGACGACGACCATGTCCAGGCCGGTGTCGTCGAACTCGAGGAGGCGGTCGGTGCGCTCCCGACCCGGTCGTACGTCAGCCGCCGGGCCCCACATGTGGGCTGAGACCCTGAGGCTCTCGGGCTGGCGTCCGATCTCCTCGCAGCGCTGGTGGATGACGGGCAGCGCGGCGGTGACCTGGGCCGGTGTCATGCCGTCGAGGTTGAGCTCATCGGCGAAGCGCGCCGCGAGTCGCCAGGTGACGTTGGGGCCATTGCCGCCGATGAGGATGGGCACGGGGCCGTCCGCACCGACCGGCTCGTGGACCGCGTCGATGACGTGCGCGTGCTCACCTGCATACGTGGCTCGCCCGGGACCGAGCATCCGACTGATGACCTCAAGGGAGTCGCGCAACATGGCCAGGCGTGTCTTGAGGTCGGGGAAGCCGTAGCCATAGGCGATCCACTCGTCCTCCTTCCAGCCCGCGCCGATGCCAAGCACGGCCCGTCCGCCGCTGATGACATCCACGCTCGAGATGGCCTTGGCCGTGAGCGCGGGGTTGCGATAGCCGGCGGCCAGGACGAGATGGCCAAGACGAGCCCGCTCCGTCACGGTCGCCAGCGCCGCCAGCTCCACCAGAGGCTCGAAGATGGGCGCCTCGATGACCGGCGGGTCGACCTGGAAGTGGTCGTACAGCCAGAGCGAATCAAAGCCAGCTGCCTCGCACTGCCTCGCGATGTCGACGGTTCGCCGCCACGCCTCGCGAGGCTCGAGGCCCACGTACTCGCGGTCACAGCCCTGTGGCAGGGTTGATCCCCAGCTTCATCAGCCGTCCTCCTCCGGATCCGTACGTCTCGACGATGCGGTCGCGGACGCTGGCGATGAGCTCGTCGGTGACGGGCCGCACGTCCGTGACCGACGGGGCTGCGTGGCTCGGCGTACGGACCTTGCCGCTGAGGCCTAACGTTACCGCTTGGCGAGGAGCGCGGGGGCATGTGCTGCGCCGCCAGGTGCGATCGGCCTGGCGAAGATGGCGCTGTCGCGCTCGTCCGCGTCCGAGAGCAACGCAGGAGAAGACCGATGACCGACTATCCCGACTTCCGACTCGACGGCCGGACCGCACTGGTGACCGGCGCCGCGCGCGGTCTGGGCCGGGCGATCTCCCTGGCGCTGGCAGATGCCGGGGCCGATGTGGCGCTGGGCTTGCGGGTGGGCACCGATGCGGAGGATCTGGCGGCCGAGATCGAGGCCATGGGACGGCGTGCGGTTCGGGTGCAGATGGATCTGCTCGACCTGGGACAGATCTCGACCGCGGTCGAGAGCGTGCGGTCTACCTTCGGCCGCATCGACATCCTCGTCAACAACGCCGGCATCGGCCCCGCGGAGGCTGCCGCGGAGGATTGGACCGAGGCTGACTTCGATGCCACCTTCGACCTCAACGTGAAGGGGCTCTTCTTCGTCAGCCAGGCAGTCGGCCGAGTGATGATCGAGCAGGGCGGCGGACGCATCGTCAACCTCAGCTCGCAGGCCGGCTTCATCGCGCTCCCGGGTGAGGCCATCTACTGCGCCTCCAAGGCGGCGGTGTCGCACCTGACCAAGTGTCATGCCGTGGAGTGGGGTCGCTACGGCATCAACGTCAACGCCATCGCACCCACGTTCATCCGCACGCCGGGCACGGCACCGGCACTGGCCGATGAGGCCTTCAAGGCAGACGTGGAGGAGCGCATCGCGGCCCTGCACCGCATCGGCGAACCGGTGGACGTGGCCGGGGCGGTCGTCTTCCTGGCCTCGCCGGCCTCGGCACTGGTGAGCGGCACCACGCTGATGGTCGACGGCGGCTGGACCGCTCGCTGACGGCAGACCCTCAGCCCTGCGACCGCGCGACCGGATACCGATCTTGAGGTGACCGCAGCCGCACCGGTCATGAGGGGACCGCGGCCGCGCCGGGCATCCGCCATTCACACTACTGCTGGGGCAGGAACTCCAGCGAAAGACCGAGGCGTTCTATCGCGCTCTCTGAGTCCCCGACGCAGTGGATCGAGTACATGGCATCGTGCTCGAGCCCCTCGTGCTCACGCTGCAGCCGCTCCATGGGCATGGACATCGAGATGGACGACTCGCCCTCCTCGACGACCGGGGACGGCACCCGCAGGAGGCCCGGCTCGTTCGGGTCCCACATCGGGGTCCCGACCCCGCCCGATCCCGTCCCTGATTGTTCTTCCAGCGCGACTTCGGCTACACCGACCGCGACCGAGCAGGCCATCGTCCGGTCGGGTGACGTCGCGCGCAGCGCCTCCCACGCCGAGCCGGGCTCCGCGGTGAAGACGTCGGTGTCCGGGTCGGCGATCTCGACGGTCCAGTCATCGGGGACCGTGATGGCGAAGGCCGAAGCGGGCATCTCGATACGACCGCCCGAGGTAGTGGCGCCCAGCTTCGGGAGCGGAGGCGGTGTCGACTCGGCGTACGGGTCGCAGTCGGACTCCGAGCCGCCGGCCACCGCCGACATCTGGTCCGGATCCCAGATCTCGGCGGTGTCGAGCACCTGCATGCAGCCCAGGCCGCCGAGGACGAGGACGTTTCCATCGTCGAGCTTGACGGCGACGTGGCCCTGGCGCGTCAGTCGCATCGGGTCGGCCGGGCTGAACGTATCGTTCGACGGATCGAAGACCTCGACTAGCGCCGGCCCCTCGTCGCGCCCGCTGCCGATGACGACCACGCGGCCGTCGTCGAGCGAGGTCGCGGTCATCATGCCCCCGGTGTCCGGACGCTCGATGGGCTCGCTGGTCTCGGCATCTGCGGCGATGACGACCGATCGAGCCGAAACCGCGAGGACCCGGCCGTCGTCCAGGCGGACGGCTTGGGGACCGCTGACCGCTGCGGCCAGCTCGCGCGGGGCAAGGAAGCGCTGCAGGTCCGGATCGTAGACCTCCATCGTGCCCTCTCCGGGAGTGCCCGCCAGGCTGCCGATGGCCACCACGCGGCCGTCGTCCAGGCGCACAGCTGCGTGCCCCACGCGAGCCGCGTGCATCTCACCGACCACGGAGGAGGTGCCTGTTGCCGGGTCGAACAGCTCTGCCGAGGAGGTTGGGCGTCCGTCCTCAAGGTCGACGAAGCCACCGGTGATGAGGACCTGGCCGTCGTCGAGCGCGGTCGCCGTGTGCAGGAAACGCTGCTCGGCGAGCCGACCGAGCGCAGTGAAAGACGCGGTCTCGGGATCGTAGACCTCGACAAGAGACAGGCCTTGCGAGTACTCCAAGGCACCACCGGTGACGAGGACCCGGCCGTCCGGGAGCGAGGTGGCCTGGTGCCCGAAGCGGGGCTGCTCGAGGACGCCGACGGCACTGAACCGACGGGTGGCCGGATCGAACGTCTCGGCCGAGCCGAGCACACTCCATCCATCCGAGCCACCGATGACCAGCACGGACCCATCGGGCAGCGGTGTCGCGGTGAACGAGTAGCGGCCGTCGAGCATCCGGAGCGGCTCACTCGCGGGCGGAGACGATGGCTCAGGCTGGGGCGACGGCTCAGGCGACTGGCCCGCAGCCGGGGGAGTGAGCGTGGTGGCCAGCAGCATCACGGCACACAGGATCGAAACGACCCGACCGGTCATGTCCATTCCTCCGGAACGGGGCACACCAGCTCGGCGCCCTGCCTCGATGGTGCCAGCGCCCTCACGACGGTGTCGACTGCCGAACGGACTACGACCTCGGCGGAGGGACCGGGGTCCAGCCCACGCTGCGACGTCGGCCGTGGCCGCCCTATGCGGCGGCGGTGGGGATGGGATGGAAGAGGCAGCCGTCGACGAAGAGGTCGAAGAAATCGGGTTCGGTCTCCAGCTCGACGTGTTCGATGCGGCCGATGAGCTCGCTCAGCGACTCGCGCCGCCGACGTGAAAGCAGCAGCATGGTGGCGCCACGCAGGGCGGAGTTGCCGACCCGCTCCACACGCTCTGGCCGGACCTGGGCCAGGAAGCCGATGGCGATGGCGTTCTCGATGTCGATGGCATTGGCGAAGCCGCCGGCGAGGTAGATGTGGTCGACCTCGTCCGCGGCCAGGCCCAGTCGCCGCAGCAGGATGCGCTGGCCCGAGGCGTTGGAGGCCTTGGCCTGGGCCAGCTGGCTGGCGTCGGAACGCGAGAAGGTGATGCCGCGCAGGGGTGCGATGGCGTACTCGCTGCCGCCGTGGATGAAGCGACCCTCCGGGCTCATCCATTCGAGGCGGCGCAGCTCGGCGATGATGTCGACCAGGCCGGAGCCGCAGATGCCCTCGGGCTCGTAGCCACCGATGACCTGGTAGACGAACTCGTCGTCGTTGATGTGGACCGCCTCGATGGCGCCGTCAGCGCCGGCCATGCCGAAGCGCAGCATGCCGCCCTCGAAGGCCGGACCGGCCGGGCTCGACGCGGCCACGATGTGCTTGCCGTCGGTGGCCACGATCTCGGTGTTGGTGCCGATGTCGATGAGCAGGCTGGAGCCGGGCGCCGAGCCGAAGTCGGTAGCGACCAGGTCAGCCGCCACATCCCCGCCCACGTGGCTGGCGATGAGCGGAGCACCGACCACGCGGGCCTGCGGGTGGATGAGGATGCCCAGCTCGTAGGCGCGCTTGCTGACCCAGGTGGAGTCGGTCTCGCCACGGAGCACGGCCAGCTCGGTCACCGACTTGTAGGGCATCTCGCCGATGGGCCGGACGTCGATGTCGAAGAAGAGATCGCGCATCGTGGAGTTGGCCACGACCATGGCCTCGTAGACCTCGTGGCGGTCGATGCTCAGCTCCTTGTAGATGTCCTTGAGGCCCGCGTTGAGCGCACGCCGGAGAGCCTTGCGCAAGGTGCCGGGGTGGTCGCGCTCATACCCGATGCGACTCATCACGTCGCTGCCGCCAAAGCGCTGGGGGTTCTCGAAGGCACCGCCGCTCACGACGTGGCCGTCGGTCAGGTCGATGAGACGGAAGACGACCGTGGTCGTGCCCACGTCGACGGCCAGGCCCAGCACGTGCTGGCGGCGCAGGTCCAGCGTGACGCCGTCGTAGAGCACCGCGTGCTCGGTGGTGGTGACGACGGGGTCGATCTCGGTGATGGGCTCACCGGCCTCCTCGAGGATATGCATGCGCCGGCGGATGATGGCGAACTCGACGTCGTGGTCGAGCGAGACGATCTCCGCCTGGCAGGCAAGCCGGAAATCGGCGGGCAGGTACTCCTCCGCTTCGGTGCGGGGCGAGAGGGCATCACCGCCCTGGCGGACCTCGACCACGCACTCGCGGCAGCGGCCCGAGCGGCCACACGATTGGGGAACGGCGACCGAGACCTCGTCGGCATAATCGAACAGCGATTTGCCGGACTCCAACGGGCGGCGTTCGATGCCATGGATGATCTCGGGCACGGGGTCTCCAGCGACGACGTTCGGGCGTGCCCCAACGCTACCAAAGAGCGGGGGCCTCTCGTCTGGCGGCCGAGAGGGGGTGTGGCGGTGATTTGGTATCCTGACGTCGTCGCTGGCGAGTGGCCAAACGGTAAGGCACCTGACTCTGGATCAGGGGATTGAAGGTTCGAATCCTTCCTCGCCAGCCAACTCTTCGATTCGTGACACAGGCCTCGGGACTACCTTCTCGGGGCCTTGATGCTTCCTCTTGGCCGTCAGCTCCACCTTGGCCTCCACCGGACAGTCCAGTGCGTGGTGACGCGATCGAGCGAGCGACCCTCGGATGGATACTGCGCGAGAAGACGGCGGGCGGCGAGGCCGTTGGCGCCGTTGGGGCCGCATGACCTGAGTCGCCCCTGGTAGCCGAGTTGCGCCGGGCAGGCTAACGATCGAGGTGCACGGCGAAGCGAGGCGCGGTCATGCGCGTGTCGGTGCATCAGGTGGGGGCCCCGTGGAACCGCGAACCACGAGTTCGGCCTCGAACACCGGGTGGACATCCACCACGGGGTGGGACTCTCGATCAAGCGAGCCGATGGCGATGTCTATCGCGGCCTTGACCATGGCCCGCACGGGCATCCGCATCGTCGTCAGGGGCGGCATGATCACATGAGCCCCCGGGATGTCGTCGATACCGGTCACCGACACATCCTCCGGCACCCGGAGGCCCCGCTGGAGCGCCGCGTGCACCAGGCCGATGGCAAGGACATCGGTCGCGCCGACGATGGCCGTCGGGGGCTCCTCCAGATCCATCAGACGATGCAGCGCCTCCATGCCGCCTTCGTACTCGTTGATGGCGTCTGGCATGTACTCCGGGTTGATCTGCCAGCCTTGGCGCTCGAGGAAGGCCTCATAGGCCTCCCCACGCTCTACGATGTCTCCCAACTGCTTCCTGCCGACGAAGGCGATGCGCTCGTGCCCCAGCGAGGCGAGATGCTCCATCAGGGTCGTGATCGCGCTGCGGTTGTTGACGTTGACGGTCGGGATCACGGTAGAACGTGAGCCGTGCCAGAGCGCCACGACCGGCTCGCGCGTGCTCTCAAGGCCTTCGATGAGCGCCGGCTGATTGCTCAAGTCACCAAGCAACAGGATCGCGTCGCAGTGGCGCGATTCCAGGATGGCCCAGAGCTCGACCGCTTCGCCTGCGCTCCCTCGGGCATGGCCCAGCACGACGTTGTAGCCGTGTCTGCCGGCTTCGGTGGTGACAGCCTCGATGATGGCTGGAAAGCTCGGGTCGGTGATGTCTCGGACGATGGCGCCGAGAAGCATGGTCCGTGCGCCCATCAGTCCACGCGCCAGTGGGTTGGGTCTGTAGCCGAGACGCTTGGCCGTCTCCAGGACCCGTTCGCGTGTCGCCTCCGCGATGGGGATGGCAGTGGGAGTGCCGCTCAGGATCCGTGACACCGTCGATTGCGAGACGCTGGTGGCCTTGGCGATGTCACGCATCGTGGGCACGCCCGCAGCGACATTCGCGGACACGGCGGGCGTGGTGTCGACAGGACTCGGGTGAACTCGCCGCTTGGCTCGTGTCATGGCTGTCCTTGGTGCCTCCGGCCTCCCATCGTAGCGGCCGGGCTGCATCGGGTCGTGTCATTGACGCCTATGGGGCTCCAGCGTACTGGTTGACGCTGGCACATGCGCTTGCATACAATCGCTTGCAGTCATAGGGACTTGGGCCCATCCAGGCCGAGGAGGAAGTTCGGAATGGCGTTCGACGGGCTGCGGATCATCTTCCTGACGGGGAGCCTGCACTACTACGGCGAGGAGACTCGGCGGCAAGTCGCCGAGCAATCAGCACGTATCGTCGCTGGCCTTGGGGCCGCTCCGGACATCCCTGTCGAGATCGTTCACACACCCACGCTGCTCGACCCTGATGGCATCCGCCGCGCCTGCATCGATGCCTCCGCGGACGACAGCTGCATCGGCGTCATCGGCTGGATGCACACGTTCAGCCCGGCCAAGATGTGGATCGCGGGGCTGCAGGCGTTGACCAAGCCGTTCCTGCACCTGCATACCCAGTACGGCGCCGACCTGCCCTACGGCGCCATCGACATGGAGTTCATGAACCTCAACCAGTCGGCCCATGGCGACCGCGAGTTCGCCTACATCGTGTCGCGCCTGCGGATACCGCGCAAGACCGTGGCCGGCCACTGGCAGGAGGCGGGCGTGCAGCGTCGTGTCGGCGCCTGGATGCGCGCGGCGGCCGGCGCCCACGAGGCGCGCGACCTGCGGGTCATCCGCTTCGGCGACAACATGCGCGAGGTGGCCGACACCGACGGCGACAAGGTCGAGGTGCAGGCCCGCTTCGGCGCCGCCTGCAACACCTACCCGGTCAACGAGCTGGCCGCGGTCGTGGACCAGGTGGCCGATGCCGAGGTCGACCGACTCTGCGCCGAGTACGACGAGCGCTACGAGGTCGTGCCCGAGCTGCGCCCCGGAGGCGACCGGCGCGAGTCCCTGCGTGATGCGGCCCGCATCGAGCTGGGCCTGCGGGCCTTCCTCACCGAGCGCGGTTCGATGGCCTTCGTCGACACCTTCGAGGACCTGGGCGGCCTGAAGCAGCTGCCGGGCATCGGGGCCCAGCGGCTCATGGCCGACGGCTATGGCTTCGGCGCGGAGGGCGACTGGAAGTCGTCGATGCTCGTGCGCATCGTCAAGGCCATGAGCGAAGGGCTCGAGGGTGGCGTCTCGTTCATGGAGGACTACACCTACGACTTCGGGGCACCGCAGACGGCCGTGCTCGGGGCGCACATGCTGGAGATCTGTCCGACCATCGCCGCCGCCACGCCCGCATGCGAGATCCATCCCCTCTTCGTGGGCGAACGCGAGGACCCGGTGCGACTCGTGTTCAGCGGTGCCGCCGGTCCGGGTGTCGTGGTGGGCCTGGTCGACATGGGCACGCGCCTGCGCTTGGTGGCCAACGAGATCGACGCCATCGACCCGCCCTCGGACCTGCCGAAGCTGCCTGTGGCCCGTGCGTTGTGGGTGCCCAAGCCGGACTTCACCACCGCGGCCGAGTCGTGGCTGTTGGCGGGCGGCCCGCACCACACGGCCTACTCGCAGGCGGTCGGTCTCGAGGTCATCGAGGACTTCGCCGAGATGGTCGGGGTCGAGCTGGTCGCCATCGACGCTGACACGACGGCTCGCCGCTTCCGCAAGGAAGTGCAGTGGAGCAACGCCTACTGGCATCTTGCCGGTGCCGTCTAGGAACTCATCACAGTCTGCAGGCGGAGGGGGGTGACGAACCGGGCCACTACGAACGAGACCACCGGATGGTAACGGATGAACCGAGCCGGCGGCGGGCGCTGATATCGGCGCCCAGGACCCAGTCAACGGCATCCGAGGCATCCACGGCGAAGACAGAAGTGTGGCCGAAAGACCACAAGAACGGAGAATCACTCATGCGACGTCTTGGTGTCAGCTCAGCTGTCATTGCGGCAGCAGCACTAGTTGTGGCGATGGTGCCCGCGGGCGCGGTCGCCCAGGACGACGGCCCGGTCATCGGACTGTCCGTCAAGACCATCACCAACGATCCGTTCCAGGCCGCCTGGGTGCAGGCGGCAACGGACAAGGTCGAGGAGCTGGGCGGTACGGTCCAGCTGCTGGTCGCTGGTGGGCAGACCGCTGTGGCCAGCCAGTCCAGCCAGCTGGAAGACCTCGTCACGCAGCAGGTCGACGGCATCATCGTGAGCCCGCTCGACGGTTCGGCGGTCCTGCCGGCGCTGCAGAAGGCCAAGGATGCCGGCGTCCCGGTCATCCTGGTCGACCAGCCCATCGCGGCCGGCAACGAAGAGCTGTACGAGACCCTCATCGCGACCGACAACGTGAATGCCGGGCGCGAGTTGGCGACGTATCTCGTCACGGCGATGCCCGATCCCGAGCTCAAGGTCGCCATCATCGAGGGCGCACCCGGCTCGGTTGCCGGCGACGACCGCCTCACCGGCTTCAACGAGGGCCTGGCCTCGGGCGGGATCACGCCTGTGGCGTCTGCCACCGGGGAATGGGACAACGCCATGGCATTGGCCGCGATGGAGAACATCCTGACCGCCAACCCCGACCTCCAGGCCGTCCTTTCGGCCAGTGACGTCATGGTCGACGGCATCCTCCAGGCACTCGCCGGGGCAGGCAAGACCGACGTGGCGGTCCTCGCCATCGACGGTTCCACGGTCGGCATCCAGGGCGTCCTCGACGGCAAGCTCCTGGCTGACAACACCCAGGACCCGATGGCCATGGGCTCCATGGCGGCAGAGTTCGCTGTGGGCATCGCGAACGGTGAGATCGAGCCCGGCTCACTCGAGAAGTACATCGATTCAGGCACCACCACGGTGACGATCGACAACGCCGAAGAGGCCATGGAGAAGGCCTTCTAGGGTCCACCCAGTCCAAGTGCGCTGACGCACCCCGCACGGGGGTGCGCCAGCTCTTCAGCGGAGGCCCTGGGGATGCCCAGCCGCCAGAGGGACCGACTGCCACGCGCGATCGCTGCCGTTGCTGCTGATCGCCGTGGCGCGTGCTGCTCGTGGGCCAGTTCGTGCCCTACTTCGCGACGCTCCCCAACCTCGAGAACGTCGTGTCCCAGGCAGCGATCCTGTCGGTGGCGGCGTTCGGCATGACCCTCGTCATCGTCACCGGCGGTATCGATCTGTCGATCGGTGGCGTGATGTCTCTCGTGGGCGTGCTGGAGGTCGCGCTCGTGAGCATCGGCGTAGCCTGGCCGCTGGCCGTGATCGCCGGCCTGGCGGCGGGCGTGGCGTTCGGAGCCATCAATGCCGTCATCGTCTCCCGCCTCAAGCTGCCGCCGTTCATCGCTACCTTTGGAACGCTGGGCATCGCCGCCGGCCTGGCCCTCTATCTGGCCGACCTGGTCGGTCGCCCGCTCCTCCCGCCCGAGTTGGTGTCGCTCGGTAACGATGGCGTCCTCGGGATCCCCTACCTGGTCGTCTTGGCAGTCACCGTCCTCGTCCTGCTGGAGGTTGTCTGGCGCATGACGAGCTGGGGCGTGCACCTGCGAGCGACGGGAGACAACCTGGCCGTTGCCCGCCTATCCGGTGTCCCGGTCCTCCGCATCCTGTCAAGTGCCTATGTCGTGTCCGGGCTGCTGGCCGCAACGGCCGGAACGATGCTGGCCGCGCGACTGGGAACGGCCAGCCCGCTGCAGGGGGAACCGTTCACGCTGTCCGCTGTGGCCGCTTGCGTCATCGGAGGAGTCGACCTCTTCGGCGGCCGCGGACATCTCTGGGCCGCCGGCGCGGGTGCCGTCTTCCTGGTCGCGATCCGCAACATCCTGAACCTGCAGGGTGTGCAACCGTTCATGCAGGACCTCGTCACGGGCATGCTCATCATCCTGGCGGTGCTCGTGACGGTCCAGGGTCCGGTCCTTCGTGATGCCCTGAGCAGGGCAGTCGTGCGCGCCCGGGGCGTCCGCAGCACATGAGCGATCCCGAGAGGACCGTGACAGGCGGGCCCCGGACCACCCCCGAGCCCGCCGCGGCGACCTCGCGAGGTCGCCTGGCCGCGATGTGGGATCGGATCAGCCGGAACCCGACCTTGGGCCTGTTGGGGCTCCTCATCGTGATGTGGATCCTGGCGGCCCTGTTCGTACCGAACTTCGGGAGCCTCGACAACATCCGCAATGTCCTGCGTCAGGCTTCTGACCTCTCGGTCGCGGCGATCGGCATCCTGTTCGTACTGCTTATCGGCGGCATCGACCTGTCGGTGGGCGCGGTGTACGGCCTGACATCGGTCGTCCTCGTGACGGTCATGATCGAGACTGGCAACTTTGCCTTGTCGCTTACAGTGGCCCTCGGGACAGGCGTCGCCTTCGGTCTGTTCAACGGCGTCCTCGTCCAGTGGGTCCGTATCCCGGCCTTCATCACGACCCTGGGCAGCTTCTACATCGCCTACGCCATCGCGCAGATGATCTCGGCGGGCAGCATGCTCTCGATGCCGGCCGACGACCTGTTCGTCGGTCTGCAGACCGGATTCCTCTTCGGGATCCCCTATCTCGTGGTCTTGGCGGCAGTAGTGGCTGCTCTCGCCTGGATCGTGCTCAACCGCTCGACGTTCGGCCGCTCGGTCGTAGCTGTCGGCTACAACCGCGTGACCGCCGGCCTCTCCGGCATCCGCGTCCCCAGGATCGTCGTGACCTGCTTCGCCATCGGGAGCGGGATGGCCGCCCTGGCGGCAGTGATGCTCACCTCCCGTGTGCAGATCGGCGTGCCGACGCTCGGCGGCTTCAACACGACCTTCGAGACCATCACTGCTGCGGTCGTCGGCGGCACCAGCCTCTTCGGCGGCCGCGGCACCGTGGTAGGGGTGATCATCGGCGCCATCATCATCCGCACCATCGGCAACTGCATCGTCCTGCTCAACATCACGCCACTCCTCTACCAGGCGGTGATGGGCCTGCTCATCGTCACATCACTGGTCATCGACGCCGCGCGTAGTCGATACCTGGGCGAACGGACGTGACGACCGTGGGAGAAGGCGCTGCGGCGACTCAAGAGACTGCAGAGACCGTCCTGCTTGACGCCCAACACGTGCAGAAGTTCGCGTACGACGACGAAGGTCGGCCGATCCGGGGCACGGATGTGCTGCTGTTGGCGGATGCCTCCCTCGAGCTGCGAGCGGGCGAGGTCCACGCGCTCGTAGGCGAGAACGGCGCCGGCAAGTCGACGCTGATCAAGATCCTCGGTGGGGCCCTCCCCTACGAGGGCGGGAGCCTGCATGTGATGGGCCGCTACCGCGGGGAGACCACGATCTCCCGGGTGCGCAAGGAGGGCATCGCGGTCATCTGGCAGGAGTTCAGCCTGGCGCCACACCTGACGGTCGTGGAGAACATGTTCCTGGGTCGGGAGTTGCGTCGGGGACGCCGCCTGGACAAGGGCGAGATGCGGCGGCAGGCGACCGACGCCATCGCCACGCTCAGCGTGGCCATCGATCCGGACACCCCGGTCGAGCGACTCTCGACGTCGCAGCAGCAGCTGGTGGAGATCGCGCGGGCGCTGAACGAACGCTCGCGCATCCTCATCCTTGATGAACCCACGGCCAGCCTCAGCCGTTTCGAGACGGAGCGACTCTTCGAACTGCTGCGACGGCTGCGCTCGGAGGGATTAGGCATCCTCTTCGTCACGCATCGACTCGACGAGGTCTTCACCATCTCTGACCGGGTCTCGGTCCTGAAGGATGGTCGCTCCACGGGAACACTTCGAACCAGCGAGACCAGCAAGGACGAGATCGTCGAGCGGATGGTTGGCCGCCATCTCGACTCGGTCTACCAGCGTGGTCGGTCGACGCCGGGTGACATCGCCCTGGAGACCCGGGACCTGCTGCCGGTCGGGGCTCCGGCAGCTGTCTCGATCACGGTCAGACGGGGTGAGATCGTCGGTGTCGCCGGACTGGTCGGCGCCGGCAGGACTGAGCTGGCCCGCGTCATCGTGGGGGCGGACCCGGCGGAGTCAGGCTCGGTGCTCCTCAACGGAGTTGACGTCACGTCGTGGCCGATGCGCCGTCGTCTCGACGCCGGATTCGCCTTCGTCCCCGAGAACCGCAAGGACCAGGGCGTCATCCTGTCGCTACCGATCGTGCGCAACCTGGCCATCACGGAGTGGCCGCGCCTGGGCCCGGGGCCGCTCGTCAGCCCCGGTCGGGAGGAAGGACTGGCAAGCTCGCTGGTGGAGGAGCTGAGCATCGTGGCCCGCACGGTGCGCCAGCCAGCGTTCACCCTGAGCGGCGGCAATCAGCAGCGCGTGGCGATCGGCAAGTGGTTGGCTCGCGACCGGCTCGTCTACGTCCTCGATGAACCTACCCGCGGCGTAGACGTCTCGGCGCGCTATGCGCTCTACCAGCTCATGGAAGCCATCGCCGACCGGGGCGGAGCGGTCCTCATGATCTCCTCCGACCTGCCTGAGATCATCAGCATGAGCGATCGCATCTACGTGATGCGCGCGGGTTCGATCTCGGCCGAGGTCGCACGCGATGAGGCCACCGAGCAGTCGCTCCTGACCTTGATGCTGCCGGACAGGAACGTGGGCGACACGAACGGATCCGCCGGAGCAGACGCGTGACTGGGCCACACCTCCCGGGGGATCGCACACCATGAGTCAGGGCATCGTCTTCGACATCCGCGAGTTCACGGTCCATGACGGGCCTGGTATCCGTACCACCGTGTTCATGAAGGGCTGCCCGCTTCGCTGCACCTGGTGCCACAACCCGGAGGGCCTGGAGATGGCCCCACAAGTGATGCGCTCACCAGCAGGCGAGCGCACGGTGGGACGCAGCTACGAGGCAGAGGAGCTGGCCGGCCTGCTGAACGGGCAGGTCGACATCCTGGCCGCGGGCGGAGGCGGCTTCACGTTCTCCGGCGGGGAGCCCCTCATGCAGGCAGGCTTCGTAGCCGACGTCATCGACCTGCTCGGTGACACGCACGTCGTGCTCGACACCTCGGGATACGCGGACGCCGACAGCTTCTGTTCCGTGGCCGGACGCTGCGACCTCCTGTTCCTCGACCTCAAGCTCATCGACCCGCATGCCCATCGACGCTGGACGGGACAGGAGAACGGGCAGATCCTCAGGAACGTGGCGCTGCTGGAGCGGCTTTCACGACCGTTCGTAGCGCGGGTCCCGCTCGTGCCGGGCGTGACCGACACAAGGGACAACCTCGATGCCATCGCCCGGTGGCTCACGACGACGCCCACCCTGGTCGAAGTCCAGCTGCTTCCGTACAACCGGGCAGCCGGGGCGAAGTACGCCGCCTGTGGAATGACCTTCAGCCCCGGATTCGCCGAGGATCAACAGCCGAACGCGCTCCTGGAGCCATTCAGGCGCGAGGGAATCGAGGTTCGAGTCGCATGAACGAGAGACTGACAGGACTGCGCGCGCGGACGCGCGACGGGTACTTCGTGCGCTTCCGGCAAAGCGCCTCCCCAGAGCTCATCAGCGAGTGCGATGGCCAGGGTCTCTCCTGGCCGATGCGGCGAGCCCGGCTCACAAGGCGCATGTGTGAAGCGGAACGGGTCGTCATCGAGCCCGAAGAACGCATCGTCTTCACCCGGACCCTCCGTGACATCCCGGACGTCTATACGACCTCGGACCTCGCGGCCCTGACTGAGGGTCGGACCCTGCACGAGGGTGGGGTCATCAACAACGTCTGTGCCGACTGGGCCATGGCCCTCGGACAGGGCCTTGCCGGGCGGCGCCGAGTCGCCTTGGAGACCCGCGCGCGAGCTGTGGCCGTCGGCGACGATGACGCGATCGAGTTCACCGATGCGGCAGTCGAGACCGTCGACGCCGTCATCGCACTGGCTGGCAGGTACGCGGCGGAGGCACGTCGTCTGGGCAAGGAAGAGGTGGCCCGGGTACTGGAGCATGTGCCGGCGCACGGGGCACGAACCTTCCACGAAGCCCTGCAGTCGCTGCGCTTCCTCCAGGCGATCGTCTGGCTGTCGGGACACCATCATGTCGGGCTTGGCCGTCTGGATCAGTACCTCTGGCCG
Source organism: uncultured Chloroflexia bacterium (assembly GCA_963712745.1). Taxonomy (GTDB): domain Bacteria; phylum Chloroflexota; class Limnocylindria; order Limnocylindrales; family CSP1-4; genus JAFMJV01. The sequence continues at coordinate 308,707 of CAVQJC010000011.1, read as the reverse complement.
TACCTGTCGGCCGACCTTGGATCGGACCGCCTCGATGAAGCCGACGCCGAGGAACTGCTGGCCGAGTTCTTCATCGCCCTCAATCGGGATTCCGACCTCTATCCCGGTATCCAGCAGGGAGACAACGGTCAGTCGATGACGCTCGGTGGCACCACGCCGGCTGGTGACTCCGCAGTCAATCCACTGACTTGGATGGCTCTTCGCGTGGCCCGGGATGTCGGGCTTATCGACCCCAAGGTCAACCTGCGTATCAACGCCGCTACCGACCAGTCCCTTCTGGAGCTCGCCACCGAGCTCACACGAAAGGGCCTTGGCTTCCCCCAGTACGCCAACGATGATGTCGTCATCCCCGCCCTTGCGAGCCATGGCTACGACCTCGAGGATGCGCGCGACTACACCGTGGCTGCGTGCTGGGAGTTCATCATCCCGGGTCGTGGCATGGATGTCGGCAACATCGGCGCCGTGTCGTTCCCGGCCGCGGCCGACCATGCCATCCGTGAGGGGCTGGATGCGGGTGCTTCCTTCGAGGACATCCTCGACCTGACCAGAGAGCAGATCGCCCTTCAGGTCCGCGAGCGGACAACTCCATATGAACGACTCCTCTGGGCGCCCGCGCCCTGGTACTCCGTCCTCATGACCAACGCTCTGGAACGCGGTGTCGATCACGGCCGCGGGGCGAGGTACCGCAATCTCGGTATCCACGGCGCGGCCGCTGCGAGCGCGGCCGACTCGCTCGCAGCGATCCAGCGGCACGTCTTCGAGCTGGCGGACACGGAGCCGGCAGACGTGCTCCGTGCGCTCGATGATGACTTCGTCGGTCACGAGGCGCTCCGGAACCGGCTGGCCAATGAGAGTCCTCACGTTGGCCTGAATGAGCCGCTCGTGGATGACTTGCTCGTGAAGCTCTACGACTGGCTGGCGGACGCCTGCGAGGCGGAGCTCGATCGGTCTGGGCTGGTGGTCCGCCCGGGCACTGGTACGGCCATGTACTACCTGTGGCTCGCACGGGGGCGCAGCGACGGGCCGCTGCCTGAGCCCGTCGTCGGTCCGACAGCGGACGGACGCCGGCGGGGGGATCCATTCGGCGCAAACCTTGCGCCCACGCCAGGGACCCGGCTGCGGGGCCCGATCAGCGTCCTGCAGTCCTACTCCAAGCTCGACTACGGTCGCATCTGCAACGGTGGCCCTATCACGCTGGAGCTCTCCGACTCGGTCTTCCGGGGCGAGGGCTCGATCGGCAAGGTCGCGACGCTCGTGCGCACGTTCGCCCAGCTCGGCGGCCAGCAACTGCAGCTGAACGCGCTGAGCGCGAGCAAGCTCATCGAGGCCAAGGCGCATCCCGAGGACCACCGTGACCTCATCGTTCGGGTCTGGGGCTGGAGCGGCTACTTCTGTGATCTGTCGCCTGAGTATCAGGACCACGTGATCTCCAGACATCTGTTCGCAGAGACCTGACCTGACCGACGGAGCCGAAGAGGAACGATGGGAACAACCGAGGCACGCCCAAGCCCGCCATGGCTGAGAGCCGCCAAGGTCGGCACATCCGATCGTCTCCTCTGACCCACAGTGGAGACACCACTACAGCATCCGAGGATCACGAGTCAGGAGAGCCGGATCGAGCGTGGCGCCTCGGGATCAGGGGATCGAAGGGCCCGAATCCTTCCTCGCCAACCATTCCTTTGCGCCGCAGCTTTCGCGGTGCGCTCACTCGTGAGGGGCCCAGGCACTCTCGGCCCCGGGCGGACCGGGGGCTTCGGCGTCGCGCCTTGATGGACGCTGCACCAGCGCAGCACCCAGGAGGATCGCCGCCCCGCCGATGACCTCAGCCACGGTCACCTCCTGGCCCAATGCGACGGCGGCGAAGGCGGCAGCCATCACCGGCTCGGAGAGCATGACCGTGGCTGTGCGTGTGCCGCCGATACGGCGGACGCCCACCAGCAGCATGACCTTGGGGATGGCAGCACCGAGCGTTCCCGCCACGATCACGGCCAGCCAGGCGACCGGCTCCGAGGCCCACGTGCTGACCGACCCGACCCCGCCCGTGAGGATCGCGGCGGAGCCTGAAATGAGCACGCCGCCGACGAGCACCAACGAGGTTGCCTGCACCGCGGGCACGGAGGGATAGCCGTCGCGAGACACGACCAGGTAGGCCGCTTGGCACATCGCCGCAGCCAGCCCCAGCGCGATGCCTGCCAGCGAGACGTGTGCGTCCGGTCCGACCTGGCTGCCGATGACCAGCAGGAGTCCAGCCATGGCCACGATCAGAGCGGCTACGCGTGTCGGCGTGACCAGCTCCTGACCGCGCACAGCCTGGACGACCATCACCATCAAGGGGTACGTGTAGAAGACCGTCATGACCAGGGCCACCGTCATCACCTCGAAGCCCGCGAAGAGCAACAGGTTCATGGAGCCGTTCGTCACGATGGCGATGAGGAACAGGCGCTTCTCGCGCCGTGGCAGTGCTCGGATGCTGGTGCTGGGCTGGAGGTGAAGCAGTACCAGCGTGCCCAGGATCACCGTCCCGAGCGCCGCGCGCAGGGCCGTGAAGACCGCGGCCGACATACCGGCGTCGTAGGCCAGGTTGGAGATGACGCCGAGGGTGCCCAGCGCCGCCGCTGCCCCGAAGACGATGGCCACGCCGGTGGTGTCGGTGCGGGTGTTTGGTGCGCTCATCAGTGTCGTTGGCGCGCAAGTCGAACAGGCACGCACGCGGGATATGCCCTGTCGCGTGACGCGTTCGCTGCGGCGATGAGGTCGATGCCCCTCGACCGTCCGCGGAGGTGCGACGGTCGGTTGCTACCCGGTTCAGTCCCGGGTCACAGAGTGCGTTCGAGGAAGTCGACCACCTCGTCTACCAAAACACCCCCCTTCTCGAAGCCCTCGAAGACGTGATCGGCGCCTTCGACCGGGCGGAACTCCACGGAAACACCGAGCTCGTTCAGCCGGCTCACTAGGTGCTGGCTCTGGCCAAAGGGCACCAGCCCATCCCGGGTGCCATGCATGACCAGGAACGGCGGAGTCGCAGCCGTAGCACGCATCGCCGGGTCCGCGCGCTCTACGAGGTCGAGACGTTCCTGGACCGGGGCTCCGATGAGCCGCGACTCCGGCGAATTGGGGTCGTCGTGATTCATGCGTGAGATCTCGCCTGCCTGCCGGTCCATCGATGAGAAGTCGGTCGGCCCATACCAGTCCACGACGGCCGAGACGTTCGTGGGCTGTTCGGCGAACTCCACGTCGTCATCGGTCGCGTCGAGGCGACCGGCGACTCCAGCGAAGGCTGCCAGGTGGCCACCGGCTGACTCACCCCAAGCGGCCATGCGCGCAGGGTCGATCTCAAGCTCGTGGGCCCGAGCGCGCAGCCAGCGGATGCCGGCCTGCACGTCCTCGAGCTGAGCCGGAAAGATCGCCTCGCCGCTCAGGCGATACTCGATCGAGGCCACCGCATAGCCGGCCAGCGGCAGCCGCGTGAACAGGCGCTCCTGCTCGAGCAGTGGCGGCAACGCGGTCCGGTCACCGTGCATGAACGCCCCGCCGTGGATCCACACGACCACCGGTGCCGGAGCTCGCGTCACTGGCGGTAGGTAGAGATCCAGGCGAAGTGGACGATAGCCCTCAAGCACAGAGTAGATCGCGCCCGCACGGGTGCGTACACCGTGATCGCGGAGCTGGATCTCGGGCAATGGCCCGGTGGTCAGTGGCCAAGGTGATGCCATCTCAAGCAGCCTCCTCGACGGTGCCGGTATTCATGAGCTGCAGCAGCGCCGGCGCGGTCAGCCCTGGGCCACTCAGTTCGGCACAGATCGAGCCCCGATAGAAGACGAGGACGCGGTCGCAGCCGGTGGCCAGCTCCTCGAGGTCTGTGGACAGGAACATGACCACGGCGCCTCCGGCCGCTGCGGTGCGCAAGAGCGCATTGATCTCCTGTCGGGCGCCGACATCGACGCCACGGGTGGGGTCGTCGAGCAAGAACGTGGTCGGGTCGGAGTCCATCCACTTGGCGATGACGACCTTCTGTTGGTTGCCACCAGAGAGATTGCCGGCGTTGATGGTGACCGACGGCGTTCTCACGCCGAGCTCCTGTGCCAACTTGGCCGCACGTTCACGCAGCTGTCCGGTTCGCAACAGCATGCCGTCGCGGGCCATGCCCATGGTGCGGACCTGGACGATGTTCTCCCAGATGGGCTTGTCGAGCATGAGCCCCAACCGGCGCCGGTCGCCAGAGACGAAAGCCACCCCGCGGTCGATGGCCTGGCGGAAGGAGGTCGGGCGTACCTGCTCGCCGGGCAGGCGGATCTCACCGGCGCTGATGTCCGATATCCCGGCGATCGCGCTGAGCACGGCCCCGGGGCCGGACCCCTGGAGGCCGGCGAGTCCGACGACCTCGCCAGCCGCGACCCGCAAGCTCACGTCGTTCAGGCCCGCTTTCGAGCTGACGCCATCGAGCACCAGCTCGGCCGGAGTGGCATCGGCGGTCAGTGGCGGGCTGGCCTTGATGGCCGGGACGCCCACATCGACCCCCGGCCCCTTCGACACCCTCTCGTCGTCCTTCCCCAGCATGGCGGCGACGATGGTCTCAAGGTTAAGCTCAGCGAGCTGCTCGCCACTCATGACGACGTAGCCGTCACGCAGCACGGTCACTTCGTCGCAGAGGCGCATGACCTCCTCGAGGATGTGCGAGACGTAGACGACAGCGACGTCGCGCTCGCGCAGCACGCGCAGGATGCCCAGCAGCCGTTCGCTGTCACCGGTCTCCAGCGCTGAAGTGGGCTCATCGAGCAGCAGAACGCGCGGCTCAGCGACGAGTGCCTTGGCGATCTCGACCAGCTGGCGATCGGCGAGTGAGAGTTCACTGATGCGAGTGGAAGGATGGTGCTCGACGCCGAGTCGTTCGAGTACCGGGGTAGCCAGCTGTAGCATGCGTTTGCGATCGACCAGAGGTCCGCGTCGCGGCTCACGCATGGGGAACAGGTTGGCCAGGATGTCGAGATGGGGAAAGAGGCTCAGCTCCTGGGCCACGACCGCGACGCCGTGCGAGACGGCGTCGGCGGTGTTCCTGAAGCTGACCTCGTTGCCATCGAGGCGCACGGTGCCCGAGTCGGGCCGGACGGCGCCGGTCATGACCTTGACCAGCGTGGACTTCCCCGCCCCATTCTCCCCGAGCAGCGCGTGCACGCTGCCCGGGCGGACGGCGAAGTCGGCGCCGTGGAGTGCCACGACGCCTCCATAGGTCTTGCGGACGCCCTGCGCCTCGAAAGCGGTCATCGAAGTGCGAGTCCTAGCCGATCAGCTCGGCGGCCAGGTGTTCACGATGTACTGTTCCGCGTTCGCCACGATGTCATCGCCGACGGGAGCGAGGGCGGCCGATACGGTCTCCTCACTCTCCTGGCGAGCGATCGATCTCGTCCACGTTCTCGGAGCTCACCAGCAGACCCGGCAGGAGCATGAGGCCCTGGATGGGGTCCTCACCTGCGAGGGCCGCATTCGCCAGTGCACGCGTGGCCACGTAGCCGCTGAGCCAGTGCTCAGGAGACATCACGTAGTCGACGGTGCCTTCCTTGACGGCCTGCAGGTTGCCGGCCTCGAGGTCGAAGCCACCGGACGGCAGATCGAAGTCGGCGCGCTTGGCGAGCAATCCCATGGCCGTCGCGTCCTGCGCGCTAGGCGCCATGACCGCGACCGCATCGGGGTTGTTCTTGAGCAGTCCGTCCCAGGCTGCGTAGACCTCGGCCGAGGTGGCCGCCGTGCCCATGGTGGAGATGGGACCAACGATCTGGAGGTCCGGGCGGAGCTCACTGATCTTGTCGATCATGCCCTGTGCTCGCTGGTCGAGCGGCGGGACGCCGACGCCGGTGTTGCCGATGATGACCGTGCCGCTGGCATCCTCAGGAACCAGGGCCAGGACGGCTTCCGCCAGCTGCATGCCGAGGCCGTGGTTGTCAGCGGTGATGAAGAGGCCCACGCCCGCGTCGTTGGGCGGTGGGGCGTCGATGGCCGCGACGGGGATCCCGTTGTCGGTGGCTTCCTTGACCACGCGGAACAGCGGGTCAGCGGCCAGGCTCTGCAGGACGATGCCGTCCGTCTGCGTCTGGGCAATGGGCCCGAACAGCGCCGCCTGGCGCTGCGGATCGCCGGTGTCGGGCGCGGCGCGCTCCACGTTGACACGCGGATCGAGATCGCCGACGGCCTTACCGCCGTTGGCCATCTGCACGAAGGCGTCGGTCTTCGTCTCCCAGAAGACGAAGCCGATCTCTGCCGTCTCCTCGTCCTGTGCGAACGCGCTGGCACCGCCCATGGCGGCAAGAACGAGGGTCGCGGCCGCAACGATAGCGACGCGTCCCAGACGCGTGCTTCGCCGGCCCGTAGTCTCGATCCGAGGACTCATGTCCACTTCCTCCTTGTCCCTGTGAAGGGGTTGAGACACCTGGACCGGTCCGAAAGGTCGGCCGATCCGGCATGTGGTGGCGGCACCTGTCCTACTCCTGCCGGGCCGCGCGGCGCCGCTGACGCTGGACGAGGCCATCTACGGAGACCGCACCGAGGATGACGGCGCCGGTCGCGAACTGGGCCCAGACCGCTGGGATCTGGAAGTAGACGAGGCCGACCGCCACGGCGGTCAGCAGGATGGCTCCGACCATGGCGCCGAAGACCGTGGCCTTGCCGCCCGCGAGCGGCGTGCCGCCGATGACCGCGCCGGCCACGGCGTAGAGCTCGATGCCTCCGCCGCTCTGGGGATCTCCGGTGGTGAAGAATGCGACGGCGACGACGCCGGCAAGACCGGCCATGAAGCCGGCGAGCATGAAGCCCATGGTCTTGGTCCGCCGGATGGGGATACCGGAGAACTCAGCCGCATCGGGGTTGGAGCCGATCTCTCGCACCCGGAAGCCGAACGGCGTGTTGCGCATGACGATGGTCAGGATCAGTCCGACGACGACGAGCAGGATGACCGACACCGGGATGCCCATGAGCTTGGTGCCGCCGAGGATCTCGAAGAAGGGATCCTGTATCGGGAGGCCGGTCACTTGGGTCCCGTTGCTTAGCGCGAGCGCGAGACCACGCAGCATCCAGCCCATGGCCAGTGTGCCGATCAGGGAGGGGATGCCGATGACCTGGCTGGTGAAGGCGTTGGCCAGTCCGACGCTTACGGCCACGCCGATCGCGACCGTGGCAGCGAGCCAGGGGTTCAACCCCTCCCGCATGAGCAGGGCCGCCACTACGCCGGTGAGGATGTAGCTGCCGCCGACGGACAGGTCGATCTCGTTCTGAGGGATGAGGAAGACCAGGCCCGCGGCGATGAGGGCCGCGTAGACCGAGCTCTGCACGACGTTGATGAGCTGCCCTGGCGCAAGGAAGTTGGGGTGGGCGATGCCGACGACCATGAGCACGACCAGCAGAGCGAGGACGGCGCTGGACCAGTCAGCCATGGCCAGACGGCGAATCGACCAGCCGTCAACAGGCTTCCCGTTCGATGCGCCCGCGTTCCCGCCTTGCGTGGACTGCCCCAATCCCCCGATACCTCCGTGCTCTGCGTCGCAGCTTCGCCGGACGGTAGAAGGAGCGTTCCGGCAGCGTCAACCGTATCGACCACTCAGTGGACAACTACGCTGCGTGGCCAGCGGTCCAGACGAGCCGCCGCCTAGGGCCTCCGGGTCTCGAGGTTTCGGCTGATACCACGCGCCACGGCCTTGATCGGCGGTGCCAGCCGGGCCACGTCAGCTCGACTCGCCTCGACGATCAAGGAGATCGCGCCGATCACTATGTCGTCGCTGTCGAAGATGGGCACGCCAACGGACGCGGAATTGAGAGCCATCTCCATGCGCGTGACCGAGTAGCCACGTTCTCGTGTCTCGGCTAACTCGGCTCGGAAGACATCAGGGTCAGTGATCGTGTACGGCGTCAGCGGCGTGAGGCCCCGGGCGATCACCTGTTCCTGCAAATCATCCGGCGAGAACGCCAGGATGGCCTTGCCTACGCCTGTCGAGTGCATCGGGATGCGGCCTCCGACTCGGGAGGTGATGGGGACGGACGTCCGACCTCGTACGCGCTCGATGATGAGTGCGTCGAGACCATCCGGCACGGCCAGCTGCACGTTCTCCCTTGTCGCGTCGTAGAGGTCTTGCATGAACGGGATAGCGACATGTCGAAAGGTGCGGGTGTGCGCTGAGAGGGTGCCGATCTCCCACAGCCACGGACCGACACGGTAGGTCCGTCGCTCCGTCATCTCGAGCGCGCCGTGCTCACACAGTTCGGTCGCCAATCGGTGCACGGTGGTCATGGGTAGTCCGGTCCGACGTGCCAGCTGTGCTCGCGTCAAGTCGACTTGGGCATCGCGCAGAGCATCGAGGATGGCGAACGCCTTGCTGAGGACCGATCGACCCGCTTCGCTGTTTCGACCACTCATGCTGCTGGTGACCCCATGGACCGGCGATGATGCTCGATGGTACATGGCTGTGCAACGTCATCGTCCATCTAGTGGACTGGGACGATAGGGGTAAGGGCGCCACGGCCGAGCCCGCTGATCTCGGCCAGGGCCTCTCCGCTCCTCCTCCAGATGCAAGTCTGGTCAGCAGATCCGCGTTTCCATCCGCCTTGATCGTGCCACGCATGGGCATGCGATGCTCACTTGATCCGTCCCCATTTCAGCAGGAGCGGGTCGGAAGACAGCGGCACGACGGGAAGATGGTCGCCGGTGGCCCGTTGAAAGCGACCAATCAGTCCGGCATCACCTTGCCCGGGTCGAGGATGCCGTCGGGATCGGGCGCTGACTTGATGGCACGCAGAGCGGCGAATCCGGCCGCTCCGGCGAGCCTATCCTCAGTGGTCATCCGACAGCGAACGCCATCGAGCCCGCCACCGGTACACGCCGGCACGGGAGATCGGATGGCTGCGACGCTAGCGATGGACGCGACGCTTGTACTCCGCGAAGACCTCGACGTTGTGGTCAGGACCGAAGCGCGTGTCATTCGGCGACACGAACGTCGGCAGCACGATGCCGCGATCCTTCAACTCCTGCGCCAGCTGGCTCACGAGGCACATCGTGATGACGATGACAGCCAGCGTGGAGGTCGCCCCGACCGGAGGTCCCCAGCCGTCGATATCGACCACCGCATCGGCTGGATCACAGCAGTTGTCGATGACGACGTCAGCGACCTCCGCGAGGCGCTTGCCAGACGAATGCGTGGCGGCATTGAGGTCCAGGTTCGCGACCGAGGTGATAGCCACGATCGAGGCACCGCGCTCCTTCGCGTAGAGGGCGGCATCGATCGCAGCGGCGTTCAGGCCGCCGTGGCTGTATGCCACGAGCGTGTCACCGTCCTGGAAGGAGTAATTGCCCAGAAAGTTGGCGATGTAGCCCTCCGTGCGCTCGAGCCACAACAACTCGCGCACACCGCCGGTGCCGAGCACATTGGACCAACCCAGGCGCTGGTCCGTCAGCGGCCGCAGGCACGGATAGCTGCCATAGCGAGGAAAGGCGTCCATCACAGGCAGGATCGAGTGACCGCTGCCGAACAGGCTCACCAAGCCACCTTCCTTCACGCCGTCGGCCATCATGCGGGCGGCCTGACCGATGGCTTCGGTCTGCGTCTGCTCGATCTTGGTGACCAACTCCGCCGCTGCTTCGAAGTAACGTTGTGCACTCATCCTGGATCCTCTCCCTTGGCTATCGACAGCGCCTTGGCTGCCGCTCCGACGAGGCTCGACTCAGCGCCGAGCCCCGATGTGGTGAACTTCGTACGCGTGACCGCGTACGGTTGACAGCTCTGCTGCGCGACCGCGGTGGCCAGCTCCGAGAAGTCAGCGCGCGAGCCAACCCCTCCAGACCAGACCACGAGTTGCGGGGCCAACAGATCGATGATGTGCCCGGCCACCGTGCCAGCCACGAGGGCGGCTTGGTCCACGGCGTGTCGAGCCGCCGAATCTCCCTCGGACGCTCGTCGGAACACGGACGCCGTGTCGGGGTAGTCCTGATGCCGTCCAGCGAGGCGCGCCACAGCCAGGATCCCCGTTCCCGAAGCGACGGCCTCAGCCGGCTCCGAGAGCAGCCCGTCGGTCAACGGCCAGCGATTCCAGCCGACCGCCCCGGCCACACCCGTCCGCCCCTCGATGACCTTGCCCTCGAGCCAGACGCCAGCGCCGAAACCGGTGCCGATGATCAGCGTCGCCACGCTGTCATAGCCACGGCCTGCGCCGAAGGTCGCCTCCCCGAGGGTCGCGGCGTAGCCATCGAACAGCGCGACCGCAGGAATGCCGAAGGCCGACGCGAGCATCACACCGACGGGAGCCCCTTCCCATGCGGACACGCTCTGCGCTGCCCAGGCTACGTGCCCGTTGGCGTCCACGATGGCAGGCATCGCCATCCCGACGGCCGTGACCTCGGCGATGCCCTCGAGCTGTCGTGCCCGCTCCGCGAAACGATGCACAGCATCATGGGGTGTGAGCCTCGGGGTAGCCTCCACCGATCGAGCAAGCAGGCGCCCGTCGACGTCGAAGACCGCGATGGCGGTCTTCGTGCCACCCATGTCGATGGCTACCACGTTGCTCATCCGCTACCCCTTCACAGCGCTGCTGAAGCCTGCGTCCGAATAGGCCCGCCGGACGATGATGAAGAGCAGGATGTTGGGCAGGATGGCCATCAGCGTGCCGGCGAAGATGACATTCGATAGCCGTACCGCGGACGTGTAGGACTGCAGCTGATTGACCACGAGCACGACGGTGAAGTGGTCGGGCGATTGCAGCACGACGAGCGGCCACAGATAGGCGTTCCAGTAGAAGACGAACGCGAACATCGCCAGGGTAGCGATGGCCGGGCGTAGCAGCGGAACGCCCACGGACATGAGGATGCGCCACTCGGATGCGCCGTCCACACGAGCAGCATCGAGGAGTTCACGGGGCACCCCGCGAGCGAACTGGCGGATCAGGAAGATGCCAAACGCGTTCGCCAACTGCGGTACCAGAACCCCTACCAGCGAATCCAGCAGACCCGCGGACTGGACGAGCCAATACAGCGGTACCAGCGTCGCGATCGGTGGGACGAACATGGTGGCCAGCAGCAGCAGGAACAGCGGCTCGCGTCCACGAAACTCATAGACCGCAAAGGCCCAGCCTGCCGCGGTGCTGGTGGCCACGACCGCGGCCGTCGAGATGCCTGCGATCAGCATCGAGTTGAGGAAGGCATTGCCCAAAGGCAGCAGCCGGAACGCCTCGACGAAAGCGTCCAGTGAAGGCTCGCTTGGCAGCCACACCGGCGGCAGTGCGGTGATCTCCTCTGGCAGCTTCAGCGAGTTGGAGGCTAGCCAGAAGAGCGGGAAGCCGGCGAACAACAGCGTGACCAACAGCACCGCCGCCGCAGGCAGCCTGCGCAACCGTCGAGGGATGATCGACCGGTCCGAAATCATTGGTCGTGGGTATCGCGGCTGAGCAGGAGGACGCTCCCGACCGCCAGCACTACGCCGACCAGGAGCACCATCGTCATCGCTGCCGCGCGGCCCGCCGACCCGAAGTCAAAGGCAGTGCGGACAGCGTGGAAGGTGACGACATTGGTCGAATCGACCGGCCCGCCTCGGGTCAGCACGTTGACCGAGTCGAAGACACCGAGACCGGTGATCAGGCAGATGGCGATGGCGAAGGTCAGTGGGCGCCGAAGGAGCGGGATGGTGATGCGGAATAGTCGTGTCACCGGCCCGCAGCCGTCGATGGACGCAGCCTCGTTGAGCTCGCGCGGGATCTGCGTCAGGCCGGCGACCAGGATGGTGGTGAAGTAGCCCAGGTACTGCCAGATGGTCAGCAGGACCAGGCTGGCCAGTGCTGTCCGCGGAGAGCCCAGCCATGGCTGCGGGGGCAATCCGATGATCTTCAGCAGCTCGTTGACCGGCCCGCCCCTCGGCGACAGCAGGTATGACCACAGCAGCGCAACGGCCACGGTGGGGATGACATAGGTGGTGAACATCACGGCCAGCACGGCGCGGCCGCCGCGCACGCCGCTGCCGTCGATGACGACGGCGATCACCAGCGCAAGCGGGATGCCGATCAACACGAAGGCGATCGCGAAGACAGCGGTGTTGGTGAGCGCCCGCGTGAACGAGGCGTCGCGAAAGATGGCCGCGTAGTTGTCGAGCCCGACCCACTCCATGTCCGTGATCGGCGTCAACAGGCTCCACTCGTGCAGGCTGATCCAGCCTGAAAGCACGATGGGCGTCAGTACCGTCGCGAAGATGAGCAGTGCGGCCGGCGCGATGAACAGGATCGGCGTGCGCCAGGTCGGGCGGATGCTTCCGTGCCGCTCGTCCGGCGTGCCGGCGTGCCCTGTCATCGTGTGAGTCGATCCTCCCGTGTCAGCGCCGAGGCGCGACGGTCGCTCAACATCGCGGCAGCGCCCTGGTCGTCATCACCAGGTCTCAGGTGACCGGCGCAACGACCAGGGCGCTGCCTGCGGATTCGTTCTCGCTACTCGTAGTGCTGGGACAGGATCTGCTCCGCTTCGGCTTGCGCCTGGGCGGCAGCATCATCTGCGCTCAGCTCTCCGAACATCACGCCTTCGATCTTCTTCTGGAGCATCTCGCTGAGCTCCTGCCCGCCCAGGATCATGGGGAAAGGCACAGCGGTGGCAAGGCTGTCCACGTAGGTCTGGAGGAACGGGCCGGACAGTTGCTCGGCGAACGCGTCAGCATCGCTGCTGCGGCTGGGGATGATGCCCATACCGATGAGGATCTCACCCATTCCCGAACCGGTCGCACCGCTGGCAGCGTCGTGGAGGTACTGCAGGAAGCGCCAGGCGGCGTCCTGCTGCTCCGGCGTGGCCAGACCATTGACGGTGGTCAGCCACTCGTAGGAGACAGCCTTGGACCCCTCACCGTTGGGACCGACAGGAATGGGCGCGGTCGCGACGTCGGCGAAGGCATCGCCCATGGCCGCCTTCAGCGCACTCTGCCACCAGTTGGCCATGATGATCATGGCGGTGTTGCCGCTGGTGAAGTTGTCCATGAACGGACCCGCCGTGTTGGCATCAGCGGTGCCCATCTCTGGCGCGGTCACGCCGTACTCGGACACAAGGCTCTCGTAGAACGCCAGCGTCTCGGCGGTCGCGCCGGCGTCCAGCGTAGGTGTGACACCGTCGACGATGTCGCCGCCATCAGAGGCGACCATCGAGTAGAACGGGTGCACGACGCCAGCAGGCCAGCTGTTGATAAGGCCGAAGCCCTGCTGCATGATCAAGTCGCCGTCCTTGACGGTGAGCTTCTGGGCGGCATCCACGAGCTCATCCCAGGTCGCCGGGGGAGCCGCGATGCCGGCCTCCTCGAAGAGGCGCTTGTTGTAGTTGAGTGCGTACGCGTTGATCTCGTTCGGATAGCCATAGCTCACGCCATCGACCGACGCGCCATCGACCGCACCGGCAGGCCAGTTGGCGGAGATGTCCGACGCATACTCGTCTGGGGCTGCGGCCGCCACCCCGTCACGGACCAGCTCGGGTAGCCACAGGTTGTAGATACCGGCGATGGTCGGCCCACCAGGACTCGCAGCCTGGGTCTTGATGGTGGTCAACAGGTCGCCGAACGGTACGGCCCGGATATCGACGCTCACGTCGGGGTTCTCTGCGCTGAAGGCCGCAGCGATCGCTTCCAGCTGTGCGGCCTGGTCAGGGCCCCAATGGGTCAGGTACGAGATCTCCACCGGTTCATCCTGCGCTGTCGCGGCGCCACTCAGGCTCACAGCAAACAGCGCAGCCAGACCGACGGCTACGCCTCGGGACTTGGACATTCGGACTTCCTCCTTCTCCTGCGAGAGCCTGGGACGTGCGCCCGGGCCATCGGGCGGTGAGACCGCACGATGCTACCAGATGATATGATGTCATAACAACTATGGCAACCCCCTCACGGACCAGACCTCCTGCCCCGCGCCAGGCAAGCGGCTCGTCGGCCGCGACCCGGGCGCTGGTACGTGATGGACAGCCGCTGTACCGGCAGCTCGCGGACGACCTCAGACGTCGCATCCTGGCCGAGGAGTTCGACGTGGGATCGTCGATCCCCACGGAAGCTCAGCTCTCCCGCGATTACCGAGCGTCCCGGATCACGGTGCGCCACGCCCTCGATCTGCTCGAGCGCGATGGATTGCTGCACCGCGAGCAGGGTCGGGGCTCATTCGTCCGTCCCCGCTCCATCGCGGTCGGTCCGCGCCGCTTGACGTCGTTCTCGGAGGAACTGCATGAGCTTGGTCTCAAACAGAGCTCCGATCTCATTGGCGTGGAGCATCTGTCGAGGCCCGGCAAGATGCCGATCGACCTCGACCCTGGTCGAGGCTGCGTCCGGATCGAGCGCATCCGTCGGGCCGATGGTCATGCCATCGCGCATCAGGTCACGTACCTGCCCGCAGAGTTCGGTATGGACGTCGAAGCGGCGCTGGCCTCGAGCGGGTCGCTCTATGAGTACCTGCGGAGCCGTCACGCACTCGACGTCGACAGCGCGGACGAGACGTATCGTGTCGCCACAGCCGAGCCTGATGCCGCGCGGATCTTGAGCATCCCTGTCAACTCACCGGTGTTCGTGGTCGAACGCGTGGGGTTCGCCGGCGCCCGACGCGTCGAGTGGACGCTTTCAACGGTCGTTGGTGAGGGATACGAGGTCCATGTCCACTTGCGCCGCTAGGTCGCACCAGCTCGCTGCAGGCGACCCCATCACACACGCCAGTGGCGTTCGCGGCCGTCTCCTTCCCAGCTGGGTGTACGGAGAAGAAGATCCCGACCGTCCGGAGGATCGACCTCCGCCCTCGAGATCGCGCCCAGCCGACTCCGTGATAGCAGTCGGAACAAGGCATGCGCCGACCCGGGGGATGGGTGCCCGTCGACGGACCACAGAGCACACAGGAGGAGTGGTCGGATGGCTGAAACCCTGACGGTGCGGGGACGACTTGTGTTGGAGGACCAGGTAGCACCCGGAAGAGTCGTCGTGTCCGGTGACGCGATCGAACGCATCGAGCTCGACGAGGGCGAGTCCGGCCCCCTGATCTGTCCTGGACTCGTTGACGTGCACGTACACGGCCATGGTGGGCACGACGCCATGGATGGGCCTGCTGCCCTGGATGGTATGGCCCGCGCGCTCCTTCGCCGAGGCGTGACCGCCTTCCTTCCCACAGCGGTGACCGCCTCGCTGCCCACGCTGCACCTGTTCGCTGAGGTTGCCCGGACCTGGCGCAAGCGGGCCCCGGCCGATGGGGCCCAAGCGCTGGGGTTCAACTTGGAGGGACCCTTCATCAACATCGCCCGCAAGGGTGCCCAGAACCCAGAGTTCATCATTTCGCCGTCTGACATCTCGGCCGACGTTCTCGAGCCACTCCTCGACGACTGGCGGATCGTGACCATGGCCCCCGAGCTACCCGGCGCGGTGGAACTGATCCGGTGGCTCCGGGAACGAGGTGTCGTGGTTTCGCTGGGTCATTCGAGCGCGACGGCTCACGAGGCTGCGCAGGCGTACGCCGCGGGAGCCACGTCGACCACCCACCTTTTCAATGCCATGAGCGGCGTTCACCACCACGCCCCGGGCTTGGCCACAGCGGCCCTGGCCGACGACAGCGCCTTCATCGAGCTCATCGCGGATGGTCAGCACGTGGACCCTGTACTGTGGCCGCTCATCGTCCGCACCAAGCCTGCGAATCGCCTGCTCCTGGTCACTGACGCCATCTCCTTGGCCGGGACGGGCAATGGCCGCGGTCGGCTGGGCGGTCTCGAGGTCGAGGTCCAAGGCGACCGCTGTGAACTCGTCGAAAGTGACGTCCTGGCCGGTTCCGTCATCGGCCTGGATACCGCCGTACGCAACCTCGCTCGCTCCGGGGTGCCGCTGCCACAGGCGGTGGCCGCCGCCACACTCAATCCCACGACCTTGCTCGGAATCGCCGATCGTGGTCGCCTGGCTGCTGGCCAGCGGGCCGACTTGGTCGAGCTCGACGACGACCTCCGAGTGGGACGCGTGATGCTCGGAGGGGCGTGGGCGGGAGCGACGGGGTAGAAGGCAGGCCCAACAAGGAGCGGTGGGAACAACGGGCCCAAGTCGGCAGCAAGCGAACCGTCAGCCAATGCGGTTACCAGGGGACTGGCAAACCTCACCGACTGCTCTCCTTCCGAACTTGACCGCCACGCGCGAGCCTCGCGCCGTTTGTGCACGGATCTGGCACCGACACTCCTGAGCATGCCATCGCCAGGCCACCAGCGCAGCAGGCAGCCCAACCCGGCGCTCAGCCCGTCCTCCGCCCATCTGCAGCGGCTTCGGCAGCATGACCGGCAGCGAGCTCAAGGCCCCGAGAGGCCTGGTGCTCCATGCCGATCGCCGGTGCAGTCAGCGCGCCCTCTTGTTGGACGGCTGGGCTGGGAAATGGCCAGAAGTCCTATCTCATAGCCCATTGGTACCAACCGATTGAGCGGAGCGCAATGGTCCGGTGGGGATGCGGTCACTACCTGTATCGGCCCGGCGCTGCTACAAGTAAGGGCGAGGTGATACCGCGGCGGTCCACTCCGGAGCCGCGTCACCCGAAGCCGAGGGGTGCAGTGCGAGCCGATACTCTCATCCACGGGAGCGCAACGCGACGCTCGTGGGCCACGGCCGACGATGCCATCAGAGTCGCCGAGCTGATCACCGAGCTCGTCACGGCTGGCCTGGTAGTGGCCACGGTGGGCGACGACGGTGCCGTGGAGCACGCGCTCACCTCGAAAGGGGTGAAGGCGGCGCAACAGATGGCGATGTGCCCCGACGCCCACGCGCTCGTGCTGCTTGGCGCACTCTTCGGAGCGGGCGACGGCCTCAACTAGACCTAGCGGGGCACGCCCGCGGGCAAACGACGATCGGGGTCGACTTCGACCAGGCCGAACCCGTGATCCCCCCGGGATGGCGAGATCGTGCGGTCAGAAGGACCGCTCGCGCCGATCGGCCAGGCCACGGTGCAGCCCGACGATGCCCATGGACTTCATGACCCTGGCGCCGAAGCCCGGGATGAGCTCGCCGAGCGCGAGCAGGGGTCGAGTCGGGACCGAGCGGACGATCGATCTCGGGTGGATCTCGTCGCACGGCCTCGATGACCGCAGACGCGACCCGGGCGGGAGACACCGGCCCGGACAACCGGGGCGCGACCACCCCATGGTCGGCCGCCTGGCCGACCTCGGTGATATAGCTGGGCAGGATGGTGGTCACACCGACTCCGCTGCCCTCGAGTTCCTGTCGGAGCGCGCTGGCCCACTGGTGCAGCCCGCCCTTGGAGGCGTCATACGTGGCTTCGAAGGGGATGGCGACCTTGCCGGCCAGGGAGCCGTGATTGACGATGTGCCCGGAACGACGCCTCAGCATCTCGGGCAGGACCATTCGAGTCAGAAGGAGCGGGGCCACCAGGTTCGTCTCGATGATGAGGCTGATGTCCTCGGGTTCCTCCTCATCGAAACGCGACCACTCGATGATGGCGGCGTTGTTGACGAGGATGTCGACCTGCCCAAGGTGCAGCTCGGCTGCGGTCACGATAGCAGCCCGATCGGCCGCTACCGTGACATCGGCCGGGACCTCCACAACGCGCACTCCCTGTCGGCGGATCTGCTCCGTCACCCGAGAGAGCTGGTCGGCAGCCCGGGCCGTCAGGACCAGGTTCACGCCTTCAGAGGCGAGCGCACGGGCGATGCTCACTCCGACGCCGCGGGATGCTCCGGTGACGATGGCGCTCTTGCCGCGCAGGTCTCTCATGCCAGTCCCCCCTTCTGTGCTGGCTGCGACTCCGTCTGAATCATGACCGGTGTCCCAGCCTGGTCGAGTGCTGGAGGTCATCCATCCGCGGGTAAGCTCGGCAGCCGCGGGTAGCTTCACGCCGGCGGGCACGCTCGCCGAGGCCCGCGAGGCGGCGCACAGCGCTCCTGTCGGATGGTCGCGCCCTCATCGATCGGGAGGAGGCGCGCCCTCGGCTACCACAGGTGAAGTAGGCCCGGGAAGGCATGGCGCGCCAGCACGGCGTGTCAGGCTTGGTGTGGCCCTCGCGGCGTCAAGTCGGTCGGCTCGCCGGCCAGCTCGAACGTGGTCGCCAGCTCACGGTTGACGATGACCGTGTCGCTGCGATGGCAGCGGTGCTGTTCACCACAGCGGTACTCGACCCATGCGTCGGTCAGCGGGATCATCGGACTCCCGTCCTGCAATCGCTCCTGAGCGTCCAGGCCGACCGGGGCGTGAACGAAGCCACCGATGCTGTACATGCCTGATCGGTACACCACCGCATGAGCCCGAGTCGCCCGGCGACGGGCTGGGTCGCCGCGTGGGCCGCGGGCGACGACTGCGATGATCTCGGACCGGGGGATAAGCGTCTCGTCGGCCGAAACAGCCCTGCCGGTGCGGTGGTCCTCGACGAGCACGTTCGCGAGGCGGATGAGGTCATGGACGTTGAGCAGGTCGGTCAGGCGATCCGCGTCGAGGCGCACCCAGCCGAACACCCGCTCCGCGGGCAGGAAGGCTTCGAAGCTCACGAGTGGGGCGTAGGCGGCGAACTCCGGCTCGTGGATCTCCTCGGCCCGGCGTTCGAGGACGAGGCTCAGGGTGACGGGGTCCATATCCCCGAGAGCCTGCGTCCGGCACAGCCGGTATCGCCATGGTTACTTGGTAACCGGTGGGGTGGACAGGGTATGAGGGTATGAGGCGGCCTGTGGTCGGCCGCTAGCCGTCCGCTCCGACGCGTGTGCGCAGCCAGCTCACCCCGATGGCCAGGACGATGAGCAGACCGAAGGCGATGTCCTGCAGGAATGGGTCCACGCGCAGCATGTTGAGCATGTTGGAGATGACGCCCAACAGCAACACACCGAAAAATGTCCCGACTACGCCGCCACGACCGCCGGTGATGGGTACACCCCCGATGACGACCGCTCCGATGGCGCGCAGCTCCAGGCCGGCGCCGGTGTCCGGCAGTGCTGAGCCGATGCGCGAGATGAGCACGATGGCCGCGATGCCGACGAGGACGCCGTTGATGGCAAACAGGCCCACCGTGGTCCGCGAGACGTCGATGCCGGCCAGGAAGGCCGCACGGGGATTGTCTCCGACGGCGTAGGTGCGCCGACCGATGCGGGTGTACTTGAGCAGGAACCCGACCGCTACATAGCCCGCCAGGCTGATGAGGAAGATGAGCGGGATCGTACCGCCGATGCGCGTCCCGGCCAGGAAGGTGAAGTTGTCGGGCACCAGCTGGATGATGCCGGCGGTCAACCACAGTCCGATGCCCGTGTAGATGCCCAGGGTGGCCAGTGACACGATGAAGGTCGGCGCCTGGAACAGGCGCGAGACGCCGGCGTTGAAGACACTGCAGGCCACGGCCACCGCGACTCCTGCCAGCATCGCCAACTCTTCGGGGTATCCGGCCAGGACGATCATCGACATGACCACCGCGCACAGTCCGATGATGGCCCCGACGGAGATGTCGAAGTTGCCCGAGATGATGAGGATGGTCGCGCCCGCCGCCACGAGCCCCAGCACCGACGACTGCTCCAGGATGCTGATGAGGTTGCGGGGGTTGAAGAAGCGCTCGTTCATGAGGCCCGTGAACAGGCCCAGCACGATGGTCAGCGCCAGCAACAGCACCCATTGATTCGCGGCCACGAACCGAGTGACGCGCTGCCGCGTGGTACGCCCAGCCATGGGGTCCGGCCCGCCCGGCGCGGCCTGTACCGGCTCAGTCATGCGCCACTCCCAGGAACTCGCGCATCAGGCTCTGCTCCGTGGCTCGGGCCGCGGGCACGGTGTTGATGATCCGGCCCTGGCGCATGATGGCGATCCTGTCGCTGATGGACAGGAGCTCAGGCAGGTCGGATGACACGATGACCACCGCGCGTCCCTGCTTGAGGAGCTCCGCGATGAGGCCGTAGATGTCGTGCTTTGCGCCGACATCGACGCCCTTGGTGGGTTCGTCGAAGAGGTAGACCTTGGCGTCGACGGCCAGCCACCGGCCGATCACGACCTTTTGCTGGTTGCCGCCGCTGAGCCGCCTGACCTCCTGCTCCACCGATGGCGTCACCACGCCAAGCCGCTCCACGATGCCCTCTGCCAGCTGTCGCTCCCCCTTGACGAAGATGCCGCGAAGCTCGTTCCACGCGACAGCCAGGTTCTCACGCACGGGTCGGTCGGGCAGCAGCCCGGAGCCGCCTCGATCTTCGGTCACGAGGGATAGCCCGGCGGCCACCGCCTCGCGAGGGCTGCGCGGCTTGAAGGTCCGGCCCTCGATGTGGAGCTCGCCGGCAGTGGCCTTGGAGACCCCGAACAGCAGTTCCATGAGCTCCGTGCGACCGGCCCCGACAAGCCCACCGAATCCCAAGACCTCCCCATGCCGCACCTCGAACGACGCCGGCTCACTGAGGCCGGGCCCAAGGAAGCCTTCGGCACGCATGGCCACGTCACCGATCTCCACGGTCTCCTTGACGAAGAAGGCAGAGGCGTCGCGCCCGACCATGAGGCGGACCAGGTCATCGGGGGTGCTGCCCTGCGCGGGGCGAGTATCCACGTGTCGGCCATCCTTGAGCACGGTGATGCGATCCGCGACCCGCAGCACCTCCTCGAGGTAGTGCGAGATGTAGATGATGCCGATGCCCTTGGCGGCCAGCCGGCGCACCAACCCCAGGAGATGCTCGGTCTCCGTCTGACCTAGTGACGAGGTCGGTTCGTCAAGGACGAGCACGGCTGGTGAGAAGCGCAGTGCCCGCACGATCATGGTCAGCTGGCGTTCGGCCGGCGTCAGGTCCGCTCCGAGCTTGTCGGGCTCCAGGGTGACGCCCAGGTCCTCGATGAGCTCGGCTGAGACGCGCCGTTGCGCGCGTGTGTCGACCACGTCCAGTCCACGTGTCGGCTCCTGGCCGAGGAAGATGTTGTCGGCCACGGTCAGGCTACTCACGATGTCCGCGTCCTGGTAGATGGTGCTGACACCGAGGTCGAGAGCCGAGCGCGGCGTGAGGTGCTGCCGCGCCTGACCCCGGATGACGATCTTGCCCTCGTCGGGGGCCACGACCCCGGCCAGGATCTTCATGAGGGTGGACTTGCCAGCCCCGTTCTCGCCGATGAGGCTGTGGACCTCACCCGCGGACAGATCGAAGCTGACGTCGATCAGGGCGCGAGTACCCGGATACGTCTTGGAGATGTGTTCCAGCGAAAGGACCGGACCAGCGTCCCGGTCACCCGTGACGTCCGATCCGGCCCCCTCTGCTTGCGCGATCACCGGCAAGCAGTCCGTTGAGTGCCCGTTACTCGGCGGGCAGCAAGTCCGGGAAGTGGGTCTTGGTCAGCTCTTCGTAGACGGCATCCGGCTCCCAGGGCACGACCTGGGTCGGATCGTCCACGTTCTCCGGGGTCACCGGGATCACCGGCAGCATGATCTGCCTGTTGATCTCATCGGTGCAGCCCTGGACGTAGTTGTTCAGCGCGTGGTAGGCGACATAGCCCTCCCAGCCAGGCGAGCTGCTGATGGTGTACTTCAGCGAGCCTTCGTGGAGCAGCGGGATGCCGGCCGGCGAGCCGTTCTGAGCGAAGACCTTGACCGGATTGTCCAGCGCGCCTTCGTTGCGCAGCATGCGGATCACCGCGGTGGCCATGTCCTCGTCCATCACGAACATGAGGCCAGGCTCCTCACCCGAGAAGAGCAGGTCCTGGGCGAGGTCGCGAGCCTTGTCCGGGCTGTACTCGGTCTCGAGGATGGGCTCGATGAGGGTGTTGACGCCAAGCTCAGCGGCCTTCTCGGTCATGCCCGCGTTGATCTGCTGACTCGGCGGCGAGATGAAGAACCCGGTCAGGATGGCGAACGTCTCACCGGGGTAGTTGTCGGCCATCCACTGCGCGTAGGACTCGCCCATGCCGTACCAGTCGAAGTCGATGGACGCGACATGATCGGTGCCGTTGGCGATGACCGTCCCGACGCTGTCGGTGAGGACGACCGGGATGCCGGCCTTGTTCCCTTCCTCCGCGGCCAGGGTCGCTCCCGCCTCGGTCGATGAGAACATGCTGATGCCATCGACGCCCTGGTTGATGAGCGACTCGATGTTGGCGATCTCCTTCTCGGAGTCGTACTCGGTGTCGAGGACGACGACCTCGTTGCCATCGGCCTCGGCCGCATAGACGAAGCCGTCAACGTCGCGCTGGTACCACGTGTCCGGGCCGGGCTTGATATACCCGTACGTCTTGGGCTCGGCCGCAGCAAGGCACTCGGCCAACGCGGCCCCGTCGTCCTGTGCGGTTGCCGGCATCGCCCCAGCGAGCATCGATGCGGTCAGGACCGCGCCACTGAGGAGGGCGACTCGCGCGTGAACGCGAGAGCGGGTAACACTGGTCATCAAACATCTCCCATGCTTGTCTTGCCTGGATCTGGACCGTCGGTACACCCAGTCGTCATCGTGCCACGATTGTCAATCGATATTCGCCCCGATTCGACCGCCCGACGAGGCCGTCGGAAGGAAGTACGACGAGCCTGATCGACACTCGCGGTGAGGCTCAGTTTGCGGATGCTTCGAAGTCGGCCATCGCCTCGCGCCAGCGCCGCACCGATTCGACCAGATCGGCGAGCGTGGCATCGTCGGGAGCCTCGAAAGCGGGGATGATCTCGAAGATCAGCGGCGCCGTCGAGGCCTGACCCAGCGTCTCCAGCACCCTGCTCGGAACGATGCGGCCGACCTCATCGTGCTCAGCTGTGAACGGCCAGTGCCGGTCGCCGAGGACGTCGCCTTGCTGGATCTGGATGACGGCCGCGCGACGGCCCAGCCGCCGCAACCAGGCATGGGGATCGCGTTCTTCACCCTCGGTCCCAGGCACGCACATGTGCCCCACATCCAGGCAAAGCTGGAGTGGGACATGCTCGTCGTCACCGTCGGTGATGAGCGACTCGATGTCGGCCATCGTCGAAGGCTCGCGCCGGGCGGCCAGGTTCTCGATGAGGAACCCCTCGAGTCCACGGCTGTGCGCCGCGGACGCCAGCCGGCTCAGGCGGACCTTGAGCTCCTCCCACAGTGTGGAGCGCCGCTCCGCGTCTGCCCAGTCGGGGACGCTGTAGGCACCGACGTGCCCACCGACCGACTCGGCGCCGAGCCGCGCCGTGAATGCGATGGCGCGCTCATACCAGCGCTCCGCTGCATCCCGCTCGCGCTCGTCCGGGTGGAGCAGCAGGTTCGAGGAGTAGCCCGCGATGCCGGTGAAGACGGAGTGGATGCGGATCCCGTGACGAGCCGCCGCCTCCAGGTGCTCATCGACGAGGCGGGCCAGTGACTCTTCGCTCTGCGTCACGTCCACCAGGTCCAGCGAGACTTGGACAAGGTCTAGGCCGAGTCGGTCGCGCACGATGGGGGCCCAATCCGCCGGACGAGGCCAGCGCTTCACCGCGAAACAGGTGTTGATCCCGAGTTGCGCCATGGTGGCTCCCTCCAGCAAGCGTGTCGTGCATCCGTGACGATGTCAGCGTCGATTGCATCACACACGCGGACCTACCGTCTGCGCCTCCTGTCAGGCGCGGAGGCGATCGAGGCCTCGCGTGGAGACGAGGCGAGCGTCGTGGGTGATGCCGGCGGCGTAGTAGCCCGGCAGCGCGTCCACCCAGCGCAGGCCTTCACGGCCCATGGCGAATGCGGCCGTGGCGTAGGCGTCAGCGCGCGCCAGGTCGGGGCCGGCCACGGTCACCGTCAGCAGCTCGTCGGCCGCCTTGCCCGAGTGGGGATCGGTGATGTGATGCCCGCGCTCGGTCGTTCCCGAAGTGGCCACGGCAAGATCGTCGCCCTGCAGCACGAGCGCAACGGAATCGGGCTCGAAGGGATGGGCGATACCCACCTTCCAGGGCACACCCTTCTCCTGCCCGCCGCGAACGAGCACATCGCCGCCGGCGGTCAAGCAGAACCGGGCGATGCCCGCGGCCGCGAGGATGGCGCCGGCGCGATCGATCGACCAGCCCTTCACCACCCCAGTCGGATCAGGCCGGCCATCCTCGCGGTGGCCGCGGATATCGAAGGCGCCCCCGCTGAGCACTTCCACGGTGTCTGCGATCTCCAGCACCTCGGCCAGGTCGGCCGATGACTGGGACAGCCGAACCTCTCCGCGCATCATGCGGCCGACCTCGCTATCCGGTTTGAACGGGCTGAACCGATCGTCGACCTCGTGGAGCCAGGCGAAGGCGGCATCGACCGGAGGCGAGGAAGCCCCGCCGTCAGGCAGATAGAGGCTGATCATCGTGCCCATCGCGCGTTCGACACGCCGGCGCCCCGGATCGCGGGTGGCGATGCCGGGCGGTGGCGCCGATGCGATGACCATCAGGCGCCCAGCTGGTCCAGGGCGGACTGCAGTGACGACGCGTAGGCCTGGCTGGTGTACGTGGCGCCGGAGACGACCGAGACGTCCGAGCTATCGATGGCGATGGCCTCTTCGCGCAGGACCGGCTCGGCGTAGGTGTTGATGCGCTGCGAGCGGCGGTCACTCATGGGCATGGCCAGCGTCGCGACGTCGATGATGTCGTCGCCCTCAACGGTCACGGCCACCTGCACCTCACCCCAGCGGATGGTGATGGCGTCGCCCGTGGCGGTGAGCGCCTCACCGGTGGCAAGCTCGGTGACCGGTTCGGCGGCGGCCTCGATGGTCTCCTCCGGGGCGACCTCCGAGACCGATGCCTGGGCTGCGGCGCCAGGCTCCGACTCGGCCTCGGCGGCACCGGACTCGGTCGCTGTGGCGGCGATGGCCTGAGTCTCCTCGTCGTCGTTGGCCACGGTCGCCCCCGGCGGGAGCGAGGGCGCGCTGCGGAACGAGAGCAGGAGCGCCAGGGCGGCCACCGTGCCGACCAGGCCGAATGTGCCCCTGACGGGTAGGCGGGAGGGTTCGCGTTGATCGTTCTGCATGTCAGTACCCAAAGCGTTCGGCGTGGATGTGCCGGGCCGGGACGCCCAGCGTGTCGAGTGAGGCCAGCACGCACTCGGTGAACGACCTGGAGCCGCACACGAGCACGTCCGACCCGGCGATGTGTGGCGCGAGTGATCGGAGCCACCGCGGCTCCATCGGATCGACCGGCATGGCCGGGCTGCCGCGGTGCCCTTCGAGGAAGCGGACCTCCGCACGGTGCCGGGCTGCGAGCGCGAGCAGCTCCTCCCGGAAGATGGTCTCGGCGGGGTTGCCCTCGCGGTAGAGGAAGGTGATGTGCTGGCTACCGGGCTCCAGATCTTCGAAGATCGCCCGAAGCGGGGTCACACCCACGCCGCCGGCGAGCATCACCACGCGGTCCCGCTTGATGACCTCCCGCGTGAAGGCTCCGTACGGACCTTCGATGAAGACGGGTGTGCCGGCCGGCATCGACAGCATGCGATGCGAGTCGTCGCCGAGGTCCTTGATGGTCAGTCGCAGGTACTCGCCGTTCGGCGCCGCCGAGATCGAGAACGGGTGTGGCCGCCACCAGCCACCCCGACGCAGGAAGCGGACGTGGAAGAACTGGCCGGCCCGCAGCGGGAGCTCGTGCAGATCGCGGCCCGTCAGGTAGATGGACACGACGCTTGGCGCCTCGCGGACGACTGCGGCCACGCGCAGTCGGTGTCGAGCAGACGTGCGCATCGGCGTCAGCACCCGATACCAGATGAGCAGGCCGAAGGTGACGGCGTAGAGCCCGATCCAGAACCAGAGGGCCACTGGATCGCCGATGAAGTCGGCGCCGATGGCGATCTGGTGGCCGAAGGCCAGCACGATGCCCAGGTACGCGTACAGGTGAAGGCCGTACCAGGTCTCGTACGCAAGGCGGCGGCGGACCGCGGCGATGGAGGTGATGGCCACGATGGTCAGGAGCGCGGTGCCGACGGTGGCGATGAGAACGTCCCACAGCTCGTTCATGGCCAGGAACTCGGCCACCACGCCCGAGCCCGATGACATGGCCCAGCCGGTCGTGGTCAGGAGGACGTGGGTGAGGATGAGCGTGATGGTGCCGATGCCCAGCCAGCGGTGCCAGGCCATGAGCTTGTCACTGCCGACGACGTGGTCGATCCAGGGCACGCGCGCCATGAGCACGATCTGGGCGAGGGCGAGGTAGGTCCCGATCAGCGCCGTGACCTGACCGAGGCCTGTCATCAGCCCGGCGGGCGTGCCCAGCTGGTCGAGTCCGCCATGGGCGACCCACATGCCGGCCACGAGAAGCCCGGCCGCGAACAGGGTCACCACGATGTCCGTGGGACGGATCGGCCACGTCCGAGGCTGAGCGAGGTGGCGGCCCACAGGAGCCGGGCCCGAGTGCGTCAGCGTTGCCATCGGTCACGGATGTGGAGGCCTCTCATGGGAAGGAGTCTCAGGCCTGGGCGTCAGGGTGCTGGCACGCCGATGTCAGGGTGGAGTAAGCAGATAGGCGACCTCAGTCCAGGCTGACGGGCGCTCCGTGATGCATCAGCAGCACAAGACGCGCCGCATGTCCAACGACGAGCGTCATCCGCCCGTCACGACGGTCACGGCTCCGTCATCGGGCCGCCACGCCACCGTCGCAGCAGAGGCAGAGCGTGCGTACCGACGGCCGGAGAACCTGGCCTCAGCGGAGAGGAGACGCCATGCGTCATCTCATCATCGGGCTCGTGCTCACGAGCCTCCTCGTCATCGCCTCGGCGGCACCGGCTTTCGCAGGCAAGCCAGCGACCGGAACGCTCTGGCTCGACGGCCAACTGGTCCGGACGATCGTCCCACCGGCGGCCTCGCCGCAAGAAGGTCGCGACGCGCTCTACATCTTCCCCGGTGAGGAGCAGGGTGCCGTGGCCGCGGTGGGCCCCGGCGACAAGGGCTACCACGGTGGCAAGTGGGCCGTTCGGGAGGTGACCTTCAACACCGATCCGACCCTGCTGACCTCCGAGGCCGACATCCTGGCCGCCGCGGCGGCGGGCGACGTCACGATCGAGCGGGAGCTGCGAAGGACTTCAAGTGTCCCATCCGGGGTAGGTAGGCAAGAAGCATCGACCACGGCTGTGCCACGCGGGCGCGGCCGTGGTCGATACACCGACACGGTCGGGCCATCGTGAGCTCCAGGCCAGACGATCGAAGGTCGACTCGTCCTCGGCAGCCATCAGTCCGCCTGATCGGTTGCGTCGTGGATCCAGGCCCTCACCGCCCGCGCCGCGCCAGCGAAGGCTGGGCGGGTCCGCCGGGCTCCAGGCTCCCCGAAGCCAGCGGAGCCGTGCCTGGTGCCGGCTCCGCTGCTTGACGGGCTAGTCGTTCGACCCTGCCCAGATGTGGTGGTTGACGACGTTCTCGTAGAGTTCCTGCTGGCCACTGACCGGGCTCGGATCGATCTCACCGGCCTTGACTCGGCCAGCGAGGTCGGACAGCGAGGCGCCGCTGTCCATGATCGTCTTGCCGAGGTGGCCCGACCAGCCCGCGTAGCGCTCCTCGACCATCGACGCGAGGGTGCCGTCCTCGACCATGTCCGCGGCCACGAGCAGGGCCCTGGCCAGGGTGTCGATGCCACCGATGTGGGCGTGGAACAGGTCGTTACGGTCGGTGGACTGACGGCGCAGCTTGGCGTCGAAGTTGAAGCCGCCGGTGGTGAAACCACCGCCCTGCAAGAGGATGTACATGGGCATGACCAGGTCCTCGACGGAGTTCGGGAACTGGTCGGTGTCCCAGCCGACCTGGGGGTCGCCCCGGTTGGCATCGATGGAGCCGAACATGCCGTTGGCCATCGCATACGCGACTTCGTGATGGAAGCTGTGGCCCGCCAGCGTGGCGTGGTTGGCCTCGATGTTGAGCCGGTACTCGCCGTCGAGGCCATAGCGGGTGAGGAAGCCGTGCACCGTGGCAGAGTCGTAGTCGTACTGGTGCTTCGTCGGCTCCTGCGGCTTGGGCTCGATCAGCAGGGTCCCCTCGAAGCCGATCTTGGCCTTGTGCTCGGCTACGAGGTGCAGGAACCGTGCCAGCTGGTCTCCTTCACGGCGGAAGTCCGTGTTGAGCGGCGTGTCGTAGCCCTCTCGGCCGCCCCACAGCACATAGTTGGTGCCACCCAGGCGCTGGGTGACCTCGAGCATGTGACAGACCTGCGCTGCGGCGTAGGCGAAGACCTCGGGATCAGGGTTGGTCGCGGCGCCGGCCTGGTAGCGCCGATTGGTGAACAGGTTGGCCGTGCCCCACAGTAGCTGGGTGCCAGTCCGCTCCTGGTAGCCCAGGGCGTCCTCGGTGAGCGCGTCCAGGTTGTCGTGCAGCTCGCGGTAGGAATCACCCTCCGGCGCCACGTCCACGTCGTGGAAGCAGTAGTAGGGCACGCCGAGCTTCTCGAGGAACTCGAACACCGCGGCCATCTTCAAGCGCGCCGCGGCCATCGGCTCGAGCGAGGGGTCGAGCCACGGGCGATCGAGGGTCCCGGCCCCGAACATGTCGCGGCCGTCCCACGCGAACGAATGCCAGAGGCAGACGCCGATACGCAGGTGTTCCTCCATACGCCTCCCAAGAACCATCCGATCGGGGTCGTAGACCTTGAACGACAGCGGCTCTCCTGAGCCCTTTCCGGCGAACGGGATGGGGCCTGAGACCTCGTTGAAGAACTGTTCGGTCACGTTTCTACCTCCTGGTGACTGCTACCCAGTCACTAGCGACACCTGAAGCCTCCACGGCGGGCGATGGCCATGCCGGCCAGTGCCTGCCACCGACACTACCCTAGACTCGTTTCCCCTCGCCGCCCTGGGCGCAGCAACCCTGGCCACCGGGCTCGAACCTCTATGTGCTCCCGGAGTCCTGGCTGAGCGGGCGAAGGCCTTCGATGACCGGTAGCAGGACCGAGTCGACGAGCTGGTCGCGCTCCGCGGGAGCACTCGTGAGCACGGCGATGAGCGAGGTCTCACCTGACGGCGCGATAGCGAAGTCGATGGCCACACCCTGCACCTCCGTGCCGTAGCGGGTCCAGTCGAGCTCGCCGGCCGAGACCGTCGCGAGCGGCTCTGGCGGTCCAGTCAGACCGAACCGGTCGGTCAGCAGCGCCAGCGCCTGGTCATGTAGCAGCGGCAGTGGTGCCACGACGAGCGACGTGGGATCGGTGGCGGTGGCCCTGCGGCCGAACTGCCCGGGCGCAAGCTCGCTCCAGCCGCCGGGACGAACCCCTCGCAATCCGACCGCGTCGCTGGAGAAGGGCTCGAGCGTGATCTCGACGGCAGCGGCGGTGCCCGAGGGGATGTCGAATGGCGCGATCGGCATCGCGGCGATGCAGGATGCATCGATCGCAGCCGTGGGCTGCTCAAGGAATGCCAGCATCATCTCGGTGGCGCACGGCGATCCGCTCGCGCCATGGGCCAGCCCTGGGAACACATGGAAGGAGGCGCCGGTCAGCGTTTCGGTGGCCCGCCGGCCCCAGGTCGGGGGCACGATGGGGTCGTACTGGCCGGTCGTGATCAGCACAGGGATGTCGCCATCGACCGGGCGGTTCTCGGTCGGCGGCGCGGCGCCAGCGTCCCACAGTGGGCACAGCTCGAACGGCAGTGGTCCGATCTCGAAGTGGCTGTACATGCCGGCCAGCTCAGGATGCTCGTCCGCAGCAGACTCGAAGGCCTCGAGCGAGGAGAAAGGCACCTCGTCGTGGCACAGCACCGAGTAGTACATGCCCCAGCTGCGGAAGCCCTGCCGCAGCACGTCGAGTTGAGCGATGTTGAGGAGCGTGCTGAACTCCCCCTCGCGAGCATCGGCGATCATCGCGGGCAGGGCCGCCCGCATGGGTGCCTGGTAGAGCGCTCTGAACACCAGCTCGAGGAAGGTCGAACCGTCGATCAGCATGTCCACCCGCCGGCCTTCGATGGGATCGAGGATGTCGACCGCGACCGGGACAGCGTCGAGCCGTTCCACCGTCGCGGCCAGGACAGCGGGCAGCTCCGGGAATGCCTGTGCGCACTCGGCATCCGCGGCGCAGGCGGCGAAGACCTCTTCGAGGGCTCGGGCGAAGCTGGATGGTGCGTCGACGTAGACATCGGCCTCCGGAGTCAGCGGAGCATCGAGGATGACGCTGCGGATGCCGCCGGGGTGGTCGCGCATGGCAGCCAGCGCCACCCAGGTGCCGTACGACGTGCCCCACAGGTTCAGCTGCTCGAGCCCGAGCGCGACGCGCAGGTCCTCGATGTCGGCGCCGATCTCGGCGGTGTTGTACGCGCCCAGGTCGGCCGATGCCCTCAGGTCGTCTGCACACGCGGCCAGGGCCTCGACCTTGAGGGCACGCATCCTGTCCCCGCTGACGCGCTCCGGGTCTTCACCGAGGCGCTGGTCGAGGAGGTCGAGATAGAGCTGGCTGAAGGCCGGGCACTCGAGCGCCGGCTCTGAGAACCCGACGCCGCGCTGGTCGACGAGGATCAGGTCGCGGCCCGACTCGAGGAAGGGACGGTAGGAGCTGTCGAAGTCGCGCAGCGTCCCGGCCAGCTTCAGGGGGCTGCCGCCGGGTCCGCCCTCCAGGTACACGACGGGGTCGGGATGCGTCGCCCCGCCGGGAGGATGGAAGATGGCCGTCGCGATGCGGATGGTGCCCGAGTCCGGATCGGAGCGGTCCTCCGGCACGACGACATAGCCGCACTCCACGGTCTCGCCCTCGACCTGGCCGGTCGGCAGGATGAACGGGCAGGCAGCAGGCTCGAATGGCGGCGCGAACGCCGGTGCAGGCTCGGCGGCGGATGCGGGTGCGGACACAGACGCCCGTGAGCAGAGCGGCGGCGAGGGCGAAGCGCGGTGCGAGCATGGGTGGAACCCCCTGCGGTGACCGGCCGTGGGGGATCCGGCGTGCAGTCGGATGGCGTGGGTCGTCATGTTCGCACCCCCGGGGCTCCACCGACACTGCCGGACGGACTGTCTCTCCCGTCCGCGAGGGCACTCTGACGGCGCAAGCCGGGAGGGGTCGCGCAGCAACGGATAGCGTTCTGCGGACTGTGGGGACAGCGCGAACTCGGCGTGCGCCAGCCATCTAGCCCCAAGATCCGAATCCTGTAGGGTGCGTCGATGGAATGTCATGGCTGCAGCCGAAGGCTGGATGACGACGCCCGGTTCTGCCCGGGCTGCGGTCTCGCCGTGGAGGCTCGATGCGGGGCATGCGGCGCGTCCCTCGATGTAGATGCACGCTTCTGCAAGCACTGCGGTGCGGCCTCGGGGGCCGCTGTCGGCGCGAACGACAGTCGAAGCAGGGACCAGCGACGCGACCGCGTCCGCGAGCGCAAGGTGGCCACGCTTCTGTTCGCCGACCTGGTGGGCTTCACTGGGTTGGGCGAGACGCACGATCCCGAGCTCGTGTCATCTCTCGTTGGCGATACGTTCGAGCGCCTCTCCATCGAGGTCCGGCGCTACGAGGGCACCATCGAGAAGTTCGCTGGGGATGCCCTGCTAGCGGTCTTCGGCGTGCCGGTCGCCCACGAGGACGACCCCGAGCGGGCCGTGCGGGCGGCCCTGGAGATGCAGGCGGTCATGGCCGGACTCGCGGCCACGGCGGGCGAGCGTCCCGAGCTGGCCCTGCGCATCGGGGTCGAGACAGGAGAGGTCCTGGTGGACCAGTCCCGGGCCGCGGAGGAGCGAGACCTCTTCGTCACCGGTGATGCGGTCAACACCGCTGCCCGACTCCAGGCGGCCGCGGCGCCCGGCACGGTCGCCATCGGCCCTTCCACGTACAGCGCTACTCGCGATGTCATCGAGCACGCCGAGCTGCCGGCGCTCGAGCTCAAGGGCAAGGGCGCGCCGGTCGCGGCCTGGCGGGCTGTCGCCGTCAAGAGCGGGCGCGGAGGACGTCGGGCTCCGCTCGGACTGGAGTCGCCGCTGGTGGGACGCGACAACGAGCTGACACTGCTCAAGGAGACGGTCCGGCGCACCGTCGCAGACGGCCGCCCCCATCTGGTGACCGTCATCGGCAGCGCTGGCGTGGGCAAGAGTCGCCTGACCTGGGAGCTCGAGAAGTATCTCGATGGGCTGCCCGATGTGTACCACTGGCGCAAGGGCCGTTGCCTCGCCTACGCGGGACCCAGCTTCGGACCTTTTGCTGACGTCGTCCGGTCGGATGCTCGCATCCACGACGACGATTCCCCCGAGGCAGCCCGCGACAAGCTGCGTGCACGTCTCTCCGAGCTGGACCTGGACGCCGACGACGCCGGCGTCGAGGACGCTCTGGAAGCCGTACTCGGGATCGCGGAACCACGGGAGCGACCACGGGAGGAGCTCTTCGAGGCCTGGAGGCGATACCTCGGTGCCATCGCCCGGTTGGAGCCATTGGTGCTCGTGGTGGAGGACATCCACTGGGCTGACGACGGGGTGCTCTCGTTCCTGGACTTCCTGGCCCGCTGGGGCGAGGGACCGATGGTCATCCTCTGCCTCGCTCGGCATGAGCTCCTTGGCATCAGGCCCGGCTGGGGCGGCGGCCTGCCCAACGCCGCTGCGATCGTGCTCGAACCGCTCGATGCCGAGGCCAGTACCGCGCTCCTGGGGGGTCTCCTCGAGGGGGGCGTCCCTGCAGTCCTACGTGACCACATCATCCCGCGGGCCGAGGGCAACCCCCTCTTCGCCGAAGAGATGGTGCGCATGCTCGTCGACCGCGGCGCGCTGCGGTTCGTCGATGGTCGCTGGCAGCTGGCTGTACCGGTCGACGAGATCGAGATCCGGGCTCGGTACAGGCCGTGCTGACAGCCCGCCTCGATACCTTGCCGAGTCAGGAGAAGCAAGTGGCCCAGGATGCCGCCGTCATCGGACGCATCTTCTGGGACCAGCTCGTGGCCCACATCTCGAGCGAGGGCCTGGCGCTCACCAGCGAGCGCATCCGGGGTCTGCGGGTCAAGGACCTGGTGGTGCACCGCGAGCCGTCGTCGCTGGCCGGTGCCGCCGAGTACGGCTTCCGCCATGTTCTCATCCGCGATGTCGCCTACGAATCACTGCCCAAGCGTGAGCGATCCCGCATTCACGTGAAGATCGCGCGCTGGGCGGAGGAAGAACTGGCCGACCGCATCGATGAGTTCGCCGAGCTGATCGGCGGCCATCTCGCTGCCGCGCTCGCCTACGAGGAGGAGCTGCCGGTAGACCGAGACGTCGATGTCGGGAACCTGCGGGAGCTGACCCGGGCGGCCGCGCTGCGAGCTGCGCGCCGTGCCTCGGCGATGAGCCAACTCGCTCCCGCCGGCCGCTGGTATCGACTGGCAATCGCGCAGGCGGCCAAGCTGAGGGTCGGGCCCCGGGAGATCGCCGCGCTTGCTGATGAGTACGCCAGAGCGGAATGGACCGCCGGCGATCCCGCAGACCGGGAAGCGGTGATGGCAAACGCTACCGCAGGCTTGCTGGCACTCCCTGACCCAACGCCAGCGGATGAGCAGCTCCTGGCGAGCCTGCGCAGTGTCCAGGGCGTGGCCCGCTACGAAACCGGCGACGTGGATGGCGCGCGAGCCCTGCTCCGAGAGGGCATCACAGCCCTGGAGCCAGGGCCCCCGTCGCCCGGCCGCGCGAAGTTGCTCGCGTTCCTCGGCTGGACATATTGGCGTGCCGGGCCGGTCGAGCAGGCCACCCCCTGGCTCGAACGTGCGGTCCATGAGGCAGAGGCAAGCGCCGGTGCAGAGACACTGCGTTGGGCCAAGCACGATCTGGGGGTCAGCTATGCATTCCTTGGGCGTCTGGATGAGGCGATCGAGCTGCTCGAGGAGTCATTCCGACTCGCCCAGGCTGCTGACGACCGGAACCTGCTGCTTCGCTGTTATATCAACCTGCCCGCCACCCGGAGCAACCGCGGGGACGACCTTCGGCCGCTGGTCGCGCTCACCGAGGAGGGCCTGAACAGAGCTCGTCGCGCTGCTGCGGACAACACGGTCGCCTGGTTGGCTGGCAATCAGGCTGAGTACGTGGTCGAGCTCGGGCGTCTCGATGCGGCATCGAACTACTTGGACGAAGCGATCGCAGCCTCGACAGCGGCACCGCTGCTCGCGCACATGTACCTCCACCAGGCCAACGTCCACCGGTTGCGCGGTGATATCGCCGCAGCCGACCGTGCCCTGGGCGAGTCCGAGGCATCGAGCGCCGAGGTGGAGCCGCAGATCGCCGCCGAATGGTTGCTCGCGAGAGCATGGGCTCGCTGGCCTGATGATCCACGCGGTGCGCTCGAGACCCTTGCCCGGGCTGCGAACGATACGGACGTATGGGCTCTCCAACGCGTCTTCGTCGCGCACGAGCTCGCCAGGATGGCCCTCCGCCTCGACGATCGGGAGGCGCTGGAGCGAGCGGTCGATCTGCACCAGGACGCACGGCCAGCCGATGGTCCGCGACGGCGACACGCGGAGTGGCGCTGGCTCGATGGACTGGCCGATGACACCGCCGGTCAGGCCGTGGAGACAGCGGCCGCGGAGCTGGAGGACCTGGGGCTCAAGCTCAAGGCCGCCGACGCCTGGGCCGATGCCGCACTCCTCGCCGCCCGCTCCAGACGTGTGTCAGATGCGCGCGATCGCGCGATGGCGCTGATCGATGAGATCGGCCTGCACCCACTGCTGGGCCCACTGCCCGAGACGCGGTGGCTGGAGCCGCTCGATGCCGACGAAGCTGACTCCTCCGACGCCTGACTCAGGCCACAGGTCCCAGTCACCCGAACCCCAGCCCCGTGGCTCCGGCACCAGCGGCGGCACGTTCCCACCGGCCGATCGGAAGCCGTTTCACACCTGAAAGATACCTACGGCCAGGGCCAGGTCGAGATCCACGAGGTCAGGACCAGCGAGACTCCATACAACGCCACCACCACGCCGGTGCCGATGACCGTCGTCCGTCGACGGCTGCGACCCTCGGGGTAGAGCCACCAGCCAAAGAGCTTGTCGGCCGCGGGCACCAGGATCCAGCCCAGGGTCAGGACGGAGATGATGTTGGCGATGAAGAGCGCAAGCCAGAAGGGCAGACCATTGTCGGTGAGCAACGGATCCTGGATCCAAGTAGCGGTCAGGAAGACCACCGGGTAGAGCACGAGCAGCACGAGCATGTTGCGCTTCCAGGCCGGGGCCACCTTCCTTGCCCCACCGGGAGCGTTGAACCAGGCGTCGAGGTCGTTGCGCACGATGTGGACCCGCGCCCGGGAGTCGAACGAGGCCCCGTCCTCCAGCAACGCCGCCCGCTCGGAGGACGAGAGCCACGCACGCATGTGGGCGTCGGTGTCGTAGCTGAGGACTGCCACCCAGTCGGGCTGGACGCCCTCGATCGGGGGCTCGACCTGGTAGCTGATGAAACCCTCGAAGGCAGCCTGGGCTGTCGCGACCCGCGTGCTCCATCGGAGGAACTCCTGCTCGCGTCCCTGGTCGACCCGGGTCGTGAAGAGCGCCGATACCCGCCCCCGGCGGCGCGGGTCGGAGGTGTAGAGATGGACGTCGATATCACCAAGGGCCAGGGGTCGGAGAGTGGCGATCAGCTCCGCGTGTTCGCCAGATGCGACCCAGGCTGCGGCCGACGTGCGGTCGGTGAAACGGTGGACCAGGACCCAGTCCTCGTCGAAGCCGGGCGTAGGCGGGGTGAGGTCGTAGTCCAGGTGGCCCGCCGAGAGCTCGACGGCGCTGTTGAATTGGCGCAGCCAGTCCTCGAATCCGGAATGGTGCTCGGCAGGCACACGGACCTGGATCACCACGAGTTCCGGCGCTCCCGGTTTGGGCGTGAGATCCGCTGTCGTCCACGGCCGGCGATCCATCGAGGGTCACGCGCCTGCGCGTGAGTCGATCCGGTGGTCGTTGGTGCGGCGGCGGGCTCGTGCGGAACGTGGCCAAGGCGCGGCCGATGTCGAAGTGATGCGCACGGCCTCAATGAGTCGGACGATGTTCGACTCGAGTATGGGGGACGCTGCGGTCACCATCCATGATCTCCGAGGGCCGCCGCCGCTTCCCGCCACCCAGGGACTGCCAGCCCGCTACCCATGCGCAGCGGCAGTCGCCGCCGGCAGGTCGCCCGTGGGCGTGGCCACCGGCCCCAGCTCAGCGATCGACCGCAGCGCCCGCGCGGCGATGGCCACGCTCGCGACCGCGACCGCCGCGAACACGACCAGTGGCGGCGGCAACATCTCACCGGTGACGCGCCACTCCACGACCAGCATGGCCGCGATGGCCAGCGCCATCGAGGCACCCTTGACGAGGAGGACCATCCCGAGCAGGTATCCGACGGCGAGACGCCGGTGGACGGCGAGCCCGGTGAAGACGGCCAGCGGCACGAGTAGCCCCAGGTCGAACGCCGGCACCACCAGCGTGGAGGCGCCCTGTAGCTCGTCACCGACCTCCCCGCCGAGCGTGCCCGCGATGACGGGCAGCCAGAGCCCCGCCAGGATCACGACCACAGCGATGCCGTAGCCGGCGATGGCGCGGTGCGGGAATGAGGGTCGGATGTGCTCGCGTAATGCCTCGAGGTCCAGGCCGTGGACGAGCAGGCCCAGCGCCGACACGCTCAGCGCGAGCGTGGTCACGTAGATCGGATACAGTGGTCCGTAGGCCCAGAAGACGGCGTATTCAGCCGACTGGTAGCAGAAGTAGGCCAGCAACCCGGCAGCGACGAGGCTGGCCCGGAGGGAACCACGCCCCGTCATCGCCAGCGCCACGATGGCGGCGGGCACGACCGCGAACAGGGTCACGATGTCCCAGCCCACGCCCTCGGCCACGATGCCCTCGGCATTGAAGCGGTAGATGCCCTCGGTCACGACCCGCACGACCTCACCGCGAACGGTCACGAACTCGGCGGTGGCCAGATCGCCGCGCAGGAACACGCCCGCAGCGCTGGCCGCCCCCGCGAGCACGGCAGCGATGGCGCCGAACACGGCGACCAGTCTGGCCCTGGTGCGATTCATCGATTCCCCCTTCCCGGGCCTACGCCCGACCACATCAAGTCCACGAGCTGACCTGCCATCGTGCTGATCTCTCTGGCCGCCGGCAGTCGCGGCTCGATGAGCGTCATCCGTTGCATCACCAGCGTCGAGGTCAGGCTGAAGAACGCCTCTGCGAGCAGCTCCGCGTCGAAGTCCGATCGAAGCGAGCCGTCCTCCTGGTACCCGCGCAGGAAGCGCGCCAGCCGCTCGAGACTCGAGGCCGAGATCTGGCCCATGACCTCACGCACCTCCGGGACGGAGCGCGCCTCCAGCGTCAGGCGGAGCACCAGGCCACCGCTGGCGATGGCGTCCCTGATCTCAGTCTCGGCCAGGTTCACTAGCGTCGCCCTCAGATCGCCCGGAACGAGCGCGTCGAGGGGTGGGAACTCACTGCGGGCAGCGGCCGCCGCGACGGCCATAGCCCGCAGGATGCCCGCCTTGTTGCCGAAGCGCCGGAAGAGCGTCACCTCGTTGACCCCCGCGCGTTCGGCGATCGAGCTGGTGGTGGTGGCGGAGTAGCCCCGTTCCGCGATCAGCTCGGACGCAGCCGCGAGGATCCTGGTCTCGGTGTCGGCTCGCCCCATGTGATAGCCTCCAAGACAGCAAGTACTTGCTTACATTACTACAGGGGCAGCGGGCTCCGCAGCGCCCCACGAACCACGAACCACGAACCACGAGGATGAAGCGTTGTGATGGGGGTACAGGCAAGCCAGGGCGTGATGGGGATCGGCCGGGCCGGCAACCGAGACCTGAGGCTGCTCGGGAGAATCTGGTCCGGCAGATGGCTGGCGCTGGCCGTCGCCACGGCGGTGGCCGCCACGGGCGGGATCGTCGCGGCCTGGTTGACGCCAAGGGGTCCGGCCACCACGGCCGACGCGCTCTGGTGGATGGCCGGCGCGCTCATCGTGGGTGCCCTGGCGGGTCTCGTACTGGGGTCGCGCTGGTCCCTGCTGCTGGCGCCGGTCACCTTCGTCGCCGCGTTCGAGCTGGGGCGGATGGCCACGACCGGTCCGACCGTCGATACGGTCAACCTGGGCTCGACCTACGGCATCATCGCGGCCGTCCTCGGGCGCGGCGTGACCTACCTGCTGGGACTGGCACCGATGGTTCTGGGTGCTGTCTACGGCGTCGAGCTGGCGGCGCGACTGGGGCGCCCCGCGTCGCACCGCCTGGGCCTCCTCGGCTGGGCCCTGACGATCGTGGCCACCCTTGGGCTCGCCGGACTCGCTCTTCTGGTGTCCCGGCCGGCCACGACGGCGCCCGTCCTGGGCCCCGATGGCACGCCCGTGCGCGGGCTCGATCGCGGAGCTGACGAGCGTAACGATAGGTGGGCACGAGCAGGCTCTCATGATCCGCGGTCGCAGCACCGAGGCACCGGTGCTGCTGCACCTCGCCGGCGGCCCCGGCGGGACCGATCTCGGGGCCATGCGCGCCGACACGTCCCTGGAGGACGACTTCGTGGTCGTCACCTGGGAGCAGCGGGGTACGGGCAAGTCGTACGCGGCGCTCGATCCCACCGAGTCGCTGACCCTCGAGCAGATGGTGGCCGACACCATCGAGCTCTCCGAGTATCTGCGGGAGCGCTTCGACGAAGCGGCCATCTACGTCCATGGCAACTCCTGGGGCAGCACGCTGGCGGTGCTCGCCGCGGATGAACGACCAGACCTCTACCACGCGGTCATCGGCAGCGGCCAGATGGTCAGCCAGCGCGAGACGGACGTGATGTTCTGGGAGGACACGGTGGCCTGGGCCGAGTCGGTCGGCGACGAGGGGCTGGCCGAAGCGCTGCGCGAGAGCGGGCCTCCCCCATACGAGGACATCCTCGACTACGAGCGCGCGCTATCGCACGAGCACGACTGGAACCCCTATCCGGAGTGGGACGGGGACACGGAGCTGCCGTTCACGCTCTTCGTGCCGGAGAACACGTTCATGGACCAGGTCAACGGACTACGCGCCTTCCTCGACACGTTCGCGGTCCTCTACCCGCAGCTGCAGGACATCGACTTCCGGCGCGACATCACCGAGCTCGAGGTGCCGATCTACATGGTCCAGGGCGCCCACGAGGCACGAGGCCGGGCGGTCCTCGCCGACGGGTGGTTCGAGCAGCTGGAGGCACCGGCCAAGGAGCGCATCGTCTTCGAGCACTCCGGGCACCGGCCGTCGTTCGAGGAGCCGGCCCGCTTCGCGCAGGTCATGGCTCGGGTGCTCGACGAGACGTCCTCCCCGAGCGGAGCGTGAGTGGCAGCCAAGCCGGCCAGGGACCGTGCCGGCTGCCCGTGCCTACTCGCCCGCCTGCGAGATACCGAGGATGTTCCCCTCCGAATCCTTCATCCAGGCCGACTTGCGGCCATCAGGCAAGGTCATGACGCCGTCGACGGTGCGGAAGTCTTCGCCGAAGTCATAGTCCTCGAACGTGGCGCCTCGAGCCCTCAGCTCTGCGATGGTGGCCTCCGCGTCGTCGACCAGGAGCCCGGCTGCGGTCGCCTGGTTGGTGCCGGCGAACTGCGAGGAGTAGACCATGAAGCGGTATCCGCCGAGCTCGTACCAGAGCTCGCCCATCGGCTCGATCTCGACCGGCTCCAGGCCCAGGATCTTGGAGTACCAGGCCTTGGCGCGGTCCAGGTCGGCTGCGGGAAGCGTGACTGCGATCCTCATCTCATCTCCTTCGGTCGGGGGGCGACGAGCCTAGCACGTGCGAGACGGTCGAAGCAGCGGCAGGGGCGGTCGTCTTGACCGAGGACTGGCCGGTCGTCTTGACCGCGACTGATAGGGTGTCGGACTGATGTCGTACCCATGCACCGCTCGCGGGACGTTGACGAGATGATCCGGGGGGCGCGCCGGACACCTCGATCACGCCCGGAGGTCGGGATGTGGCAGATCGCCGTCCACCTGCGGACGGCCGAGTCACGGCCGTAGGAGACACCCCGATGTCCGTCGAGGTCCGAGCCATCGAACTACCGCGAGATGCAGTCCGGTTCTGCAAGACATGGTGGCCCATCTACGCAGACGACACCCACTGGGTGCCTCCACTGCTGGCCGAGCGAAAGGAGTTCCTGCACCCCGACAAGAACCCGTTCTTTCGGCGCGCCCGCGTGGAGTGCTTCATCGCCTCCCGCGACGGTGCCCCAGTCGGCACCATCGCGGCGACGGTCATGGACCCCGGGCAGGGAGTCGACGAGGACGTCGGCTTCTTCGGGTTCTTCGAGTTCCCTGACGAGATCGAAGTCAGCCGGGCGCTATTCGAGACCGCAGCCGAGTGGCTGCGCGGGCAGGGTGTCGCAGCTGCGCGGGGGCCATACAACTTCTCCCCGAATCACGAGTTCGGGCTCAGGG
Source organism: uncultured Chloroflexia bacterium (assembly GCA_963712745.1). Lineage (GTDB taxonomy): Bacteria > Chloroflexota > Limnocylindria > Limnocylindrales > CSP1-4 > JAFMJV01. The sequence goes on along the minus strand of CAVQJC010000011.1, from coordinate 268,624 downwards.
TCGATGGCTGGGACACCGACCCTGCGCTGCTCAACCCCCACAACCGCGACTACTACGCCGGCCACTACGAGACGCTCGGCATGGTCGGCGTGCGTGACTGGTACGCGTACTGGCTCGACCGCGCCCCCATCCCAGAGCGGCTCGCGCGCGCCTCCCAGCGCTTCCTCGACCGGCACCCGGAGGTCGAGATCCGACACCTGGACATGGCCGACTGGGACGAGGAGATCCTGTGGTTCCGGGACGTCTACAACGACGCGTGGGAGCACAACTGGGGCCATGCGCGCGTGCCGCGTGACGAGTTCATGATGCTGGCGCGGGGCATGAAGCAGATGGTCGACCCGCGGCTATCGTGGTGGGCGTTCGTCGACGGTGAGCCCGCCGCCGCGGCCATCACGTTCCCCGACTTCAACCAGGTCCTGAAGAAGATGGACGGCAAGCTGCTGCCGTTCGGGTGGTACCACTGGGTATTCGGGCGCCGGAACATCGACGCGCTGCGGATCTTCGCGCTCGGCGTCAAGCAGCAGTACCGGAAGCTGCCGCTCGGCGTTCCGCTGTACGTCAAGACGTGGGAGGCAGCTCTCGCGCGTGGCGGGCGGGGCGCGGACGCGTCGCTGGTGCTCGAGGACAATGTCCGCATGCGCGGCGCCCTGGAGAAGCTGGGCGCGCGGATCTACCAGACGTACCGGATCTACGAGTACCAGCTGGACGGCAAGCAGGGCGCACCGCGCGAGCGACCGGCGCAGCCGGCGTAGATCCCCGGACTCTCCGCCCGGTCGCCGTCCCTCAGCGTGATTCGCGGCGCGGACGGCCGGGCACCGCTGACAGAGGGCAGACGTCAGCGATGACCGGAACGGCGCCGCGCCGGCGGCGCGTGATCACCCTTGGTCGCCCTCCTCCCGGCTTCCATGAGCCAGGGCCTGGACAAGACTGCGGGCAGGCGGTCCAGGTTGGCGGCGTAGCTGACACCGATGAACAGGGAGTTCCAGAACCGCCACCATCGGAGACAGGAACGGAGCGACCGCTCCTGTCGGGCCGGCGGCAGGGCGGAAAGAGGCGGCACGACGGTAGCGCGGCAATGCTGACGGGCACGCTCCATCAACACCTCCAGGCGCTCGAGCACGTGCTCCAGTCGCGAGCGCTCCGCGGCCGCAGCCGCGCCGCGCGCGCCGTATGTCCGGCGAAGCTGCGAATCAGCCAGCAGCGCGAGGCAGGCTTGTCCCCAATCGGCTTCCGCCGATCTGGATGCGGGGTCGACCAGCCGGCCGCTCCACCCGTCCTTGACAAGGTGGGCGACCCCCATCCCGTCATCGAAGGCCACCACCGGAAGCCCGCAGTACATGGCTTCGTTGACCACGTTCCCGAATGTCTCCGAGACCGAGGTGTAGCCGAAGAGATCGGCGTTCCGATACCAGTCGACCAGCTCATCGAACTCGACCTCGCCGGGCAGGAAGATGCGGTGGGCGGACCGCGACCTTGCTGCCTGAGCCTTCAGTTCGTCGTGTGCGGCGCCGGTGCCCAACAAGGTGAGCGTCGCCTGGGGCGCCTGCGCGGCGACGCGCTCATCGAAGATCCTGATCAACTGGTCCAGGGACTTCTCCCGGTCGTGTCGGCAGACCACCAGAAGGCGCGCCCCCTGACTCGCTGTGGCGGGGAAGGGATCGCGGCCCGCTGGCCGGTCGAAGGCCGGCCCATAGATAGGCCGTTCGAGCACTTCGATGGGTACCGTGACCCCTCGGGTACGCCAGTAGTCGATGAGATGGGGACTCTGCACGACGAGTGTGTCGCCGGCGTTGTACAGCCTGACGAACGACCGCTCTCCCACACGGCCAAGTCGCCCGCTGAGACGGCGAGGGACGGCCATTCGCGCCAGCACGCCCGGCAGCAGGTGGTGAGCATGTGTCGGCAAGTGGATGGTATGCGTGTGCAACACGGGTACGCGCCACATCCGGCGGATCCAGTTCGCGTAGCAGGCCATGGGATTCGTGGTCTGGGCGAGCACGACGTCCAGCCTGGGTGGATGGCGCATCCTGCGAGGGCTTGCCGGCAGCGAGACCTTGACTCCAGGGTGCGCGGGATGGGAGATGCCCCGAAAGAGGAAGGTCTCCTGACCAGGTTCGAGCGGACGAGCCGATCGCGTATCGGGACCGAGCAGGACGACCTCGTGTCCTCGCGCCACCAATCCCTCTTTCAGGACCTCGGCCTGAATGGCCGGCCCGGACAGCGTCGAGCGCGTGGGGAAGTCGGTCAGGATGCCGATTCGCACGGAATGGAAGACCTTGTCGTCCTGCAAGCACTGGTTGGCGGGGCCTCGTCGTCAGCCCCTGGCAGCGATCACGACTCAGCGGGGAGTCGCGCTGCCCGGCCGATCGTAGCTTCTCCCAGCCAGTGCCGGAGACACTCCACACCTGGCCTCGTTCGAGTCGGCCAGGCGCAGTCTGGCTCCCTCGGTGACCTCGTCGCGAGTACGCGCCAGCGGACCGGCGCCACGAGCAGCGCTGGCGGCCAGGTCGGCCGCGCTGGCGCTGGCATGGCGCAAGGCCGGCGGGGCATCCCCGACCATCTGGGGCGCCATCATCCGGAGCTACTCGAGCATCTGGTCTGTGGTCAGGCGCGCCGTTCCGTCGCCATCGGCAAGGCCGGACGGTGGGCTGTCCACCACGCCGGTTGCCCCGTGCTCCTGGTTGGCCGGGCGCGCGTGCTCCATCGGGTCCATCGGTCGATGATCCGGGCCGCTACCGAGGGTATGAAGCGAGCAGCTTCACAGGCCCCTTCTTGCCACCGCCATTGAGGACGACGAAGTCGGCGTAGCCGTTCTTGTCGTAGTCGAGAGCGAAGACATCGTCGGGCGCACCCTTGGACGTGGTGGGGATGGCCACCGAGACGAACGTGCGGCCCTGCTTGCGGCTGACCAGCAGCCGGTCGGGCTTGTTTGACTTCTTGTTGCCTCGCGCCACGTAGATGTCCGAACGGCCGTCGTTGTCGGCGTCGCCGGTGGCGATGGCGACCCCGTCGCTCATGGCCGCTTCCCAGACCCGGACGTAGCCGGATCGGGTGTACTTGCTCACCCGCAGTCGGCTCGGGGTCAGCTGGATCAGGTCCTTGCGCCCGTCACCGGTCACGTCGGCGAAGTCGATGTCGATGTCGCCCATGGGCTTGACACCGCGGGACACCGTGCGGTCGACGAGCTTGCCCCCCTCGTTGCGCATGAGTCGAACGCCGGCCCGCCGCGAGCCGATGGGCCAGAACGTGCAGTAGGCCAGGTCCTCGTCGCGATCGCGGTCGATGTCGCCACTCCAGGAGCAGATGGCCCCATGCGACTTGTCCAGGCCGACGTCATGAGCCGGTGCGAGGGTGCCGCCGTTGTTGCGGTAGAAGCGGTTGAGGCTGGGCAGGGCGTCATCTCGATCGGGTGCGGTGCCCACGAACACGTCCGGCCAGCCGTCCTTGTCGAGGTGGATGAACTCGACCACGCGTCCTCGCCCAAGCGGGTCGGACAGGCCGGCCGTGGAGCGATCGAGGTGGCCGCCGGCCTTGCCGGCATCGATGGTCAGCTCGTGGCGGGTGATCTGCTTGCCACGACCGCGGCCCACCGCACAGAGGATGTCGCGCGCACCGCTGCGGTCGACGTCGGCCACGTCACAACCGTGGCGATCGACCACACTGAAGAGCCGGGCACCCGCCGCACGCACGAAGCCGGACTTGCAATTCATCATCAGCAGCGGCAGCTGGCCTCCGTGGCGGCTGATGAAGACGTCCTTGCGGCCGTTGCCGTCCATATCGCTGGCGAAGCCATCGTAGGTGCCGGCGTAGATCGCCAGCCCGGCCTTCCTGGTGCGGTCCCTGACCTTGAACCCCTGCGCGGCTGCGGGCACAGGCGAGGCAAGCGTGGCCAGCGTGCCTGCCGGCGCGACATCGCCCCGCGAGAGGGGCAGCTCGTCCTCGACATGGACCTCGTCCGCGGCCACTCGGGCCTCGATGGCGCTGATGGATACCTTGCGCTTTCGGGCCAGCGACACGGTCGGCGGCTCACACGATCGCAGCACGGCCGTGGTGCCGGCGATGGCTGCCACGGCGATGGCGCCCTTGTCGATGGCGGCTACGTCGGTGACCTCCGAGCGGACGTCCTTGGGCACGCCCAGGACGTCGACCTCCCAGGCCCCTCCAGCGTAGTGCGCCACGAAACCGCGGGTCTCGCGTGACTCGGTGGCGAGCTGGGCGCCACCGATCCAGATCTGGCCGTCGCCGGCCACCGAGATGGCCCGTGGCAGGGCCGAGAAGTCCGCCGCCCAGGGCAGGTCGATGCGGGTCCAGGCCTTGCCGTTCCAGTGGAACAGGATGGCGTGGTGGTGGTCGCTGGCGTTCTTGACCTGGTAGCCGACCGCGTAGCCATCGTTGCCCGAGGCGAAGGACAGATCGGTCAGGATGCCGGTGCCGCCGCCGAGGTTGGGCCCGCGAGTGGTCTCCCATCGACCCTTGTTCCAGCGCCCGATGAGCGGTTTGGGCCGCCCCGCGCTGACCTCCTTCCAGCCGACCGTCCAGAGGGTGCCGCTGGGGGACTGCTCGACCGCCAGCAGGCCCGCACCACTGCCGCTGGCCGGGGGGTGATGGGTCCACTTGGAGCCGCTCCAGCGGGAGGCGAAGGCCATCAGCCTGCCGCGGTAGAGGCGAGTGCCCACGACCCACTGCTTGCCGCCGGAGACCACCGCGATGTCAGCCAGGCCGGCTCGGTCGTTGGTCGGGCGCGGGGGCTTGCGGGTGCTGAAGGCGCCGCTGCTCATGCGCCCGACGTAGGGCTCGAACTCGAGCGATGGCTCGCGCTCGTAGCCGACCGCCAGCATCTGCTGGTCGCCGGACGCGACGGCGCCCACGAAGCCACGATGACCGGTTGCGCTCCTGGCCATGTGCTTCCAGTAGGTGGACCTCCAGCGCAGCACCAGCGGTCCGCTGTTGGAGCCGCCCACGACCCAGGCCGGCTTGCCCTTGTGAGTGACGATCTCGAACGGAGTCGACTCGAGCGCGCTCGAGGGCACGGGCTGCTCCTGCCAGCCGGCCACGCACTGACCGGTCGCAGAAGGCGTGCTCTGGGCCGCGGTCGCGGTCGCCGGCCCCAGGCCCGGCGCTGCGGCCGGAGCCAGGCCGGCTGTCATCACCGTCACCAACAAGAGGATCGCGAATGCCCGGCGGCGGGCGCTGGTGCTCATGCGGGTGGGTTCACCTCGTGCGCGATGGCGGTGCGACCGCTTGGGGCGACATTCTCCCTCAGCTCGGAGAAGTCTTCAGGCGACTGCTCTCGAGTCGCCGCCAACAGCCCCGAACGTCCACCTCGACGAGGTAGTAGGGATACGGCGGCTGACCCGCGTCGCGCGACGTCTGGGACGTGTTCGACGGAACCATGCCCCGCTGAGCTCCCCGGAGGCATCATGCTCGACAGTGAGGCAGCCGGTCGCTGCCGCCGGGAGCGAAAGGAGACCAGCTGATGGAAGACCGCGCGATCGACAAGGACATCCCCTGGGGGTCCCAGACCAAAGACGGCCAGGTCCTGCTGTCGATGCCCTGGGAGATCTTCGTCCTGTGCGTGGCGGTGCTATCGATCTTCAACCTGGTCCTGGCCATCGTCGCGCGCAACCCCGACATCAGCCAGGTCGTGACCATCATGGACGGGATCCTCATCGTCATCTTCCTGGCCGATCTGCTGCGCCGCCTGCAGGTGGCCGAGGACAACCGCGCCTACCTCCTGAAGGGCTGGGGCTGGCTCGACCTGATCAGCGTCATCCCTGCGCTGCGCATCGCGCGAGTCCTACGCATCGTCCGTGTCGTCCGGGTGGTCGGTCGCATGGGCGGGCTTGGGCCCGCGGTCAAGGCGTTCTTCGAGAACCGGGCGACGGGCGGCCTGCTGCTGGTGTTCCTCGTGGCCATCCTGGTCATGGAGTTCGGCGCCCTGGCCATGCTGTCGGTCGAGCGCGGAGCCCCGGATGCCAACATCGTCACCGCCACCGATGCGATCTGGTACCTGATCGTCACGATGTCTACGGTGGGCTATGGCGACACCTACCCTGTCACGGACGCCGGGCGTCTCGTGGGCTCGCTCATCATCCTGGTCGGCGTGGGCGTCTTCGGCACGCTGACCGGCTTCCTGGCCAACGCCTTCCTGGCACCGGCGGACGCGGCCGCAGATGAAGCCTGACCACACGCTACCCTGACCTCCATGCATATCCCCGCCGGTTGACGAAGGTGGACGAGCGACACCTCTGTCGCCAAGCCGGACGGCAGGTCGAGCGACCCCGCGTCGACACGGGCCGGTGACCGCCACGGCCCCACCCTCGAGCGCAGCCCCGAATGCCGACATCGGCTCGCGGGCGGCTGCCGCCGGCCTCGTCGCCATCCTGGCGCTGGTCGCCGTCCTTCGCCTGCTGCCACTCCTGGCCCACGATTGGCCGCTCTGGGACGGTGGGCTGTTCTACGTCATGATCGGCGATATCCTCGACGCCGGCTTCGGCCTGCCCGAGTTCGTCACGTACCAGGGCGGAACCATCCCGTTCGCCTATCCACCCCTGGGCTTCTATGTGGCGGCATCGGCCGAAGCGCTCACGGGGGCCGACCGAACCGACATCCTGCGGTTCCTGCCCTCCGCCTTGAACGTGGCCTGCGTCCTGGCGATGTACCTGCTGGCGACGGAGCTTGGCCCCTCCCGCCGGCATGCGCTGGTGGCAGCGGCCTTCTACGGGGCGCTGCTCGGCGTCATCGGCGCGCTCGTCGCCGGAGGCGGGCTGACCCGGGCGCCGGGCCTGCTGTTGGCGCTGCTGGCGACCTGGCAGGGCATGCGCATGTACCGCACCGGCCGCTGGCGGCACGTGGCAGCGACCGCCGTCCTGGCCGGGCTCGCCGTGGCCACCCACCCCGAAGCAGGGCCCTTCATCGCCATCGCGCTGGGGGCGGCGTGGCTGACGCGCTGGCGCACCCGCCAAGCGCTGGTGCAGACGCTGGTGGCAGCCGCCGGTGCCCTCATCATCATCGCGCCCTGGGTCGCGACGGTGGTGGCCCGCCATGGGTTCGACCCGTTCCTCTCCGCATCCGCGGTACCCGATCGCGACCTCTTCGAGTCGGTCATCGCCTATGCCTTCCTCTTCCTGCTCACGGTTCCGGCGGTCGGCATCCTGGACATCGTGGGCCAGGTCCACGAGGCTCGCGCGCGGCGTCCCTTCCTGCTGGTCTGGCGCATCGGCGTGTTCGCGCTCGACGCACGCTTTTCCCCCCTCGCCGGCGCCGCTCCGGTGAGCCTGCTGGCGGCGCACGGGACGCTCGATGTGCTGGTCCCGGCAGTCTGGCGCCTGGCAGCGAAGGCATCGGGTGCGACGGCTGTCAGCCGGCAGGGGGCCGTGCGACGGATGGTGGTCGTGGTGGTCGTGGCGCTGGCGTTCATCCCGGCCATGAACGCCGCCATCGACGCCACCGGGCCGGACGCGGCGCTCACGCCCAGCCAACGGGCAGCCATGACGTGGGTGCGCGAGCACACGCCCACGGAGACTCGCACGGTCTCGCTGGCTACCGCCGTATGGGGCTCCGACATCGTCAGCGAGTGGTTCCCGGCACTGTCGGGACGTACCAGCATGACCACCACACAGGGGTACGAGTGGGCCGGCGACCGGCGCGACCCGCAGCGCATGGCCGAACGAGAGCTGTTGAAGTGCCGGACCGACCCCGTCGATCGGGCAGCCTGTGTCGATGCCTGGGTCCGTCGCTACCCCGGCCCCGACAGCGTGGTCGTCTACGTGGACGACTCCGCGGACGCCGTGACCCCTGACGGCCTCGTCGCCGATCTGCTCGTCGAGCATGGCTACCAGTTGCTCTGGCAGGGTGAGGACGGCGTCGTCGTCACGCCGCCGTCAGCCTGACGCGCCGGCAGCCCAGATGCGAGACTCGGGGCGAACGCGCCGCCGAGGGGACCCATGGGCTTCAAGACGATCATCGAACCGTTCCGTATCCACACCGTGCAGGCCATCGACCTGCCCGACCGTGAGGCCCGTGAAGCCGCCCTCGTCCGCGCCGGGTTCAACCTCTTCGGTCTTCATGCCGACGAGGTCATCATCGACCTCCTGACCGACTCCGGCACCGGGGCCATGTCCTCCAGGCAGTGGGCCGGGATGATGATGGGCGACGAGTCGTATGCCGGCTCCCGCTCGTTCTACCGCTTCGAAGAGGTCGTGCGCGATCTCACCGGCTACAGCGAGATCATCCCCACGCACCAGGGTCGAGCGGCTGAGAAGATCCTCTTCACCGTCGCCGTCAGCGAGGGCGACGTCGTGCCCAACAACACCCACTTCGACACCACCCGGGCCAACGTCGAGTACCAGGGCGCGGAGGCGCTCGACGTGGTCTGCGCCGAGGGTCGCGACCCGGCGGCCGAGCTGCCCTTCAAGGGCGACGTCGATATCGAGGCGCTGCGTGCGGCCATCGAAGGACACGGCGTCGAGAAGGTCCCGCTGGTGATGGTAACGGTGACCAACAACTCCGGTGGCGGCCAGCCGGTGTCGATGGCCAACCTGCGTGCGGTGCGGGCGGTCTGCGACGGATACGGCATCCCCATGTTCCTCGACGCCTGCCGCTTCGCTGAGAACGCCTGGTTCATCAAGCTGCGCGAAGAAGGCTATGCCGACAGGACGCCCAAGCAGATCGCGCAGGAGATGTTCTCCATCGCCGACGGCTGCACGGTCTCGGCCAAGAAGGACGGGTTGGCCAACATCGGCGGCTTCCTCGCGCTCAACGACGCCTCGTGGGCTCGGTCGGCGCGGAACCTGCTCATCCTGACCGAGGGCTTCCCCACCTATGGCGGCCTGGCCGGCTACGATCTGGAGGCCATCGCCCAGGGTCTCCAGGAGGTGGTCGACGAGAAGTACCTGCGCTACCGCATCCGCTCGACCGAGTACCTCGCCGAGACCGTGCACGCGGCCGGCATCCCCACCGTCCGCCCGCCGGGCGGCCATGCGGTGTACATCGACGCCAAGGCACTCCTGCCACACATCCCGGCGCACGAGTACCCGGCCCAGGCGCTGGCCATCGAGCTCTACCGCGCAGGCGGCGTGCGCGGTGTCGAGATCGGCACGGTCATGTTCGGCCGGGCACGTGAGGAAGAGCCCGACGAGCCCGCCGCCATGGAGCTGGTACGCCTGGCCATCCCCCGGCGCATGTACACCCAGAGCCACATCGACTACGTGGCCGAGGTCATCCTCGACGTCGCCGGGCGAGCCCCGGAGATGCGCGGCTACCGCATCGTCGAACAGGCCCCCTGGCTACGCCACTTCACGGCTCGCCTCGAACCGCTCGCTTGAGCCCTGGCGTCGCCGGCCGCGCGCCGCGGCGCGATGGCGCTACGGCAGAGCCGCGACGGCGGCCTCTACCAGCGACGGCTCGCTCGAAGGATCGGTCACGACCCAGATGGTCTCACCGTCCTCCGAGCCGAAGATGTGCTTCACCGCGGTCCCATAGTCGAGCGTGGTCACCTGGCGTCCGGCGAACTCGCCTTCGCTGAAGCCGATGCCGGTCAGCGACTGGCTCAGCTCGCTGGTCGTCTCGGGATCCGCGCCCTCCTCGGCCGGACGGGCCAGGAAGATGTCGGTCAGCAGCCGCTGCAGCTGTTCCTCGCCACCGGGCGGGAGGCGGTAGCCCTCGATCTGGAGGCCATTCTCAGGTGAGGGCAGGCCCCACCAGCCGTAGACGCCGATCATCTCCGAGGGCGAGATGCCAGCCTCGAGGTAGAGGTCTGCCAGCCACGGGTCGACGGTATCGCCGAGACGCTCGCCGAAGGTCGGCAGGAAGAGCGGTTCGGTCGTCTCGTAGAGGCCCACCCGACGTCGGCCTTCCAGCGAGAGCGGGACGTCGGTGAAGAGGGTGTCTGCCGCACTCTCGCCGACGGGGTCGGGGTCGGGCAGCTGATCGAGCGCATCCCAGACGTAGTCCTCGTCGCCCTCGATGATCCAAACGGTGTCGTCCTTGAGATAGGCGGTGCGGGGGTAGACCCCGGGCATCGTCGCATCGACGACACGCAGCGCCCACTTGTCACCCAACGGCCGCAGCAGCAGGTCGGGCTCGACCACGTCTCCGAGCATGAGCGCGATGGCCGGCGCAGCGAAGTCGCGCGCATCCACGCCTTCGATGCGCATGGCCACGACCACGGCATTGTTGCCGGGGCTCGGCTGATAGAGCGCCGATTTGACGGTGAGGTCGTCGAGCGTCTTGCCCACGTCCGCCACGAGCGCCTCGGTGCCCTCGATGTAGCCGCTCAGGTCGGTCTCACCGTCATCGACCTGGTCAAGCCATTGTGGGCCGGTGAAGGTCTCGGCCGTGAGCAGCTGGCCGCCGAGCATTATGGGGAACTCGACACCGGATGCGTCGGGCTCGGGGGCGGAGCTCTGGTCGGCGTCCTGCGCCAGCACCGCTCCGGGCAGGGTCAGCAGCAGCGCTGCCACGAGCACGGCAGCGATCGGACTGCGGCGGCCGCGGCCACCGATCCTGGTTGCGACGTTCAAGGGTTGGAACCTCCATGGGTGCCGCCAGGGCACGGCGTGCCGGCGGACGCGGAGCACAGCGTAGCGCCGCTGGAGCGGATGGGTGCTGGCGGGGCCGAGCCGGTCGGGGCGGGACCGCGCCGGGACTGGTAGAGTCCTAGGAAGGATCGGGCGACGCGCCCCGGTAGGGCAAGGGCACACCCGGCTCGGTGGTCGTCTCCCCCTCGGTCGCCGGATCGGCGCGAGAGACCGGCGGCGCGTGACGGTCGCCCCTCGTGGTCGACAAGGCGGCCACGCAGGCGTCCACCGCGGCCGAGCCCTTGTCCCCGCCACCCGGCTGGCACACGATGGTCGGCTTCTCATCGGGGAACTTGGTGGCCCTGTTGAACTTCGGGAGCTTGACCTTCGGCTTCGGCTTCGGCTTGGCCTTGGACTTCGCCGTGGCCTTGGACTTCCCGCTAGCCTGTGCAGCGCGACCTTCGCGCGTGGTGGACTTGTCGATCCGGACCACGCCGGTGGGCAGGTACTCGACCGGGTTGACGTCGCTGCCGTTGCGGAGCAGCTCGAAGTGCAGGTGTGTACCGGTGGACTTGCCGGTGCTGCCCATGCGCCCGATGATCTGGCCGGTGTGCACCACGTCGCCCGCCCGGACGGGCTGCCGCGGGATCATGTGCCCATAGCGCGAAACGTAGCCGTCAGGGTGGACGACGACGACGATCCAGGCGCGGCCGCCTTCGTCCCACGGGTTCCAGCCCGAATAGGCCACGACGCCCACGGCCACCGACCGTACCGGCGTGCCGTACGAGTCCACGACGTCGATGCCGTCGTGGAAGTGGCGACAGGAGCCGCGTCGCGGGTTCAGGTTGAAGCCGGTGCATCCGTATGGTTGGGTCGATCCGGCCGGTGGTCGGCCAGGAGAAGGCCGAACTACCGCTCGCGAGGCTGACCGTGGACTGGGTCTCGGCCCGTGTCGCTGCCAGCCGCTGCATCTCGACGATCCGCGCTCCGAGAGTGGCCTCGGCACCTTCGCGCCGGGCGATGGCCGCCTTCTGCGCGCGGTTCAGCGAGTTGAGGCGCGCGCGGCTGGCCTTGAACGTCCGCTCGGCAGCCCGCACGCGCGAGGCGAGGGTCTGCTTCTGGCCAAGCGCGTCACGCACGTCCTTGCGCAGCTTGCTCACGCGATCCCTGTACTCCTTGGGATCCGGCGCCTCGGCCGCGGACGCGTAGCGTCCCTCGGCCTCGGCCAGTCGTGCCTGTCGAGTCGCCACCATCTTGAGCGTGGCCTTGTACCAGGTGCGCAGCTGCCTGAGCGTGGCGCGCGCCTCCTTGTAGGCCTTCTTGACGCCCGTGCGCTGGCTCTGGATCGAGAGGATGGCCTGGTCCTGGGCGCGCATCGTCTTCTGCGCATATTCCATGTACGAGCGATTGGCGTTGATCTGGCTGGAGAGATCAGCGGCAGCCACGGGCCGGTCCCCGGTGGCGCTGGCCGTGGCGAGCAGCGCGAACGCACACAACGCGATCGCGAGCCGGGTAGCCGATGTGGGCCACGCGACTGAGCCGGTCAGGGGCACTGCTCTCCACTCCACTTCATCTCGGGATGGCCATCGCCAGGGCACAGGCAAGCATGCGGACCCATCTCGAGGTTGGCGAATGGTATCGGTGGAGATGGAACTTGTGGACTAGTCGTTCGTCCAACCCCACTGGTACTGATGGGCTACTCCGTCGATGGGCTACTCCGTCGTGCGAGGCCTCTGGCCGGGCGAGCGACGGTGGCACTTCCCCGGGATCGGATTCTAGAGGACAGCCTCGAAAAGCCAAACGCTGCCCATGCCTGCCAGCAGCGTCCAGCCGAAGGAAGTGGTGCGCCAGGCCACCAAAGCGGCTATGGCAGCAGCGAGATACCAGGTATCGAACGGCCGGAAGTCGCCTCCATCGAGAAAGAGGGTCTGTGCCACCAGCCCGGAGAGCACCGCCGGCGCCACCAGGCTGAGCGCCTGTTCGACGCGTGCGGGGATGGCCGCATCGGCCAGCAGCGTGACCATCGAGGCCCGCATGGCCAGGGTGCCGGCGGCCACCAGGACCACGAGCAGAAGGTCACTCGTCATCGGCCACCCCCGGCGCGACCGGCGCTTCCTGGACCGGCGAAGTGGGCGACGGTCCGGGCGCGACGGGGGCTCCGGCATGGTCGTCCTTGCTCTCCGGAGCGCTGGTCTCGCCGGGACCGCGTGACTTGGCCAGCAGACCGAAGGCGATGCCGGCTGCGGCACCGATGAGCAGGCCCGAGTTCATGGGCGCGTCGCGGGCGATGAGCGTGACCGAGAAGGCGACGGCCGCCGCGACCAGGGCCGCTCGGTCGCGGATCGAGGGCACCGCCAGGGCGATGAACATGAGGGGTGCCGCGAACCCGACCTGGAACTCGGACGGGATGGTGGCACCCACCGCCAGACCGATGACGGTGCCCACCCACCAGGAGACCGCGAAGCTGAGGCCGGCGCCGAAGTAGTAGGCCAGGCGTTGGCGGGGATCTCGCTCCTGCCGGTTGAACAGCAGCGAGGTGACCGTGGTCTGGTCGGTCATGAAGTGGGCCAGCGGGATCCGCCAGCGCTTGGGATACTCGGAGAACGACGGCGCCAGGGCCCCCGAGTACATCGTGAAGCGGGCGTTGATGACGAGTGCTGTGCCCACCACGATGAACCATGGAGCGCCCTGATCGGTGAGGTCGGCGATGGCCAGCTGGGCGGCCCCCGCAAGCACGATGAACGAGGCCAGCAGACCTGCCACGTCGTTCAGCGGCGACTCCACCACCGTCACGCCGTAGGCCAGACCGAAGGGGAAGGCACCGATCGAGAGCGGCAGGATGGCGCGCGCACCGGCTCGCATCGTCGGGAACGAGAACCAGCCGCCTCCCCTGGGTGTCTGGCGCGTGGTCACACCAGCTCCCGGCGCATCAGGTGGTGGGCGACGTAGCGGCCATCAGGCCGGACGACGAACATGCTCTCGCGGACGCTGACGGGCGCGGCGCTGCGCGAGCTAGTGGACCAGCCGGGGGCCCAGGTCAGGCAGGTGCTCGGGCGGGTCCTGGTCGAAGTCGTGGCCGATACGCTCGGCGGTGCGGTGGATAGCCTCGTCGATCTCGAGGAACTCGGCCAGGCCGCCGAAGTTGGCGTGCCAGTCGAGCAGCTCGTGGAAGGCTTCGTGGACGACCGCGTCGCGCAACCCCGCGACCTGCAGCTCGACGAGCACGTCCTCGTCAACGCCCTCGCCGGTCAGTACCAGGGAGATGGCCGACTCGAGTGGTTCGCCCTGGTCGAGGCGGCTGATGATCTCGCGGGCCAACTCACTCACCGTCCTGCCCATGCGCCTCCTCCGATAGTCCGAACGTCCTCTCGAGCGCGACCGCCGCACCTGCCCCGGGACCCGGCTAGCGTAGTCCACTGCGAGGCTCCATGGTCGGCCCCGGGCAGGCAGGTCGGGGCGGGCGTCAGCCTCACGGCTCCGACCCGTCATCCTGGGGTCGGGTATCGATGGTCTGGGGACTGCCATGGGCCACCTCGGCCACCGTGAAGCGGCCGGCGTGCTCCTCGTGCGGGTCGGAGATGACGATGCCGAACGTCTCCATCAGCTGGTCGGGGGTGAGCACCTCCCGTCCGGGGCCAAGCGCCACGACCCGTCGCGCAAGCAGCAGCACCTGGTCGTACTCGACGGCTTCGGCGATGTCGTGGGTGGCCGTGACGATGGCCGCCCCGCGCCGCAGCTCGGCCGAGAAGGCCTCCAGATACAGCTCTCGGCCGCCCGCGTCGATACCCGCGGTGGGCTCGTCGAGCACGACGAGGTCGGCCTCGCGAGCGAGGACCTGGGCCAGGTAGACGCGCTGGAGCTGGCCGCCGGAGAGGCCTCGCATCGGGGCCCCCGCCAGGTGGGCGATACCCATGCGGGCCATGCCCTCGCGTACGAGCTCCTCGTCACGCGGACCCATGCGGCCGGTGAGCCCCAGTGCCGGGTAGCGGCCCATGCGCACGACATCGACCACGCGGATGGGCAGGATGTAGCCCGAGGCATGGAACTGGGACTGGTAGGCGATGTGGCGCGGCGACTTTCCCGGCGCTCGGCCGAGGACCGCCAGCGATCCGCCGAGCGCCGGCAGCAGTCCCACCACCGTCTTGACCAGCGTGGACTTGCCGGAGCCGTTCGTGCCCACCAGGGCCAGCGAGCCGCCCGGCCGGACATCGAGGTCGATATCGCGCACGACGACGTCGCCGCCATAGCCGACTGTCAGGCCGCGGGCCGCGATGGCCGCGGGCGCACCTTCGCCGGCACTGCCGGCTGCGCCGGGCTGCGGCTCGCGCGCTGCCACGGGGCTCACGAGACCGTCTCTCCCTGGGCATCGGTAGTGGTCACATGCCCATTGGCCTCGCGCGCGGTGGTGATGGCGAGCACGACGAAGAAGACTAAGACCGCCACGAGCACGATCATGGCCCCGGCCGCGAGGTCCCACCAGTACGAGATGAGCAGACCGGCGTAGGTGCTGGCCGAACCGATGAGGCCGGCGATGATCATCATCGAGCTGATGCGGCTGGCCAGCAGCGCCCCCGCCGCGGCCGGGGCCAGGAGCATGCCGAAGACCAGCAGCGTGCCCACGGTCTGGAAGGCGACCACCACCGTCAGTGCCACCAGCAGCAGCATAAGCACGTGGTAGCGACGCGAGGGGAAGCCGGCCACGTCTGCCTGCTCGGGGTCGAAGCTCAAGAGCAGGAACGGTCGCGCGGCCAGGACCGAGACGATGACGACCAGCACCGTGGCCCCGGCCATCACCAGCACCTGCTCGCTGCTGGTGCCGAGGATCTGGCCGAAGAGGATGGCGATGAGATCGCCCTGGAAGGCGTCGCTGGCGGAGATCATCACCACACCGAGGGCCAGCATGGCCACGAAGAGCAGGCCGATGGCCGTGTCGGACGAGAGACGCGAGCGCCGGGTCACGAGCGACACGCCGCCGATCATGACGATGGCGCCGACGGCCGCTCCGAGCATGCCCGGCAGGCCCAGCAGGATGGCGCCGGCGATGCCGGGCAGCACGCCGTGCGCGAGCGCGTCGCCGATGAAGGCCAGCCCGCGCAACACCACGAACGTACCCACCACCGCGCAGGCGATGGACACGAGCACGCCTGCGAGCAAGGCACGAACCATGAAGCCGTTGCTCAGGAACGGATCGACGAAGAACTCCAAGCTCACTCCCCTGGGGATGGCACCGGCGGTCGTGCCGCCCGCGGCACCGGTCGGCCGAGCATATCAGCGGCCCCGACGGCCACTCCAGGGCCGGGCAGGGCCCGTTCAGCCTCCGAGAGCATCCGCCACGGTGGTCGCGATGTCGCGCATGAAGCTCCCATAGCTGCCGTCGTCAGGCAGCTCCGAGGTCGAGAGCGCGACCAGCCTGGTGCCGCTATCGTCGGCCACGGCCTGCGCGACCGACTGGGGCGTCCCGACCTCGACGAAGATGGCGGGCACACCCTGTTCCCTGATGTCAGCGATGAGCTGCGCCAGCTCACGGGCGCTCGGTTCCCCTCCGGTCGAAAGGCTGGGGATGACCGTTCCGATCAGCTCGAAGCCGTAGCGCTCTGCGAAGTAGCCCATCGAGCGGTGACCGGTCACGAGCCTGCGCGCTTCCTGGGGCACGACCGCGAGGATCTCCGCGACCTCGGCGTCGAGGGTCTCGAGCCCTGCCATGAGAGCTTGGGCGTTGCCGGCCACGTCGAGACCGGCCTCGGCCAGCACCGGCTCGAGCGCAGCGACCACGTCACGCATCAGCAGCGGGTCGGTCCAGAAGTGCGGGTCAGCGGCCTCGTGCTCGTGTCCCGCGTCCTCATCGTCTTGCCCTGCGTCCTGGTGGTCTTGCCCGGCGTCCTCGGCTTCGGGCTCTACCTCGAGGTCACGCACGGCCATGTGGTCGGCCGCCTGGAACCAGGTCACGCCCTCGCTCTGGGCCGCCTCCAGGACGGACAGGAGGCCCTCTTCGAGATCGAGGCCGTTGGAGACCACGACGTCCGCCCTGCTGATGCGCTCGGCATCGCGCGCGGACGGCGCGAAGGTATGGGGATTGGCGCCGCCGGGCATGAGCACGGTGACCTCGCCCGCATCACCCACGAGCTCAGCCACGACCGCGCCAAGCACCTCCGTGGTGACGACCACCGAGGGGACGTCGTCGTTGCCTGCGGCCATGGCCATGGTCGGAGCCGCGGCCATGCAGTAGCCCATCAGCAACGTGGCGAAGAGGGCGGCGGGTAGGCGTGCGCCCAGCACCGCGACCGGCGCGCGGTGGTTCATCGAGGGCTCCTTTCGACCGGCTGGACCGGCTGGACGGACTGGACCGACTGGACCGACTGGAACGGCGTGTATTGATACTACGTCTCAATAGTACATGTGCCCGCCGTGACTCGCAACGTCCCGCGAGGCCCGGTGGTACGCTCGAACGCAGTCGATGAACACACACTTCGTGCGGAGCCACAGGTCGCTCCGGCTGATTCCCGTACTGGCCGCGATGTCTCTGGTAGCAGCCGCCTGTGGCGGCGATGAGGCCACGCCCGCGCCAACGGCGGAACCAAGCCCCCTGGCGACGGCCCTGCCCTCGACCAGCCCCGCGCCGGCAGCGAGTTCCGGCACCGCCCTGGCCGCCCGCCCCGCCATCGGCGACCCGCGCCCCGCACCGGAGCTGGCCGAACTCGTCCAACCCGATGGCTCGGCATTCGACCTCGCCAGCTTCGAAGGCAGCAACGTGCTTGTCTTCTTCGGCTACACCCACTGCCCCGATGTCTGCCCGGCCACCATCGGCGAACTCTTCGGCGTCTTCGAAGCCTCGCCGGCGACGCAGGCCGTGTTCGTCTCGGTCGACCCGGAGCGCGACACGCCCGAGTTCCTCACAGAGTGGACGAGATACCTGCCGCAGAACCTGCACGCTGTGACCGGCAGCCCCGGCGCTATCCGCCGGGCGGCCGAGAACTACGGCGTGAAGTACGCACGCGTGGAGACGACCTCTACGGCCGGCTACACCATGTCCCACAGCGCCGACCTCTACCTCATCGATGAGAGCGGTCAGTTGCGCCAAGCCTATCCATTCGGAACCCCGGCAGCCGAGATCGTGCAGGATCTGGAGATGCTGGAGGCCGGTTGAGCCACCAAATCCTGGAGGGGGAGAGATGAATCGTCCTACGCGCACGCTGCTGCTGTCGGCAGCCACCGTCACCGCCGCTATCAGCCTCTCGTTCGCCGCGGTCGCGGCAGAGGATGAGGCGGTCGACGAGATGGGCTCGATGGCCCCCATGGAAGAGATGGAGCCGGGCCTGCACGTGATGGAGGCCTGGGTGCGAGAGTCGCCCATGACCGAGCTGGCGGGGGCGGCCTACATGGTCATCCATAACGATAGTGACGATGACGATGCCCTGGTCGGCGCCTCGAGCCCGGCCGCGGGGACCGTCGAGCTGCATCTATCGTCGATGGACGACGAGGGCATGATGTCGATGAACCCGGTCACCGAGGTACCCGTCCCGGCTCATGGCGACGCGATCCTCGAGCCGGGCAGCTACCACATCATGCTCATCGATCTGGTGGAACCGCTGGCAGAGGGTGCGGAGGTCGAACTCAGTCTCGAGTTCATGAACGCCGAGCCCCAGACGGTCACAGCGCAGGTGATGGCTGGCGCACCGATGATGGGCAACATGGACATGGACATGGACCACGACATGGACATGGGCGACGATGGCGACGAGACGACGACATGGACATGGGCGACGAGGACCACGACATGGACATGGGCGACGAGGAGAGCTAGGTTCCGCGACGCGGGTCGATCAGCGGGGCCCCGACCCGGAGTCGGGGTCTCAACTATGCTGACGCGACTCCGACCCACCAGAGGAACACGATGCCCCAGACACGTCGCGCCCGCTCCGGCGTCATCGCCTTCACGTCCCTCCTGCTGACCGCGCTGCTGGTAGCCACCTCGTGGTCGACGGTCCTGGGCCAGGGCGAAGAACCCGAACTCACATGGGCCCCGCTGGTCACGCCACCGCCGCTGGCCGAACCACCCATCAAATCCCCCACCGAGCAGGTCGACGGCTTCGCCATGGGCTCGCCGGACGCACCCGTAACGGTCGAGGTCTGGGAGGACTTCCAGTGCCCGTTCTGCCAGCGTTTCACGTTCGAGGTCAAGCCCCCGCTGGTCGAGCAGTACGTCAAGTCCGGTGACGTCCTGCTCGTGTTCCGCAACCTCGCCTTCCTGGGCGACGAATCGCACTGGGCCGCGGTCGCGGCCAGCTTCGCCGCCGACCAGAACATGTTCTGGCCCTTCCACGACTACCTCTTCACCAACTTCCAGGGCAACGAGAGCGGCGGCTTCCATATCGACCGACTGCTGGAGATGGGAGAGGCTGCGGGACTGGACATGGACCGATTCCGAGCAGACCTCACGCTCGAGAGCGCGCGACAGCGCTTCACCGAGATCGACGCCGAGTCGAAGCGCGACGCGGGTACCCTGGGCATCAATGCCACGCCCACGGTGGTCGTGAACGGGGTGCCGCTGCAGGCCCCCGACTTCGCCACCGTCGCGGACGCAGTGGACATCGAGCTGGCCAAGAGTGCCACGGCCCAGGCTGCCGATGAGGACGAGGGGTCACCCGACCAGTCGCCCGTTGCCGACGAGGACGAGGGGTCGCCCGACCAGTCGCCCGTTGCCGACGAGTGACCGACGGGCTATCGCGCGCCCAGCCGGACACGCTACGATGCGCGCATCCGGGCCCGCCGTACGGGAGAACGTCCCATGACCTCCACAACCCCGCCGACCGACGACACGAGCGCGCCGCTGGCTGCCCCTCCGGCAGAGCCTGACTGGCCAGACGAGACCTCGACGGGCGTCTCGACGAGTGTCGAGCGCGCCACGGCCGTCACCGAGGACCTCATCGACCGCGGTGCCCCCTGGAGCCCGCGCACGTCGTGGATGATCGTGCTCGTCGAGGGCGTCGTGGCTGCCATCGTGGGTCTCCTCTTCATCTTCAAGCCCCTCGGCGGCTCGAGTACGACGCTGCAGATCGTCGGTTTCATCCTCCTCGGCGGCTCGCTCATCACGAGCTTCCAGCTGTGGCGCCACCAGCTGCGACCCGACCTCGAGCAGCTGGCCTCGTTCCGCGCCGGCTCGGGCGTGACCGTGGGCCTGGTCGTCATCGTGGCCACTTTCTTCACGCCGGTGACGGACGCGGTCACCGCGACGCTGGCCGTGGTGGTCGGCATGGGCTTCTTCATCTTCGGCATCACCGGCATCATCGGTAGCTTCGTCAGGCGCCAGATGGAAGCGCCGCTGCCCCTGGCGTCGCTCATCGCCAACGCCGTGCTGGCGCTCGCCGGCGCCGTGCTGGTCTTCGCGGGAGCTGCCGGTTCCAGCGCCGTGGACGGCATCTTCAACCTCCTCGGCGTGCTCCTGGTAGCCGCTGGCCTGGCGCTGGCCGGCTACTCGTACCTGCTGCGACAGCAGGAGGCTGCCCGCAGCTGACCCGGCCCCGAACGCTCGCACCACAAGGGATGAGCGGCTCGACGGCGACCACCCTGACGTTCGTCTTCACCGATATCGAGGGCTCGACCCGTCTCCTGCGCCGGCTCGGTGACGCATACCAGGGAGTGCTCCGCGAGCACGACTACATCATCGCGGCCGCGTCCGGGGAGCACGCTGTCAAGGAGCGCGGCTGGGTCGAGGAATGGGCCGCGCTCAGCACGGAGGAAGCCGTCACGCTCGCACGCGAGGTCGCGCTCGGGGACGGGGACGAGGTCGCGCTCGGGGACGAGGTCGCGCTCGGGGACTGACCCGACCCGGGGCTCAGCCCAGGCCGCCCTTGCCCTCCCGGTCGGAGCTGTGTTTGGGCAAGCCCGTGATGAGCCGGCTGCCGCGGCCACGCGAGAGGAACGACCAGGCCCAGCGGACCATCACGAGGATGCGGTTCTGCAGACCGATGAGCCAGAAGATGTGGATGCCCAGCCACATGAACCAGGCCGGGAAGCCGCTGAAACGGACCATGCGGAAATCGGCCACGGCGCGCAGGCGGCCGATGGTGGCCAGCTCGCCGAGGTCCTTGAACTCGAAGTCGGGGATGGTCACGCCGTCACGCTTGGCGATGATCGAGCGTGCCGCGTACTGCCCGCCCTGGATGCCACCCTGGGCCACACCGGGAACCATCTGGCCCGGCGACCACTCCGCGGCCGCGAGGTCGCCCACCACCCAGATGTCCGGGTAGCCGGGCACGGTCAGGTCGCGATCCACCTCGATGCGCCCGACGCGGTCGGTGGGAGCGCCGGTCGCCTCCGCCACGGCCCGTCCGAACTTGCCCACCGCCACGCCCGCCGCCCAGAGCACGGTTCGCGCCGGGATGCGGCTGGTGGCCCCGCCCTCGGTCCCGCGCACGCTCACCCCCTCCGCGTCGATCTCGGTGACCATGGTCCTGGTGCGGATGGTCACGCCCAGCTGGGCCAACTGCCGGGCCGCGGCCTTCGACAACGAACGGGGGTAGGTCGGGCAGCACCCGGTCGGCACCCTCGACGAGATAGACCAGCGCCTCCTCGGTGTTGATGGCGCGGAAGTCACGGGGCAGGGCATCGCGTGAGATCTCGCACAGCGAACCAGCCAGCTCGACCCCGGTCGGGCCCGCGCCGACGATGACGAACGTCATCCAGTCGTGCTGCCTGGCCGAGTCGGTCTCCAGCTCCGCGTTCTCGAAGGCGTCGAGGATGCGGGCACGCATCTGCAGCGCGTCCTCCAGCGTCTTGATGCCCGGCGCGTGCTCGGACCAGGCGTCGTTGCCGAAGTAGGAGTGCTTGGTGCCCGTGGCCACGATGAGCGAGTCGTACTCGAGGTCGGTGCCGTCGTCGATGCGGACGGTCCGAGCGTCGGGGTCGATGCCCGTGGCCTCGGCCAGCAGCACTCGAGTGTTCTGCTGCTTGCGCAGGATGAGGCGCAGCGGCTGTGCGATGTCCGACGGTGTCAGCGCGCCGGTCGCGACCTGGTACAGCAGCGGGCTGAAGAGGTGGTGGTTGCGCCGATCGACGAGGGTGATATCGACGTCGGCCTTGCGCAAGGCACGCGCGGCATAGAGGCCGCCGTAGCCGCCGCCGATGATGAGGATGCGGTGTCGTTTCGACACGGGCGAGCCTTCTACTTGCTCGACGACGCGCGAGCCTGCTCGACCAGCCAGGCGGCCGCGGCGTCGCGCGTCAGGTATTGGCCCGACCGCTTGCGGCGGGGCGTCGTGGCCACCCAGCGCGAGCCGAACTGCCCGGCCGAGAGCCGAAAACGCCCCACCTTGCCGATGACGCGTTCCTTGTAGAGGACCTCGTACTGTCCTGCGCCGGGCGGGGAGGTCTTGCGGTACTTGACCTGCGTCGAGTTCGTGTTGGCACTCATCGTGGCTCCGAGTCTATCGTCGGGACGTCGACCACCATGTGGGAGACCGCGCTCAGGCCTGCGAGAATAGCGTCAGTTGCAGGCCCTCGGGCGACTCGACGCGGCCGACCCGGTCACCCCAGGGCGCGACCTTCACCTCGCCCATGTGGCGGGCCCCGGCGCCAGCGGCAGCAGCGTACGTGTCCGCAGCATCGGCCACCCCCAGGGCCAGACGGACCTGCCCCGACACGCGGCGACCGACCTCGAAGTCGTCGACACCGGCCGCGGCCTCGGCATCGAGGATCTCCAGGCTCGCCCTCGGGATGGAGAAGACGCCGACGTTCCCAGCGGGCTGCGTCCAGTGAGCCGCCAGAGCCAGGCCAAGCACCCGGCCGTAGAACTCCACCGCGGCCTCGAAGTCCTCGACCGTCAATGCGACGCGCAGCTCTTTCGTCTCGACCATGGCTGATCGCTCCTCGTGCGGACCGTGTTCAGACATTCTGCGGCCAAGACGCAAGAAGACCCGGGCCGGCAGGGGGGAGACCGACCCGGGTCGGGGAAACTACGAAGGGCAGACCCATGGTCGCGGGCATCTGCTCCTGATATTTGTTGCGGCAGTAATCTTTACGTACGCAACAATAACGTTTGACACGAGCACCGGTCAAGCCCCACCATTCCCATGGGTCCCATCCGGGCCGAAGGGAGAGAGTGTGATCGAGACGACCGACATCGAGCCACAGGGCCGCGACATGGACCTGCTCACCGACGACCGACTGGCCACGACAGGAGCGTTGCTGGAGGCACAGAGTGCCGTCGCGGCGGCCATCGACGAACTGGCCGTGGCCCCGGCCGGGCTCGACCCCGCCACGGCCGACCTGCTGGTACGGCTGGCGAAGTCGGCCGAATGCGGCATCCGCGGCGTCGAGATCGGCGAGCAGTGTCAGATGACCGCGACACGGGTCTCGAGACTGGTCGACCGGGCCGAAGCCGACGGCCTGGTGCAACGGACTCCCGATCCGACAGACCGGCGGGCCCAGCACGTCATCCTCACCGATCAGGGTCGCGCGGCAGTCCGCCGCTTCGCGCCACTCCTCGACGAGCTGCTCGACGATCTCGTGTTCGACACGCTCACGACCGAGGAGCGAGCCACCCTCATCGAACTGCTGGGGCGGCTACGCGACCGCGCCCGGTCGATGGCCGCTCAGCGTTGACCGAGGTCCGACCAAAGGCCCGGACGACGCGAATGCTGGAGTAGAAACCTCTCCGGCCGAGTCGCCGGCGTGGGTCTCAGTCGCGCGGAGCGCGGCCGGCCAGTCTCTGGATCCACTCCCGTGCCCGGCGCGGTGGGGTCGTGGATTCTTCCATGTGTTTGCGCTGTAGCCGGTGCCGCAGCCAGATGGGTGTGGGCTCATTGCCCAGGGGCCGGGTGCGGTCGTCAAGCACGGAGGCGTCCATCATCGGGACGCGGGAAGGCCCCAACTGTACGGGTGTGTTCTGGGCCACGGTCGTTCTCCCTTCGCCAAGTACGTCGAACTTGGCCTGACCGGGCACGTGGGCAGACACCGCATGACTGCGGCACTCCACAGGATAGCGGCCGATGCAACCCCACCTGCGTCAGCTGTCTCGCCGAGCGCCCGTCGCGCCGAAGCCGCGTCCAGTAGGACGGCTATGCGTCGACGAGGCCGCGCAGCAGGCGCCGGACCTCCAGCGGACCCGGCAGCCGGAAGCGAGCGGCGGTGGAGCCGGTCCCGACACGGATGGTCCAGGCACTCCGAGGCAGCCGCCTGAAGAGGTCCTCGTCGGTGCGGTCGTCACCCAGTGCGAGCACGAACGACTGGCGGCGGAACCCGGCGGCGAAGTGGGCCGCGGCCTCTCCCTTGTTGGCCCAGGCGTAGCGGATCTCCACGACCTTGTTGCCGTGGATGACGGCCAGCTCGGTGCCGGCCAGCTGGTTCTCGAGGGTGGTCACCAGCTCGCTGGCGAGCCAGGTCCCGAACTCGGCGTCCACCAGGCGGTAGTGCCAGGCGAGCGCGTAGTCCTTGTCCTCGACGATCGAACCGGGTGCGCTGGCCGTGAACTGGTCGAGCAGAGGTCGCAGCCGGTCCTGCCACGAGAGGTTCATCCCGCCTCGCATCATCTCCCACTCGGTGGCACCCGGCTCTCGCACCAGGGCGCCGTGTTCGACGGCGAGGCCGAGGCCGGCGATGTCACCGAACCAGCGTTCGATGTCGGCGCGTGACCGGCCGCTGACGATGGCCGTGGTCGTGTCCGGCAAGTCGGCCAGCTGCCGCAGCAGGCGCAGCAGCGGCGGGGTCGGCGCGGCATCCTGGGGGCGCGGTTTGATGTCCGTCAGCGTGCCGTCGTAGTCGAGCAGGAGGAGTCGCCGGGTCGCTGCGTCGAAGGCCTCGCGAACGTCCTTGGCATCGGGTGCGGGCCGCTCCTTGCGCATGGTCAGGTGCGAGGGCTCGGTGGCGCGACGCAGGCCGTCGATGAAGCGTTCTGCCCAGCGCACCGCGTCGTTGTCATGGACCCGCTGATGGAGGGCCGCCATCCGCTCCGTGCGGGTCTCGACGTCCATCTCCAGCGCGCGCACGATGGTCTCGGCCGTGCCGACCTCGTCGTAGGGGTTGATGCGCAAGGCCTCGCCCAGCTCCTGGGCAGCACCGGCGAATTCGCTCAGCACGAGCACGCCGTTGCCCTCGTGCTGGCAGGCCACGTACTCCTTGGCCACCAGGTTCATGCCGTCGCGCAGCGGTCCCACCCAGGCAACGTCGGCGGCCGAGTAGAGTGCCGCCAGCTCCTGCTTGTTGATCGAGCGACGCAGGTAGACGACCGGCTGCCATTCCGGTGTGCCGAAGTCGCCGTTGACCTCACCCACCAGCTCGCTGACGTCGCTGCGCAGCTCGGCGTAGGCTGGCACGCGCTCCCGGGAGGGCACCGCGATCTGCACCAGCGTGACCTTGCCCCGCCAGGAGGGCGACGTCTTGAGCAGTCGGCGGAAGGTGCGCAGTCGCTCGGGGATGCCCTTGGTGTAGTCGAGCCGGTCGACCGAGATGATGAGCTTGCGGCCATGGTGGCGCGCATTCAGGTCGGCCCGACGTTTGGCCACCTTGCTGTCGGTGCGCAGCATGGTCTCCCAATCATCGGACTGGATGCCGATGGGCAGGGCCGCGAGGTGCACGGTGCGACCGTCGAACTCGACACGGTCCATCTCGCTCTCGAGGCCGAGGACCTGCAGCAGCGAGCGTCGGAAGTTGTGCAGGTGGCCGTGCGTCTGGAAAGCCAGCGAGTCGGCGCCGAGCATGCCCAGGAGCAGTTCTTCGCGCTCGGGCAGGATGCGGAAGACTTCCGAGGAGGGAAAGGGGATGTGCAGGAAGAAGCCGATGCGTGCGTCGGGCACCCGCTCCCGGATGAGGCGGGGCGTCAGCAGCAGCTGGTAATCATGCGCCCACACCAGGTCGCCTTTCCGATAGCGGGAGGCGGTCGCATCGGCGAAGCGCTCGTTGGCCTCGCGGTAGGCGGCCCAGCTTTCGGGCGCGAAGACGACGCGCGTGGGGAATCCGTGCAGCAACGGCCACAGCGTGTCGTTGGCATAGCCCTCGTAGAATGACCGCGAGATCCTGGCCGGGATCTCCACGGCCACGTAGCCGTGCTCCGTCTCCCATTCGCGCATCAGGCTCTCGCGGCCCTGGGGCTCACCGGGCAGGGTGTCCCCCGGCCAGCCCAGCCAGAGGCCGTCGTTCTGCTCCATCAGCGGCGCCATCGCCGCCACCAGCCCGCCGGAGGAGCGTTCGCCACGCCAGCGACCGCTGACGCGCTTGGCCGTGAGGGGGAGGCGATTGGAGACGACGAGGAGACGCTGCCTGGCTGTCACCCTCTCAGCATACGCGCCGAGCCCCTGCGGTCGCGCATCAGCAGCCGCCGGCCCAGGCCACCACGGGGTCGCGCACCACGAGGCCCGGCTCGGGCCGCGGCCAGACCGCGGCCCGGGAAACGTACGATGGATGGGCCGAACGGCCGCCTTCGGACGGACCGCCGTTCCCTAGCCGGGTGCGGCCGACTCCCCTACCGTGGACGCAGCGTCGGTTCGCCTGCCCTGGAGGTCCGGATGAAGCCACTCGAGGAACCATTCGCGTCGATCGTCGCGGGCCGCCCGGCCGAGATCGACCTGCGCGGCTACAAGCTGCTGGGCGCCCGGCTCTTCACCAAGGATCTCGCCTTCCGCCAGGACGAGCGCGAGGCGTTCGGGCTGCGGGGCATGCTGCCCGACCGGGTCCAGACCATCGAGGAGCAGGTCCAGCTCGAGTGGGAGCACGTCGCGCGCAAGGATGACGCGCTGGAGAAGTACATCGGCCTGGCTGCCCTGCAGGACCGCAACGCGACACTCTTCTACCGGCTCCTGGCCGACCACCTCGAGGAGCTCATGCCGGTGGTCTACACGCCGACCGTGGGCCAGGCCTGCCAGCAGTTCAGCCACATCCTGCGGCGCACGCGCGGCATCTGGATCACGCCTGACGACATCGACCGCGTCCCAGCGGTGCTGCGCAACTCGCCCTACGCCGACGTGCGCCTCATCGTGGTCACCGACAACGAACGCATCCTGGGCCTCGGCGACCAGGGCGCCGGCGGCATGGGCATCCCCATCGGCAAGCTGGCGCTCTACTCCGCAGGCGGCGGCCTTCATCCTTCGCTGACGCTGCCCATCTCGCTTGACGTGGGTACGGACAACAAGACGCTGCTGCGCGATCCGCTGTACATGGGCTATCGCGCACGCCGGCTGCGTGGCGCGCCCTACCGGGAGCTCATCAGCGCGTTCGTGCGAGGCGTGGAGGAGGTCTGGCCCGGCTGCATCATCCAGTGGGAAGACTTCAAGGGCCCCAACGCTCTGCGCATCCTGGACCGCTTCCGTCACCACGTGCCCAGCTTCAACGATGACGTGCAGGGGACGGCCGCGGTCGCGGTAGCCGGGGTCTATGCCGCCGCGCGCCGCCTGGGCCGCCCGGTCGGTGAGCTGCGCTTCGTGCTCGCGGGTGCGGGTGCGGCCGGTATCGGCATCGCCCGCCTGCTACGGCGCGCGCTCTCCCACGAGGGCCTGTCGGAAGCGGACATCGACGCGCGCATCGCGCTGCTCGATTCGCGCGGGCTGGTGCACGCTGGACGCACCGATCTCGATGAGTTCAAGCAGGAGGTGGCCATCGCTTCCGAGCGCGTGGCAAGCCTGGGACTGACGTCGCACGGCGACGACCACGATCGCTTGTGCGAGCTCATCAAGGCCATCAGGCCGGACGTGCTCATCGGGACCACCGGTCAGCCGGGCTCGTTCGACCAGTGCGTGGTGGAGGCCATGGCCGAGGCTGTCGACGAGCCGGTCGATCTTCGCGCTTTCGAACCCGTCGAGCCGGGTCGAAGCCACGCCCACCGACATCCTCTCGTGGAGCGACGGGCGGGCACTCATCGCTACCGGCAGCCCCTTCTCGCCGGTCTCGTGGAAGGGCGGCCCCCGGCCGGTGGGCCAGGCCAACAACGTCTTCGTCTTCCCGGGTGTCGGGCTGGGGGCCGTGGTGGCAGAAGCCTCGCGCATCACCGAGGAGATGTTCCTCAAGGCCGCCCACGCCCTGGCTGGTCAGGTGACGGACGAGCGGCTGGCGACCGGAGCGCTCTACCCGCCGGTCGATTCGCTGAGCGACATCTCGCGCGAGGTGGGCCTGGCGGTGGCCAGGGAGGCGGTCGAGTCGGGCGTGGCGCGCATGGCACCGGGGCAAGACCTCGAGGCCGTGCTGGACGAGGCCATGTGGTGGCCGTCGTACGTGCCCTACATCCGCTCCCGCGCTTCGGTCCACCGCGACGAGGTCTGGGCTGCCCACCAGGCATCCATCACGTAGAGCGCCGGCCAGCTTCCCCAACCCGGCCTGTTCAGCCTGTTCAGCCTAGCCCTTGACGCCACCGAGGGTGAGGCCGGACACGAGGTACTTGGAGATGTACACGAAGAGGATGACGATGGGGATGCTGACCATGATCGACGCCGCCGACAGGTCCGCCCACTGCGTCGTGAACTGCGATTGGTAGCGAGCGAGGCCCAGCGGCCAGGTCAGCAGCGCCTCGTTGCCACCGACGAGGATGCGAGCGAAGAAGTATTCGCCCCACGCAGCCAGGAAGTTGAGCAGGTAGACGATGGCCAGGGCCGGCAGGGATAGGGGCAAGAGCACCCGGTAGAAGGCCTGGAACTCGGTACAGCCGTCGATCTTGGCGGCTTCCTCGAGATCGAAGGGGATGGTGTCGTAGTAGCCCTTCAGGATCCAGATCGAGAAGGGAATGGCCGTGACCGCATAGGCCAGCATCAGGCCCGGGTACGTGTTCACCAGGCCGGCCTGCACATAGATGATGAAGATCGGGACCAGCAGCATGACGCCGGGAATGAGCTGGGTGGCGAACAGGAAGGTCAGCCCGCCGTTGCGCGCGCGGAACCTGTAGCGACTGAAGCCATAGGCGGAGACGGCTGCGATGATCAGACCCAGCGTGGCCACGCCGAAGGTCACCATCAGGCTGTTGAAGACCCAGTTGAGAAAGTTGTCCTCGAACAGGACTCGGTAGTAGGCGTCGAGCGTGGCGTCCTCAGGGATGATGGCCAGCGACTTGTCAGTCACCGTCTGGTCGGGGCGCAGGGACGTGCTGAACACGCGCAGCACCGGGTACAGCACGATGATCGCCGCGCTGATGAGCGCGAGGTGGATGAGGGCCCGCTTCAAGGGTGAGTCCTCGCCGCGTCGCGGTGGCTGCGTCAGGCGCTCACGCAGGCCACGCTCCCCGCGCTCTGCACTGGCCTCGGCCATGCCTCGTGTCTGGATGCTCATGCCGTCGCCTCGCTCATGATTCGTACGTTCCCTTGAGCACGTTGGTCTGGCGCACGTACCAGATGGTGAAGGCCAGCAGGAGCCCGAAGATGACGAACGCGAAGGCAGCGGAGAACCCGAAGCGGTTGAACTCGAAGGCCGCGCGATAGAGCGCCGTCACCAGGATGTCGCTGCTCTCCAGCTTGTTCTGGTTGATGAAGAACGGGACCATGATGTTGTTGAAGGTCAGGAACACGCCCAGCAGGACAGCCGGCACCAGCACCGGTCGCAGCAGCGGCAGCGTGATCCGGAAGAGCTGCTGGCGGCCGCTGGCGCCGTCGATCTCCGCGGCCTCGTAGTAGTCGCTTGAGATGGCCTGCAGCCCGCCGAGGGTGATGACCATCATGAAGGGCACGCCCAGCCACACGTTGGCGATGATCATGGCCGTGAAGTTCCAGAACGGATCGATCATCCAGGGGATGGGCTCGATGCCGACGATGCCCAGGATCTGGTTGACGGCGCCGAACTGGAAGTTGAACTCGGTGCGCCAGATCTGCAGCGAGATGAAGACAGGGATGGCCCACGGCAGGATGAGGATCGCGCGGTAGAGCGTACGGCCGCGCAGCTGGCGATTGAGCATCAAGGCCAGGGCGATGCCCAGCGTGACATGGAAGAAGATGCAGACGACCGTCCACACGATGGTCTGCAGGAACAGCTGCCAGAACCCGGTCTGCTGCAGGATGGGCTTGGTGAAGACGTTGACGTAGTTGTCCAGGCCGACGAAGATGTCGCGCTCTGCCCCGAAGGGCTCCAGGATCGTGCCCTCCCAGGTCAGCCCCAGCAACCCGGGGTCGATGAAGTTGCGCACGTTCATCTTCGTGAACGAGAGATTGAGCTCGTACAGCAGCGGGTAGACGTACAGCAGCCCGATGCCGGCGACCGCCGGGGCCAGCAGCATCGCCGGCAACGCCAGGCGACCGCTGACGGTGCGCCGTCGCGTCCAGAAGAAGTAGATGGCACCCTCGAGCGCGAGGATGACGCCCGCGATGACCGCGAGCGAGATCCAGGTATCCCCTGAGAGCGAAGTCAGACCGTCGAGCGACAGTGACTCGACGCTCAGGAGCAGGTACGCGCCGACGGCGGCCAGCGGCGCGGCGATCGCCGCCACGACCGTCCCGCGCTCGCCCTTCCTGGCCATCAGGCCCAGGTAAAGCAGCGCCTCCATGGCCACGATGGCCAGGACGATGATGACCAGCGAGGACGCGACATCGCTGAACGCGATCCAGGCCTGCTCGAAGTCGAACATGGTTCCCGGGGACTCCTCCTAGCTCCCGACGGGATCTTTCGCGATTATGAACGAGGCCCCGACCTCGGGGGTCGGGGCCTCGTTCCGTACGTGAGGTCGGCTAGGCGGGTCCGCAGGCGCCGCCTGGGGCCACCGCGCCCTCCAGCGCCGACTGCATGCCGGCAGCCACGTCGGCCGGCGACGCGTCTGCGCTGGAGTAGAGCGTGACGAGACCGTTCGTCATGGCATCCCAGGCGCAGTTCATCTCAAGGTTAATCGGCTGCTGCGTGCCGTTGCTGGCAGCAGCGGCGAAGCCGGAGATGGCCGGGTCCTCGGTCACCACCGGATCGTCGATGGCCTCGGCATTGCCGGGGATGCGAGCGAGCGCCTCCACCATCGCGATCTGGTTGTCCTTGTTGTTGAGGAAATCGATGATGTCGGCGACGACGGCAGCCTTGGCCTCGTCCTCGGCGGTCGCGCTCGGCACCATCAGGTACTTGCCGGACAGCCACGGTGCGGGCCAATCGCCACCCACGACCTCCGGGATCGGGGCGATGCCGAGGGAGTCGCCGAGCGCGTCGGAGAACTGGCCCAGGCTCCAGTCGCCGTTGATGGTCATGGCCGCGTCGCCGCTCAGCCAGAGAGCGTTCGCGGTCTCGATGTTCGTGTCCAGCGGCATGACGCCGTGGGTCCACTTGAGGTCCTGCAGGAAGGTCAGCGCCTCGACCATGGCATCGCTGCCGAGCGAGGGATTACCTTCCTCGTCGAAGACCGAGGCACCGAACCCGCCCAGCCAGGGGGTCAGCCAGAAGGACTGGGTCTGGTCGTACACCAGTCCGTACTTGCCGGCGTCCACATCAGTGTTGGCCTTGGCCAGCTCGATGAGCTCGTCGGTGTTGGCGGGAGCCTCGGGGATGACGTCCTTGTTGTAATAGAGCACGAGCGCGTTGCCGAAGCTGTTGGGCACACCCCAGACCTGCCCGTCGACGGTCGTGACTTCGACCGCGGCCGGCACATAGGCGCTGGTGTCGACCAGGTCATCCAGGGGCGCGATCTGACCCGCCGCTGCCAACGGTCCCACGTGATCGGCCGCGGTCCACAGCAGGTCGGGCGACTGGCCGCCGAGCGATGCCGTGAGGACGTCGTTGACCATGTCCTCGGACGCGTGGAAGATGGTGGTGATGCTGACGTCCGGGTTGGCCTCCTCGTAGGCGGCGGTGAGGCCCTTGACGAACTCCAGCGGGCCCGCTTCCTCGTTCGTCCACAGCGTGATATCGGTCTGCGCGGCGGCAGGGACGGCGGTAGCGGCGACCATCGCCAGCGACCCGACGAGCGCCAGGGCCTTATATCGGTTGGACATCGGTTGTTTCGTCCTCCTCCTATGCCACCAGCGGTGCGGTGGCGTTTCCGGGTTCGCCGGCGGCGGAGGCATCCCCCCAGGCCGGCGGAGCGGATGATACGCCGACCTGTTGATTCGGACCATCCAGGTAGTAGGTCGGTAGCGGCACGGTCTCGCCCGTCCACTCGCCTGCACGGAGGGCTGGCGGGGCATCTCGGCCCGGGTGGGACCGCGCGACCGAGCTCGATAGCCTACCCCCGGTGGTGGATGGAGTAGACCCGTCCCTCTCCTGCGGCCACGTTCTCGATGCGGTGGAAGAAGCCGTTGTGGGATACCGTCGTCAGGTCGAGGTGCTCGCGCCCGAGCGTGCTGAAGACAGGCGTGAGCACGATGTCGGGCTGGAGTGCCGGGAGACCGAAGTACCCCGAATCGCGGGCCAGGTCGTAGTTGACCACGCACACGTAGCTGGTCGCGGTCGGGGAGATGGGCGGCTCTTCCTGGGTCCAGGCGGCGATGCCGCGGAGCGTGGACGCGTCCGGCGGGATGAGCCACCTGGTCGTGGTCCCAGCGATGTCCGGGAGTACCGACTCGGCGAAAAGCCGGACCTGGGTGAGACGCTCGAACAGTCCCTCGTTCTCGCCCCAGATGTACTCGTCACCGAAGCGAGCCTTGGACGGGTAGACGTTCGAGTCCCCCTCCTCGTGGAACACGAAAAGCTTCGTGTATCGCTCGTTCTCCACCGGCTCGGTATGCACGTCGCGGATCTCGAAGCCGAGGCCCACGTAGCTGGGCATGTCCGGCAGCAACAGCGCGGTGAGCATCCGAACCTCGTTCCCGCCACGATAGAACTCGTCGAACCTGGGATCGTCCTTGTCGGCCGTCATCAGCGTGTACGTCGGTGCGGTGCGACGGGTCGCGAGGTCGTCGAGATAGCGGCGGAACCGGCTCAGATACGACGGGTCCCCGACCACGGTCGACTGGAGGTCGCCGAGGGTGGCATCGGCCAGTGACGCCTCCAGGTGGTCCAGCTCCTCCCCGTACCCGAAGATGTCCCGGGCTGGAAGGAAGGACTCGGCGAAGTACGCGAACCACGGTGCCGGCGCCGTCCGCTGGATGTGCGTCTTCACGGCGGCATGGATGTCGTAGTACTCGTCCACCACGTCCGGGACGCCATCGGGACGCATCTGGACATGGGACATGTCGCCGCGCATGAAGTCGAAGTTGCCGATGTGCTGGGTGGCGCCGTAGTGGCGGCAAAGGTAGTCCCACACCGCCGGCCGCGGCCGCGTGAAGTCGATCTCCCACTTCGCGTTGTCGTCGAGTGACTCGTAGAGCTTGTAGCGGGCGAGCGGCGAGAACACTCGCGACATGAACCGCGGCTTCGAGACCACCAGGTCCGGCCATTCCATACCGTAGTCATCGACCACGACATGGCTCGGGTCCGGGTCCACCTCGATGCCGCGGAATGGCACCCCCATCGTCGCCGGCACCGGTTCGAGGCCGGACCGCTTCAGCTGCTGGATGAGATCGACCCGGCGGTCGATGCGGCCGTGCAGGTCGTCGGGGTGCCCGAAGAGCATGGCCAGGCGGTCGGCCTCGTCGAGGGCGAAGAGCGCCTGCCGATCGCCCGGGACCCAACGCCCGTCGGCGGTCCCCCGTTCGGTGAGCCACCCGTGGATCGCCTCCTCGGCGTCGCGGACGACTCCATCGGAATGGTCCACGATGCGGCGATCCAGCACCCGCATCCACTCGAACAGGTCGGGCGTACCCAGGGCCGGCTCGGAGAAGCGGTCGGTGTGGGGGATGACGTCCATGCCCACGGTCCTGCCCGACAGATGCAGGAGGTTGGAGATCGCTCGCAGCTGCTTCTCGATGGTGTCTAGGTTGGGCGAGTACCGGTACAGCTCCTCCGAGAAGAACTCGCGGCTGAGGTTCCAGCTGGCGATGCCGTAGAGGCTCTTGACCACGCCCGGCTCCCACACCGGCAGCAGCTGGACCGAATCGACCGCCGCTGGAAGGGTGAGGGCGTACTTGATGACGCCCCCGTAGTCGCGGACCGTGCGCACGTTGACCCCGACCATGTTCGTGCGCCGGAGCCACGTCGAGTCCGGCTCGTTGGCGCGGGGCGAGCGAACCACATCGGGGAGGTCGGCAAGCGGGCGGGAGAGATCGACGGCGTCGTCGGACAGGGCCACGGCGACCGCAGCACCGAACCGTCGAGACAGGGCCTCGAGCGCGTCCCGCAATGGCATCGCCAGGGCATCCTGGGGCCGAAGACCGACGGCAAAGGACGTGTGCCCCCCGGCGTAGGCCTCCAGGCCGGAGTGCCGGTCAGGATCGACCCGGTCACGAACTCGACGTCGTAATCGCGGGTGATGATGACGTCCGCCCGGGCACGATGCTGCGCGATGATCTCGTGTTCCTCGGTGAGGACCTTCTCGATGAAGGGGTCGAAGTCCTCGCGGGCGCGCCTCATCCGGTGCTCGAGCGTCTCGAGGCGGTTCCGGTCGATGAACACCCGGCGATCGACGTGCTCGCACAACGACGTGTAGACGCCCTCCGCGATCACGACACTCGCGCCCTCGAACGAGACCGTCTCCTCGTCGATACGGTCTTGGTCATAGATCGAGAGCGGCTTCACGATCTGGGCAGCGCCCGATCGCGCCGCCTCGAGATGCGCGTCGAGGAGGTCGAGACGGACCTCGGTCGTCCCCACCCAGCAGAAGTTGGCCCGCCGCGCCGCGTCGTTCGACTTGGGCGGGAGCACGTAGTAGTCGTCCTGCTGGAGCACCACCGCGTGGACGTCGCGCTCCTCGAAGGCCTCGGCGAGCGCCTGTCCGGTCTCTGACTTGCCGCTGCCCGACTCGCCGGCCACAGTCATGGTGAACCGGCGGTCCATGAGCCTGACGGCGTCGATGAGGTGGTCGACGATGAGACCTGCGGCGCGACGGTGTTCCTCACCGACCAGGATGACGTCTCCCCGCATGCGTCCAGTCTATAGCTGCGCGGGGGCGACTATCCACTAGCATGTGCGGCGCCATGACCGATCGACGCATCTCGCTCACCCTCGTCCTGCACAACCATCAGCCTGTCGGCAACTTCGGCTTCGTCTTCGAGGACAACTACCAGAAGGCCTACGGACCGATGCTCGACGCGCTCGAGCGGCACCCCGGCGTGCGCCTCGGGCTGCACTACACCGGGCCGTTGCTGGACTGGTTCAAGGCCTCGCGCCCGGACGTCATCGACCGCCTGCGCGCGCTGGTCGACCGCGGCCAGGTCGAGATCCTCGGCGGTGGCTACTACGAGCCGGTGCTGGCATCGCTGCGAGAGGCTGACCGGGTGGGCCAGCTCAAGCGCATGGCCGACGAGGTCGAGTCACTGGTGGGCCTGCGTCCAAAGGGTGCCTGGCTGGCCGAGCGCGTGTGGGAGCCCGACGTGCCCAAGGCCCTGGTCAAGGCCGGCTACGAGTTCACCATCGTGGACGATGCCCATTTCCGAGCCGCGGCCATCCCGCAGGAGCTCCACTGGGGGCCCTACTCCACCGACGACCAGGGTTACCGCGTCATCGTCTACGGCTCCGAACAGGGCCTGCGCTACCGCATCCCCTTCCGGCCGGTCGAGGAGGTCATCGACTACCTCCGCGAGCACGCCACCGAGGACGGACGGCTGGTGGGCATGATGGGCGACGACGGCGAGAAGTTCGGGACCTGGCCCGGCACCTGGAACCTGTGCTACGGCGAGCAGCAGTGGGTGGAGCGCTTCTTCAGCGCGGTCGAAGAGAACAGCGAGTGGCTGTCGGTGTTGCGGCCATCCGACGCCCTGGCACAGCATCCGCCCATCGGGCGCGTGTACCTGCCCACCGGCTCGTACGCGGAGATGGGCGAGTGGTCACTGCCGATCGAGGCGCGCCGCGAGTTCACCGCGTTGCTTCACCACGCGGTCGAGCAGGACGAGCCGGAGGCACGCTGGATGCGCGGCGGGTTCTGGCGCATGTTCCAGGTCAACTACCGCGAGATCAACGACCTTCACAAGCAGATGCTGCGCGTCTCGCGCAAGGTCGAGGCGCTCGATGCGGGTACCGCCGAGCTCGACGCCATCCGCGATCACCTCTACCAGGGGCAGTCGAACGACTGCTACTGGCACGGCCTGTTCGGCGGCATCTACCTCTCGCACATGCGCCTGGCCACGCTGGAACACCTGCTCGCCGCCGAGGACGCAGCGGACCGGGCCGCCGGGCGGAACGAAGTCGCCATCGAGGCGGCCGACCTCGATGTCGACGGCTTCGACGAGCTGCTCGTGACCGCGCCCGGCCAGGTCGTGGCCATCAAGCCCAACGAGGGCGGGGGCATCGGCTCGTGGGACGCCCGCGCGGTGCGGCACGCCATGACCTCGGTCATGCGGCGCCGGCCAGAGGCCTACCACGACATCCTGCGCGAGGCCGACACCGGCGAGGTCGAGCAGCAGGAGGCGGGCGAGGGCGCGGTCTCGATCCACGACCTGGTCAAGGTCAACGAGCCGGGCATGAGCCAGCGGCTGTGGTACGACGACTACGAGCGCCGCTCCGGGCTGGTGCATCTGCTGCCGGTCGGAACCACGGCCGATGACTTCGAGCAGGCGTCGTACCGGGAGCTGGGCGACTTCGTCTCGGGCAGCTTCGAGGTCATGCACGCCGCACACAACGAGGTCGTGCTCGAGCGCGAGGGGGGCATCGAGTACGAGGACGGCTCCTGCGGTCCAGTCCGTGTTCGCATCTCCCACGTGTTCGGCGACGACCGGCGGGTGCCCACGCTGGACTCGCGGGTCGAGGTCACCAACACCGGGGACCGGCCGGTCGCGGCACTGCTCGGCTTCGAGTGGAGCCTCAACATGCTCGGCGGCGGCGGCAACCCATCCGCCTGGTGCAAGGTCAACGGCGAGACCGGTGGCTTCGATCAGCGGCGGAGCGTGGACTCGACCGACCACGTGGGCATGGGCAACGACTACATCGGCATCGAGCTGGAGGCGCGGCCTGCCCCGCCCGCGGCCGCGTGGTGGTGGTCGATCGAGACCATGTCACTGTCCGAGAGCGGCTTCGAGGGCAACCACCAGGGCGGCTCGCTGATGTTCGTGTGGCCGCTCTCGCTGGCGCCGGGTGAGTCGGAGTCGGTGGCGCTGGCCAGCCTGCTGCGTACCAGCAGGGACCGCGCGGAGGACGAGCGCCTGTAGCGATGGGCGGCCGCACCCGGCCGGTCCAGCCGATGCCCGACGACATCCGCGAGGAGCTGGAGTCGAGCGGGCGCATGGCCGACCAGCGGGCGCGTGGCCGACCAGCGGGCGCATGGCCGACCAGCGGGCGCATGGCCGACCAGCGGGCGCATGGCCGACCAGCGGGCGCAACGACTACCTCGCCTGGATCGGCCGGGCGGCCGGTGACGCCACGCACAAGAGCGCTTCGCGCAGATGCTGCACGAGCTCGAGATCGTCGGTGTGTACACCGGCATGACGCACTCATGCGCCTCATGCAGATCAAGGCCACGCCCCGAGCGCGGAGGTCGCCATCGGTATGGCGGACGATACGTGGCCGGTCCGGCGGAACCGATGGACGGGCAGACCTGTGCGGTCGCGGGTGGCTTGCATCGGCTGCACGAGTACGACCCGTGGGCGGAGTCACCGGCGGATCTCGTGCGTCGTGTGCAACCGAGTGTCAGTCGTGTGCACCTGAGTGTCAGTCGTGTGCACCTGAGTGTCAGTCGTATGCATGCACGACACCAAGCGCGGGCGTCGAGCCCACCCGACGGACGCACTCGTGCGCCTCATGCAGATCAAGGCCACGCCCCCAGACCCGAGGGAGGGCCTGGCCGACTAGACCTCCGAGAGCGCCTTGAACTGCTCCTTCAGTGCCGGGTACAGCGAGCGGTAGATCTCGTAGGCCTTGTCGTAGGCACCGGCGTCGGGGCCAGGCGCGGTCGTATCGGTGACCTCGACCATGGCCGCGCACGCATCCTCGACCGTGTCGTACCAGCCGGCCGCGACCGCGGCCAGGATGGCGGCGCCGGTGGCCACGCCCTCGGCCGTGCGCGTCAGCGAGATGGGCGCACCCAACACATCGGCGATGATCTGCCTCCATAGCGGCGAGTTCGTGCCGCCGCCAGACGCTCGCAGCTCCCGCAGCGGTTCGGGCGCGACCTCGCTCATCAGGGCGAAGACATCGCGCAGGCTGAAAGCTACGCCCTCGAGCACCGCACGCACCATGTGGCCCAGGCCATGGCGCACGGTCAGCCCGATGAAGGCTCCCCGTGCCAGGGGGTCGGGATAGGGGGCCCGCTCGCCGGACAGATAGGGCAGGAAGACGAGTCCCTCGGAACCGGGCGGGATGGGCTCGGCCAGCGAGGTCAGCTGCTCCCAGGACTTGCCTGGCGCCAGCTCGTCGCGCAGCCACTTGAGGGAGCCAGCCGCGGACATGGTCACGCCCATCAGGTGCCAGGTGCCGGGCACGGCATGGCAGAAGGCCTGCAGCCAGCCCCTGGGCTCGATGGCGGGAGCGGCGGTAGGGGTGAAGATGACGCCCGAGGTGCCGACCGACATGGCCGCCACACCGGGCACCACCGCGCCCACACCGACAGCGTTGCTGGCCTGGTCGCCTGAGCCACCGACCACCGGCGTTCCGGCGCGCAGACCCGTGGCTGCGGCCGCATCTCGGGTGACGAGGCCGACCACCTCCGGACCCTCCACGGTCCGCGGCAACATCGCCGGGTCGAAACCCAGCGCCTCGAGGACCTCCGGCGACCAGGTGCGAGTGCGCAGGTCGAGCAGCACCGTTCCCGAACCGTCGTTGACGTCGAGCGCGTACTCAGCGGTGAGCTTGAAGCGAACGTAGTCCTTGGGCAGCAGCAGGTGTCGCGCGCGGGCCCAGGCCTCGGGCTCGTGCTCGCGCACCCACAGCATCTTGGTCGCCGTGAAGCTGGTCAGCGCATCGTTGCCGGTGATGGCGATGAGCCGCTCGGGACCGACCGCCTCGCGCATGGCGTCGCATTGCGCCTGGGTCCGTCCATCGTTCCAGAGGATGGCCGGACGCACCACCTCCCCGGCCTCGTCGAGCAGCACCATGCCGTGCATCTGGCCGGAGGCGCCGATGGCGTCGATGGCGTCGGGCGAGGCCCCGCTGTCTCGCAACACCCGCGCGATGGTCTCCTGGGCGCCGGTCCACCACAGGGCAGGATCCTGCTCGGCCCACAGCGGTTGCGGCGTCTGGAAGTCGTACTCGGACGAGGCGGTGGCGACGACGGCACCGCCTCGGTCGATGAGGATGGCCTTCGTGGCAGTGGTCGAGACGTCCAGGCCAAGGACGAGGTTGGCGTCGGTCACGGTGTTCCCTTCCTGAGCGGTCTAGCGGTCGAGCAGGCCCGAGGCCACGAGGCGCTCGGCCTCGGCCTCGTCGACGAGGTCGACCGCCCAGTCCTCGTGATGCTCGGCTGAATCGCCGGGATCGAGATCGGTCAAGGGGCCCAGCGTCTCCAGCTCGGTGAAGTCGCCGTGGGAGTAGACCTGTCCCGACGCGCCCATGTCCGCGTACTCGCTCGCCTCGTCGTGGCCAGCGTACTTGACCAGCAGGACGCCCTCGCGCCAGTGGGCGGTCCAGCCGCGTCGCAGCGAGGTACCGACCTTGAAGGGCACGTCGAGCGGCTGCCCGGCCATGACTGCCGAACGGATCTCGATGGCGTGGTCGTGGAGGATGAAGCGGGGATCGTCGTTGCGCGAGTAGGGCCAGAGCACGATGTTGCGCTGGCCCTGGAAACCGCCCGCATCGAAGGGCTCGGTGAGCACCGGCAGCCAGGCCCGACCGTGCGGCGCCATCATGGTGATAGCCCAGGCTGCCAGGCGCTGGGGATGCTCGGCCCGGTTGACCACGCGGTAGTGGAACGAGAAGCGCTCGGGGCCGGTGACGCGGATCTCGATCTCGCGGCTCGTCTCTGACACCGGGTCGGAGCGCGTCACCAGCTTGACGCCGTCGACGATCTCCTCCACGCCGACCGGGTCGTCATCGGGCCGGTACGTGAAGCGCGGGTCCTCGGGCGCGGCCCAGAGACGGCTGCCGCCGCGCAGATGTATGGGGTCCGAGCCAGGGCATTCGAGCGTCATCTCGGGCAGCTCGGCGAAGTGGTTGCGATCGTCCTCGGTCAGAAGGCCGAGCACGCGCGGGCCGACCGAGGTCGTGGCCACCAGACGTACTCGTCCCGATTCGATCTGGATGGCCTCTTGACCCGCGAATCGCGTCGTCGTGATCGACATGCTGGGTCCCCTCTCCTCTTCGTGGCGACAGTACCGATGCTAGCGAACGGCATGTGCCCGATCAGGCCCGTCGCGCAGGGCCGAGCACCTCAGCACCGGATGAGCCGGACGTGCGCCCACGAGACCGGCGGAAGAGCGAGCTGCAGGCGGGCGTCAGCGACGGTCGCGCCCAGCGGTACGGGCCGGATGCGATCGGGATGGTCACGGGTGTTGGTGGCATGGACATCGGCATCGCTCAGCACGACCAATTCATCGACGGCCCAGCCCTGCGCCGGCAGCAGTTCGATGCCGAGCTCGGTCGGCTGCGTTTGGTGGCGGTTCAGCATGAAGAGCGAGACGGCCGACTGGTCGTCGGCGACCACGGCCACCGCGTCGACCACGGGCACCTCGCCGTGTCGCTTCGTGGCCATGATCGGCGACTCCAGCCGCACAGGCGCCGCTCCACCCCGTCCCCGCGCAGCCGTGATGGCGAAGGGGTGGAACGTGGCCTCGCGCCAGGCCGGTCCTCGTGACTCGGTCTTGATGGGCGCGATGACGTTGACGAGCTGCGCCAGACAGGCCGTCCTCACCCGATCCGCGTGGCGGAGCAAGGAGATGAGCAGGCTCCCGACCACCACCGCGTCGGCCAGGGTGTAGGCGTCCTCGCTGATGGGCGGAGCCGCAGGCCAGTCCAGCGGGTGGAAACGCTCCTGGTGACGGCGCAGGTACCACACGTTCCATTCGTCGACGGCAAGGCCGATGGATCTCGAGCCACCCGCGCGGGCCACGACGTCATCGGCGATCGAGGCCACCTCCTCGATGTAGCGGTCCAGGGCCACGCCCGAGGCGAGGAAGCTGCCGAGGTCATCGGCCTCCTCGTAGTAGGCGTGGAGGGAGATCTCATCGACGAGTTCCCAGGAGGCTTCCAGAACGGTTCGCTCCCAGTCCCCGAAGGTGGGCATCGAGGCGCCTGAGCTTCCGGCCACCACGAGCCGGAGGTGCGGGTCGTACTGACGCATCGCCCGCGCGGTCTCGGCCGCTGACCGCCCGTACTCCGCGGCCGTCTTGTGGCCGAGCTGCCAGGTCCCGTCGAGCTCGTTGCCCAGGCACCAGCGGCGGATGCCGTACGGCTCCGCGTCACCATGCTCACGGCGCCGTTCGGCGAGTGCGCTGCCGGCGGGGTGGTTGGCGTATTCGAGCAGCTCCAGGGCCTCAGGGATGCCGCGGGTACCCAGGTTCAAGGTCAGCATCGGCTCGACGCCCGCGGCTCGGGTCCAGCGCATGAACTCGCCCAGGCCGAAGGCGTTGCTCTCGCGGCTGTGCCAGGCCAGGTCAAGCCGGGCCGGCCGCGCTTCCACCGGCCCTACACCGTCCTCCCAGCGATAGCCCGAGGCGAAGTTGCCGCCGGGGTAGCGCACCAGGGTCACGCCCAGTTCTCGCACCAGCGCGAGCACGTCGGTGCGGAAGCCGTCGGCGTCGGCCGCAGGGTGGGCGGGCTCGAAGATGCCGCCGTAGACGCAACGGCCCATGTGCTCGACGAACGAGCCGAAGAGCCCCGGACTGACCGGCGCGATGACGTCGCCTGGGTCGAGCGTGCCGTGTGCCCTCAGCATGGTGGGGATGAGCCGACCGATCACCCTGCCGCCGGGACCGACGGAGGGGCTGTCGTACGGCGCACGACCAGCTCGGTCTCCATCACGATGCGCTCGGGTGCCTGCGACGGCTCGGCGATGAGGCTCATCAGGCGCCGCACCGCCACGTGTCCCATCTCGCGCAACGGCTGGCGCACCGTCGATAGAGCGGAGGACGGATACGACGCCTCCACGATGTCATCGAAGCCGAGAACGGAGAGGTCGTCGGGGACGTGCAGGCCTGCGTCGCGCGCCGCGCCCAGGACGCCGAAGGCGGACGCGTCGCTGGAGGCGAAGATGGCCGTCGGGCGGTCGGGCCGCGAGAGCAGCTCCATGGCGGCCTCGTAGCCACGCGGCTCCAGGAAATCACCCTCGACGACCAGGGACTCGTCGTACCCGATGCCGGCGTCCTCGAGTGCGTCGCGATAGCCCGCCAGGCGCGTGTGGGTCGCCCCCACGTCGGGACGCCCGGTGATGCAGCCGATACGGCGATGACCGAGTCCTATCAGGTAGGCGATACCCGCGCGGGTCCCGGGCCGGTTGGCGGCGTTGATGATGTTGCAGCCGGTAGCCTCGCTGTCGTGGTCGATGAGCACGAACGGGTACCGCTCCGCCCGCAGCTGCGAGACATAGGCCGGCAGTGCGTGGGGCAGCACGATCAGGAGGCCGTCCACCATCCCGTGTGACAGCCGTGCCACGTACTCCGCCTCCTTCTCGCGCCGGTTGTGGGTCGTGCCGAGGAGCAGGTCGTACCCATTGGCCGAGATCTCGTGGTCGATGCCCTTGATGACGACCGAGAAGAAGGGGTTGTCGATCTCCTGTGCCAGCAGGCCGATGGCCTGGGTCCGGCCACGGGCCAGGGCCCGAGCGGTGACATGGGCGACGTACCCGAGCTCCAGCATGGCCGTCTCCACCCGCTGCCTGGTGGATGCACGGACGCCGGGATAGTGGTTGACGACCCGCGACACGGTGGCGCCGGAGACGCCGGCGCGCTCGGCCACATCGAACATCGTCGGCCGAGTAGGGCGGCTCCGCGCCCGCCCAGCAGCCACGGACGTCGTGGCAGGGACGCGGTTCCGGCTGTCGGGGTCCACATGGGCAATATACTCGAGCCGGCTGGCCTTGCAAGCGCTTACATAGATGTGATAGAACACGACCATCGGCAGGGAGCCAGGGCTTCAAAGGGAGTTGGCCATGGCAGCGACCTGCCGCACCAAGGAGGAGTCGGATGTCGCGATACCTACGAATGGGAGCGCTTGCAGGAGCCACCGCCATCCTTGTGAGCGCACTGGGCAGCGCCGCCGTGGTCGCCCAAGACCCCGTCGAGATCGACTGGTGGCACCTGGATATCAACGATCCCGGCAAGTCTCTCCGCCAGACGATCGCGGACGAGTACATGGAGATGCACCCTAACGTCAAGATCAACGTGACGGTGATCGAGAACCAGGCCCTCAAGTCCGCGCTTGCGGTCGAGATGCAGGCCGGCAGCGCGCCAGACGTCTTCCACTCCTGGGGTGGTGGCATCCTTGCGGAGCAGGTCGATGCCGGCATGGTGCAATCGCTCGAGGGCAAGCTCGACGACTGGGATGCCTTGAACGAGGGCGCCATGAGCGTCTGGCAGGTCGACGGCGTGCAGTACGGCGTGCCGTACACGTTCGGCCTGGTCGGGTTCTTCTACAACGAGGACCTCTTCGCCGAGGCCGGCATCGAGGCGCCCCCGGCGACGTGGGACGAGTTTCTCGAAGACGTCCAGAAGCTCGAGGATGCGGGCATCACCCCGATCGCCGTGGCAGGACAGGACAAGTGGCCGGCCATGTTCTACTGGGCCTACCTGGCCCTGCGCATCGGCGGCCAGGCTGCGTACGAGGAAGCCATCGCCACAGGCGACTGGAATGGCCCCGCGTTCATCGAGGCCGGCAACCAGCTCAAGCGACTCATCGACCTCGAGCCCTTCCAGGAGGGCTTCCTGGCAGCCACCTATGACAAGGGCCAGGCCGCGGACATGGGCAACGGCAAGGTCGCGATGGAGCTGATGGGCCAGTGGGCTCCGGGAGCACAGCAGGCCAACAGCGAATCCGGAGAGGGCGTCGCCAACCTTGGCTGGTTCCCGTTCCCGGCGGTCGAGGGCGGGGCGGGCCTCCCCACCGACGTCTTCGGAGGCGGCGACGGTTATTCCATCGGCAAGGACGCTCCGCCCGAGGCCCTCGACTTCCTGAAGTACCTCAACAGCGAGGCCGTCTCGGAGCGCTTCGGGGCGCTCAACACCGGCATCCTTCCGACGACGGAAGCGGCCACGGATTCGGTCCAGGATCCGCTCCTGCAGACCCTGCTGCAGAAGAGAGGCGAGGCGACCTTCGCACAGCTGTACCTGGACCAGGCCACCCCGCCGGCCGTGAGTGCGGTCATCAACGATTCCATCCAGGGACTCTTTGCTGGCACGATGTCCCCTGAGGAAGTCTCGGCTGCGATCACCGAGGCCGCGCAGAGCTAGTTCGCGATCTGCGAGAGTCGCGACGGGCCGGCCGGGAAGGCCGGCCC
This sequence comes from uncultured Chloroflexia bacterium, assembly GCA_963712745.1. Classification (GTDB taxonomy): domain Bacteria; phylum Chloroflexota; class Limnocylindria; order Limnocylindrales; family CSP1-4; genus JAFMJV01. Next base: position 224,845 of record CAVQJC010000011.1, on the reverse strand, counting down.
GTCATGCATAGGGAGGCACGCGCGTGACCGCCGCGCCCACGGACCAGCCACGGCTGCGCAGCATCCGATGGAGACGATGGGGCACCGTCGGCCTGTTCGTCCTGCCCGCGTTGGGCCTGTACGCGCTGCTGGTACTGCTGCCAATCGCGCAGGCGGGCTTCTACAGCCTCTTCGATTGGAACGGGCTCAAGCCGCTCACGGACTTCGTCGGGCTCGAGAACTACCAGAGGGCGTTGTCGGACCGGGTCTTCCATGGCGCCATCTCCCACAACGCACTGATCGTCATCCTCTCGCTCGTCATCCAGATCCCGTTCGCCCTCGGCCTGGCCCTGCTGCTCAACCGGGACTTCCCGGGACGCGCAGTCCTGCGTGTGCTGTTCTTCGCGCCGTACGTCATCGCCGAGGTCATCGCGGGCATCGTCTTCCAGTTGATGCTGGTCCCCCACGGGATGGTCGACCAGGTCCTTGAGTCGGTCGGGCTGGGGTTCATGGTCCAGCTCTGGCTGGCCGACCCCGATGTCGTCATGTACACGCTCTTCGTGATCATCTCGTGGAAGTACTTCGGCTTCCACATGGTCATCATGCTGGCGGGACTCCAGAACATCCCGCGGGAGGTCGAGGAAGCGGCCCTCGTCGACGGAGCCAGCAGGAACCAGACCATCCGTCACATCACGCTGCCGCTGCTGGGACCGACCATCCGCGTCTCGGTCTTCCTGTCGATCATCGGAGCGCTACAGCTGTTCGACCTCGTCTGGGCCACGACCAAGGGTGGACCCGTCAACGCCTCCAACACCATGGCCATCTACATGTACGACTGGGGCTTCCGCCGCCAGGAACTCGGATACGGCAGCGCGGTCGCGGTCATCATCTTCGTCATCGCGCTCGTCCTCGCACTGCTGTATCAGCGCTACGTCATGTCGCGCGACGTCGAGGGCGCCATGACGGGGGCGGAGTGAGTGATGGCAAGACCCGCCTCTGTCCCACCGGCGCCCACCGCGGGGCGGCGCGCACGACGCTACCTCTTCACCTCATTCCGCGTCGTGGTCATGTTCTCGGTGGCAGCAGCCATCATCGTGCCCCTGGCCTATGCCACCATCGGGGGCCTCCGCACGACCGGCGAGCTGCTGAACCGGCCGTTTGCCCTGCCCACCGACTGGTGGCCGCACAACTACATCGAGGTGCTCACGTCGGGCGAGTACTGGACCGAGCTCCTCAACAGCGTGGCGATCGCGGCGATCACCACGTTCACCGCAGTTGCGCTGGCCGCGCTGGCGGCGTTCGCCTTCGCGCGCATGCGGTTCCCGGGACGTGAGGCGGTCTATACGCTCTTCGTACTGGGGTTGCTCTTTCCTGCCGCCGTGGCCATCCTGCCCCTCTTCATCCTGGTCCGTCAGCTCACGCTGCTCAATACGTGGTGGGGCGTGGCCTTGCCGCAGGCGGCCTTCGCACTGCCCATCACCATCATCATCCTGCGACCATTCTTCCGCGCCATCCCCTTCGAGCTTGAAGACGCCGCTCGCATCGACGGTTGCGGCACGTTCGGGTTTTTCTGGCGGGTGGCACTACCGCTGTCGAGGCCGGCCCTCGCGACGGTATCGGTCCTCGCCATCGTCGGCAGCTGGAACGCGTTCCTGCTGCCCTTGCTGGTCCTTCGGACCGCGGACCAGTGGACGCTGCCGCTGGGCGTCATGAACTTCTCTGATCGGTACACCGCGGACTACGCGCTCATCCTGGCGTTCACGACGTTGTCGATGGTGCCCGCACTCGTCTTCTACGTCATCGCCGAACGCCAGATCGTGGGCGGTCTCACGGCCGGAGCGGTCAAGGGATGACGCGACCAAAGGGGGAACCCATGTCTGAACTCACCGATGTGGCGCAGCCCCAGGCCGGGGCCGACGGGCCACAAGCTCCGGCCTACCGTGACGCCTCACGATCCATAGACGAACGGGCGCTCGACCTGCTGGGCCGGATGACGCCAGCGGAGAAGATCGCGCAGCTGGGCTCGGCCTGGGCCTTCGAGCTGTCCGATGGCGGCGAGCTTGAGCCAGCAGGCGCGCGCCAGCACATGGCGGAGGGGCTGGGCCAGGTGACGCGCGTGGCCGGCGCTACCAATCTGCCGCCAGAGATGGTCGCAGAGCTAGGCAATGCCATCCAGCGGTTCCTCGTCGAGGAGACGCGGCTGGGGATCCCTGCCATCATCCACGAGGAATCCCTTCACGGGGTCATGGCCCGTGACGCCACCTGCTTCCCGCAGGCCATCGGCCTGGCTTCGACCTGGGACCCGGCTCTTGCCGAGCGGATGGCTGGCCGCATCGGGCGGCACTTGCGGGCGACCGGGGCCAGCCAGGCCCTGGCGCCGGTCCTCGACATCACCCGTGACCCCCGCTGGGGTCGGCTCGAGGAAACCTACGGCGAGGACTCCTACCTGGTCGCAGAGCTGGGCTGCGCCTACGTGCGGGGCATCCAGGAGACGCCTGACGGGCAGCGGCCCGTGATCGCCACGGGCAAACACATGGTCGGCCATGGCCTGCCCGAAGGCGGCCTCAACCAGGCTCCTGCCCACGTCGGTATGCGGGAGCTGCTCGACACCTTCCTCTTTCCCTTCGAGGCAGCCGTGCGTGGCGCCGGACTGGGTTCGATGATGCACGCCTACGACGACGTCGACGGGGTGCCCTGTGCCGCCTCTCGGGAGCTGTTGACGTCGATCCTGCGCGAGCGCTGGGGATTCGACGGCATCGTGGTCGCGGACTACCTGGGCATCGAGCAACTGCTGACGCTGCATGGGCTCGTCGACGACCTGTCGCAGGCAGCGGTGATGACGCTCGAGGCCGGCCTAGATATGGAGCTGCCGGCAACGGCAGCGTACGGAGAGCCGCTCCGGCGCGCCCTCGAGGACGGCCGGGTGGACGTGGACCTGATCGACATGGCGGTCGAGCGGGTGCTGCGGACGAAGCTCCGTCTCGGCCTGTTCGAGCAGCCATACGCCGATCCGGGCGCGGCAGGCGTGGAGGCCGACGAGGACGGCGCGGTGGCGCTCGAGATCGCCAGACGCTCCATCGTGCTACTCGAGAACGACGGCGCGCTGCCGCTGTCCGCGGACCTGCGCTCGATCGCGGTCATCGGCCCCAACGCCGACGATGCACGGGTGCTCGTGGGTGACTATGGCCACCTGGTGCATATCGAGACCCTGCTGGAGAACCGGGGTCGTGAAGGCGTCGCCGGCAACGCCGCGCCGCTCGACCTCCAGCTGGCCGACGAGCTTGCGTCGTGGATGACGGTCCTCGACGGCATCCGCGAGCGGGCGCCCGAGTCGACACGGGTCGAGTACGCGCGCGGCTGCGGCGTGCTCGACGGGGAGGACGCAGAGATCGAGGCAGCGGTCGATGTCGCCCGCAAGGCCGATGTAGCCATCCTCGTGCTGGGCGAGCGGTCCGGCCTCACCGCCGAGTGCACCTGCGGCGAGACCCGCGACCGGATGCAGCTGGGCCTGCCCGGTCGACAGGCGGAGCTCTTCCATGCTGTCGCCGCCACCGGCACGCCGGTCGTACTGCTGCTGGTGGCGGGTCGACCGCTGGCCATCCCAGCGGAGGCACGCTCTGCGGCGGCGGTGCTGCATGCATGGGTACCTGGAGAGGCCGGCCCTCGAGCGATCGCCGAGGTCGTCTTCGGTGATGTGAGCCCCGGCGGAAAGCTGCCGGTGACGGTGCCGCAGCATGTCGGCCAGGTACCGCTCTACTACGCCCACAAACCCTCCGGCGGCCGCTCGCAGTGGCACGAGGACTACGTCGACGGACCGCACCGACCGTTGTGGCCGTTCGGCTTCGGGCGCTCCTACTCGCGCTTCGAGCTCTCGGCGCTGCGGCTCGACCGCGACGTGACGCCCATCGACGGCGAGGTCGCGCTCAGCGTCGAGGTGGCCAACGTCGGAGAGCGCGCCGCCGACGAGGTCGTTCAGCTGTACGTGCGCGACCTCCACGCGAGTGTGACGCGGCCGGTGAAGGAGCTCCGCGGCTTCGCGCGAGTCACCCTCGCACCAGGAGAGCGCCGAACGGTCACCTTCGGGCTGGCCGTGGAGCAGTTCGTGTTCACGGGCGTCGACGGGCGCCTGCGGGTGGAGCCGGGTCGGCACCGCGTGATGGTCGGAACGTCCGCGGCAGACCTGCCGCTCACGGCCGAGTTCGAGGTCGTGGGCGAGGTGCGTCAGCTGACGGCGCGCTCGCGGTTCTTCACGACGGTGGAGATCAGCTAGTCCAGCCCTGGGCCGGCCTCCAGCCCGTTGCGGGTGATGACGTCCCGGTACCACCGGGCGCTGTCCCTGGGCGTGCGCTCGAGCGTGTCGTAGTCGACGTGCACCATGCCGAAGCGCATGTGATAACCATGTGACCACTCGAAGTTGTCCAACAGCGACCACTGGAAGTAGCCCCGCACATCGACCCCCGCTTCGATGGCGGCATGGACCGCGCGAAGGTGGGCGCCGAGATAGGCGATGCGACGCGGGTCGTGGCACGCGCCATCCACGACCGGGTCGTCGTAGGCGCAGCCGTTCTCGGTGATGTAGATGGGCGGCAGGCCCGGGTACGTCTCGGTCAGCTCCACCATCAGGGCCCGCAGGCCGTCCGGCGTGATCGGCCAGCCCATGTCGGTGTAGCCCGGACCGGGGGCGTATCCGGTCGTATCGCGCAGGCCAGGCGTATGCGTGATCGAGGCACCCGGCTCCGCGCGCAGGTAGTTGTCGTTGTAGTAGTTGATGCCTAGCCAATCCAGGGGCTGCGCGATGAGCTCCAGGTCCCCCTCGTCGATCGGCAGCCCACCGAAGGCCTCGAGGTCCTCGGAGGCATCCTCGGGATAGCGACCGAGCAGCATCGGCTCCAGCCACACTCGATTGCGCAGGGCGTCGTAGCGGCGCGCGCCGTCGGCAGCGGCTCCGTCGGGATCATCGCCGACCACGTGGATGGGAGTGAGGTTCAGCACGACGCCGTGCTCGGGCACCGGGTCGATAGCGCGCATGGCCTCGATGGCCAGCCCGTGGGCGAGGTTCAGGTGGTGGATTGCGCGCGTGGCCTCGACCGGGTCCTGGTGGCCCGGTGCATGTGACGGCTCGGCGTACCCCAGCAGCGAGGAGCACCACGGTTCATTGAGCGTGGCCCATAGCGGCACTCGGTCGTGGAGAGCCTCGAAGACGATGGCCGCGTACTCGGCGAGGCGGAACGCGGTGTCGCGCGCCGGCCAGCCACCGGCGTCCTCCAGTGCCTGCGGCATGTCCCAGTGGAACAGCGTCAGCATGGGTGTGATGTCGTGGTCCAGCAGCCGGTCGACCAGGCGGGAGTAGAAGTCGATGCCGGGCTGGTTCAGTGGCCCCGAGCCCGTGGGTTGGATGCGCGGCCAGGCCACGCTGAAGCGGTAGGCACGCAGGCCCAGCCGGGCCATGAGGTCGACATCGTCCGCCCAGCGGTGGTAGTGGTCGGCCGCCACGTCGCCCGTATGGCCGTCCCGCACGAGGTTCGTGGCGTGGCACTGGGTGTCCCAGATGCTGGGACCGCGTCCGTCCTGGTGCACGGCACCCTCGATCTGGAAGGAGCTGGTCGCCGCACCCCAGAGGAAGCCCTCGGGAAACCGGATGGGCCCGTCGTCAGTCATGTTCGATCGCTCCATGGGGTCAGGCGGCCTTGACCGGCCGGTTCTGGACACAGCCCCCGTCCTCGTCGACGGTGGCACAGGTGACGTGGCATGAACCACCACCACATGGTCTTCCCGAACCGGTACTCCGCGGATGGGGCCTGGCCAGCTAGCCCGACGTAGTCGGTTGGGCCGTACTCACGCAGCTGAGGACCGATCAGTGCCACGAGCAGGAGTGTGACGATGACGGTGAGGCTGATGAAGATGCGCCTGTCGCGAAGGGCGAAAAGGAGGAACTCGCGGACCCGGCCGACCTTCCTGGGGGCCCTGGCCTGGGTGCCTGTCCCGACGCCGCCGGGCCCACCAGCGGGCTCGGGCGCCACGATCTGGCTCATCAGCTGTCCTCCATCCCGAGCCGGACCCGGGGATCGACCAGGACATAGACGATGTCGATGATGAAGTTGGCCAGTAGGACGCCGATGATCACGAAGCGGAAGACGCCCTGCAGGAGGAAGAGATCGGTCGAGTTGATGGCCTGCAGGGTCAGGTAGCCCAGGCCGGGGTAGGAGAAGACGACCTCGGTCACCAGGGCGCCGGTGACGATCACGCCGAGCGATAGTGCCAGTCCGGTGAGCTGTGGCAGGAGGGCATTGCGGTAGGCGCACTTGCGCACCGGCTTGCCCGGTGCACCGAGCGACTGGAGATGGCGGCTGCAGTCTGCGTCCAACTCGTAGATGATGAGGTTGCGCATGCCGATGGCCCAGCCTCCGAAGCCCACCAGGAAGAGGGACAGGACGGGCAGGAACCAGTGCATGAACAGGCTCTCGGCGAAGCGCGGCGTGAAGGCCGGCGAGAGGCTCAGCGCGTACGCGCCCAGCGTGTTCTTCCCCTGCGCTGCGTTGACCGAGGGCGACCGGATCAGCGTCTACTACGGCGCTGCCGACACGGTCACCGGCCCGGCGCACGGCTACATCAGCGACCTCATCGCCTTCGTCCGCGAACGGTAGGCCGGCTGCACCGAGCGTAAGCCGACTCTTCGCAGTCATTGAACGCTTCGAACCTCGGAGACGGTTTGCGTCGCCGTATCGGTGCCGAGCACCGTCATCCGGGCCTCGGAGCGCAGATCCTGAGCTTGGCAGAGGTTACGCAGGAAGGGCTGGGTCGTCGTGACCCGGCCAGAGCTGACGCCTGGGCTCGGCCGCCTTCGATCACTGCGAAGAATGCGCACGCGGTAGGTCGGTCACCGGCGCCGGTGCCGCGGTGACGACACCGTGAGGCGGACTGGTGGGTCGTCCGAAGCCGGAGCCGATTCCCACCAATAGCCATCCCGACAGAGTCCAGAGGTCGCCACCGCCGGCCCACTCGGCTTTGGACCCGTGCCTACGAATGCTAGGATGGCCGCATCCCCGGCAGGCGTACGGGGCTCGTCCAGCAGGCCAATGCGGTCGGCAGATGCAAGAGCCCGCGACCGGTCGGTGGAGGAGGTGTTTCGGTATGGCAACTGTCACGTTCGATGGGGTCTGGAAGAAGTTCGGCGAGGTCGTAGCCGTCAACGACCTCAACCTCGAGGTCCACGATGGAGAGTTCATGGTGCTCGTCGGGCCCTCGGGTTGCGGCAAGACCACCTCGCTGCGCATGATCGCCGGACTCGAGGAGATCTCCGAGGGCACGCTCTCGATCGGCGACCGCGTGGTCAACCACGTCGCTCCCAAGGACCGTGACATCGCCATGGTGTTCCAGTCCTACGCGCTGTATCCGCACATGACGGTGTACGACAACATGGCTTTCGGCCTGAAGCTGCGCAAGACGCCCAAGGACGAGATCCAACGCCGCGTCAACGAGGCGGCCACCATGCTCTCGGCGGAGAACCTGCTCGACCGCAAGCCGCGAGAACTCTCCGGCGGCCAGCGCCAGCGTGTCGCGCTGGGGCGCGCCATCGTGCGCGAGCCGCAGGTGTTCCTCATGGACGAGCCGCTCTCCAACCTCGATGCCAAGCTGCGCGTGCAGACCCGCGCCGAGATCGCCCGCCTGCACCAGCGCCTCGGCGTCACGACCGTTTACGTGACCCACGACCAGGTCGAGGCCATGACCATGGGCCAGCGCATCGCGGTCATGAGCGAGGCGCGCCTGCAGCAGGTCGGCTCCCCGCAGGAGCTCTACGACCACCCCGACAACCGCTTCGTGGCCGGCTTCATCGGCAGCCCCTCGATGAACTTCCTCGAGGTGGACGTGACCCGTGATGGCGACAAGGTCCAGCTCAAGGGCGACGGCATCGACATCCCGTTGCCCGACCGCTACATGGCCGGCTTCAAGGCCTTCAGCGGCAACAAGCTCATCGCCGGTGTCCGGCCCGAGCACCTCGATGTCAAGGTCAATCCGCCTAGCGGCAAGCTCGCCGGAAACGCCGACGTGGTCGAGTATCTCGGCAACGAGGAGCTCATCCACTTGAGCGTCGGCGGCCACGACATCGTCGCGGTCATCGGCAGCGAGAACCGCGTCAAGCCCGGCGATGACCTGACCCTCAACGTCTCCCTCGACAAGGTCCACCTCTTCGACCCCGAGACCACGCTCGCGCTCGACAAGGAGCGCGACGAGGCGGACATCCGCCAGGGCGGCGCCGCTCGCAAGGCCGACGAGGCCAAGGATGAGGCCACCCCCACGGCCGTCTAGGCCCGACCGTCTGAGCCGCGTGAGGGCGGCCTGTCGGAACCAGCACCCAGAGCGCCTCGCCGATGATGGCGGGGCGCTCCGCTCGTCCGGTCGGGCTCCGCTCGTCCGGTCGGGCTGGCTCGTCCCTGCGGGCCGACGCGCGACGTGCGCCAGCCTATCCGACCAGGTGACAGCTGACCCGTACCTGCGGCCTCAGCGCACGTTCTCGAAGGCCATGGCCACGCTGCCGCCGCCGCCCAGGCACAGCGTGGCCAGTCCGTAGCGGCCGTCGCGTCGCCGCAGCTCGTGCAGCAGGGTGGCCACGATACGGGCACCGGACGCCCCGATGGGGTGACCCAGGGCGATGGCGCCGCCATTGACATTCACCCGCGACGAGTCCGCGCCGAGCGCGCGGACGTCGGCGAGGACCTGGGAGGCGAAGGCCTCGTTCATCTCGATGAGGTCATAGTCAGCCACCCCCAGACCGGTGCGCGCTTCGAGCGAGCGCACGCCCTCTACCGGCGCGAGGAACAGCCAGCGAGGAGCCAGCTCCGCCTGGGCGTAGCCCACGATCCGGGCCAGAGGCTGGAGGCCGAGCTCTGCCGCCGCCCGCTCGCCGGCCACGACCGTGGCCGCGGCCCCGTCGGTGATGCCCGGCGCATTGCCCGCGGTCACGGTCGCACCCGCGCCCTCGCTGGCATCGTCGGGCAACGCGAACGCAGGCCGCAACCTCGCGAGTGCGTCGGCACTGGTGTCCCGGCGTGGCCCTTCGTCGGTATCGACGACCGACTCCTCACCACGCCGGCCGGTCACGGTGACCGCAGCCATCTCGGCGCTGAACCGGCCGGCGTCGATGGCGGCCACCGCGCGCCGATGACTCTCCAGCGCGAAGGCGTCCTGGTCTGCTCGCGAGATGGACTCGGCGATGGCGACACGCTCCGCGTGTGTGCCCATGTGACAGTCCTCGATGGAGCACCACAGGCCGTCGGCCACGGTGGCGTCCACGAGCTCGCCGTGGCCGAGCCGGTAGCCGAAACGCGCCTTCGGCAGCAGGTACGGACCCTGGCTCATCGACTCCATGCCGCCGGCGACCACGACCTCGGCATCGCCGGCCCTGATAGCCGCGGCGGCGAGCATGATGGCCTTGAGGCCCGAGCCGCAGACGCGATTGATGGTGGTGGCCGGAACGGACTCCGGGCAGGCCGGACCCGAGAGCCGCCTGGCGCGCAGGTGCCTGCCCCGCGCCGGCCTGCAGCACCTGGCCCATGTAGACCTCGTCGACCCGCTCGCCGGGGACGCCTGCCCGCTCGACGGCGGCCGCGATAGCGACCGCGCCCAACCGTGTTGCGGACACACCGGCCAGTGCACCGCCGAGCGAGCCGATCGGCGTGCGTGCTGCAGAAACGACGAAGACATCGCCCCCGGGTGCTCGATTCATGGTGGTCTCCTTGCGTGTGGGCAGCGTCAGGCTCGCTCCCCGGCGAGTCGAACGAAGTCATCGAGAGCAGCGGGGTCCGCGAGTGCGCCGCGTGATGCCACCTGCTCGGCTGCCTCGCCGAGCAGGATGCGCTTGACCGGCACCTCCAGCTTCTTGCCCGAGTGCGTCCGGGGGATCGGCACGGACGGCCATGATGCGGTCCGGCACATGCCGGGGTGACAGCTGGGCGCGCAGGCGCGCTGGCGATCTCGACGGCGCAGCTCCTCGTCGAGCTCCGCGTCCGTCGGCGAGCACCACGAAGAGCAGCAGTTCGCCCGGTCCACCCTCGTCATCGTCGAGGTGGACGACCAGGCTGTCGACGATCTGGGGCACCTCCTCGACCACGCTGTAGAAGTCCGCGGTTCCCAGGCGCACGCCGCCGCGGTTGAGCGTGGCGTCGCTGCGGCCGCTGATGAGGCAGGAACCGCGCTCGGTGATGGTGATCCAGTCGCCGTGGCGCCAGACGCCGGGGTGGTCCTCGAGGTAGCTGGCACGGTAGCGGGAACCGTCATGGTCGCCCCAGAAGCCGAGCGGCATCGATGGCAGCGGCCGGGTGATGACGAGCTCGCCTCGCTCGCCGACGACCTCCCGGCCGGCCTCGTCGTAGGCGACGATGGCAGCACCGAGCATGCGGCAGCTGATCTCTCCGGCCCACACCGGCACGAGCGGGCTGGGGCCGACGAAGCCGGTGCAGACGTCGGTGCCGCCGGAGACCGAGCCGACCGCACCCCCGGTGCCACCGCCTCGTCGATCCAGTGGAAGCCACTGGCCGGCAGCGGCGCCGCGGTGGAGCCGACGCCGCGCAGTCGCGGAGAGGTCGTACGACGCCCGCGGTTCCAGACCGGCCTTGCGGCAGGCCATGAAGAACGGGGCACCGGCGCCGAAGTAGGTGACGCCCGTGCTCCTGCGGCCAGCTCCCACAGGCAGCCCAGGTCGGGCGTGGCCGGGTCGCCGTCGAAGAGCACGATGGTGGAGCCGACGAGCAGCCCGGAAGTGAGGTAGTTCCACATCATCCAGCTGGTCGTGGTGAACCAGAAGAAGCGATCGCTCGGGCCCAGGTCGGTGTGCAGGCCGAGCAGCTTGAGGTGCTCGAGCAACAGCCCTCCGTGGCCATGCACGATGGGCTTGGGCGGCCCGGTCGTACCCGACGAGTAGAGGATGGCGAGCGGGTGCTCGAAGGGCACCGCCTCGACCGCGACCCGCGAGCCGTGCGTGAGGAGCTCCTGCCACGGCATGCGCTCCGGGGATGCGACCCGGCTCGCTCATCGAGATGCGGGATGACCACCACCGCACGAAGGCTCGGCAGTGCCTCTGCGACGGCAGTGACCTCGCCGGCTCGGTCGATGACCTTGGTCGCCGTATCGATAGCCGTCGACCGCGACGAGCACCACGGGCTCGATCTGGCCGAAACGATCGACCACCGTTCGCGCGCCCAGCTCCGGCGAGCACGACGACCAGATGGCTCCGAGGCCGGCGGTAGCGAGGAAGGCCACGAGCGCCTCGGGGATGTTGGAGACGTAGGCAGCGACCCGGTCCCCGCGTCCGACCCCCAGGGCAGACGAGGCCGGTCCGGGCGCGTGCGACCTGGTCGCGAAGCTCCGCGGCCGTCAGCGCCATCGGCTCGCGCGTCTGTGACCGCGCCAGCACCACGACGTCGTCATCGGCTCGCCCGCTGAGCCGGAGCGCATGCTCCGCGAAGTTGAGCTGTGCTCCACCGAACCAGCGAGCGTCGGCGATGCCAGCGCCCTCGAGCGCGCTCGCTCGTACGGCGTCTCGGAGCGGACCCCGTAGTAGTCCCAGACCGACTCCCAGAAGGCGCCCAGCTCGCGTCGTCGACCACGCCAGGCCGCGTCGTAGTCGTCGAAGCGCAAGTCCGCGCTCGCGCTCCAGCCACCCGAGCCAGCGACCCATGCCGGTACTGGTACGCGGCATCGGCCGGGGGCCGCCAGAGGACGGCTGGCTCGTGGCTCATCGTGCGGCCGGAGCAGCGGTCGAGCCACGCACGACCAGTCGCGGCGGCAGGACGATGTGGCGGGACTCGGCACGTCCCCCCTCGGCGCGCTCGAGGAGGAGGTTGACCGCGGTCCGGCCCATCTCCACCGACGGCTGCGCCACCGTCGTGAGCGCCACGCGCGCGCTGTGCGAGGTGATGATGTCGTCGTAGCCCACGAGCGAGACGTCGTCGGGGACGCGGAGTCCCGGCCGGCTGCCAGCGCCTCGAGCGCACCCATGGCGGCCAAGTCATTGGCCACGAAGACCGCCGTGGGCAGGTCTCCGCTCTCGATGATGGAGCCCATCGCACGCATGCCGCCGTCCTCGGTGAAGGCGCCGCGCACGCTGCGGACGTGGTCGCCGAGGCCATGGCGCACCATGGCCGCCTCGTAGCCCTCGCGGCGCCCGCGAGAGCCGCCGACCGCTCCGGCGTGGATGTGCGCGATGCGCTCATGGCCGAGCCCGACCAGGTGGTCCACGACCGCCGCCGCGCCGGCCTCGTCGTCGTTGCGCACCGAGTCCATCGAACCCGCGTGCGTGTCGTGGCCGACCACCACGACCGGGATGTGACGGGCCGTCGTCCTCGATGGCGCAGACATGGCCATCATCGGGCCGAGCATGATCAGGCCATCGGCCTGCAGCTGCAGCAGCGTCTCGACCGCGCCGGCCTCACGCGCCGGGTCGAGGAACCCGGCGCTCAGGATGGCTCGGTAGCCGCCCTTGGTCGCGGCCTTCCTCGATGCCGTCGGCGACGTCGGCGAAGAAGGGGTTGTGCAGGTCGGACAGGATGCAGCCGAAGACCCCGAGACGACTGCCGCACGAGGCTTCGGGCCACGGCGTTGGGCCGGTAGCCGAGCTCGCGCGCTGCCTCCATGACGGCCCGACGACTGTCATCACCGACGCGCGGCGAACCGCGCATGACCAGCGAGACCAGCGACTTGGACACGCCCGCCCGCTCGGCCACGTCCACGATGGTCGGCCGCCTCAGGCCCATGACGCACCAGCGCGGTCGAGTACGCTGGCGCGGTCAGGGCCAGCCACGGAGGGAGCGATCATGAGCGACCGGGAAGCAGGCGCGAACCGTCCATTGGGGCGTGCTGGGCACGGCCCGCATCGCGCGCAACTACGTCTTCGAGGCCATCCGCGACGCCGAGCTGTGCGAACTGACCGCGGTGGCCTCGCGCGACCGATCCAGAGGTGAGGCCGCGGCGCGCCGAGTTCGGCATCGAGCGCGTGTACGGCAGCTACGAGGCCCTGCTGGCCGATCCCGACATCGACGCGGTCTACATCCCGCTGCCCAACGACCTGCACGCGCCCTGGATCCGCGCAGCCGCGGACGCGGGCAAGCACATCCTCTGCGAGAAGCCCCTGACGCTGGACGCGGCCGAGGCCAAGGCCGTGGCCGACTACTGTCGCGACCGCGGGGTGCTGCTGATGGAGGCGTTCATGTACCGCTTCCACCCGGCCTGGGCGGAGGTGCGGCGACTGCTCGCCGAGGACGCCATCGGCCGACTCACCGACCTGGAGATCTGGTTCGTCTTCCGTTCGCAGCTGGCAGCGTCGGACTACCGCATGACGATGGCTCGCGGTGGTGGCGCTTTGCTCGACGTAGGCTGCTATGCCGTCAATCTCAGCCGCTGGCTGCTCGGCGACGAGCCGTCGTCGGTGCAGGCCTCTGCGCGCCTCGACCCGGCCGGCGAGATCGACCTGACCTTCAGTGCCATCCTCGACTACGGCGATGCCCGTTCGGTGTTCACCGCTTCGATGGAGCAGGAGCCCGACCACCGGGTGCGCCTGCACGGCACCAAGGGCTGGCTCTCGGTCGCAGACCCTTTCAACTGCCCGGCCGGCCACGTCACGACCATCACCATCGCGGGCGGTGGCGACGCTCATCCGCATCACTCGAGCCTGCGCACGATCGAGGTGGCCGCTGCCGACCAGTACGGCCTGGAGGCCACGGCCTTCGCTCGCGCCGTGATCGACGGCGGCCCGGTGCCCGTGCCAGCCGAGGATGCCGCTGCCAACATGCGCCTCATCGCTCGCCTGTTCGAGGCAGCCGGGCTGGAGGGACCGTCGTCGGGGACCGCCTCCGGAGGCTGACCGGAACGGCCACGCCTTCATCAGTAGGTCCGGTACCACTGGTCGTCGACGGCCGGCAGATCGAACCGGGTCGACCCAGTCCCGTCCGTCGCGGGTGGCGATGGTGGCCAGCTCGGCGAAGCGGGGCTGGAGGGACTCGCGCATCAACTCCTGCCGCCGCTCCGGTGGTGAGGTCACGTACTCGCCCCACAGCGCGCGCCCGACCATGAAGCCCGACGCGCCGGCCTCGCAGGCCACCGCGAGCTGCTCGCGGAAACGCGCGAAGGTGCCGCCGCCGGACAGCAGCGCCCACGGCACCGGGGCCGCAGTCGTCGAGCTCCGCGCAGGCGTCGCGCCAGGCCGCGCGGTCGTCGTCGGTGCCGGTGTCGAGCGGGAACTGGACCTTGAGCACGTCCGGGCCCAGGCGACCGAGGCGGCGCGCCGTCTCCACCACCAGCGCACGTCGGTCGGCCGATCCTCCCTCGCGCTCGTAGAGCAGGGGCTCCAGGAACAGGGGGATGTCGTGGCGCGCGCAGTCCGCTGACGACTTCGGTGATCGTGCGCTCCTGCGCCTCGGAGACCGCGCCGCCGTCGGGACGGTAGAGGACGAGCAACTTGACACCGCTGGCACCGAGTCGCTTGGCCTTGCCCACGCTCCAGTCTTCCAGCAGGGTCGTGCGCGTTGCGCTCGGGTCACCAAGGTAGCCCTGTGCTTCGATGGCGGCCAGGAAGCCGACCGAGCCCGGGCAGCGAGCGGGTGACGATGGCCTGGGCGGCGCTGAACTCGGGCTCGAGCATGACCGCGCTGGCCCCGTCGGCCAGGCCGCGCAGCAGGTCCAGCTTGAGGGCGGTGAGGGTCGCCGGCGGGACGCCGGCGGGGTCCGCAGGGTCGAGCACCACCCGCAGCGAGTCGCGGTGGTCGATGGCGAGGACGGTGAAGATGCCCTCGCGGGTCGACGCAGTGGCCAGCCCGCGCGCCTTGCCGGGGGTCAGGGGCAGGCGCTCAGCCACGCCGGGCACCCCCGGGCGTGACCGCCGGCAGGGTCATCGCATCCTGCTCCCAGTTGCCGTCGATCCAGCGGTACTCGGGCTGGAAGAAGGGCGGGATGCGCCGGTCGTCGTCGACGAGCTCGCCCGCGAGGTAGTTGAGGAAGTACATGTGCGAGCCGGGCGCGGCCGCACTCGAGTGGAAGCCCTGGGTCACGCAGACCACGTCGCGGTCTCCCACCGCGAACGTCTCGTCGAAGTCGGTGTCCACCCGGTAGTTGCGGTGGATGGCCCAGCCGTCCGCCGGATCGAGCCGGAAGTAGTAGGTCTCCTCCAGGTAGGGCGAGCCCTCGTAGCCGTCGTGGCAGTGGGGCGGCCAGCCCGACCAGCCGCCGCGCGGGCACGTAGACCTCGTAGAGGATGAGCCGCTCGGCCGGCAGCGGATGGGCCAGGATGTGGTTGACCTGCCGCGTCGCGCTACCCCCGCCTCGCACTTCGGAGCGCATCTCGCCGGGCGTGAACAGCCGCACCGGGTAGCGCCCGTCCGCGGGAGCGCCCCCGATCGCGACCTCAGCGCGCGATTCGGCCGTGAGTCGAACCGTCGTGGCCGGGCGGCACATACAGCACATGCGGCATCTCGGCGAAGACCGACGAGCGCTGCAGCAGATGCGTCCCGTCGCCGACCTCCGCCCGGATGCCGCCCTCGAGTGGGACGAGCGCGACCTCGCGGCCGCCGCTCTCGAGGGTGTGCGACGTGCCCGCCTCGAGCGCGAGGACGGAGAAGTCGAGGCTGGTCCAGCCGACGGACGCCGGGCTGACCTCGAGGACGCTACCGGGTCCGGAACTCGATCGCAGATGGTGTCGTGTCATCAGAGCCCTCCGTGCTGGTCGATGAAGTCGGAAACCTCGGCCTCGGTGGGGAACACCGCCGAGCAGCCGTGGCGCGTGACCTGGATCGCGCCGCAGGCGCTGGCGTAGCGCGTCGCCTGTTCCCAATCCTGGCCGGCCAGCCGGCTGCGGATGAGCCCGGCCGCGAAGGCATCCCCGGCACCGACGGTGTTGACGGCACCGACCGTGAAGCCCGGCACGTCCGTACGCTCCGAGGCGGTAAGCACCGTCGCACCCCGCGGACCTCGCTTGATGACCACGGTCCCGACCGTGCCCTCCCCCAGCAGAGCGTCGAGTCGGTCGTCGAGCGCGGCGTGGTCGGCGTCGGTGAGCGGCTCGCCCGCGATGACGGCATCGGGTGCTGGCGCCAGCGCTGCGTGGCACTCCTCCTCGGTACCGATGAGGACGTCGGCCAGCGCCAGCACCGGGCGCAGGGTCCGGCCGTAGTCTCGCGGCTCCGCCCATTCGGTCGGGCGCAGGTCGAGGTCCATGTAGGTGGTGGCGCCCGCGTCCCTGCCCCGCTCGCCGCAGTGGCGTGCCGCCTCGGCACAGCTGCCGCGACTGAAGGCATTGCCGGAGAGCAGCAGCGCGGAAGTCTCATCGAAGGGCAAGGCCTCCGCATCATCGGCCGTAAGGTAGATGTCCGCGGGGTCCTGGCGATAGAAGGTGAGTGGGAACCGGTCCGGAGGCTGGATGGCCACCAGCGCCAGCGAGGTGCGCTTGCCCGGCTTGCGCACGATGTACCGCGTATCTACGCCCGCATCGTTGAGATAGCGCAGCACGTAGTCGCCGACGAGATCGTCGCCGACACCGGTGAAGGCCACCGGCCGCAGGCCCAGGCGCGCCGCCCCGATGGCGATGTTGGTAGGGCTGCCGCCGACCGAGGTGTCGAAGCCGGTGACCTCCTCGAAGGGCACCCCGATGTCCTGCGCGAGCAGGTCCATGGTCACGCGCCCGACGGTGATGAGGTCGTAGCCCACAGGCCTAGCCCTCGCCGTCCGCGATACGCAAGCTGACCACGTCCTCCCAGCGCTCGGACTCCCAGGATCGGACCATGGCCGCGGCCACCGAGGCGTTCGCCAGCGCTGCCTCGAAGCCGGGATCGAAGGGCCGTTCCTCGGCCACCGCGCGGCAGAACTCGAGGGCTTCGATGATCTTCATGTCCTCGTAGCCCAGGGAGTTGCCCGCGCCGGGGACCAGGTTGCCCTGGTGCGGCAGGGTGTCGCCGGCGAGGACCTCGAGGAAGCCATCGGTCGGCTGCTCCTCGGGCAGGTACAGCTGCAGCTGGTTGAGCTTCTCGTGGTCCCAGCCGGCAGCGCCTTTGGAGCCGTTGAGCTCGAAGGCCATGGACGACTGGGGCCCGAAGATCGAACGGTCGACCTCCAGTGTCCCGCGCACCCCGCTGGCGAACTCCACGAGTGCCCCCACGTAGTCCTCGTTGGTGACCTCGCCGGTCGGGTCCCCCGGCTCGCCGCGCTGGTAGTGGGCGGCCGCGCCGGGCTTGGGCAGAGGACGTTGCCGGACGAAGATCTCCTTCACCGAGACCACGCGGGTGATGGGCCCGCACAGGTGCTGAGCCATATCGATGACGTGGGGCATGACGTCGTTGAGCACGCCGAAGCCGCCCTCATCGAGCAGGAAGCGCCATGAGAGCAGTCCCAGGCGGTCGCGCCCGTACATCGTGAAGAAGCGGCCGCGGTAGTGGGTCAGCTCTCCGAGACGACCCTCGGCGATGAGGCCCCGCAGGTACTGCACCAGTGGCGCCCAGCGGTAGTTGTAGCCGCAGCCGGTGATGACGCCAGCCCGGCGCGCTGCTGCCTCGATGCTGGCCGTGGCCGCCGGGTCCACGCCCACCGGCTTCTCGCAGAACACGTGCTTGCCCGCCGCGGCGGCGGCCTCCGCCAGCTCCTGGTGCAGGCCATTGGGTGCGGTGATGTCGATGACGTCGATGTCGTCACGGTCGAGCAGCTCCCGGTAATCGTCGGTGCCGGACTCGAAGCCGAAATGGGAGACCGCCTCCTGGACCCGTGCCGGATCCGTGTCGGCCACCGCCACCAGTCGCGGTGTCAGACCGGCCTCAGGGAAGTAGACCGGGATGCTGCGATAGGAGCGCGCGTGAGCATGGCCCATCCAGCCGAAGCCGATAAGGCCGATGCCGATCGATCTGGGCATCCGTCCCTCCTTCGGAGCTCCACCGTGCGGCGCGCGAATCATCGGAGCGGCCGCTTGACAGCGATTCCGGGGTGAGTATACGGTGATGGTGTTGGAACGTTCCAACGGCGACTACATGGAGGGGCTGCCGCATGAGCGACCTGAGCGACAGGATCGCGGGTGCACCCATCACCTGGGGCGTGGATGGCTCGCCGGGGTGGGGTTTCCTGATGGACCGCGACCGAGTGATGGCGGAGATGCGGCAGGTCGGCCTCTCGGCCACCGAGATCGGCCCGGACGGCTATCTGCCGACCGATCCGGGTGAATTGCGCGAGTACGTGGCCGGCTTCGACCTGCAGGTCGTCGGCGGTTTCGTGCCGGCCGTCTTGCACATCCAGGACCGTTTCGAGGCCGGCCTCGACTACGTCGACCGTGCCTCACGACAGCTGGCGGCAGCCGGCGCGAAGGTGCTGGTACTTGGCCCGTCCTCGCACCTCGACGGCTACGACACCTCCATCACCCTCGACGAGGCGGAGTGGGCCACCTTCTTCGAGAACCTGCGTCGGCTCCAGGACGTCGCGGGTGACCACGGCCTGAGCACGGGCTTGCATCCGCACTGGGGCATGGCCGTGGAACGACCCGAGCACGTGGAACGGGTGCTGGCCTCCTCCGATGTCGATATCTGCCTCGACACGGGACATCTGTTCATCGGCGGCGCGGACCCGGTCGAGATCGCGCGACAGGCATCGGGTCGTGTCAATCACGTGCACGTCAAGGACGTCGTGGGCGATCTGGCCGAGCAGGTCCGCACCGGCCAGACGACCTTCAAGCAGGCCACGCTGGACGGCATGTTCCCGCCGGCGGGCGATGGTGACGTCGACCTCGCGGGCGTCATCGAGGTGCTCGAACGGGACGGCTTCGACGGCTGGTACGTGCTCGAGCAGGACGTCTCGCTCGATGCCGATCCGGCCCCGGGTGAGGGCCCTGTCGCCGACGCCGAGAAGAGCGTTCGCTTCCTGCGCTCGCTCGCGTCTGCGGATTGACTGGACTACAGCCAGCCGAGCGACGCGACCTGTCGACGACCGAGCCGTCGTGCTCGGCCACGATGTGGTTGGCCCACGGGACGTCCAGCAGCCGGGGAGACGCGGTCGGAATCCATACAATGGGGGCACATGATCCGCTCCGACGGAGGCGACCCGGGTGGCAGACCTGCCCTTCATCGATACGCATGTCCACTTCTATGACCTCGAGAACCCGAAGCTCCGCTATGACCTGCTGAAGCCGGGCGCTCAGCACGAGATCATCGAGGACATCCGCGCCATCAAGGCCCTCCGCTATTGGGCCGACGACTGGCTCGCGGAGACGCGCTTCAGCAACGTCGTCAAGTCGATCCACGTCCAGTGTGCAGGAGGATCCCCGATCCAGTCGAGGAGACGCGCTGGATCCAGGCCTTCTCCGACCGGCTCGGCCACCCACACGGCATCGTGGCCGAGGTGCATCTGGCCGAGCCCGACGCCGAGTCGGTGATCGAGCGACACCTGCAGTTCGCCAACGTGCGTGGTGTCCGCGAGTATCGAGATGACGACTACCTGCGTGACCCCGATTGGCAACGCGGCTTCTCCTACCTCGACAAGCATGGCCTCATCAGCTGTGTGCATGCGAAGCCGGAGACGTACGCGGACGTCAAGGCGCTGGCCGGCAAGCACCCGAACATGACGGTGTGCCTGGACCACGCCGGCTTCCCCCGGGGGCGCGATGAGGCCTACTTCGAGCTGTGGCGGCGAGAGTTGCTCAACCTGGCGGTGGCACCCAACGTCATCGTCAAGGTGTCCGGGCTCGACATCTGCGATCCCCGATGGACCATCGACTCGATCCGGCCGTGGGCCATGACCTGCATCGAAGCCTTTGGCCCCGAGCGCACGATCTTCGCCTCGAATTGGCCTTTCGGGCGCCTGTTCGCCTCCTACCCCGATGTGGTCGACACCTGGGCCGCGCTGATCAGCGACTTCTCCGATGACGAACAGGTGGCCATGTTCAGCGCCAATGCGGAACGCTACTTCCGCCTCTGACGGCAGGCGGCTTGCCTGCGCACCCACCCCGCGCTAGGCTGCGGGCAGGCGTGTATGCATACCTGCAAACCGGCAGGGCTCAGCTAGAGAGTCGAGGAGGTACCCGATGCAGCGCATCATCGATGATCCGACACTGGTCGTGGAGGACATGCTGCGCGGCTTCCTGCGCGCGCATCCCGACCTCGTGGCCGCGACCGATGACCCACGTGTCCTGCGCTACGCGGGCGCGCCGGTGGAGGGCAAGGTCGGCATCGTCACCGGCGGTGGGTCCGGGCACAAGCCGGCCTTCATCGGCTACCTCGGGCGCAACATGGTCGATGCCGTGGCCGTGGGCGAGATCTTCAGCTCACCGTCCGCTTCGGCGTTCCTGGACGCGTTCCGGGCCGCCGACGCCGGCGTCGGCGTGGCCTGCCTGTACGGCAACTACGCGGGCGACAACATGAACGTCAAGCTCGCCCGGCGCAAGGCGGAGAAGGAGGGCATCCGCGTCGAGACCGTCGTGGCCGACGATGATGTGCCCTCGGCACCCCCCGAAGAGCGCGAGAAGCGCCGGGGGGTCGCGGGTGAGGTGCTGATGTGGAAGGTCGGCGGTGCCAAGGCCGCCCTCGGAGGCTCGCTCGACGAGGTCATCGCAGCGGCCCAGAAGGCCATCGACAACACCCGCAGCATCGGTGTCGGCCTGACGCCCTGCACCATCCCCGCCCTGGGCAAGCCGAACTTCAGCATCGAGCCCGGGATGATGGAGGTCGGCATCGGCCACCACGGTGAACCGGGCGTCTCGGTCGAGACCTTGAAGCCGGCGCGGGACATCGCGGCCCAGATGCTGGACGTCATCCTGCCCGACCTGCCCTTCGAACGCGGTGACGAGGTGGCCATCCTCATCTCCGGCCTCGGGGCCACGCCGGTGATGGAGCTGTACATCCTCTACGACCACGTCGCACGCCTCGCCGAGGAGGCCGGCCTGTCCATCCACCGACCCTACGTCGGCAACTACTTCACGTCCCTGGAGATGATGGGCGCGACGGTGACGCTGATGCGGCTCGACGATGAGCTCAAGAGCTGTCTCGACCTCGAGGCCGACAGCGTGGGCCTGCGCCAGCTGCCGTCATGAGCGCGGCGTCCTCGTTCCCCGCCGCCCAGGGCCGGGTCGTCGTCGACGCGCTCATCGAGACCATCGACGAGCATGGCCAGCTCCTGAGTGAGATCGACGGAGCCATCGGCGATGGCGACCACGGCGTCAACATGCGCAAGGGCTTCCTCATCGTCCGCGACGAGCTGACTGGCGACATCGACCTCTCGGCCGGCCTGGCGCTCATCGGCGAGACCCTGATGACCCGCATCGGTGGCGCCATGGGCCCGCTCTACGGCGGCTTCTTCAGCGAGATGGGTGAGGCCTGTGCCGGCATCGAGGCCATCGATGCCCAGACCTTCGGCTCCATGCTCGACGCGGGGCGCGAGTCCGTCGAGGACATCGGTGAGGCCAACGTCGGTGACAAGACGCTGCTCGACACGCTCGTGCCCGCGACCGCGGCGTTCCATGCCGCGGTCGATGCCGGCCAAGCGTTCACCGACGCGCTCGACGCGCTCACCGAGGCCGCCGAGCAGGGCAAGGACTCGACTCGCGACATGGTCGCCAGGGTCGGTCGGGCGAGCCGGCTGGGTGAACGCTCCCGAGGCGTGCTCGACGCCGGCGCCACCTCGTGCTGGCTCATGCTCGCTGCCATGGCCACCTCGATGCAGGCGCTGCTGGCCGAGGCCGACTGACCGACAGCGCGGTCGGATCGGAACAGCCCGGAGCCGTCAGGGCCGGATGATCGTCTTCACGATGTCGGCGTCACGCGCGGTGCGGTGGAACGCCTCGACCGCGTCCTCGAGCGGGACGTCCAGCGTCAGGATGTTGGTCACCGGCACCGAGCCTTCGGCGATGAGTTCGATAGCGCGCTCGACTGCTGCCCGCGTGACGCCGACGCTGGCGTGGATGGTCAGGTTGTTCCAGACGACCTTGAACTCGTCGATCTCCACGACCCGGCCGACGTTGCCGAGCCATACGATCTGGCCGCCGCCGGCCGTGGCATTCACCGCGCTTGCGACCGAGGCCGTGGTGCCCACCGCCTCCACCGTCAGATCCACCCCGCGGCCGTCGGTCGCCGCTGCGACCTGCTCGGCGGCATCGACCGCGGTCGGGTCGAGCACCAGTGTCGCGCCCATCTCTCGCGCGATCTGGCGCCGCTTCTCAAGCGGCTCCAGGACGATGAGTCGGCGGGGCCGGTGCAGCGCCAGGACTGCCGTGGCGATGAGGCCGATCGGCCCGCCGCCGACGACCGCGACACTGTCGCCGGCATCGACCTTCGCACGCGAAAGGCCCTTGACCACGACGGCCAGGGGTTCGATGAGAGCGGCCTGCTGGTAGCTGACCTCGTCCGGGATGGGGACGGCCGTGCGCTCGCGGATACGGAAGAGCTCTGCGAAGGCGCCGGGAAGGTCGCCTCCGTAGACCTTGCGCTCGGGGCACAGGTCGAACGCGCCGCGCCGGCACTCGTCACAGTCGGCGCACCACTCCATGGGCATGGCGAACACGCGGTCTCTGGGCGAGACGGCCCTGACCCCCGCGCCCACGGCCACCACCTCGCCACAGGCCTCATGTCCCATGACGAGCGGAGCCACTCGGCGGCCATTCTTGCCATCGTAGCCGTGCGTGTCCGACCCACAGACGCTGGCCGCTCTGACGCGCACCAGCACATCGTCTTCGCGCTCGATGATGGGATCGGGTTGATCGACGATCTCCAGCGTCAGCGGGGCGCTGAGCAGCATCGCTCTCATGTCACCAGTCCTTCCGTGGCGGGCCGCGGCGGCGGTACGACGCGCCCCTAGGCCCGGACGGCCTTCACCCTCTGGACGTACTCGGTCAGCATCGGTTCTGCCTCGGGGCCCAGCAGGTAGGGGTGGCCGATGAGCACGATGTCGGCGCCTGCCGCCACGGCCGCCTCGCCGCCGGCCGGATCGAAGGTCACGACGCCCACCGGAACGTCGACCGCGGCCTTGGTACGCGTGAGCATGTCGATCGTGTCGTCTGCCTCAGGGTCGTCCAGGCGCGCATCGCCCCCGTAGTGGACGAGCACGACCTGAGCGCCCATGTCCACGACCTCGCGGGCCCGTGCCACCGGATCAGGCGCAGCGTACAGGTCGACCACGACCGTGATGCCGGTCTCCGCCTGGCCTTCCAGCGCCTGTCGGATGCTGGCGTCGTGAGCCACCCCGCAGATAGTCACGAAGTCAGCTCCCATCTTGGCGGCCGAGACGACGTACTTCTTGGCGCCGTCGACGATCTTGACATCGGCCAGGACCGGGTCATCGGGGAAGGCCGCCTTGAACGGGTCCATCACCGACAGCCCCTGGTATAGCACCAGCGGTGTCCCGAACTCGAGCAGGTCGACCCCAGCGCGCTTGGCCATGTGGCCGATCTCGATGGCCTGGTCGACGGTGGGTACGTCGATCGACACCTGCACGACGGGGGGCGGCGCGGCCATGAGCGCATCGAGCGCCGCGGAACGCGCCAGCGCCTTGCCCGATGCAGCAGCGGCGCCCGCCGGAGTTGTGGATCGTGTCGGAGTCGTCATTCCATCGCTCCCTCATGTCCAGGCGCTGATGCGCGGTCTCGGCAGTTCAGGCTTGCCTGCAGGACGTGTGCATGCAAGCATATCAGGGTCCACTTGCGGGAATCAACGCACAGCCAACGGGAAGCCCGTCAGGAGCCGCATGAGCGAGACCTATTTCGAATGGCTACGCCACCAGACGCCGAGCCGTGTCTGGATCAACAATCCCACCGCCTCGGAGATCGAGCTATCCCTGGCGCAAGGCGCGGTCGCCTGCACCACCAACCCCGCCTACGGCGGCAACCTGCTCGGCCGAGCCCCCGCTGAGATCCGACCAGACATCGTCGAGGTGGCCGCCGCGGGCGCCCGCGGAGACGAGGGCGTAGCGCTCGTCCAGCAGCGCCTGGTCGCACGCATCCTGCCCCATTTCTCCGCCATCCACGAGCGCAGTGGTGGCCGGGAAGGCTGGGTCTCTATGCAGGGAGCGCCCGAACTGGACACCGCGGTCGAGCCGATCCTGGACTCTGCCCGCGAGGCCCGCTCCCTGGCAGAGAACTGCATCCCCAAGATCCCGGCTACCCTCCCCGGCCTGGCGGCGCTCGATGTCCTGGTCCGGGAGGATCAGCCCGTGCTGATGACGGAGGTCTTCAGCCTGGCCCAGGTCGCCGAGACCTGCGAGCGCTACCGGCAGGCTTCGGCTGAGAGCGGCAACAGCCCGGTCTTCATCATGGCTCCCATCACGGGCATCTTCGGTGACCACCTCAAGAAGGTCGCCGCACGCGACGGAACGACCATCGCGCCAGAGGCCGTGATGTGGGCGGGCGTGGCCTGGGCCCGAGCCGCGAAGCGGCTGGTCGACGAACGCGGCTACCCGGTTCAGCTCCTGTACGGCGGAGCCAGGACCACGGCCGACCTCACCGGACTGGTAGGTGGGCCGCATGCCGCGACCATCAACTGGTCGACCTATGTCGAGGTCCTCGAGGCCGATCCGGAGCGACGCGAGACCGTGGGTGATCCCGCGCCGACGGACGTCGAGGAGCAGCTGCTCGACACGTTCGAGGACTTCCGGCGGGCTATGGACATCGAGGCGCTGAGCGCTGCGGAGTTCGAGGAGTTCGGACCGGTACAGCACTTCCGAGATGCCTTCATCGCGGGCTGGACAGCGGTTCGTGAAGCCATCGACGAAGAGGTGGCGGACGGCGCCTGAGTCGGCGATGGCGGGGCGGCGCCTGAGGGCGGGGCGGCGCACCCCTGAGCTAACGGTAGACGCCGGCCTCCCGGAGTGCTTCCACCATGGCCACGATGTTCTCCGGCGGGACGTCCGCCTGGATGTTGTGGACCGTGGCAAAGATGTAGCCACCGCCCGGCATCAGCATCTCCACGTTCCGGAGCACCTGTTCCCGCACCTCTGCCGGCGTCCCGCGCGGCAGCACCTTCTGGGTATCCACGCCGCCGCCCCAGAACGCGATCTCGCGCCCGAACTCACGCTTGAGCTCCGGCAACTCCATGCCTTCGGCGGTGAACTGCACGGGGTTGAGTCCGTCCACGCCGGCCTCGATGAGATCGGGGATGAGCGGCTTGATGGCGCCGTCCGAGTGCAGGAAGACCTTGGCCCCGCTGTTGGCATGCACGAAGGCGTAGAGCTCCGAGATACGCGGCTTGATCATCTTGCGCCACAGGTCCGGTGCGATGAGCGGGGCCATCTGGCTGCCATAGTCATCGGCATCGTAGATGACGTCGAGGATGTCCCCGATGTGCCCGAAGACCGTCTCCCAGAAGCGCAGCTTGATCTCCAGCGCCTTGTCCAGGATGGCCCCGGCCAAGGCCTGGTCCTGGACGAGATCCATGAAGAACCGCTCGAACCCTCGCATCCACAGCGAGACCTCCAGCGTCCCGGGGATGATGCCCTTGCAGGCTGAGGCTCGCCCCTCCTCGAAGACGACTCGCTCGCAGTCGGCCCGGATCTCGCGGAACCGGGCGGGGTCGGTGGGGTCGGGCCAGGGATAGGCCGCGACCTCGGCCGGCGTCTCCACGTCGGCCAGCGGACTGTGGAAGAGGTCGAAGTAGAGGCCGCCGTCCTTGGGCTGGCGCCAGCCCATGCCGTACTCGTCGGTGAGTTCGCGATACTCCCCTGCATCCCGGACCTCGAGCTGCCAGCTGGCCGGGTCGGGAGGACCCGTGGCCACGATGCCCACGTCAGCACCGAGCAGATCCTGGACGTCGCGATCGATCCAGGCGAGCCCCAGGCGGATGTCCGCGACGTTGACCTCGGGTGTGATGCCCAGGTACTCGCGGAGCCGGCGGTAGGCGATGTGGTGGCTGCTGGTGACGAAGGTGCCGCCGAAGTCGTAGGGCACTCGGTCGGGCTCGCGGTGGTCAAGCGCGGCGAGGACGCGCTCGCGCGAGGTCATGTCGCCCGACGAGGCAGCCGGTATGCGTGTATACACACTCGGAGTATAGGGGAAGCGGCGAGGTCGACCTGTGTCGTTCTGCTTGTCGGGCCCTACTCGACCGGGGCAGTCGACTCGCGCACGATGAGCTCGACGGAGATGTCCTGCACGGTGGGGACCTCGTCCCCCTCGAGCACACGGAACAGCGTGGCCGCGGCCGCGCGGCCCAGGTCGTAGTAGGAGAGCCGCACGGTGGTGAGCGGCGGTTGCAGGTGCTGGGCGAACTCCATGTCGTCGAAGCTGACCACGGACAGATCCTGGGGGATGCGCAGGCCGTGTTCCGCGGCCACCTCGTAGACGTCCAGTGCCAGGAAGTCTGCCCCGCAGACGATGGCGGTGGGGCGCTCTTGCAGCTCAAGGAGTCGCGCCGCGGCCACCTTCCGGTCCTCGTCGAAGACACTGTTCACGGCCGTCACAAGCTCGCGACCGACACGGATGCCATGACCGTCGAGTGCTTCGATGAAGCCGGCCTTGTGGTCGCGGTAGGTATCGGTCGAAGCCGTGGCCGAGAGTAGCCCGATACGACGATGGCCCAGGGCCACCAGGTGCTCCACCGCCAGGGAGCCGGCCGTGCGTGCGTCCGCGAGGACGGCCGGCACGGCGGTCGCGGGATGAGTCCGTTTGATCAGGACGGCGCCGATCTCCTGCTCGGCGGGGATATCCACGACGCGCCAGTCGACATCGCCCGCCACACGGAACAGCAGCCCGTCCACGGGCTGGTCATGCAGCAGCTGGCGCAGTGCCGTCGCGGCCGTCATGGGATCGTTCACGGGCAGCACCGTGAGCAGCGCGTCGTGCTCCCACATCGAGGACGCGATCCCACCGACGAGCTGCCCGAAGGAGCCGCTGTTCTGGCGCCAGGCGCTCTCGGTGTAGCCGATGATGACGACCGCGATGCGGGCTCGGCGCCGCATGCCGGTGACGAATGCACCGAGGCCTCCGCGTCGTTCGACGATGCCCTCGTTGAGCAGATCGAGCAACGCGCGCCGCGCGGTGATCGACGAGACGCCGAACTCGTCGCACATCTCGCGCAGCGACGGGATGCGCTCGCCCTGCTGGAGCTCCCCGGCCTCGATCCGGCGGGTGATCTCGTCGCGGATCCGAACGTATTGCGGGACGTAGGCATTCTCTCCGCGACGCGATCGTGACACGCTCGCAAGCATAGCGGTGGGGCGCGCGGCGGGGGCTGCCGCTCCATCGGTATCACGCGGCGCTCCAGCCGCCGGGTCGGCTCGTCGATGGCTCGTCACCTGGTCATCCTCTACGCCTTCTCGACACCCAGGTCATGCATCCAGAGGAATGCATCGATATCCGGTGCGCTGGGCTTGTACTCGCATCCCACCAGCCCCTCGTATCCGGTCGCAGCGATGGCGGCGAGGACGTTGACGAAGTTGATCTCGCCGGTGCCCGGCTCGTTGCGGCCGGGGGCGTCCGCGATCTGGTAGTGGCCGGTGAGATCTGCCGTCTCCTCGATGGTGCGGATAAGCTCGCCGTGCGTCCGCTGCAGGTGGTAGACGTCAAGCTGAAACGCCACCCTGCCGCCGAGCTGGTCCAGGATCGACTGCGCTCGCGAGAGCGAGGAGAGCAGGAATCCGGGGGTCTCGATCGGGTTCAGCATCTCCGTCGTCAGGCGCACGCCCTCCTGAGCCAGGCGATCCGCGGCGAAGCCCAGCTGCTCGACGAGGCAGTCGTACTGGTCGGACTCGCTCACACCGTCGACGCGATTGCCGGCGAGCGCGTTGACCTTGGTGGCGCCGAGCCGGCCTGTGATTTGCAAGGCAGCCTCGACACCGTCCCGGAACTCGGCGCGCCTTCGCGGGTCGCCCGCAAAGCCGCGGTCTCCGGCCGCGAAATCGCCCATGGGAAGGTTCAACAGGTCGACCTTGAGCCCGCGACGATCCAGGGCTCGCTCGAGATCGTCGAGCTCGACGCTGTAGGGATCGAGCAGCTCGATCGTCGTGAAGCCGGCCTTGACCGCGCCATCGAGGGCGTCAGTGAGCGGCCGCCCGAAGAAGTGGAACGTGACGTTGAGCGAGCAGCGGATGGGATCAGACATCGAAGGCCACCGGCAGTGACTCAAGGCCCCGATGGGTGATGCTGGCGGTCCACTCCACGTCATCGACCGTGAGCTGAAGGTCCGGCAACCCGAGCAGGGCCAGGAAGGCGATCTTGGCCTCCAGCCGGGACAGCGGGGCCCCCACGCAGAAGTGGACGCCCATCCCGAAGGCCACATGGCGGTTGGGCTTGCGATCCATCAGGAAGTCCTCCGGCTCGTCGAAGAGGCGCGGGTCGCGGTTGGCCGCGCCGAGCATGAGATACAGCAGCTGGCCTTCGTGGAGGCGCTGCCCATGAAGCTCAATGTCCTCGGCGATGCGCCGCCAGCCCCGCTGGATCGGGCTCTCGTAGCGCAGCATCTCCTCGATGGCTGACGTGAGCAGTGCCTCGTCGCGCTCCTGCAAGCGTCGCAGGTCGTCCGGGTGGCGCAGAAGCGTGAGCATGCCGTTGGCGATGAGGTTCCGCGTGGTCTCGTGCCCGGCGATCATGAGGGTCGTGCACATCGAGATGAGCTCGGCCTCATCCAGCCGATCACCGGCCTCCTCAGCCTCGACGAGGGCGGTGATGAGATCGTCGCCCGGGTGCGCCTTGCGTTCACGGCAGAGGTCGCGGAAATAGTCCTCCATGGCCACCATCGATTCGGCGGACCGGACGAGGTGGCCGTCCACTGCGGCCCTGCCGGAGCGCTGGATGCCGACGACGCCGTCGGAGAGGTCGATGAGCAGGTCGCGGTCTCCCACTGGAACGCCCATCAGCTCGGCGATGACGATGGCCGGCAGCGGGTAGGCGAACTCACGCTGCAGGTCGGCGCTGCCGCGGTCCCGAAACTCCGCGATGAGCCCCTCGACGATTGACTCGATTTCGAGCGCGCGAACCCTCGACCACTCGCGGCGTGAAAGCCTTGTTGATCAGCGGTCGCAGGCGCGAGTGGGCCGGCGGATCGGACTGCAGCATGCCCGAGGCATAGTGACGGCGTAGGGGCTCGACGTACGGCGCTGCCTCAGCGGGCAGCTGATCGAGATAGGCGCTGAATTGCCCGGCGTTGGAGTAGCGCTGAGGATCCTTGAGGATGGCGACCACGTCCTCGTGGCGGGTGACGATCCAGACGCCCCACTCGTCACTCCAGTAGAGGGGCGACGCCTCACGGATGGTCGAGAGCGCAGGATATGGATCCTGGAAGTAGGCCGGGTCGGCGAGGAGCCCGTCAAAGGCGGCTCGTAGGTCGGTCGATCCCATGGTCACCTGCCCGTCAGCGCCCGATCGATGCCATCACGGCGAGGTCATGGGGGTGGTCATGACTCGCGGTATCCGTGGCTCTCTGGCCGTCTGAAGTCGAACGACGTCGAGAGTCCCGCATCGACCGTCACGACGGCCCCTGTGATGCCCGAGGATTCCTCGCTGGCGAGGAACCACGCGGTGCTGGCGATCTCATCGGCGGAGAGGATGCGACCGAGCGGGTTGCGCTGGGCTCGTTCTTCGATCCAGGCGTCAGGGTCATCGGCCGTCCCCATGGCACGCCGGAAGGCTGGGGTGTCGGTCGTGCCGGGCGCCACCACGTTCGCCCGGATCCTGTCTCGCGCATGGTCAACAGCCAGGTTGCGCGCGAAGGCGATGAGGGTCGCCTTGGTGCAGGCGTAGGCGATCAGACCCTGCTCCGCCAGCCAGCCGTCGACCGACGAAACGACGACGACCGAGCCGCCTCCGCCAGCGATCATGTCAGGCAGGCACGACTTGGCCCCGAGCACTGCGCCGAAGAAATTGCCCTCGAAAAGGGACCGCCATTGGTCGATCTCGAGTGAGATGACGGTGCCGACCAGGGGTCGCGCGGCATTGAGTACGAGCGTGGTCGGCAGGATGCCAAGCGCCCGGTAGGTCGTGGTGACCTGCTCCCAGACGGCCGCATCGGCGACGTCTCCCACGATGGCGTGAAAGCCTGTGTGTGAGGCGAGTGGCTCATCAGGTGGTGAGGTCGAGATGCCGACGACGGTGACGCCCTCGGCCAGGAACCGCCGGGCACAGGCCTCGCCGATGCCCTTGGAGGAGCCGGTGATGATGGCCAGGCGCTGTTCCATGGATCGTTACCTCCTGGCGCTGGAGTGGAGACGGTGGAGGGCGAGTCGGCGTGGAGGATGGGGGCCGACTCGCCCTCGGGGTGTTGGTCACGACCGGGGACAGGCCGTTGCCGATGGCAGTGCCCGTCCCGGCGTTGGCCCGCCTAGTAGGCCGGCTCGTACTCGGACATGTTGTCCGGGGTGATGACGGGAGAGTCGATGGGGATGAAGTCCTCGACGTCCTCGCCCGCGAAGATACGGGTGAGCGTGTCGACGGCCAGCTGGCCATCGAAGAAGGGGGACTGGTAGATGGTGGCCTGCATCCAGCCGTTGGTCATCAGGTCGAAGCCATCGACGTTGCCGCCGATGCCGACGAGCTTGATGTCGCCGGGGGCCACGCCGGACTGCTCGAGGCCCTCGGCCACGCCGGCGGCCAGGGTGTCGTCCTGGGCGTAGATCATGTCGATGCCGTCGGCGCCGTACTTGGTCACGTAGTCACGCGCGATCTGGAGCGCGCTCTGGCGAGACCAGTCGGTCGGCTGGGTATCGATGATGGTGACACTGTCAGGGCAGAGTTCGGCGATCTTGTCGACGAAGCCGTCGGTCCGCTCGACCGTGGCCGAGTAGCCGAGAGCGCCGGAGACGATGGCCACGTTGCCGCCGTCGGGTAGCAGGTCGCTGCAGGTGTACTCACCCATGATGTTGGCCTGGAGGGTGTAGTTGGGCCCGGTGAAGCCTTCCACCAGGTCGGTGCAGCTCACACCGGCGTTGGAGGTCAGGACCGGGATACCAGCGTCATTGGCTTCCTGGAGGACCGGACAGATGGCCTCGAGGTCAGACGAGATGAGGATCATGCCATCCACGCCCTGGGCGATGCAGTCACGCATCTGGTCGACCTGGACCGCCGGATCCTGCTCCGCGGAAAGGACCGTGAAGGCGATGCCCTGCTCGGCACCGGCTTCCTCGATCTTCGCGTTGATGCGGGCCGAATATGGGGTGGTCGAAGCGGGCGCGAGCAGACAGGCTGTCTTGCCCATCTCCTCGTCCTGCGCCGCCACGGGGACAGCCAGCGTTGTGGCTGCGATTGCGAGCGTCGCCACGACGCCGATGAGTTTCAGAGTGCTCTTCATGTCGATCGGTTACTCCTTCTCAGTGGGACTCGGTGGAAGTCCATGGCCCGTGACTCCTCCTCATCACGGGTCGAGGCTGGTGTTCTCGCGGTGTCCTCCTCCTATCTGCGACCGGATTTCGCCGCTAGTCGGCAGCTCGCGTCGATCCGAGTTGACCGGCGATGACCAGGCGCGTGCGCCACGCGCTGTAGAGAGCGTCGATGAGTACTACGAGGATGAGGATGATGCCGAGGACGATGCCCTGGACGTATACCTCTACGCGAGCCTGGTTCATGGCCGTGTTGACCAGTGCCAGGAGCAACACGCCCATGAGCGTCTTGAGCATCGACCCCGAGCCGCCCGTCAGCGCGGTGCCGCCGATGACCACGGCAGCGATGACGCGCAGGATGCTGTCAGCACCCACCACCGGTGACCCGGTGTTCAGGCTGAGGCCGAGCACGGTCCCGGCAAGACCACCGCACAGGCCACTGAAGACGAAGGCGCCGAAGACGTAGGTCGAGGTCGGGATGCCGGACAGGCGTGCTGCCTCGGGGTTCCCGCCGACGGCGTAGATGTTGCGGCCCTGGCGCACCCACAGAAGGAACAGGTGCGCGACAAGGAGCAGCGCCAGGAAGATGAGGATGCGCGGCGTGAGGAAGGTCCCCAGCCCCTCCCAGAGCGGCCCGAAGATGGCCCGGTCCACGCTGGGGCCGAAGGACGAATCGGCACCGCGGATAGGGGCGGCGTTGGAGAGCGTCATGGCCATGCCTCGGACACCGATCATGGCCGCCAGCGTGACGATGAACGAGTTGATGCCGAACCTGACCACGAACACACCGTTCATGACCCCTACGAGTCCGCCGGCCAGGATGCCCACGAAGGCTGCCGGCACCGGGCCGATGTCTCCCTGCAAGCCGAGAGCCACGACACCACTGAGCGCCAGGACCGAGCCCAGCGAGAGATCCAGCTGGCCAGAAAGGATGACGATGGTCACGCCCACGGCCATGATGCCCTCGATGGAGGCACGCGCGAGCACGTTCCTCAGCGCGGGCACACTGCGGATGTCAGGGATGAAGACGAGGGCCAACACGAAGGCGACCGCGAAGAAGAGGTAGATGCGGTTCTCGGCGATGAAACGCAGCGTCCGCGGGCTGATGGAGGTCATCGTCGCAACCTCAGGTCAAGCAGCACCGCGCCCACGATGAGGGCGCCCTTGACGACGTTCTGCGATTCGGCCGGGATGCCGACCAGGATCATGAGGTTGTTGAGCACGCCCACGATGAGCACGCCGATGATCGTGCGCGGCACGGTCCCGGCGCCACCGAAGATGCTGTTGCCACCGATGGCCACCGCGGAGATGGCGTTGAACTCCTGGCCGAAACCGGCGTTGGAGCGTGCGCTCTCGTTGATGGAGGCAAGCAGGATGCCGCCGATGGCGGAGAACGTAGCGCAGATGACGAATACCGAGACCATCACTCGACGGACCGGGACACCCGATGCTCGTGCCGCCGCATAGTTGCCGCCGGTCGGATAGACCCATCGACCGAGCACGGTGTGAGAGAGAAGCAGGTGTGCGATGACGGCCACGAAAGCCAGGATCCAGAGCGTGTGCGGGATGCCCAGCGTGCGGTCCTGTGCGAACTGGGAGAACCACTCGTTCTCACTGTAGACGATGTCGCCCTGCGTAAAGATCAGCGATATGCCCAGGGCAGCGACGTTCGTGCCCAGCGTCGTGAGCACGGGATTCGTACGAAAGACGCCGATGAGGACGCCGTTCACGAAACCGAGAACGACGCCTGCCATGACTCCCACGACGATCCCGCCGGCCACCCCCAGGGTGGGCATGAGGGCCAGCGCGATGATGCCCGAGGAAGCCATGCTGGCCGGGATGGAGAGGTCCACGAAACCGCCACTCGTGGTCACGAAGAGCATGCCCAGCGCGGCGAAACCGGTGAAGGCGACCGACTGCCCGATGTTAAGCAGGTTCTGGCTGGACAGGAATCGATCGGAGAGGAGCGATCCCACCACCAGAAGGGCGATGAAGACGAAGAAGATGGCGTAGTTCTGGACGAGCACGCGCGCGCGCGCAGCGCCGCCCAGAGGGACGGTAGTGGTCGACTCCACGCCCGGCTGCGTGGCCAGCAAGGGGCTCATCGGGAGACCTCCGGCGCAACCTGGCCGGTAGCGGCCATCATGATGGTCTCTTCGGTCGCTTCTTCACGCGACAACTCGGCGGTGATGCGGCCCTCGTGGATGACCAGGATGCGGTCACTGGCCGACAGGATCTCAGGCAGCTCCGACGAGATCATGACGATGGCCACGCCCTGCGCTGCCAGCTCGCCCATCAGGGCGTGGATCTCAGCCTTCGCGCCCACGTCGACGCCGCGCGTGGGCTCGTCGAGGAAGAGGACGCGTGGCGTGGCCGCCGTCCAGCGACCGATCACCACCTTCTGCTGGTTCCCGCCCGACAGCGTGGCCACGGTTCGCTCGGGGTCCGGCGGGCGCAAGGCGAAGCGCTCGATCATGGTGGTGACGGTCGGTAGCTCCATGCGCCGCGTGATCCAGCCGACGCGGGCGATCTCGGAGAGGACGCTCATGACGGTGTTGCTGCGCACCGACAGGCCCAGCACCAGGCCATCACGCTTGCGGTCTTCAGGCACATAGCCCATGTGCGCCTTGACCGCATCGCGCGGACTCCGGATGCGGACGGTCTGGCCGTCGATCCGGATCTCACCGGCGTCGTGGGGGTCGAGCCCGAAGATGG
This sequence comes from uncultured Chloroflexia bacterium, assembly GCA_963712745.1. Taxonomy (GTDB): domain Bacteria; phylum Chloroflexota; class Limnocylindria; order Limnocylindrales; family CSP1-4; genus JAFMJV01. The sequence continues at coordinate 190,915 of CAVQJC010000011.1, read as the reverse complement.
AACGTGCCACCTCCGTCCGGCCCGCGCCCACCAGTCCCGCCAAGCCCAGGATCTCTCCCTCGCGTACCTCGAACGAGACATCGCGGAAGACACCTGTGCGGGCGAAACCCGAGACCTTGAACACCACCTCGCCGACGGGCACCTTGCGCTTGGGAAAGAGGTCCTTGACGTCCCGGCCGACCATCATGGTGACGATGTCACCCGGAGTCAGTTCATCGATGGGCTTGGAGCCGACGAACTTGCCGTCGCGCAACACGGTCACCCGGGCCGCGACTTCCATGACCTCCTTGAGTCGATGCGAGATGAAGATGATGGCGATGCCCTCGTCCCGCAGGCGTCCGAGCGTATCGAAGAGGATGCCGGTCTCATGCTCGGTCAGTGCCGAGGTCGGCTCGTCGAGGACCAGGACGCGCGGGTCCTGGCTGTAGACCTTGGCGATCTCGACCATCTGCTGCTGGCCCACCGAGAGATCGCGGATGAGGGTCCCGGTTTCGACGGGCGTGCCAAGCGCCTTCAGCAGCTCCGTGGCCTGTGAGCGCAGCTTGCGACGGTCCACGATCCCGAACCGACCGACCGGCTGACGGCCGAGGTAGATGTTCTCCGCGACCGAGAGATCGGGTACGAGGTTCAGCTCCTGGTAGACCATGCCGATGCCGCGAGCCTGGGAGTCGTGCGGAGAGGCGAACCGAACCTCCTGGCCATCCATGCGGATGGTGCCGCTGTCGGCGTGATACGCGCCGGCAAGGATCTTCATCAGCGTGGACTTGCCGGCACCGTTCTCACCGACGATGGCGTGGATCTCCCCGGCCAGGCAGGTCAGGCTGACATCGTCGAGCGCCTGCACGCCGGGAAAGCCCTTGCTGATGCCCTGCATCTCAAGGACAGGCGGCTGGCTCGCGGTGGCGCTGGAGGATCCCCCGGTCGCAGGCGCGGCCGTCTCCTCAGGGGAGCCTGTATGCATGCGTGCTACCATACCTGCCCGGAGCCACCCGTACAAGCCGCGCGTGCGAGCCAGCCGGTCATCGGCGCGCTGGGACCCAGCCGGTAGCGTGAGTGTGATGGCGGAGGTAGCCAGCCATGGAGTACTCCCTGTTCTCGATCAGACTGGTGCCGGGCACCGAGGAGGAATACGACCGTCGGCACGCGCAGGTATGGCCGGAGATGATCGAGGCCATGCACGCCTGCGGCATCACCAACTCGACCGGTTTCCGGCGCGGGGCAGAAGTCTTCTACTACGCCGAATGCGATCCCGACCCGGTGACCTGCTACGGCCGGCTGGAGCCGATGGAGGTGAACCAGCGCTGGTCGGAGCACTTCAAGGGCATCGTCAGCGAGCGGCTGACCGAAGCTGGCCACTTCCCGTTCCTGCAGGTCGTCTCGCACGTTGACTGATCGCTCCCCCTGGCCCCCAGACCGGCGCCGCGGCCACCGGGGCATAGGACCTGCCTTGGGTGGCTAGAACGCCACCACGGCACGAATGACGTCACCGCGCTCGACATCGGCGAAGGTCTCATCGATGTCTGCCAGCGAGACCTCACGGTCGACGAGGACATCGAGCGGAAGCTGGCCGTCCAGGTAGGCGCGGGCGATGGCCGGGAAGTCCCGCTGGGGACGCGCGCCACCGTAGGCAAGTCGGCGGATGGTCTTGTTGCCCATCATGGTCCCGAAGCGCACAGGCAGGTCATCATCGAGAGCGATCTTGCCGAGCATCGTGAACTCGCCCCCGGGCCTCACCAGCTCGAAGGCGGTGCGCATGGCGGCAACGTTGCCGGCAGCCTCGAAGACGTGGTCGGCCCCCCGACCGTCGGTGAGTCCCTGGACCCTGGACAGGGGGTCGTCGGAGGTGACATCGATGGTCATGTCCGCACCCAGGCGGCCGGCCAGCTCGAGGCGTACTGCGGAGCGGTCGACGGCCACGATCGTCGACGCGCCCGCCAGCCGGGAGCCGATGACCACTGACAGGCCCACGATGCCGCAGCCCACGACCGCCACGACCGAGCCAGGGATGGACGCTGCCGGCGACCGTAGCGCCGGGATCAAGCCGGTCGTGATGCCGCAGCCGATGGCAGCGCCGATGCCGAAGGGCAACTCGCTCGGAACAGGTACGGCCGCAGCCTCCGTGATCAGCGCATGGTCGGCGTGTGAGCCCATGAACATGAACTGCTTCACCGGCCCCGCAGCGTCGCTGAGCGGTGCGCGGCCGTCGGGCAGTGTGCCCGCGCCCGCGGCCCGCGCGCACGGCTCGCACAGGAGTGGCTGACCACGACTGCAGTAGAAGCACAGCCCGCAGGCCGGGTTCCAGGAGCAGACGACATGGTCCCCGGGAGCGACGCTCGCGACCCACTCCCCAACTGCGACCACGATCCCCGCGCCCTCGTGGCCCAGGACCATGGGCAGTGGCATGGTGATGGCGCCGCGCATGACCTCCAGGTCGGTGTGACAGAGGCCCGCCGCGCCCATCCGGACGAGGACGTCGCGTGGGCCCAGCTCGGCCAGCTCGAGGCGTTCGATGCTGAGCGGTTCGTCCACGGCTCGAAGCACGGCGGCGGAGACTTGCATGGTCAGGAAGACCTCCTTCTCACGTTCGTGGTCACGCGCGCGCTACCCGCATCATGCGACGCGGGTCAGCGCCTGCCACGCCGGCCAGCCCCCGACCAGCTCTGCCAGCACGTCGTATCCCTCGTCGGTCGGGTGGATGCCGTCCCCGTGGCGCGCCGCCCGCGACCAGCGCTCGTCGGCGCTGAGCATGTCGAAGACCGAAAGGTAGGGGACGCCGACCTCGCGAGCCACAGCATCGAGCTTTCCGTCGAGCGCACGGATGTCGGTGTTGGCCGTGGCCTGGTGCATGCCGGGCACTAACTGGGGTCCCGGGCGTGAGTCGTCGACCGGCGCCGGCCCGATGAAGAGCGTGGGCCGCAGGCCGAGCGCCTCCGATAGCAGTGCCCGCGTGGTGGCCAGGGTCATCTCGACCTCGACGCGGCGCTCGGCACGGCCGTCCGCATAGGTCCGGATGGTGCAGTCGTTGAGCCCGTACTGGAAGACGATGCCGCTCGGGAAGAGCTGTGGCAGCCGCGCGGCCGTCTCGTCGCGCCAGCGCCCGGCCACGTCCACCGACGTGTCACCACGCACGCCGAGGTCGTAGATCGTAAGGTCCACGCCATTCGAGAAGGCCCTGGCCGCGACGCGCCCATGCCACCCCAGGGCCCGCTGGTCCCCGGTCCCGGTGGCGATCGAGTCGCCAACGACGCATACCCGAAGCGAGCGAGCACCGGCGTCAGCCATCTGCGACAGGTCGGTCGGCTGCGACAGATCGGCCAGCGGGCCGCCTGAGCCACGGTGTGTATGCTCGCATTCTCGGTACGATACACTGGGACCGCAAGGGCTGGATCGACAGGTAGGACATCCATGGAGGGTGAAGCGATGGGGGCGATGACCTCTCGAGAGCGAGCGCTCGCGGCGTTGAGCCACAAGGAACCGGATCGCATCCCCATCGACCTTGGCTCACATGGAGCCAGTCTCATCCGGCAGGAGCCATACGACGGTGCGCGGCAGCTGTGGGGCATCCCAGAGGAGCCCGACAAGGGCACCTTCACCGCCTCCGGCCTCATCGTCCCCGGCGAGCGCTTCCGCCAGCAGGTCGGCGCGGATTTCGTCGATATCGGCCTGGTCTCCTTGGAGGCCTGGGAACGCAATGACGACGGCTCGTTCCTCGACGAGTGGGGCGTCACCTGGATGCGCTCTGGAGACGGTGAGCCGGCGGCACTGGCCGGTCCGCTGGAGCGCGATGACATCACTGCCAAGGAGATCCTGGAGTGGGATGGCTACCCCGTCGCGGACGACCCACGACGCTATCCCGGCATGGCCGAGCGCGTAGCCAAGATCCGAGCCGAGACCGACTACGCCATCGTCTTCGACTTCCACTACGGGGTCGTTCGCGAGTGCCAGCGGCTGCGCGGCTTCGCCCCCTGGCTGATGGACCTCATCGCCGACCCTGAGCGGGCCGAGGCCATCATGACCAAGGTCGTGGACACGATCTCGGCCATCGCCGAGCACGCACTCGACGAGGTGGGCGACGAGATCGATGTCTTCTGGTTCGCCGACGACATGGGCTTCCAGGACCGGCCCTACATGAAGCCGGAGATGTACCGGGAACTGGTCAAGCCCTACCACGCGCGCTTCCTCGAGTGCGTTCGCGCCAAGACCGACGCGGTGATCATGATGCACAACGACGGCGCCATCCACGAGATGCTCGGCGACTACATCGAGATCGGCGTGCAGGCGCTGAACCCGGTGCAGGTCTCCGCCGACGGCATGGGCGACACGGCCGCACTCAAGGCCGAGTTCGGCGACGATCTCGTCTTCTGGGGCGCCATCGACACGCAGCATGTGCTGCCCTTCGGCTCGCCGCAGGATGTGAAGGACGAGGTCAAGCGCCGCATCGAGACGCTCGGCCCTGGCGGTGGCTACGTCCTGGCCCCCGGCCACAACATCCAGTCCGAGGTGCCGCCTGAGAACGTGGTGGCCATGTTCGAGGCGGCACTCGAGATGGGCGGCTACCCCGTCGACTGAATCGGTCGATGACAGGAAGGACTGTATATTAGCATTCACACAGTCCACGCCCGAGCGTGTGGCGGAACTCGCCGCACCCCAGCAGAGGCGATCAGCGATGGTTCGACCCGCCCTTGACGAGCTGCTCGCCGACCCCGGGTTCGCACAGGACCCGTATCCGGCCTATCGCGCGCTGTCAGAGCAAGAGCCGGTGTACTGGAGCGATGCCTGGGGTGCATGGGTCGTCACCCGCTACGACGATGTGGTGGAGACGCTGCGGGACCACGAACGCTTCTCCAGCAAGGGGCGCCTGGTCGAGCTCATCGATGCATTGCCGGAGGACGCGCGCGCCGAGGCTGGGCCGCTGCAGGAGCACTTCTCCACCTCCGGCCTCATCCATACCGACCCACCCGATCACACGCGCATGCGCGGGCTCATCAAGAAAGCCTTCTCGCCGCGTGTCATCGCGGCCATGGAGCCACGCATCCAGGCCATCGTCGACCGGCTGCTCGACCGAGTGGATCCTGCCGTCGGCTTCGATGTCGTCGCCGACCTGGCCTATCCCCTGCCCGCCATCGTCATCGCCGAGTTGCTGGGGGCACGGCCGGAGGACCGTGATCGGTTCAAGGGCTGGTCGGACGGCATCGTGGCCTTCCAGGGACAGGGCCGGGCTATCCCCGAGGCGGTGCCGATCTCGGCTGAGGCGGTCAGCGCCATGCGCGCCTACATCGGCGAACTCATGGCCGAGCGACGCGCGCGCCCCCACGACGACCTGCTCGGCCAGCTCGTCAGCGTCGAGGAAGCGGGAGACCAGCTCACCGTCGACGAGATCTACTCGACCTGCGTGACCTTCCTCATCGGCGGCCACGAGACGACCACCAGCCTCATCGCCAACTGCCTCTACCGTCTGCTCGCGAACCCCGATCGATTCGAGCTGGCGCGTCGGGACGTGGACAGTCTCAGCGGCGCGATCGAGGAGAGCCTTCGATTTGACAGCCCCATCCAACGCACGTTCCGGCGTGTCAGCGAGAGAACCTCGTTCGGGGGCCATGAACTGGGCAAGGATCAGATCGTCATCCAGCTGCTGGGGGCGGCGAACCGCGACCCCGACCATTTCGACCGACCCGATACCTTCGATCTCGATCGCAAGCCGAACCGCCACATCGCGTTCGGCAGCGGCGTGCACTTCTGCATCGGCGCCCCGCTGGCCAGGCTGGAGGCGAGGACGGCGCTGCGCTCCATCCTGGCGCGGATGCCGGGCCTCGAGATCGCAGCCGATCACGTCCAGTGGCAGGATGAGAAGAGCCTCTTCCGGTGCGTGCGGAGCCTGCCAGTGCGAGCGAGCAGCGAGGAGACCCGATGAAGCGCTCCCGATGGACGAGTTCGATCGTGGTGGTCGCCCTCGCATTCAACCAGATCGTCGCTGCTCCGATCGCGATCGCCGCCACGACGGACGTCGAGACCCCGCACTACGTCGATGAGACGTCTGCGTCAGGCCTGGCGCACACCTACACCCACGGCTTCACACCGGAGCTTCCCGATGGCGGCTATGAGTTCGCCGTGGGCGGTGGGGTGGCGGTGTTCGACTGCGACGACGACGGCCGGCCCGACCTGTACATCGCCGGTGGCAGCAGCCCGGCTGCGCTGTATCGCAACCAGAGCGTGGCTGGCGGGCCACTGCGCTTCGGCCGCGTGGCCCACGAGGTGACCGACCTGGTGAGCGTCTCGGGTGCCTATCCGCTCGATGTCGACAGTGATGAGATCGACGACCTCGTCGTGCTGCGGCGCGGCGAGAACATGGTGCTTCGCGGCCTCGGCGATTGCCGCTTCGAGCCTGGCAGCGAGGCACTGGGCCTCGACCCCGGCAACGACTGGACCACGGCCTTCAGCGCCACCTGGGAAGGAGGCGCCATCCTCCCGACGCTGGCCTTCGGCAACTACCAGGCTGTCGATGAGAACGGTGCGCTTACCTCCGGCTGCGCGGACAACCGGCTCTTCCGACCTGCGACCGAAGCGAAGACCTACGGGCCGGCGACAAGCCTCACGCCTGGCTGGTGCACGCTCTCGATGCTCTTCAGCGACTGGGATCGCTCGGGTCGTCGTGACCTGCGGGTCACCAACGACCGCGAATTCTACCTGCGAGATGGCCAGGAGCAGTTGTGGCGGATACACGACGAGGGACCACCCTCGCTGTACACCGAGGATGACGGCTGGGCACGGGTCAACATCTGGGGCATGGGCATCGCCAGCCACGACGTTGGTGGCGACGGCTACCCAGAGGCCTATCTCACGAGCATGTTCGGCAATCGGCTCGAGACGCTCGCACAGGGGCCGGAGCAGCCCGCGTTCAAGAACGTCGCCAAGCAGCGCGGCGTGGAGTCGGGTCGGCCGGTCGCTGGAGACGATGAGCGACCATCGACCTCCTGGCACGCCGAGTTCCAGGACGTCAACAACGACGGGCGCGTCGACCTGTTCGTCTCCAAGGGCAACGTGGATGCCATGCCCGACCGCGCTACGGCAGACCCCAGCAGCCTGATGCTCGGCTCCGCCGAGGGCGTGTTCATCGAGCGCACCGAGCGGTCCGGACTCCTCGGCTACGCCCGGGGACGCGGGGCCGCGGTGGCAGACCTGAACCTGGACGGACTGCTGGACATCGTGGAAGTGAACCTGGGCGAGCCGGTAGAGGTCTGGCGCAACGTCGGCTCCGGGACTGCCGAACGGCCGCGACCGATAGGTCGCTGGCTCGCCGTCAGCCTCGCACAGGAAGGCGCCAATCGGGACGCGGTGGGCGCCTGGATCGAGGTCAGAAGCAACGGCCAGACCCAGCGGCGGGAAGCGACCGTCGGAGGTGGGCACGGCGGTGGCCAGCTCGGCAGCCACCACTTCGGCCTGGGCGATGCGCAGCGGGCCGAGGTACGGGTGACCTGGCCCGACGGCGAGGTCGGGGACTGGATGGCGGTCGCCGCCGACCAGCGGATCCGCATCGAGCGTGGGGGCGGGGATCCTGTGGTGCTGCCCTCGGCGACCGAACTGACCGGCGCCCCGGCGGCGGTGGAGGAACCTGGGACCCCGCAGCTGCCCGCCATCGAACCGGTCGATCCGGCGACCTGCACCCGCACCGCCGATCCCGACAAGTCGGTGGCGCGCCTGTGGGACGAGGCCCTGCTCGACGCCATCCGCCGCGACTTCCCAGCGCCCACCGTGCATGCGCGCAACCTCTATCACCTCTCGGCTGCGATGTGGGATGCCTGGGCCGCCTACGACCCGGCCGCCGACGGTGTCTTCGTGACCGAGAAGCAGACGCGTGTCGATCCCCGAGCGGCGCGCGAGCGGGCCATCAGCTACGCCGCCTACGGCCTGCTCAGGCATCGCTACCGCGACGCCATCGGCGGTGCGGAGAGCCTGCAGCGGTTCGACGGGTTGATGGCGGCCCTGTGCTACCCCGTGGGGCGCACGCGCAGGACGGGCCAGACCCCCGCGGCGGTCGGTAACCGCATCGCTGCGCGCATCATCGAGCGCGGGCTCGAGGACGGCGCCCGCGAGCGCCAGGGCTACACCTATCCCAAGCGCGACTACCGGCCGGTCAACGAGCCCATGATCGTGGCGCTCCCCGGCACGGTCATGGTCGACCCCGATCGCTGGCAGCCGTTGGCGCTCAAGACGTCCATCGCCCAGAACGGCCAGCTCCTGCCCGATGGACCCCAGCACTTCGTGGGTCAGCACTGGGGCCGTGTCACCGCCTTCGCCCTGCCCGCCTCGGACATCGGTGTGCCCATCGACCCGGGCCCGCCGCCCTTGCTCGGCGATCCCCGGACCGAGGCGGCGTTCAAGGCGGCGGCCGAGGAGGTCATCGCCTTCAGCAGCCTGCTCGATCCGCGCGACGGGGTCAGGCAGGACATCTCACCCCGAGCCCTTGGTGGCAACACCCTCGGCACCAACGACGGCACCGGCCACGCGCGCAATCCGGTCACCGGCGAGCCGTACGAGTCGGTGGTGGTGCCGCGCGCCGACTTCGGTCGCGTGCTCGCCGAGTTCTGGGCCGACGGGCCCGACTCGGAGACGCCGCCCGGCCACTGGAACACGCTGGCCAACGCGGTCACCGACACACCCGGCTTCGAGCGCCGCCTGGGCGGCGACGGTCCCGAGCTCGATCCGCTCGAGTGGGACGTGAAGCTGTACCTCGCGCTCAACGGCGCGGTCCACGATGCCGCCGTCGCGGCCTGGGGTGCCAAGGGCTACTACGACTACACCCGGCCCATCGCCATGATCCGCTACCTGGGCGGTCTGGGCCAGTCGAGCGACCCGGCGCTGCCCTCGTACCACCCCCACGGCCTGCCCCTCGTCGCGGGCCAGGTCGAGCTCATCACCGCGGCCAGCTCGGCCCCCGGCGGGCGCCACGCCCACCTCGCCGACCATCTCGGCGAGATCGCCATCCGCGCCTGGACCGGTGGTCCGTACGATGCGGTCCACGACATCGGCGGCGTGGACTGGATCCGCGCGGTCGAGTGGGTGCCCTACCAGAAGGCGACCTTCGTGACGCCGGCCTTCGCCGGCTACGTCAGCGGCCACTCCACGTTCAGCCGCGCCGCGGCCGAGGTGCTCGCGGCCATGACCGGCTCCGAGTACTTCCCCGGCGGCCTGTCCAGCTGGACGGTCCCCGCCGGCTCGCTGCAGTTCGAGCGCGGGCCCGACGAGGATGTCGAGCTGCAGTGGGCGACCTACTACGACGCGGCCGACCAGGCCGGCATCAGCCGCCTCTACGGCGGCATCCACATCAGCGCCGACGACCTGCGCGGCCGGGTCATGGGCTCGCTGTGCGGCAAGGATGCGTGGGCCCTGGCGCAGCGCTACTGGGACGGCACGGCCAGGGGCTGACTCGACGGCCGAGCGGCGGCGGGCACAACAGTTGTGGCCACCGACGTTCATCATGGTCTGGCCATGCCCAGGACCGCGACCATCGAGATCGTCGGGCGAGCCCTCGAGGGTGGCTATGGCGTGCCCGCCATCAACGTCGTCAACGACCTCACCATGGAGGCCGTGCTGGCTGCTGCCGAGCAGGCGCGAGCACCCCTGATCGTCCAGACCTCGGTCAAGACGGTGCACTCGATGGGACTCGAGGTGCTCAAGGGCATGTGGGACGCGATGATCGCCGCTATCACCGTGCCCGTGGCGCTGCACCTCGACCACTGCCCCGACCGTGAGGTCATCAGTGCCTGCCTGGCGGCGGGCTGGGACTCGGTCCTCTTCGATGCTCACGAGCTGTCGGTGGAGGAGAACGAGCGCCAGTGTCTGGAGGTCGTGGCCGAGGCGCGGCGATACGGCGCGGCGGTGGAGGGCGAGATCGAGGGTATCCGAGGTGTCGAGGACGGCATCGGCTCCGACGAGGCGGGGCCGATCCAGACGCTGGAGGTCGCTGTCGCCTTCATCGAGCGCACCGGGGTCGACATCTTTGCTCCGGCAATCGGCAACGCCCACGGCATGTACAAGGCCCGCCCCCAGCTTGACCATGAGCGCATCAGCGACCTGGTGGCGGCCACCGGTATCCCCATGGCGCTTCACGGTGGGACTGGGCTATCGGCGGACCAGTTCCGCGACCTCATCGCCCGCGGCTGCGCCAAGGTCAACGTCTCGACCGCCTTGAAGATCGCCTACGTGGAGGCGAACCGCGAGTACCTGGCCGGGCACCCCGAGGCCGCCGACCCGCCGAAGCTGTTCGGGCACGTGCGCGAGGCGGTCATGGCCATGGCCACGGAGCACATCCGCATGTTCGGGGCCGAGGGCCGCGCGTGACCGCACTCATCTTCGATTGCGACGGGGTCCTCGCTGACACCGAGCGCGATGGTCACCTGCCGGCCTTCAACCAGACGTTCGCGGAGTTCGGGCTGCCGGTGCGCTGGACCGAGGAGGACTACGGCCGGGCGCTCAGGATCGGTGGCGGTAAGGAGCGCATGGCCTCGCTGCTCACACCGGAGTTCGTGGCCCTGGCCGGCCTCCCGGGCGAGCCCGAGGGTCAGGCCGCCGAGATCGCCAGATGGCACAAGCGCAAGACCGAGCTGTACGTCGAGATGGCGAAGGCCGGACGACTCCCGCCCCGGCCCGGCATCAGGCGCATCGTCGAGGAGGCACGAGCGGCGGGCTGGGGGCTGGCGGTGTGCTCGACCTCTGCCGAGGCCTCCGTGCGGGCCATCCTGGAGAACGCTGCCCGCGCTGACGCGGCGGACGGCGGCGATGCGGCGGCGGACGGCCGTGCGGCGGCCGGCGGCGATGTGGCGGCCGACTTCCTCGTCCTCGCCGGCGACGTGGTCGCGCGCAAGAAGCCGGCACCGGACATCTACCTGCTGGCGCTCGAGCGGCTCGGTATCGGGGCCGCCGGGGCGATCGTGGTCGAGGATTCGCGAAACGGCCTGCTGGCAGCGGTCGGAGCGGGCCTGACGACCCTGGTCACGGTGAACGGCTACACGGAGGACGAGGATTTCAGCGAGGCCGCGCTGGTGGTGACATCGCTGGGCGACCCAGGCGGGCCACGGGCAGAGATCCTCGAGAACCGTTCGGCGGCCACTCCCGGCGACTACCTCACGCTCGCCGACCTGGCCGCACTGCTTGACCGATGAAGGACCGTGCCGCGCCGCGGGACCGCGCGACGAGTGGGCGCAACGCCCTGATCGCTGGTGGGCTCGGCGGCTGTGTCGCGCTCCTCATCCTGCTGCTGGCACGCTTCGGCGGTGGTTCGCCGGGCATCCTGGAGGTCGCCTCCGATGGGATCGCCCGAGCGATGCCGCCGTGGCTCTTCGACTGGGGCATCAAGACGCTGGGCCCGATCGCCAAGGGCGCCCTCATCGTCGGAGTCTGCGCGGCCATGCCCGTCGTCGGCGCTGCGCTCGCCTGGCTCATGAGCGGCCTGCGCATCCTGAGCCGCTGGGGCTCGGTCGTAGACGCCATCTTGCTGGGCGCGGTCGCGTTCACGCTGGGCGAGCTGGTGGTGATGCCGCTGGCCGGCGTGGGATTGGCCGGCTCGGACCTGATCTCCGAGGCGGCCGCAGTGCATCTCCCCCTCGCAGCCGCATCGGTCGCATATGGGGCCGTCGCCACGCTCTGGCTGTGGATCGGCCAGGAGCCGGCCGGCACGGCACCAGGGAATGCTGCCGGCCCCAAGCCGACCGATGCTGCAGGCCTCGTCACGATCCAGGCTGACGGTTCTGCCTCCGCCCTTTCCCGCCGCCGCTTCGTGGCCGGACTGGTGGTGTTCGCCGGCCTCGGCTCCCTGGCAGCCTCCGGGCTCCTGCTGGCCTCCCGGGTCATCCCCCGACCGCGCACGGCCCTGCCCGGTCAGGTGGACCCGCCGGGAGAGCCTGGGTTCGGCTACGTACGGGCGGTCACTCCGGTGCCCGAGTTCTACTTCGTGTCCAAGGACTGGATCCCCATGGAGATCGACCCGGCGACCTGGTCCCTCAACATCGACGGCCTCGTCGAGCGGCCCGGCTCATGGACTCTGGAAGACCTGCACGCCCTTCCAGCCTACGAGGCCTTCCGCACGCTCCAGTGCATCAGCGCCGAATCGATCACGCGCAGCGAGCTCATCGGCAACCAGCGCTGGCAGGGCGCTCGCGTGGCGGACCTGCTCGACCGGGTGGGACCGCATCCCGACGCTCGCTTCGTCATCTGGCGCTGCGCAGACGGATACCACGAGTCGCTGGACCTGGAGACGGCCATGGACGCGGACACCTGGCTGGTCTACGAGATGGGCCCGCCCGGCACGCCCCTTCCACCAGAGCACGGCCAGCCGCTCCGGCTGCTGGTGGCCGGGCGCTACGGCATGGCTCAGCCCAAGCACATCACCGACATGGTCCTCAGCGCAGTCGACGAGCCGGGCTGGTGGGTCAAGGGCGGGTGGCAGACCGACGCTCCGGTCCGCACCTACTGCCGCATCGACCTGCCCATCGCGGATGGCATCAGCGACTCCGTCCTCGCCGGCCGGCCCTTCACCGCCCTCGGCGTGGCCAGCTCGGGCGACCGGGGCATCTCGGCGGTGCAGTACAGCCTCGACCGTGGGGCTTCCTGGCGCAATGCCGAGCTCGAGCCCCTCGGCGGGCCCATCGGCCGTCTGACCTGGGTGCGCTGGCGGGCAGAGCTGGTGCTGGACGAGCCCGGGCAGGTCCTGTTCACGGCACGAGCGGCTGACGGCGACGGAGTGTGGCAGACCGACGAGGTCTCCGAGCCCTTCCCGCGCGGAGCGTCGGGCTACCCGCGTGTGCCCATGCGCGTCTACGCCAGCCTGCGCGATCCTGACGGCACTGGCTGACTGACGGCGCTAGCTGAGTGCCAGACGCGGCACGGGCGTGCCTTCCGGCAACAAGCCCTGGGCCAGGAGCTCGTCCCACATGGCGTCGGGGATGTCGAGCTCGAACAAGTCCACGACCTCGTTGGCATGAGCGACCGAGCTGGCGCCCACCACCACCGCCGGTACCGCCGGATGACCCATCGAGAACTGGACTGCCGCCGCCTTGATGGGCACGCCGTGGGCCTCGCAGGTCGACTTGATGCGCAGGGCACGGTCGACCAGTCCCTGGTCGCTGGTGGGGTTGTACTGGAACAACCCACCGATCTTGGGATCGGCCAGGAAGCCGCCGTTGAAGACGCCGCCGTTGATGACGCTGATGCCACGTTCCTCGCAGAGGGGCAGCAGGTCCTCGGTGCCCTCGAAGTCGAGGAGGGTGTAGCGGCCGGCCAGGAGCACGCAGTCGATGTCGCATTCTCGGGCGATGGGGTAGCCCACCCGGCCGAAGTTGGTGCCCACGCCGATGGCGCCGATGACACCCTGGTCGCGCAGCTCGGCGAGGGTCGGGAAGACGACGTCGACGGCCTCGCGGATGTGGTCGTCGGGGTCGTGCATGTGCACGTAGTCCACGCGCTCGAGGCCCAGTCGCTCCAGGCTCTGCTCGAAGCCCCAGAGCATGCCGTCGCGGGTGTAGTCGTAGTACGGGCGCACGTCGTCGGGCATATCGTGGAAGTACGGCGTCCCGTCCGCCCAGTACAGTTCGGGATCGTCGGGAGCGCCCTTGCGCACCGGACGCCCGACCTTGGTCGAGACCACGAACTCCGACCGCGGACGCCCCGCGAGGAAGCGGCCCAAGCGCCGCTCCGCCAGACCGAAGCCATAGACCGGCGCCACGTCGTAGGTGCGCAGGCCGCGGTCCCACCATGCCCGGAGGGTGGCCTGCGCCTCATCCTCGGGCACGGCCTTGTACATGTTCCCGAGCGGCACCAGGCCCAGCAGCAGCTGGTTGACCTCGACGCCCGTACGGCCCAGTCGGACGCGTGTGCGTGGGTCCATCTCACCCCTCCTGGACGAACGGATGGGGCCGGGTCACTGGGCGCGCCCGGCCCCATCCTTGACTACGAAGTGACTAGCTGCAGGAGTCGAAGTCGGGGCACTCGGGCGTGAAGAACATGGGCTCACCCAGGACGATCTCACCCTCGGTCCCGATGGTCCGCTCGCCGAGATGTCCGGCGTTGAACGACTCGCCCTCGGCACCCTCGATGACGCCGCACTTCTTCAGCGCTCCGGCCACGGTGGCCAGGTAGCCGAAGTCGACCGGGTTCCAGAGCGCGTACTGCGCGTTGGTGCCGTCCTCGAGGTAGGTCAGCATCGTGCTCGGCAATGCGAAGCCGGTGGAGAAGACCTTGCCCTTGTTGCCGGTGTCGATGATGGCCTGGTTGACGGCCGGGTTGGCCATGCCGGAGCCGGTGATGAAGTACTTCAGGTCCGGGTTGGCGGCCATGGCGTCGGTGGCGACGCGCTTGGACAGCTCGGGATCGTCCTCCATGAACAGCGTGTCGATGAACTCGATCTTGGCGTACGTGTCGGGCTCGGCCGCGATGAGCTCGTCGATGGCGGCCTTCTGCGAGATGAAGTTGGCCGTCGTGGGGTGCGGCGCCAGCCAGATGGCCTTGCCGCCGGCGGGGTCGTTGACGAGCGCTGAATCGAGCATGGCCCGAGCCTGCTGCGGGAACGTCATCATGTTCGTGAACAGGTCGCGGGCATCGGCCGAGACGTCGGCGTCGTAGGTGACCACGACAGCACCGTTGTCGCGGGCCTCCTTGAGCGAGGGGCTCAACGCGTTGAGGTCCAGCGAGGCCAGCACGATGACGTCGGGCTGCTGGGGCAGGATGTTCTGGATGACCTGCACCTGCTGCTGCACATCGGCCTTGTCCGGGCCGATGTAGACCGGTTCGGCGGCGCCCAGGTCGACAGCGGCCTGGTTGGCACCCTCACGCGCCAGCTCGAAGAAGATGAAGCCGGTGAACTTGGGCACGTGGAAGATGCTCAGGTCGGCCAGGCACTGAGCCTGTTCGTCCGTGAGATCCGCCATCATGTCGTCCTGAGCCATGGCCGGCGCAGTGGCCAGGCTCGCGGTCAGCGCCAGCGCTGCCGCCCCTGAGATCATTCGTCGCATCTTGATCCTCCTGTCGTTGTGACCGTTGATGGGTACGCCCTAGGAATGGACTCGACCACCTCCTCTCGTCGTCATGAGCTGGAAGGAGACGCGGCCCGGGACGCGGCCCGGCGACGCTGGAAGGCGCGGGCCCACTGGGCACCGCGCTGGATGAGTACGGAGCCGATCAGCAGCGAGCCGAAGACGAGCAGCTGGATCGTGGAATCAACGTTCGCCAGGCCCATGCCGTTGAGAAGCGTGCCCAGCAGCAGGATGGAGAGGACGACGCCGATGATGTGTCCCTTGCCGCCCATCAGGTCGATGCCGCCGAGCACGACCGCGGCCACGATGAAGAGCAGCTGGCCCTCCATGTTGTCGCCGCGCGCGGACTCGTACTGGCCCACGAAGATGAGTGCGCCCAGGGCCGCGATGACGCCACCGAGGGCATAGGCGCCGGTCTTGACGAGGCCCACGCGAATGCCGGAGAAGCGCGCCGCTTGCGCGTTGTTACCGATGGCGTAGGTCCAGCGGCCGTAGGTCGTGCGATGCACCAGCAGACCGATGCCGATCGCGGTCACGGCCAACACCACCAGGCCCACCGGCAGGCTGCCCCAAAGCTTGGTCCCGCCGATCCAGAAGTAGTCCTCGCCGAAGGCCGTGGAGGCGTAGCCGTACTCACCGTCGGGCAGCAGGAACGCCAGTCCGCGGTAGGCCCACAGCGTTCCGAATGTGACGGCCATCGAGGGCAGGCCGAAGCTGGTGACCACGATGCCGTTGAAGGTACCCAGCAAAGCCCCGACACCGATGACCACGACGACGGCCAGGACGTAGGGCACTCCCTGGGAGGCGAGGAAGCCGAAGAGGACCGTGCCCACCGCCACCTGCGAGGGCAGCGAGATGTCGATCTCGCCCTGCAGAACGATGACCGCCAGGGCCAGCGCGAGCAGCCCCGGCACCATGATGAACTTGAGACCGTTGAGGATCTGGTTGACGTTCAGATACCAGGGCGAGATGTTCGAGTTGAGCACGACAGCCCCAGCCAGCAGCCCCAGCAGGACGAACTCCCAGCCGTAGGTGGTGACCGTGCGTGTCAGTCGCGCCTTCACATCAGCCCCTTCGTCTCATGGAGCGGAGGATGGAACGTGCCTGGCGCTGGACGACCGCGTCGAGCATCACGGCCAGGATGATCACGCCGCCCTGGATCACCAGCCGTGCGAATTCGGGCAGCTTCATCTGGATGAGGCCGTTGTCGATGGTGGCCAGGGTGAGGGCACCGAACGCGGCGCCCAGGATGTTGCCGGTCCCACCGAGCACGCTGATGCCGCCGATGACCACGGCCGCGATGGCCAGCAGCTCCATGTTCTGTCCGGCGTACTGGATGATGTAGCTCACCTGTGCTCCGAAGAGGAAGCCGGCGAAACCGGCCAGCAAGCCGCACAAGACGTAGGCACGGAACACGACCCCGCGCTGATCGAGCCCGTAGAAGGGTGCGGCATCGGGGTTCGAGCCGACCGCGTAGATCTGCCGGCCGATCGAGAAGTAGCGCAGGAAGAGCGCGGCCAGCACGATGGTGATGGTGGCGATGATGACCAGGGACGCGACCACCCCGAAGACCTGCGTGCTCACCAGATCCTGGGCCCAGCGCGGGATGTTCTCCGGCGTCACGATGCGACCGTCCGCGTAGATGAAGAGGATGCCCCGGAAGACCGAGAGCGTGCCCAGGGTCGCGGCGATCGAGGGGATCTTGGCGTAGGCGACGAGCAGTCCGTTGACCGCGCCGCAGGCGATGCCGATGGCGATGGCGATGGCCGGCACCAGCACGATGGCGGCCTCGGGATACATCTGACCCCAGTCGTAGGCGACGTAGGCCGCCAGGCCCAGCGTGGAGCCGATGGAGATGTCGTAGTTGCGGGTCAGGATGACGATGCCCTCGCCGCAGGCGATGATGGCCAGCAGCGCCGCGTTCACGGTGATACTGCGGAAGGACTCCGGGGTGGCGAAGTTGTCGGTCGCGATCGAGAAGAACGCCACCAGCACGGCCAGCACCGCCAGCACCGCGAAGCTGCGCCCCTTGATCAGGAGTGTCAGCCACCGCTTGCGGCTCTCGGAGAGACCGCTGCCGCTGGCGCCGTCCGTGCTGGGCCCGGCCGGCTGCAAGGTCATGCGGCGTCCCTGCGCTGGCGCGTGGCGGCGGTGATGACCTCTTCCTGGGTCGTTCCCTCCCCGGGGAACTCGTCGACCAGCAGGCCCTCGTTGATGACCAGGATGCGCGAGCTGATGGCCAGCACCTCCGGCAGGTCAGACGAGATGGCCAGGATGGCCAGGCCACCGCGCGCCAGACCGGCGATGAGCTCGTGGACCTGGGCCTTGGTGCCGACGTCGATGCCGTGGGTGGGCTCGTCGAGGATGAGCACTCGCGGCTTGGCGGCCAGCCACTTGCCGATGACGACCTTCTGGCGGTTGCCACCGGACAGGGCATTGACGGCCTGCTCGACGGAGCTCATGCGCACATCAAGCTCGGCGGCGATGTCGGTAGCCACCTGCCGCTCCGCGCGACGCCGGACGAAGCCGAAGCGGCTGAGCTTGCGCATGATGGGCAGGGTGATGTTGTGCTCGATGGAGAACTCGGTCACGAGGCCCTGTCCATCTCGATCCTCGGGCAGGTAGGCCACGCCCAGGCCAAGCATCTGGCGAGCGTTCTCGACCTTGACCTCCTGGCCGTCTACCCACACGCGCCCCGATTCGGCAGGTGCGATGCCGAAGATGGCCTGCGCGATCTCGGTCCTCCCCGCGCCCACGAGACCGGCCAAGGTGACGACCTCACCGGCCTTGACGCTGAACGACACGTCACGGAATGCACCCGGCAGGGAGAGCGCCTCCACCCGCAGCCGCTCATCTCCCAGCTCGATGCCGTCCTCGGCCCGCCGGTACAGGTTCTCCAGAGACCGACCGACCATGAGGCGGACGATGTGGTCCTGGCCCATCTGCTCGATACCAGCCGTCTGGACGTGGTGCCCGTCTCGCAGGACCGTCACCGAGTCGACGAAGCCGGGCAATTCCTCCAGCCGATGCGAGATGAAGATGACCGCGGTGCCGCGGTCGCGGAGCGAGCGCACGATGGAGAAGAGGCGCTCCGCCTCGGTCGGCGTGAGGGCGGCAGTGGGCTCGTCGAGGATGAGCAGACCGAGCTGCTTGGTGAGGGCGCGAGCGATGCCCACGAACTGGAGCTCGGCCACCGACAGACCGGCGACCAGCGCGGTGGGACTGAGATCCACGTCGAGCTCAGCGAGCAATCGTTCGGTCTCCGCGTACATGCCCCGGCGGTCGATGGTGCGGCCGGGCGAACGCGGGAAGATGCCCATGAAGATGTTCTCGGCGACGTCCAGGTGCGGGAACAGCTTGGGGTCCTGGTAGACCGCGCTGACCCCGGCATCCCGTGCCTCCATGGGCGTGGCGAATTGGACCGCCTCACCATCGAGGATGGTTTCCCCGCCGTCCGGCTCCACGAGCCCGGTGATGATCTTGACGAGCGTGGACTTGCCGGCACCGTTCTCACCGACCAGGGCGTGGATCTCGCCCGGCTGGACGTCGAAACTGACGTCCTCGAGCGCATGGATGCCCTCGTAGCTCTTGGAGACGCCGCGGATGCGCAGGCGAGGGGTCGTGCCCGTGCCGGCCTCGGGCGCGACCGATGGAACGGCCGTCATCTCCGCCGCCTCCATCTCGCCCTGTCCGTTCAAGCCACTCCCCCAGACATCCCGATTCCCTGGCCTCGCTGGCGTGTCCCTCTAGCGCGCTTCGCCGCGCTCTCGTCCGTCGAGATCGATCGATCTTGTCGACCTTGCGCGCAGAGCCGCCGCCGGCGAACTCGCCGTCGAGCCAGTGGTCCACCAGTAGCGGGGCCACGTTCCGGCCCACCACCAGGCTGCCCAGGCACAGCACCTGCGCGTTGTTGGACTTGATGGCCCGCTCGGCCGAGTAGGGATCGGTCACCGGCGCGGCGCGCACGCCGTGCACCTTGTTGGCCACGATGGCCATGCCCAGCCCGGTGCCACAGCAGAGCACGGCTCGCTCGACCTCCCCCGCCGCGACCGCACGCGCGACCGGCTCGCCGACATCGGGATAGTCGACGTCCTCACCGGCCTGCAGGCCGAAGTCGACGACCTCGTGGCCACGGCTGATGATGTGTTCCTTGATGAGTTCCTTGAGCTCGACGGCGTTCGCGTCGGCCCCCACCGCGATGCGCATGTCTCAGGCCTCCAGGGATTGCGCGGCGATGCTGCCGCACAGGATGGTCCGTGTCTTGGGACCGTCCAGCTCGATGAAGATGATCCGCTGCCACGTGCCCAGCACGAGCTCGCCGTCCTCGACCGGCAGCAACAGCTGCGTCCCGGCAAGGCTGGAGATGACATGCGCAGCCGCGTTGGGATTGTCGTTGCGGTGGTGCTTGAAGGGCTCGAAGGGTGCCGGCAACTCGACTGCCACCTTCTCGTAGTCCTCCAGCATCTCCGGATCGTTCTCGCCGATGATGAGTGCAGCCGTCGTGTGCGGCACGCTCAGCACGAGCCAGCCGTCCGGCCATGACCCGTCGGTGATGCGTTCGGTGACGTCGAGCGCCTGAACGCTGCGCTCGCTCTCGATCTCGATCTTCTTCATGCCAAGCCCTCCGCGATGGGGTCGGCCAGGACCGACTCCAGGGTGCTCATGAACCGTGCCGCAGCGGCCCCGTCGAGCGCCCGGTGGTCGACCGAAAGGGTCAGGTCGACGACCTTGCGCGGTGTGAATGGGCTGCCGTCCCAGCGGGGCACGGTGCGCGTCCGGCCGACCGCCAGGGTCAACACGTCGGGCGTGGGGATGACCGCGGCGAAGCGGTCGACCGAGTACATGCCCAGATTGGAGACGGTCAGGCTGCGCGGGCCCAGGTCGGCCGCGCTGAGCGTGCCACTGCGAGCGCGGTCGGCAGCCCCCTTGATGGCCTCGACCATGTCGGCGAGGTCGAGGTCCTGGGCCTCGTTGATGACGGTGATGAGCAGGCCCGCCGGGGCGTCCACGAGCAGGCCCAGATCGACGCTGCCGCGAGGCACGGGCCGGTCGCCGTCCCAGCCCAGGTTGCACTCGGGGTGGCGCGCCAGCGACTGGGCCACCGCGGCACAGATGAGCGGTGTGGGCTTGGCCAGTTCCAGCCCTCGCTCGCACGTCCGCCTCGAGCTGGAGGTAGAAGTGCGGGATCGTCTGCCACGACCTGGTAGTCAGGTCGGCCACCGCGCGACGAGCGCGGTCGGCGTGATCCGGCGCACTCGCGGGCGTGGCCGAGGGGGGCGAGGCGGCCGCACGCTCGGCAGCAGCTCGGACATCGGCCTCCGTGACCAGCCCGTCGGGGCCGGTGCCCACGAGGTCGTCGATCTCGACACCGAGCTCCTTGGCGACTCGCCGGGCGCGGGGACTGATGCCGCCTCGTCGCGGGCGCCGGGCGGCCCGGGAGATCCAGCCGGACTGGGCGCCGGGACCGCGGAGGAGGACTCGCCGGTCCCGGGCGACCCGCCGGTGGAGGAGTGGAGGCTTGTGTCGGGGGTCCGCTGCGGCGCGGGAGGCGGGGGAGCCGCATCCTCACCAGGGGCCAGCATGCGGGCGATGACCTGGCGCGTCTGGACGAGTGTCCCCCTCGCTCACGGCCAGGTCGGTCAGGATGCCGGCCGCGTAGGCCTCGACCTCCATGACGCTCTTCTCGGTATCGACCTCGAACAGTGGGTCACCGACGGCGACCTCGTCGCCCTCAGCCTTGAGCCAGCGCACGAAGACGACCTCCATGCCCACCTCGCCGACCTCGGGCACGATGACGTCGCTGGCCATCAGGCGGCCCCCATGAGCGCAGCGGACCTCGTCGGCGATGCGCTCGGCCGTGGGCACGACCTGGGCCTCGAGATGGGGGGCGAAGGGGATGCCGTAGGGCGGACCGGTGATCGACTTGACCGGCCCATCGAGGTACTCGATGGCACGGTCGGCGACCGCGGCAGCGACCGTCCCACCCCAGCCACCCAGCGGTGAGCCTTCCTGCACGATGACGCAGCGGCCGGTCTTGCTTGCACCGACTCGACGACCGTGTCGGTGTCCATCGGGCTCAGCCAGCGCAGGTCGACGACCTCGGCCTCGATGCCCTCGGCCGCGAGCTCATCGGCCGCGGCCAGGGCGCGGTGGACCATGAGCAGGGCGCCGACGATGGTCACGTCAGCGCCGGGGCGGCGGACCTCGGCCTGCCCGATGGGCAGCTCATAGGGCTCGTCGGGGACGTCCCCGAGCGCCGTCGCCTCCACCGCGCGGCCCTTGGATCCGTAGAGGTGCTTGTGGCTGCAGATGAGCACCGGGTCGGGGTGCCGGATGGCGGTCGTGAACATGCCCTTGGCGTCGTAGGGATTGGAGGGCACGCCCACGGCCAGCCCGGGAACGCCGAAGAAGAGGTTCTCGATCGAGTTGGCATGCTGGGCCCCGCGGCCCGACGCGCCGGTGGGCGCATGGAGGGTCAAGGGGACCCGGACCTTGCCGCCGGACATGAGCCTGAACTTGCTGGCCTGCTGGATGATCTGGTCGGCGGCCGGCAGCAGGAAATCGCCGTACTGGAAGTCGACGACCGGCCGCAGGCCGCCGATGGCGGCACCGATGGCCAGGCCCACGAAGCCGGCCTCCGCGACCGGCGTATCCAGGATGCGTTCGGGCCCGAACCGGTCGAGCAAGCCCAGGCTCAGGTGGAACGAGCCGCCGATGCTGATGTCCTCGCCCATGGCCACGACGCGGGAGTCGGCCTCCATCTCGCCGGCCAGCCCGCTGCGCAGTGCCTCGATGACCGTGGTGCTCATTCGATGAGCCCCGTAGCCAGTGGGCTTTCCTCAGCGAAGATGACGGCGTCGTCGATGATGCCCACCGCCTGCTGCTCGGCAGCGTCCGCGCGTGACCCCAGCCCGGCGCCGTCGAGAGCCGTACGCATCCGTTTCACTGGGTCGCGCCGCAGCCACATCTCGACCTCCTCGCGCGGCCGATAGGTACCCGGGTCGTCGCGCTTGTGGCCGCCCTGCCGGTACGTCAGGCACTCGACGAGCGAGGGACCCTCCCCGGCCCGCGCCTTGGCCACCGCGCGCTCCACGGCCAGCGTGACCGCGACCACGTCGTTGCCGTCCACGACTTCGGAGGGCAGGTCATAGGCACGCACGCGCTCGGCCACGGACGTGACCGGCGCCTGGCGGTCCACCCGCGTGCTGATCGAGTAGAGGTTGTTCTCGCAGACGTAGACGACCGGCACCTTCCACAGCGAGGCCAGGTTGTAGCCCTCGTGCGCGTCGCCTTCGGTGGTGGCGCCGTCGCCGGTGAAGCAGACCGCGACCTTGTCCTCGCCCAGGTACCGGGCGGCGAAGGCGAGGCCGGCCGCGATGGGGATCGAGGCACCCACGATGGAGATGCCCGGCAGCGCCCCCACGGACCAGTCGCCCACGTGGAGCGAGCCGCCCATGCCCCGGCAGCAGCCGGTCTCCTTGGCGTAGAGCTCCGCCATCAGTCCTCGCGCAGAGGAGCCCTTGGCCAGGGCCTGCCCATGCCCGCGGTGCGTGATGGTGATCGGATCGGTCGGCCGCAGCGATGCCGTCCCGCCTACGGCGCAGGCTTCCTGGCCGTGCGAGAGATGGATGGTGCCGGGGATGCGGCCCTGCAGGAAGAGCGCGTTCACGCGACTCTCGAACTCGCGGATGAGCGCCATCCGCGAGTACAGCTCGACAGCGCGGTCCTCCGTGATGGGCTCGAGGTCGATGGGGGCGTCGAGGTCGATCCCGGGAGTCTCAAGCAGTGCTGTCATCGTCCTCCCTCGCGCTGGTTCGTCATCTCGACTCTACCCGACCTGACATATACCTGTCTAGCATCGTATACACCCCAGCTCTCACGCGCCACCGCCAACCAGGTTCACGGCGGCGTCGTGGATCCGCTCGACCGATGGCAGCACGGCACGCTCAAGGTTGGGGGCCATGGGGATGGGCGTGTCCAGGCCGGCGACGCGGGCGATGGCCGTCCCGGGCAGGCGCTCGGCCACGAGCGCGGCGATCTCCGCTCCGAAGCCGGCGCGCCGCGGTGCTTCCTGGACGATCAGCAGCCGGCCCGTCCGCGCCGCGGACTCGAGGATGGCCCGTTCGTCGAGCGGTACGAGCGTCCGGATATCGATGACCTCAGCCTGGACGCCCGACTCGGCCAGGCGCTCGGCAGCCTGGAGCGACATCGACACCATCAATGACCACGCGACCACGGTCACGTCGTGGCCGGAGCGCACCTTGCTGGCCTCGCCGAACGGCAGGAGGTGCTCGCCTTCGGGTACCTCGCCGCGAACCGGGTACAGCGCCTTGTGCTCGATGAAGCAGACCGGGTCATCAAGGCGGACGGCCGTCTTGAGCAGCGCCTTGGCATCAGCCGGCGTGGACGGTGACGCCACCAGCAGGCCCGGGATATGGGCGAGGATCGCTTCCAGACTCTGGCTGTGCTGCGCGGAGGCATTGAGGTAGCCACCCCCGGGCAAGCGGACCACGAGGGGCACCGTCACCTGGCCACCAGTCATGTAGCGGATCTTGGCCACCTGGTTGGCGATCTGGTCGAGGGCCAGGAAGACGAAGTCGAGGAACATCAGCTCGACGATGGGCCGGCGGCCGGCCAGGGCCGCGCCGAGGGCGGTGCCCACGATCGCATTCTCCGAGATGGGGGTGTTGAGCACGCGATCGCCGAACTCGGTCGACAGGCCCTCGGTCACCTTGAAGGTGCCGCCCCAGGGGTCGCGCAGGTCCTCACCCATGAGGAAGACGCGCGGGTCGCGTTGGAGCTCCTCGCGGAGCGCCCCGTTCAGCGCTTCGCGATAGCGCAGTCGCGTCATGGCCGGACCCCCAGCACGCGCCGCTCCATCTCGGGCGTGGCATAGACATCCTCGGTGGCCCACGCGGCCGGCGGCTCGGGCATGGCCGCTGCGGCCTCGATGGCGAGCTCGAGACGTGCGGCGACCTCGGCGTCGATGTCGTCCAATCCGGCCTCGGTGCCCGCCCCGCGCGCTACGGCACGCTCGCGGGCGAGGCGCAGGGGATCACGCATGCGCCAGCGCTCCACCTCTTCATCCGCGCGATAGGCCCCTTGATCCCCGATGTTGTGTCCGTACCAGCGGTACGTCTCACATTGCAGCAACGAGGGGCCTCCGCCCGCTCGGGCCCGCACCACGGCCTCACGCGTGGCCGCCGCCACGGCCTCGACGTCGTTGCCGTCGACGGCGGTCGCAGCGAGACCGTAGCTCTGTGCATAGCGCACGATGTCGGGGATGGCCTGGTAGTCGTGCCGCGGCGTGGATTCGGCGTACTGGTTGTCCTCGCGCACCACGACCAGTGGCAGGCGCCAGAGCGAGGCCAGGTTCAGCGTCTCGTGGGACGTGCCGTTCGCGATGGCGCCGTCACCCACGAACGCGACGACGACGCGGTCCTCTCCGGCCTGCCGGTAGCCGAGCGCCAGGCCAGCGGCGATAGGCATGCCGGCAGCCACGATGCCGTTGGCGCCGACGGCGCCGGCCGGGACGTGGGCGATATGCAGTGAGCCGCCCTTGCCCCGGCAGACACCACCAGCACGGCCGAACATCTCGGCCATCATGGCCTCGATGGGCACGCCCTTGGCGATGACGTGACCGTGGTTCCGATGGGGGCTGGTCGTGATGTCGTCCGCCCGCAAGACCTGACAGACACCCGCCGGGACAGCTTCCTGGCCCACCGATACGTGCATGAAGCCGGGAAGCTTGCCCTTCTTGTACAGGACCAGGATGGCCTCTTCGAAGGCACGGATCAGCGCCATCGTGCGGTAGGCGTCGATGAGCTCGCTGCCGTCGAGCCCCCGTCCCGCCTCGCCGGGGACGCCAGTCATGAACCCTCCTGCGGGCCGTCGGCGGCGTGGGCTTCGGCCCAGGCCAGTGGTCCCTGGTAATCCCACGAGCCGCCGGCCAGGAACCCGCCGTCGACGACGAGCGTCTGGCCGGTCATGAACGCCGAGGCATCGGAAGCCAGGTAGAGGAGTGCGCCCACAAGGTCGTCCGGCAGGCCCGGGCGGGCCATGGGTACGCGGTCCAGGATCCACGCGCGGCGACGCCGGTTTCCCCACAGGGCCTCGACGTTGATGGGCGTCTGCGTGAAGCCGGGGACGATGCAGTTGACACGCACGCGGTCGCTGGCCCACTCCACCGCGGCTGCCTTGGTGAACTGCGTGAGAGCCCCCTTGGCCAACCCATAGACCGAGGCCGTGTCGAGCCCGAAGAAGCTGTTGACCGAGCCGATGTTGACGATGCAGCCGCCGCCCTGGTCGCGCATCACCCGGTGTGCCGCCTGCGACAGGAAGTAGGGAGCTCGCACGTCGACGGCGACGACGCGGTCGAAGGTCTCGACGTCGATGTCGGCGATGCGTGAGCGAGACACGATGCCCGCGCAGTTGACCAGCACATCGAGGCGACCGCAGCGAGCGTGGACCGCGGCGACCAGTTCGCCGCAGACGTCGACATCTTCGAGGTCGGCCTCGAACTCGTCCATGGTGAGCTCATCGCGCCCGAGCAGGTCCCTGGCCGGCTTGAGGGCTGCGACCGACCGGTCGTGGGCCGCCACGCGCGCACCGGCTTCAGCCAGCGCCCAGGCGAAGGCGCGGCCGATGCCACCGCCGGCGCCGGTCACGAGGGCCACGCGACCGTCGAGAGAGAAACGCCGCTGCCACGGGGTCAGTCGGGCGCCCTCGGGATCGGCCATCTCGGGATCAGCCATCAGCGAGCCTCCCGTGCGTCCAGGAACTCTCGATAGCGTTCGACGTATTCGGCCACGCCATCTCGCATGTGCCCGAATCGCGGCTCATATCCGAGTTGCTGCCGGGCGTTCTCGATGGACAGTCGTTTGCGGATCTGAAGCTCGAAGCGGTCCGCCTCCAGGAGCTCCTCGCCGACCTCGATGTCAGCACCGGGCACGACATCACGCACGATGTCAGCGACCTGCGAGGCGGTCACCAGCGCTTCACCATTGCTGGCGTAGAAGACTCGGTCCGACCCGGCCGGCGCATCGAGCACGGCGATGGTCAGCGCGGTCACGTCCTCGATGTGCGTGTAGGCACGAGGGTACGAGCCGCCGCTGGCGAAGCGGACCGCCTCCCCGCGGATGGCTCCCTCCACCATCGTCTTCACGAACATCGGCCAGCCCATGCCCAGGCCGTACGGCGCCGTGGGCCGCACCACCCGGAAGTCCAGGCCAAAGCCGGAGTGATAGGCGAACCCGAAGGCCTCGCTGGCTACCTTGGCAGCACCATAGAAGCCCGATCCGGGGCCTTCGCCGGCGAGGATGAGCGGGTGGTCGGGCGGCACCGGCTCCTGCTGGATGGTGGGCAGCACGCCGATGGACGAGATGAGCAGGACGCGCTCCACGCCACTGATCCGGGCCGCCTCGAGGACATTGAGCGTGCCGCCGAAGTTGATGCGAGCGGCAGGCAGTGGGTCGGTCCGGAGGCGACCGACGTCGACGATGGCCGCGCCGTGGATGATGGCGGTCGGCCGATGCTGCCGAATCTCCTCCAGCAGCGGACCCCAGTCCTCCACGCCGCCCGGCAGGTAGTGGTATCGCGCCGCCTGATGGCCCAGGACGTGGAGCGCTTCGGGCGCTGGGGGACGCACATCGAGGTTCATGACGACCCTGCCCTGCGCCAGCAGCGTCCGGGCCAGGTAGCTGCCGATGAAACCGGAACCCCCGGTGATGAGCACTCGCTCGTAGGCATGCGTCATCGATCGCCCTCCCCCGCGCTCGCTTCGTCTCCCCTGAACGGCCACATCTTGGTCGTCGTGTAGCCACCGTCCACCGCGATGAGCTGGCCGGTGATGTAGTCGGAGGCCCTGCCGGCCAGGAAGACCGCGAGGGGCGCGATGTCTTCGGGCGTACCAAGGCGCGGATCGGCCTGGGCGGTGACCAGCCACTCACGCATCTCCGGCAGCTCCCACATGCTGGCGTTGAGCTCGGTGAGGATGAGGCCGGGGATGATGCAGTTGACCTGGACGTGATGGGCCGCCCATTCGGCAGCCAGTGCCTTGGTCAGGCCTGCCAGCGCACCCTTGGTCATGGCGTAGACCGAGACGTTGGGCACGCCGATGTGGACGACCAGGCTGCCGATGAAGAGGACCTTGCCGCCCTTGCCGCGCTCGATCATCCGACCGCCCAGCTGCTGCGTCAGCTGGACCAGCCCGTTGACGTTCGTCTCGAACATGGCGTCGTACTCGGACCGGGTGTAGTCCAGGAACGGCTTGCGCACGTTGGTGCCGACGATGTTCACGAGGATGTCGACCGCTGGCAGGGCCCGCGTCAGGCGCTCGATCGAGTCGGCGTCGGTCGTGTCCAGCTGCCGCCATTCGGCCGCGCAGCCCGCGGCACGGAGATCCGCCACGCGCTCCTCGAGCACCGCGACCGACCTGGCTGCCAGGATGGTGTGGGCTCCCGCCTGGGCCATCGACCGTGCGACGGCCAGGCCGATGCCGCGGCTGGCGCCCGCGACCAGGGCCGTCCGCCCCGCGAGCGAGAAGATCTCCAGGCCGTCAGTCATCGTGCTGCGCCGCCTACGGGCCGCTCATTGGAGTGCCGCCGCGTCGGCAGCAGCCCGGATGCGCATGCGCCGGCGAGCGGCATAGGCGGCCAGCCCGACCGAGGCCACGAGCATGATGCCGTTGAACATGGGGTCGACATAGAACTGTGCGCCAAGCTGCGCCATGCCGGCCGACACGACCGCGATGACGAAGACGGCCACGAGCGTGCCCAGGACGTTGACCCGACCCGGGCGGATGGTGGTCGAGCCCAGGAACACCGCGGCGAAGGCCGGCAGCAGGAAGTCGGGCCCGATGGCGGTCTGGGCCACCCCGAGCCGGACGCCGAGGACGACGCCGGCGAAGGCCGCGATGACCCCCGAACACTGGAAGGCGAAGGTGATGTAGCGCTTGGGCGAGATGCCGATGAGCTCCGCGGCGCGCTGGTTGGCGCCCAGCATGTAGAGGTACCGGCCAAGGGGCAGGCGCTCGAACATCGTCCACAGGATGATGGCCACGATGACGACATAGACGAAGGGTATGGGGACCCTGGTGATGCCAAGGTCGAAGGTGGTCACCAGCGAGCGGAGCTCGGGCGGGATGGAGGCCACGATCTGCTGCGGCGCGTACCACAGCGACACACCGAACAGGAACGTGCCCACGCCCAGGCTGGCGATGAAGGGGTCGATGCCGCCCCGCGTCACCAGCAGGCCGATGATGGTCCCGACCAGCAGGCCACAGCCCAGCACGAGGACAACGACCAACGGCCAGGGAACGCCCTGGTCGATGAGGCCCACGGTGAGGATGTGGTAGAGGCCGATGCCCCAGCCGATGGAGAGATCGAAGGCGCCGGCCGAGATGGGCACCATCTCCGCGAGCGCCAACAGGGCGATGACCGACTTGTCGGCCAGCATCGAGCGGATGTTGTACTCGGTGGGGAAGGTGTTCGGCAGCAGCAGGGCGAACAGGATGAAGAGCGCCAGCAGCAGCAAGGGCAGGCCGTAGACGGACAGGAAGCGCAGGATGCGGGAGCTCACGAGGCAGCCTTCAGCTCAGCCTCGGTGGCGCCCGTCGCCAGCCCGGTGAGTCGAAGGACGGACAGCTCGTCACGAGGGACCTCGGCGACGACCCGTCCGCGCCGGAAGACCAGGGCCCGGTTGGAGATGCCCGCGACCTCCTCGAAGTCAGAGGAGACCAGGAGCACGGCGTTCCCCTGCGACACGTACTGACCGAGGATGCGGTAGATCTCTGCGCGCGCACCGACGTCGACGCCAAAGGTCGGCTCCTCCAGCACGAGCAGCCCACTCTGGGCCTCCAGCCAGCGTGCCAGGATGGACTTCTGCTGGTTGCCGCCGGAAAGCGTACCGACCTCCCGCTCGGGATCACGTGGCCGAACATCGAAGCGCTCCATCACGGCCTTGATGCGGCGACGCTCTTCGGCTGGCCGCATGGGTCGGAGCAGGGACTGACCCTGCATGGCGGCGTTGGGGTAGATGTTCTCGCGCACCGTCAGGCTGCCGGCCACGCCTTCCTCGGTGCGCTTGCTCGACACGAAGGCCACGCCGCTCGACATGGCGTCGGCGGGAGTCCGTGCGCGGAAGGGCTTCTCCAGGACGCGGATGGCACCCGCCTGCACGAAGTCGCCGGTATCGCCGAAGACCGCCCGGCCGACCAGGTCCTGACCGGCACCGCGCAGCCCGACCAGCCCCAGGATCTCACCCCGGTACAGACGCAGGCTGACCGGGCCGACGGCACCGACCTCGAAATCCTTGAGCTCGAGGACGATCTCGTCACCAGGTGGCTGCGGGTCGATGAACATGTCCGACAGCTCACGGCCGACGATGGCGGCCACGAGCCGCGAGGGCGAGGTGTCGGCCACGGCCGAGGTCTCGATCCGTCGTCCGTCACGCAGCACGGTGACGCGATCGGCCAGGCGGAAGACCTCGTCCAGTCGATGGCTGACGAAGACGACGCCCATGCCGCGGTCCCGCAAGCCGTGCAGGATGTCGAAGAGCCGGCGGACGTCGGTCTCCGGCAGCGATGCTGTGGGTTCGTCCAGCACCAGCACGTCGGCGTCGAGCGCGAGCGCTCGGGCGATGGCCACGATCGACCGCTCCGCCGACGTCAGCGCCGCGACTGGATCCTCGACATCGACGTCGCTGCCCATCGAGGTCAGGATGTGGCGTGCGCGTTCGCGCACCTGGGGCCAGGAGATCAGGCCCCTGGGCCGTTCATAGCCGGCGACCACCGCGATGTTCTCGGCCACCGAGAACTGGATGAAGAGGCCCAGGTCCTGGTGGATGAAGGCGATCCGATGTTCGTGCGCCGGATCGTACGGCTGGCCGCCCAGGGAGATGGTCCCGCTGTCGGCCGGATAGATGCCGGCCAGGATCTTGATGAGCGTGGACTTGCCGGCGCCGTTCTCGCCGACGAGCGCGTGGATCTCGCCCGTACGCACCTCGAAGTCGACCGCGTCCAGCGCGAGTGTGCCCGGGAACTGCTTGGTCAGCCCCTCGATGGCCAGCAGCGTGGCCGCATCGTGCCCGGGCCTGGCCTGCGGGTTCAGATCGTTCGCATCGCTCATGTGTCGGTCCATGGAAAGGGACGGGAGCCCCGGACTAGCCAGAGAGGCTCCCATCCCAATGGTCGAAGTGGTCCCCCAGGGTTCGGGTCAGTCGGCTACTGCTCGACCCCCCAGAGCTCCAGGTACCGGTTCTTGTAGTCGTTGCTGGGGAAGAACTGCCCCTGGTCGCCACCCTCGATGGCGAGGTTGTCACCGTGGATGCCGTCCTTGAAGTGGATGAAGACCGGCTGGTCCCAGCCTGCAGGTGCCTCGCCGGCCATGGCGCGGATGGCATCGTCGATGGCCATGTACGCCTGCAGCTCGGCAGGCTCGGGGACCGTGGCGACCTGATACTGGCCGTCGCGGATACGGGTGTAGCCGGCCTCGGTGCCGTCGGAGGCGACGAGGGCGACGTCACCGGGACCCACGCCGGCATCGCCGAGTGAGGGCGTGCAGAAGTTCCAGATGTCGTCGTAGATGGTCATGGCCGACCAGTCCGTGCCGTACTCGACGGCCCAGTTGGTGCACAGCTGCGGCTGACGGGTCTCGAGCTCGGAAAGCGGAGAGTCGACGTATTCGAGCAGCTCGCAGCCGGCGCACTCCTCGAGGCGGTCGGCCATGGCCACGCCCTTGAACTCGGCGATCTCGTAGACCGAGTCGAAGAGGACGACGCTCTTGGCCGTGCCGCAGGTCCGCGCGATGAGGTAGTCGGCCATGGCCGCGCCGATGTCGCGCGGGTCAGACGTGATGTTGGAGTAGAGGTTGGTCGTCTCGTCGGGACCGGGCAAGGCCAGCCCGTGGATGCCGATGACGGAGATGCCCTCGTCCACGGCCTCCTGGTTCTTGGTGGCCAGGGTGCGGGCGTCGGCCGAGTACATGATGACGTCCGGGCCCGAGGGCGATGGCCTGGGTCATGGCGTCGGTCCAGCCCTGCGCGGTGCCCTTGCCGTCGATGGTCGTGTAGTCCCAGCCGAGCAGATCACTGACCTTCTCGATCTCGGTGCCCCAGTTGACCGACAGCGCGTTCTGCGCCGAGGTCGGGATCCACACGACCTTGGCGCCCTCCTTGGGCGCGGGACCCTCCGTGGGCCCGTACCACTCGGTCTGCACGCCGGTCCGGGCGATGGTGTTGGCGATGGCCTCCGCGACGATGGGGTCATCCGTGGTGCACGCCGGATCAGGCTTCCACGACGGATCCTCGGCATCCTGTGCCATCGTGACCGCGGGCAGTGCGGTGAGGGTGAGGATGCCACCCGCGACGATGGCGAGCGCGCGCATCCGAGACTTGATCATGGGTCCCTCCTTGGTCCCTGGGTTGCCTCCTGACAGGTCCGTGATAGTCCTGTCTAGTCAGGTACTATACGCACGCAGGCAAGCGCCGAGCAAGGTCCGCCGGCAGGACTCGCGCGGGCCCTCGGCCCCATCTCCTCGAAGGGGGTATCTGATGGCCATCAGACCGGGTGACGGATCGACGGTCGGCCTGGACCGACTCGGTTCAGCGGAGGTGCTAGCCGCCCTCGGGGGCGTGAGCGAGGGCCGGGTGCTGGAGCTGAGCACGACCTTCGGGCGAGACATGCCGCAGGGCCCGCCAGACGCGTTCTACGGGTTTCGAGTGACGCAATACCGCACGCCCAAGGCACTCACGACCAAGACCTCGCCCGGATTCGACTTCTCGATGGACGTCATCACGGCCTCACCGCACCTGGGCACGCACATGGACGGCCTGGCGCACATCTCCTGCCACGGCCGCATGTTCGGCGATCACGAGCTGGCCGATGTCTACGGTGACTTCGGCTGGGCGGCCAACGGCATGGAGCACTCACGTCCGGTCGTCGGGACGTGGGGTGCTCGTCGATGTGGCACGGGCCAAGGGGCTCGAGCACCTGCCCGACCGCTACGAGATCACGCCGGGGGACGTGCAGGACGCGCTGCAGGTGCAGGGCACGCGAGATCCGCCCCGGCGACAGCGTGCTCGTGCGCACCGGCTGGTACAAGGCCTGGTACGCATCGGCAGCGGAGACCTACTTCGCCAGCCAGCCGGGGGTGGGCCCCGACGCCTCGCTCTGGCTGTACGACCGGGGCATGGCGCTGCTGGGAACCGACACGTCGGGCACGGAGGTCATCCCCATGCCCGACCCGGAACGGACGACCCACGGCGTGATGCTCGTCGAGCGCGGGGTCCATCTCATCGAGATCATGGACCTCGAGAGCGTGGCGGACGAAGGGCTCTACGAATTCCTCTTCATCTGCCTGCCCTTGCGCATAACCGGCGCCACCGGCTCGTGGCTGCGAGCCGTGGCCGTGGTCTAGGCAGGTCCATGGCCAGCTACGCGGACCTCCGGGACAAGGTGGTGCTCGATCACCGGCGCCGCCCATGGCCTGGGAGCCGCGCTGGCCCGGGCCTTCGCGGCACAGGACTCCCGCCTGGCCCTCGTCGACATCGATGCGGAGGGCCTGCAGGAGGAGGCCCGTGCGCTCGACCTCGGCCAGGACCGACTCCTCAGCGAGGTCGCCGACCTTTCCGACGCGGAGACCTGCGCGCCGCTGGTGGAGCGGGTCGCCGGCCACTTCGGCCGTATCGATGTGCTGGTCAACAACGCGGCCATGCTCAAGCGCACACCGCTCGAGGAGGTGACTCCGGACCAGTTCGAGCAGGCCCTGCGCCTGAACCTGGTAGCGCCCTACTTCCTGTCCCGCGCCGCCATCGTGCAGATGCGTCGAGGGGGTCGCGGCGGCCGCATCGTCAACGTGGCCTCGATGGCCGGCCGGACCGGCGGGGTCGCCGATATCCACCCCTACGCCGCGAGCAAGGGCGGTCTGCTGGCGGTCACCAAGTCGCTGGCCAAGGCCGCAGCCGCGGACGGCATCCTCGTCAACGCCATCCTGCCCTCGAACATCGAGAGCCCCATGCTCCGTGATTCGTTCCCGCCGGAGGCGATCGCCAGGACGCTGGCCCAGGTGCCGCTCGGTCGCACGGCGGAGCCTGACGAGGTCGCCGAACTGGTGCTGTGGCTCTCCAGCGATGCCAGCTCCTACGTCACCGGTGTCAACTGGGACATCAACGGGGGCTGGTACATGTCGTGAGCGACTCGGGCGCGGTCCACGACAGCTTCCTGGACGTCGGCGCGGAGGACCCGCGATTCGCCTTCATGGCCGCCATCGTCGAGCTGGCCGAGACGGACGAACGCATCGTGGCCCTCGATGCCGACGTCTCGCGTCGGACGCTGACCCGGCATTTCCGTGATCGCTATCCAGATCGCTTCTGGGACCTGGGCGTGGCCGAGCAGAACCTGGCCGGTGTGGCGGCCGGCCTCGCTGCGGTCGGGCGCATCCCGGTCGCCTGCGCCTTCGCCGTCTTCGTCTCCATGCGCGCGCTGGAGCCGATCCGCACGTCGATCTGCTATCCGCGCCTGAACGCCAAGCTCGTCGGTGGCTACGCCGGGCTCTCCGACGGCAAGGACGGTGCGACCCACCAATCGATCGAGGACGTGGCCATCATGCGCGCGCTGCCCAACCTGGTGGTGCTCTCCCCTTCGGATGCGGTCCTGGCCGACCGCATCGCCCGCGTGGCGCTGGCTCACGACGGACCGGTCTACGTGCGCATCGAGTACGAGGAGACCGCCGCGATCCATGCGCCGGACGTGCGCTTCGAGATCGGCCGGGGTATCCGGGTGCGCCCGGGCAGAGACCTCACCATCGCCACCTACGGCATCGCGCTGGCGCGGGCCATGGAGGCAGCGACTGCCCTCGCGCAGGAGAGCATCGAGGCGGAGGTCCTCGACATGGCATCACTGAAGCCGTTCGACGAACAGCTCCTGATCGAGTCCACGGACCGCACCGGCGCACTGCTCACGCTCGAGGACCACAGCCTGGTCGGGGGCCTCGCCTCGATCACGGCCGAGACCCTGCAGCGAGCGGGTCGGGCGCCACGGTTCACCTCGCTGGGCATCCCCGACCGCTTCAGCGAGTCGGGCAAGAACGACGAGCTACGAGCGCGCTTCGGCCTCGACGCTCCCGCCGTGGTCGCCGCCGGACGCAGGCTCGTCTCAGTTCAAGACAGGCGAGCGGGATGAGCGGGGATGTGACGACGACCGCGTCGCTCGAGGCGACCGCGCGGCAACTGCGTCGGGACGTCATCGAGATGATCTACCGGGCCGGTTCCGGGCACGCGGGCGGATCGCTCTCGGCGGCCGACATCGTCACCGTCTTGTACTGGTCGGAGATGCGCCTCGATCCATCGCGACCGGACTGGCCCGAGCGTGACCGGCTGGTGCTGTCGAAGGGTCACTGCGCGCCCATCGTCTACGCCGCCCTGGCACGGCGCGGTTACTTCGACCCGGATGTCCTGCTGACCTTCCGGCAGACGGGCAGCGTGCTCCAGGGTCATCCGGACATGCGCAAGACGGTGGGCCTGGACATGACCTCCGGCTCGCTGGGTCACGGCCTGTCGGTGGGCCTGGGGATGGCCCTGGGCAGCCGCCAATCGGGCCTCGGGTTTCGAACCTTCGTGCTCATGTCCGACGGCGAGATGCAGGAGGGCATGACCTGGGAGGCGGCCATGGCGGCGGCCCACTTCCGGGTCGGGGGCCTCACCGTCATCCTCGATCGCAACGGCCTCCAGGTCGACGGACCCACCAGCGAGGTGATGGAGATCGAGCCCATCGACCTGAAATGGGAAGCTTTTGGCTGGGCGGTGCTGCGCGTCGACGGCAACGACATGGCGGCGCTCCTCGCGGCCATGGAGGAACGGCGCTCACTACCCTCGACGCAGCCCGCGGCGCTGATCTGCTCGACCACCAAGGGCAAGGGCGTGTCATTCATGGAGAACGTGACCGAGTGGCATGGAGGCACGCTCTCGGCCGAGCAGTACGCGACGGCCACGGCCGAGCTGGCCGAGCTGGCCGAGCCTGGGGGCGCTGAGGCCTGAGGGGCAGGCCCTACTCCGGGCCGTCGAAGTCGTCGATGGGCCGCCCGGCCTCGGCCCAGGCACGGAACGACTCGAGCCCGCTGCCGGGGGGCACGTTCCAGCGGCTACCGGCAGTGATGCCGCCGTCCACGTAGATCGTCTGGCCCGACAGGAACGACCCCGCCGGCGATGCCATCAACAGCGCCGCGCCCACCAGCTCGGCCGGATGGCCGGGCCGGCTCATGGGCGTGCGATCCATGATCCAGGGACCGCGCGTCGGATCCTCCCAGTGCGTGGCGTTCATGGGCGTGTCGAGGAAGCCCGGCGCCAGAACGTTGGTGCGGATGCCCAGGTGTGCCAACTCGACGGTCATGGCCTTGGCCAGCTGGCTGAGCGCAGCCTTGGTCGGCCCCAGCATGGAGACGTCTTCAAGGCCCAGGACGTTGTTGATGGAGCCGATGTGGATGATGGAGCCACCACCACCGTCGATCATCACCCTCGCCGCTGCCTGCGAGAGCTGGTAGCAGCGGATGTAGTCGATGCGCCAGATCTCTTCGAGCAGGTCCGGCTCGACCTCGAGCAGCGGGACGCGCCGGTTGACACCGGCGTTGTTGACAAGGACGTCCAGGCGACCGTAACGCGCGACAGCCGCGTCGACGATCCGTGCCGGAGCCTCGGGGTCCTCAAGGTCGGCACCGAGCTCGGTCGCCTCGATCCTTTGCCCCCGCAGTTCGCCAGCCAGGATCGAGAGCCCCTCCATATCGCGGTCGGTGAGGAGCACACTGGCGCCGGCCAGCCCGAACCCCGCACTGAGCCAGCGGCCGACGCCGCCGGCCGCACCGGTGACGACAGCCACGCGACCGCGCATCGAGAACAGGCGTTCCGGTGCCAGCCGCTCGAGCCACTTCTCCTCGAGCATCTCCATGACCGACCTCCAAGCGGGATGACAGGACATGTATATTCTGGTACATGCGCCGTAGCTTGGGGGCCGGTCCACGATGACTCGGCGGCAGGACGTCACCATCGGTGTCGACGTCGGCACGAGCGGCTGCAAGGCCGTCGTCTTCACCAGCGGTGGGCGCGTCCTGCACACAGCGCAAGCGGGGTACCCGACCCGCCGGACCGTCGCGGGCGAGGTCACCCAGGATCCAGACGACTGGCTGGCCGCGGTGCGCGAGGTGCTCCGGTCGTGTGCGCATGCGGCAGCCGGTCGTGCCTTGACCGGCATCGGTATCACCGCCCCTGCCCATGCCGCGGTCATCTGCGATGCCGAGGGCCAGCCCCTGGCGCCGTCACTGCTCGCCTTCGACGCCAGGCCGGCCGAGGTCGCACAGCAGGTGAAGGACCGCTACGGTGAGTCGCTGTTCGAGGCTACGTTCGTCGATCTCTCGGCCGGCTGGACGCTGGCGCAGCTGACCTGGCTGCGTGGACAGGCGCCCGAGCTGTGGCCGCGGATCCGCTGGCTGCTGACCGAGAAGGACTGGATCCGCTATCGCCTGACCGGCCTGGCCCTCGTCGACACCTCCGATGCGGCCGGCACCGCCATGATCGACCAGGCCAGCGCGACCTGGCTGGAGCCGGTCTGCCGCGACCTTGGCCTCTCTGCCGAGCAGCTGCCACCGATCGTGTCGTCCACCGCGCCCGGTGGCCAGCTGACTGACGAGTGGGCCGCCGCCACGGGGATGGCCGCCGGCACCCCGATCGTGGTCGGCGCCACCGACACCGCCGCGGAGCTGCTCTCGGTGGGCGCGGTCAAGGCCGGAGCGTCCCTGGTCAAGATCGCCAGCACTGGCACGGTCGTGGGGGTCAGCAGCGAGCCGACGGTCGACCGCAAGCTGCTCACCTATCCCCATCCGGTGCCGGGCCAGTGGTACACCCTGGCGGCGACGAACACCGCCACCGTCGCCTACCAGTGGTTGCGTGAGACGGTCTTCGCCGCACCGAGCGGGCCGCCAGCGGTGACGTACGAGGACATCAACCGCCGCGCCTCGGGCGTTGCCGCGGGCGCTGAGGGCGCGCTCTTCCTGCCCTTCCTCGACGGCGAACGTACGCCGTACTGGGACGCCCATCTGCGGGCGGCATTCCTGGGCCTCTCGTCCTCCCATCGGCGGGAACACCTCGCGCGAGCCGTGCTCGAGGGGGTGGCCATGGCGCTGCGCAGCTGCCGCGACGTGATGGAAGGCGCCGGCCTGCCTGTGCGCAGACCCCACCTCGCCGGCGGCGGCACCAGCAGCCCGCTGTGGCGGTCCATCCTCGTCTCCGCCCTCGATCAGCCGGGAGTCCTGGCCGAACCCCAGGGGCCAGCGGTCGGTGCCGCCATCCTGGCCATGGCCGCCGGAGCAGGCAGCGCAGCCGAGATCGTGGAGCGGGTGCCCACACCTCGCACCCGTACCATCGAGCCGGTACAGGAATGGATCAGCACGTACGATGCGCTGCATCACACCTACCGCCTCGCCGCAGAGGCCGTCACCCATGTGAGTCACCGACTCTCCGGCGCAGCCGGAGCGTCGCCGGAACACGCCTGAGCCGCAGACGAAGGGAAGGCCGAGACGTCATGGTCGTACGAGCATCGCCGGTCCCGCTGTACATCCAGATAGACGAAGAGCTGCGAGGCCAGATCGAGTCCGGGGAGTTGGGTCCGCTGGCCCAGGTGCCATCGGAGACGGACCTGGCCGAGCACTTCAGCGTCAGCCGCATGACCGCACGCAAGGCGCTCGACCGGCTGGTCGCGGACGGGATGCTGTTCCGCCAGCCCGGCAAGGGCACGTTCGTGGCGCCCACCAAGATCGCCCACGGCGCGTCGCAGGGCCTCTCGTTCTCGGCCGCCATGAAGGCGCAAGGGATGGACTGCGAGACGCGCGTGCTCGAGGCCGAGGTCGTGGGTGCGCCCTCCAACGTCGCCCGCGCACTCTCGCTGCCATCTGGCGCCCAGGCCATCTTCCTGCGACGACTGCGCGTGGTCGATGGCGAGCCGGCGGCCATCCACCTCTCCTACATGCCGGGGCGCCTCTCGGCACTGTTGGAGTCCGACCTCACCGGCTCGCTATCCGACCTGATGTCACGGGTCGGCGCCCGGGTCGAGCGATCGGAGGACAGCGTCGAGGCGGTGCTGGCTACCGGCGAGGAAGCCCGGCTGCTCGATGTGCCCGAGGGTTCGCCGCTCGTGCTCATCCGCGGCACGGCCTACTCCGCCGGCAACGAACCGGTGCGCTACACCGAAGCCCTCTATCCAGGCGGGCGCTGGCAGTTCAGCCTGCAGGTCTCGGGCGAGGTCGACCTGCGACCCGAGCTCAAGGACGCGGAGTAGCCGGTCCAGCCGGCCAGGTCGACGCCGTGATGCAGCAGATCGCACCCGGCGTGCTGATCGTGGAGACGCGGGTAGCCGCTGGAAAGGCGGGCGTCATCGCCGGGGACGCCGTGGCCCTGGCGGTGGACGCTGGCATCGACGATGCCGAGGGTGCATCGGTGCGCAGCGCCGCCGAGTCCCTCGGCCGCCCGTCCCTCAAGCTGGTCCTCACCCATGGCCACACCGACCATGCACTCGGGTCCACCGCCTTCCGCGGCTGCGACATCATCGGCCGGCCGGGGATCGTCAGGCAGATGGCCGATCAGCTCGAGGCCTGGGCGGAGCGCAGCGGCGAGACGGCCGCCGGATTGAGTCTGCGCCTGGGCTGGCCCACCATCGTCATCGACGGCGAGGCCACGCTGGACCTTGGCGGCCGGCAGGTGCGCCTGCTCGATACCCCCGGTCACGCACCGGATGCCCTCTGCGTGTGGGACGCGGAGCAGGGGGTGCTGTTCGGGGGTGACACCATCGTCACCGCCATCCCGCCGGCCTTCAGCGACGGGGACAGCGCCACCCTGGAGCGGACGCTCCGGGACCTCGCCCAGTTGGGTGCCACCACGCTGGTGCCAGGGCACGGCAGCGTGGTCACAGGCTCCACCGAGATCCGCGAGGCGATCCTGTGGTCGGCCGACTATCTCGCCGCCTGTCGCGAGCACGTCCTCTCGAACCTCGGTCAGCCGGTCGACGAACTCGTGGCCAGCGCCACGTACGAGACCTTCATCGGCGCGCGCCTCCCCCGCGACCGGTTCCGCATGGAGTGGCGTCACGAGCAGACCATCCGGCGCATCCACCAGGAGTCGGGCGCACCCCAGAGGGTTGGGCGCTCCCCAGCAACTAGACACGTCTAGACCGGTGCGCTATGGTCGAGCGACTGGGGCAGTGCGGTCCCGGCTGAACACGCCGGAGCGAGTACGCGAGGGAGCGCACCCGGTCCGGCCCTAGGAGGTAGGCATGAGGCTTCGTGCACGATCCGTGGCATTGCTGGCCGGGGCGGCCATCACGCTCAGCGCGTTCCCGGCGGTCGCCCAGGACGACGCCACCATCAGCTATCGCAACTGGTACCACGGCGGCTCGATGGAGACGGTGTGGGACGACTACATCGCATCGTATGAAGCCCTGAACCCGGGGCTCAAGGTCGAGGTCCAGACCATCCCCTTCCCGCGCTACAACGACGTGCTGACCGTCGAGCTGGCGGCAGGCGAGCCGCCGGACGTGGCCTGGATCAACGCCTCGGTGGGCCCACAGTGGGTCAAGAGCGGCCGCCTGGTCGATCTCATGCCGCTGGTTCCCGAGGGCTACGACCTCGAGGACTTCGGCGCAGCGCTGGACCCCTGGAAGGACGGCGATGCCCTGTACGCCCTCCCGTTCACCAACGCGGGCAACCTCGTCTACTACAACGTCGATGCCTTCGAGGCCGCCGGGCTGCCGACGCCGATCGAGATGTACGAGAACGGCGAGTGGACCTGGGAGAACGTAGTGGCGACCGCTGCTGCCATCAAGGAGACCGAGGGCATCGACTACGGCTTCCTGTTCAACAACAACCTCTTCACCAACGGCTGGCGCAACCTGATCGAGATCTGGAGCCCCTACGGTGGCGGTCCGTGGACCGTCGACGGCACCGAGTGCACGTTCGATTCGCCGGAGACCAAGGAAGCCACCCAGATGGTGTGGGACATGATCTACACCGACGGCACCCATCCGGGTCCGGGTGAGACGGCCGACTTCGCAGCCGGCAACATCGGCATGATGCTGGGCCGCCAGAACGTGGCCCCCCGCCTGGCCGAGGTGCCCTTCGGCTGGGACGTCGTGCCGCCGCCGACCGGCCCGGCCGGCTTCGTGCCGTCCCTGGCCCAGAACGGCGTGGTCGCCTTCGCCGATAGCGACAACCCCGAGCTCGCTGGCGGATTCGTGCTCCATGCCATGAACAAGGAGAACGCAGCCAAGTTCGGCGTCAACACGCCGGCCGTACGGAAGTCGCTGCAGACCATCGACATCATCGCCGAGAACAACCCGCAGTACACCCGCGAGCAGCTCGAGCGGGCGGTCCTGCCGGTGCTCCAGGCGGAGGACTTCCGCATGGAGTACTTCCATGAGAACTACACGCCTGCCGAGAAGGCCGCGCAGCTCATCTTCGACGGTCAGATCTGGAAGCCGGATGCCGACGTCTCGGCCGCCCTCGACCAGGTCTGCTCGGACATCGGAGTATTCATGAGCCGCGACTGACCGTCGCGACAGGTGAGACCGGATGGGCACCGTGCTGATCCGGCCATAGATGGAGTGATCGTCCACCCGGTCGTGCGCGCCACGGCCGGGTGGACTGCATGAGGGGACCGTGAGCCAGACAGCCGACGTCGCCGGGCGGAGCCTGCGAGAGCGGATCGCGCGGCCCTCGATCGGGGCCCGCGAGGCGTTCTTCGGATGGCTCTTCGTGGCCCCCCAGATGATCGGCTACGGCGTCTTCCTGCTGGGGCCCATCGCGGCCATCTTCTGGTTCAGCCTCTTCCGCTGGAACATCGTCTGGGGCACCTTCGACTTCATCGGTCTCGACAACTACCGCACGCTCGCGAGCAGCGCCCAGGTGGAACAGGTGGCCTGGGTCACGCTCATCTTCGGCCTGTTCTTCGTCCCGCTCACGGTCATCGGCGGGCTGGCCATCGCGGTGGCGGTCAACAAGCGCACGCGGATCTTCATGTCGCTGCGCTCGTTCTACTTCATCCCGGTGGTCATCGCGCTCGCCGCCTGGGCCCTGGTATGGCAGCTCGTGCTGCAGCCGAGCGGGCTCATCAACGGCATCCTCGAGTCTCTGGGCCTGGACCGCGTGGCCTGGCTGCGCGACCCCACCATCGCGCTCTTCAGCCTGATCATGGTCAACGTCTTCAAGGTGCTCGGGTTCAGCATGGTGCTCTTCCTGGCGGCCCTGCAGACCGTGCCGGAGGACCTGCGCGAGGCCTCGCGCGTCGATGGCGCCAACGAATGGCACGTCTTTCGCAACATCACCCTGCCGCTCATCGCCCCCTTCACGTTCATGGTCACGATCCTGCTGACCATCAACTCGTTCAAGTCGTTCGCCACCAACTTCCTGCTGACCGGTGGCGGGCCAGGCCTGTCCACCACGACCTGGACGCTGTACATCTACCAGCAGGGCCTGCAGCTCTTCGAGATGGGCTACGCCAGCAGCCTCGCGGTGGTCCTGTTCCTGTTCGTGCTGGTGGTCACCATCGTGCAGTTCCTGGCGCGCCACAAGTGGGTCTACGAAGGTGAGTAGCGGGGCACGGCCCTCCGAGATCGCCAGCGAGCGGCCGCGGACCCTGCGCTCGCGGGCATTCCGCATCGGCCTGATCCTGGCCCTGATCGTCGGCGCCATCCCCTTGCTGGCGCCACTGGTATGGACGGTCTCGACCTCGCTCAAGCCAGAGTTCGACGTCTTCAAGATCCCGCCGCAGCTCATCCCCGAGACGCTCCGCCTCCAGAACTACGTCGACATCTTCGAGATCGCGCCGTTCGCGCAGCAGTACTTCAACAGCGTCTACATCGCCATCGTCAACGTGCTGGGCACGATCGTGGTGTCCAGCCTGGCCGGATATGCGCTGGCCCGCCTCCGGTTCCCCGGCCGTGGCCTGATCCTGCCCATCCTGCTCATGGCGCTGCTGCTGCCGGAGGAGGTCACCATCGTCCCGCTGTTCGCGCTGGTCAGTCGCCTCGGCTGGGTCGGGACCCACCTGCCGCTGCTCATCGAACCCATCTTCGGCGTACCGACCGTGGTGGGCACGTTCCTGATGCGGCAGTTCTTCCTGACCCTCCCGCGCGACCTCTCCGATGCCGGACGCGTCGACGGCCTGAGCGAATTCGGCGTGTTCCGGCACGTGGCTCTGCCGCTGGCGCGGCCGGCCATCGCCACGCTGGCCGTGCTCACCTTCCTGGGCAGCTGGAATTCGTTCCTGCTCCCGCTCGTGTTCACGTCCGGCGTGGACACGCTCCAGACGCTGCCGGTGGCCCTGACGCAGTACACCGACACGGATGGCACGCCCTTCTTCGCCATGCAGATGGCAGCCACGACCCTCAGCATCATCCCCGTGGTGATCGTCTTCCTCTTCGCCCAGCGCTACATCGTCGAGGGCATCGCCCGCTCGGGGATCAAGGGCTAGGCCATGACTCCCCCACTGCGCCTGGCCATGGTTGGTGCCGGCTGGACCGGCCAGCGCCAGACAGAGGCCGTCCGGGAGCTCGAGGGTGTCATCGAAGTCGCGGCCCTGGTCGACAGCGACCGCGAGTTCCTGCATGAGACTGCCGTCGAGCTGGGCATCGAGCGGACGGAGACGGAGTTGCAGGCCGCCCTGGGCGACCCCGGCATCGACGCCGTCTCCATCTGCACACCGCACTCGCTGCACGCACCGATGGCCATCGAAGCGGCCGCCGCGGGCAAGCACGTCCTGGTGACCAAGCCCATGGCCACGACCGTAGCCGAGGCCTCTGACATGATCGGCGCGGCGACGGCCGGCGGTGTCACTCTCTTCGTGGCCGAGCACGAGCCGTACCAGACCCGCTACGCCACGCTGCGCGAGATCGTTCGCACGGGTAACCATCTCGGCGAGCTGACCTTTGCTGCCTGCATCGCCGGCCACCGCGCGCAGAACCCGGCCTACCCGGGCCGTCGAGCCTGGCTGGCACAGCCGGAAGCTGGCGGCACGGGCGTATGGGCCCTGCTGGGCGTGCACACGGTCTCAGCCCTGCGCTACGTGCTCGGCGAGGTCGTCAGCGTCTACATGCTCGACCACCACGCCAGCTCCTTCGAGCGCGATGACATCGAGGCCACGATGAGCGGCGTCGTCGAGCTCGAGAGCGGAGTCGTGGTGCACCTGGTGCAGACGACAGAGACCCAGCTCCGACCGAGGCTGAACGGGTTCCACCTGTATGGCGATGCCGGCACCATCGTCGCCGGCGACACCAGCTACGTGGTCCACCCCGGTGCCGAGGACCGGGATGCGGAACCCGTGACGCATCACTACCCGGGCGCTGACCGCTCCCCCTATGCCGAGATGCTGCAGGCCTTCGTGGACGCCATCGCCGGCGCGCCGGGTGGCCCCACCACTGCAGCGAGCGAACGCCGCACCCTGGCAGTCATCGAGGCCGGGTACGAGTCGGCGCGCACGCGTCGGCCCATCGATCTCCGAGAGCGATATCCCCGCATCTGGGAGGACTGAGCGTGCCCCGGGCGACCGCGGCCTCGTCTGCGTCGTCACTCTGCTCAAGGAGCGGATCAGGCTCGGTATCCCCTGCAGCGCCGACCTCGACGATCCCGACGCCGTGCTCAAGGGAGCTGGTCGTCGGCACCGCTACCTGATCTTCGCACGAGCGGCGGATCTCGAGCGTCCTGGGATCCGGCGCCTGCTGCCCGCCGCCGCCGACGCTGCCAGAGTGCGCCACGATGCGACATAGGACTTCGATCCGCCACCGCACGGCCGCGCATTCCTGATGGGTGGGTGCCGCAGCGGGAGGGTCTGCCAACCCGCCGCGGGGCACAATGCGAGACCTACGGCTTGGTCGGTATGAACTCGAAGGTCTCGGCGATGGAGAGCCAGTGGTCGGCGGGCCAGCCGAGGTCTGTGCAGGTCAGCGTGTGGAAAGCCGCCCCGTCGGGGTACAGGTAGGAGGAGGAGCTGGCCTCGTACCCGGGTACGCTCAGGCCGGCGTCGAGCCGTGCGGCTGGTCCGGCCGGCAAGTCGAGCGTGCTCACGTCCGGGCCGGCCGTGAGCACGTCACCGAGGGCGCGATAGGCCGCCACCTCGCCGGCGACCCGGAGGTCGAGGGACAGACCACCGGAGGGGCTGTCGACGACGT
The DNA here is from genome assembly GCA_963712745.1 of uncultured Chloroflexia bacterium. GTDB lineage: Bacteria > Chloroflexota > Limnocylindria > Limnocylindrales > CSP1-4 > JAFMJV01. The sequence continues at coordinate 146,698 of CAVQJC010000011.1, read as the reverse complement.
TGCAGTTCATGGTGAAGGCGGCGTCGGCACGGATGGGAGCGATGGCGACGAGCGAGACGCTTGCGCCGCGCGCGAGTCCTGCCTCCACGAACGTCGCCAGGTCGGGAGCGATGGCCGTTACCGCCTCGAGGATGGCGGTCGTGTCGGCCGCCGTCGGCCGGACGTACACCCAGTCATCGGGTAGCGTGACGGCATAGCCTGCTTCGGGCACCTCCACGCGACCTCCTAATCCGATCACGTCGGACTCCAGGCTCTGGGCTGCCAACGGGCTAGCAGCGACCACGCTGAGCAGACAAGTCGCCACCAGCGTGGATGTCAAACGTCGATCCATCGGTATCACCTCGGCACTTCGGTGCCGCCCATGGTCGACGCCCAGGTCGGCGTGTCCATAGCCCCTACGGCGCATCGCTTGCGGACCACCCCAGCGGATGGGCCGGACCATGCTACGGGCCGCCTGGCGCCGGGCCCTCGATAGCCTGCCGAGAGCGCTTGGCCTCGATGACCTCGTGAGCCGCCTTGGCGATATCGGTCGGACGCAGGTGGTAGCGCTCGAATTGCTGCTCGATGGAGCCACCGTGCGGCCACACGTCCTGATAGCCGATCCGGCGCAGCGGAACGGGGCAGCGCTCACCAAGGACCTCGGCTATGGCAGAGCCGAAGCCGCCGTTGACGGTGGCCAGCTCGGCAGACACGGCGGCCCCGGTCCTGGCGGCAGATGCGGCGATGAGTTCGACATCGATGGGCTTGACGGACGCCAGGTGCACGACCTCGGCGTCGATCCCGTCGTTGGCCAGCAACTCAGCCGCGCGCAGGCTGATGGTGGTCATGAGGCCGGTGGCAAACAGGGATACGTCGCGCCCCTCGCGCAGGCGCAGGCCCACCCCCCAGCCGAACGATGTTCCTGGCTCGAGGACATCGGGCACGGCCAGCTTGGAGACACGGAAGTAGATAGGGCCCGGCGTGGCCAGGGCGGCCCGCATGACGCGACGCAACTCGGCATTGTCGACGGGGTCGGCCACGCGCATGTTGGGAAGAGCACGATAGACAGCCAGGTCCTCGAGAGCGATGTGCGATGAGCCTGCCCGGCTGCCGCCGATGTAGTGCCCGGTGATCTTGACGTCGAGCGCCGGGTAGGCGATGGAGATGCTGACCTGGTCGAGTGCGCAACGCGTGGCGAAGGCTGCGAAGGTCGTGGGCATCGGGATGAAGCCCGACGTGGCCAGCCCGGCCGCCGTCCCGAAGAGGTTCTTCTCAGCTATGCCCAGGTCGATGTAGCGGTCCGGGTAGGCTTCTCGGAACGACTGGGACTGCGATGTCAGGCCCACGTCATTGTCGAGCACGACGAGCCTTGCCTCTTCGGCGCCCAGGGCCACCAGCTCCTCGGCGAAGGCCTTGCGCATCTCCATGGCGCCACCCGCCTCAGACACGAAAGGCCTCCTTCTTCACGGGGTGGTCCTTGCGGCTGTAACCCACCTCGGGGCGTCCGTACATCCGCGCCAGGCCCCGGAGCAGATCATCGGCAGTTTCGGGGTCCGGGGCGTGGGTGTGCCAGCGGATGCTGTCCTCGGAGCCGGCCAGGCCCTTGCCCTTGATGGTGCGGGCGATGACGGCGACGGGCCTGTCGCCTTCGGCGTCGCGGGCGTCATCGAGGCAGCGAGCGACGGCATCGATGTCGTGACCGTCCACCGTCATGGTGTGCCAGCCGAAGGCTTCCCACTTGTCGATGACCGGCTCGATGGCGAGGTATTCGGAGAGCCGCCCCTTGGACATGATGCCGTTGCAGTCGACGATGGCGATGAGCCCGCGCAAGCCGTAGTGGCCCGCCGACATGGCCGCCTCCCAGATGTTGCCTTCGTGCAGCTCGCCGTCCCCGAGGATGCAGAACACCCGGCTACCATCCCTGCCCGCGATGCGGTTGCCGAAGGCCATGCCCTGGGCCACCGAGAGTCCCAGCCCGAGCAGCCCACCAGAGTTCTCAAGGCCGGGTGTGCGGGTCATGTCGGCGTGGCCCTCCAGCATGCCGTCCGGTTCGCAGTACTCGTAGATGGTCTCGACGGGATAGAAGCCACGCAGTGCCAGGGTGGCGTACAGCGCCGGTGACGTATGGGCCTTGGAGAGGACGATACGGTCGCGCTCGGGCCACTCGGGCCGCTCGGGATCGAGCCGCGCAGTGTGGAAGTAGAGCGCGGCGAGGATCTCCGCCATCGACGTCGACCCGGCCATGTGACCCCACTGGCCGTACGCCACCATCTCGATGATGAGCCGACGGATCTCGTACGCCGTGTCGTCGAGACGTGCGCGCTCCGCCTGATCGAGGTAGGGCCCATGCATCAGTCGCGCGCCCCGCGAATCACCGCTACCGAACCTCCGTGAGGGCCTCGGCAGTTGACAAGGCCGCCGTCGATGTTGAGCGCCTGACCGTTGATGTTGCCTGCCCGAGGGTACTCCTCAGCGCCATGGTCACCTCGATGCAGGCACTGCTGGCCGAGGCCGACTGACCGACAGCACGGTCGGGTCGATCGTCGGTCAGAGCGGCCGGACCAGGATGTCCGACCACTCGATGGGGAAACCCGAGTGTTGGAACAGGCTGAACGAGCACTCGGTGTACTTGGGGTAGCCGGCGGGCACGCTGCTGTCGTCCTCGTCTATGAGCCATTCCTCCGGTTCGCCCTCCCCTACCGGCCAGATCTTGAAGCGGTCGTGGTCGACGCCATCACGGAACTCCACCTGGTGGCGGACGCGATAGTCCACACGAGGCTGCACGATGAAGCGCTTGGGGGGCGCAGTCTGGACTACCCACTCCTGGTCGGTGCCGACGTGGTCGCCGTAGGCCAGGAATCCTCGAGCCTCGTTGCGCGGATTGAGCGCCATCATCCCGGCCGTCGACCAGCCCGGCTTGATGCCGATGGGCGGAGTCGGACCCGCATGACCGGCGAAGAAGTCGCTGGGCCCCAGCCACTTCACCTTGGTCAGGTCCGTGAAGCGCACCTGGTAGCTCGCTTCCTGGCTGCCGTGTGGTGAGCCCAGCACCAGCAGGGCGTCGACGTAGACCGGGCCGCGTGAGCGGATGAGGTTCTGGTCTCGGTCCAGGTCGAATGCTCCGTCGACCGCCTGGCCGACCTCCTGGATATGGCTGTAGCCCGTGAGGTCACGCAGGTCCAGCTCGGCAGGCAGCGGCGATGGATCCCAGCTGAACGCGATGCGCACGGCCTCTTTGGCACCGGTCCCATCGACCACGCGGATGAGCATCTCGTTGTCACCGGCACGCAGCTCGGGTGAGGCCACGGGCACCTCGACGTTGAAGTCACCCAGGTCCTTGAGCCGGTTCACCGCCGGCGACTCCTTGTACTCGAAGGTCCAGTCGATGCCGGGATCAGGCACCGCCTCTACGTAGAATTCGACCGCCGGCCCGCCGTTGAGGGACCAGGTGGATTCCGCGATGGGATACTCCGCTCCAGCGATGCGCCCGTGGACATTGATGTCGTAGGTTCGGTAGCGAAACCGCTGCTGCGTTCCGTACGTCAGGTGGATGCGCATAGCCGTGCCTACAGCGCGACCGGCTCAGGACCGCCGTAATAGAGCGGCAGTGCCGTGGTATCGGTCTCGAACATCTCGATCTGTCCGAGTTCGTGCTCGGTGACGTAGATGTGATGATCCCCGTCGGGACCCCAGGCCACGTTGGCCGGGTTCCTGCCTTCGGTGGCGATCCGCCGCTCGACCATCCCGTCAGTGCCGATGATGGCGATGTTGCCCTCGCCGTAGACGCTGCAGTAGAGCCGACCGTCAGCTCCGAAGTTCATGCCGTCCGGGCCGCGGAAACCACCTGGCCACTCGGGATTCATGACGTTCGAGTACAACTCCCGTCGCCCCGTGGGTCCGGCCTCCGAGAAGCGATAGCGCAGGATGTCCCCACTGATCATCTCGGTGACATAGAGGTCCCCATCGGGCCCGAAGGCGATGCCGTTGGTGAAGCGGATGCCGTCGTCGATGATGCGCGCCGTGCCAGAGGCCAGGTCGAACTGGTAGACCCGCCCGTCGTAGGTGGCGGTCTCGAAGTCGGGGCGGACTGCGCCGTCCACCACCCAGTCGGCCATGGCCATGCCCGAGTCGGTCATGTAGAGCCGACCATCGGGGCCGAAGGCGAAGTCGTTGGGCAGCAGCATGGGCTTGCCTTCGACCGCGTCCATGATCGACGTCGACGTCGCCGTCGAGGGTCACGCGCATCAGAGAGGGATCATCCACGGTGTTGGCCACCCAGATGACGCCGTCGCGGTCTGGCACGAGCCCATTGGGGCAGGGCACCGGGGCCACCTGTTCGACCACGGATCCGTCCCGGCTGATGTGCGTAACGCCGTTGCGCGGGGGTGCCATCTCCACGCACAGCCAACTCTTGTCGGTCGGCAGCAGCCGTGGTGTCTCGGGCGCTCCGAGCCCCTTCACGAAGATCATGACGACTCCTCCTCAGCCTGGCGTCGGCGCTTCCGCCGGTAGCAGTCCCTCCGCCTTCAGCTCCGTCCAGAGCTGATCCGGGATGGGGAAGCGCAGCATCTCGTTGTTGACGACGACGTGCTCCGGGGCGCGCGGCCCGGTGAGCACGGTCGCGACCGCGGGATGATGCATGGGGAACTGGATGGCCGCTGCCATCAAGGGCACGCCGTGCCGATCGCAGACGGCCTTGAGGGCGGCGGCACGGGCGATGATCTCGGGCCCGGCAGGCACGTAGTTGTAGGTCACGTTGTCCTTCCAGGTCTCGATGGCATCGGCACCGCTGCTGACGCCGCTGATGGTGCCCGGATCGGGATGCGAGAGGATGCCGCTGTTGTAGACCCCGCCGGCGATGATCGAGATACCGCGCTCCTCGCACAAGGGCAATAACTCCGGCAAGGCGCTCTGGTCGAGCAGGGTATATCGACCGGCCAGCAGGAAGGCGTCGAAATCCGCTCGCCGGGCGTAATCGACGAGGATCTCCCACTGGTTGACGCCGACGCCGATGGCGCCGATCTCACCCGCAGCCTTGAGCTCACTGAGGGCCTTGTAGGCACCATCGAGCGCCTCGTCGGGGAACCAGTCGGGGTCATGGATGTGCAGGGCGTCGAAGCGGTCGATGCCGATGCGCTCACGGCTGGCCTCGAGCGAGCGCAGCACGCCGTCGTAGCTGAAGTCGAAGTAGGGCTTGACGGCGTCGGTGCCCTTGTAGAGCTGGACGCCTTCCCACAGGACCATGGTGTCCTCGTGGTCGGCCGGCCCATCGGTCAGCAGCAGGCGGCCCACCTTGGTCGTGAGCAGGTACTCGTCCCTGGGCAGCTCGCGCAGAACCTCGCCAACGACGCGCTCCGCATAGCCGTAGCCGTAGACCGGCGCGACGTCGTAGTAGCGGACACCACTGCGCCAGGCCGTCTCGACGGTAGACCGTGCCACGGCGTGAGGATCTCCGAGTGCAGGCCACCCAGCGGGTTGGTGCCGATGCCCAGCTGCGGCACGTCCACGTTGGTCCGACCAAGCGTTACGCGCTCGGTGGGCTCGAACCATGTCGTCCCTGGCGGCTGATCGACGGTGTTCATCCTTCCTCCTCGGTGGTGCTCTGGCGACCCTGCCCGGAATTGACGTCGCCGGCGATGGTGTCTACCACGCCGGTATTGATGGACTCCAGCAGTGCGTGGGTGGTGATCCGACCTCGGGGCAGCTCCCCGCAGACGCGGCCGCGGTAGAAGATGAGCACTCGGTCGCAGAGATGGACGTACTCGGGCAGCTCCGTCGAGACGAAGAGCACGATGCGCCCCTCGGCGGCGAGGCCTCGGACGATCTCGTAGATCTCCTCCTTGGCGCCCACATCGACACCGCGGGTGGGGTCGTTGAGCAGCACCACTCGAGGGTCAGCTTCGAGCCACTTGGCGATGACGACCTTCTGCTGGTTGCCGCCGGAGAGCTCGTTGACCGGTGAGCGCACGGACCCGGTGACGATGTTGAGGTCGGCCACGCGGGCATTGGCGCGGTCCTCGATCCGTTTCTGGCGCAAGAAGAAGCCGAACCGACCGAGCGCTCCGGCGGTGACCTGCGCCACGTTGGTGAGGATGTCCGCGCTGAGCATGAGTCCGTCGTTGCGGCGGTCTGCCGGCACCATGGCGATGCCGGCGCGGACGCTTTCGCGGATGCGTGTGCGGTGCGGGATGGCCGTCAGGCAGGGTGATCGTCCCGGCTCGCGGGCGCTGCATGCCGAAGATGGCCTCCAGCACCGCCGAGACGCCCGAGCCCTCGAGCCCGGCGAGTCCGACGACCTCGCCGGGGGCGACCTGGAGGCTGACGTCCTCCACCTGGCCGGGGACGCTGACGCCCTGCAGGCGCAGAGCCGGAGCATCGTGATCGGCGTAGCTCCGGGACGCCTCCACCTCAGCGTACTGGCGGCCGATCATCAGCGAGATCACCTGCGGGATGGTGGCGTCGGCCAAGGGCATCGTCGTCACCACCTGGCCGTTGCGCATGACGGTCACCAGGTCGGCGATCTCGAAGACCTCCTCCAGTCGGTGGGAGATGAACAGGACCGCCACGCCTCTCGCGCGCAACCCGCGCACGATCTCGAAGAGGCGCTCGGTCTCAGCGGCATTGAGGGCCGAGTTCGGCTCATCGAGGATGAGGACACTGGCGTCGGCGAGCAGGGCCTTGGCGATCTCGACCAGCTGCTGCTCGCTCAGGGCGAGCTGACCAGCCGGTTCATCCAGGTCGACGTCAAGTCCCAGCTCAGCCAGCACCGGCTGGGCTTGCGCGCGCATCTCGGAGCGTTGCACCAGCCCCATGCGCGTGACTTCGCGCTGCATGAACAGGTTGGCCAGGACGTCGAGCTCAGGATAGAGACTGAGCTCCTGGAAGACGATGGCGACCCCGTGGTCATTGGCTTCCTTGACGCTGCTGAAGTGCACGTCCCTGCCGCCCATCGAGACCGTCCCGGAGTCAGGCGTCTCGGCGCCGGCGATGATCTTCATCAGCGTGGACTTGCCCGCGCCGTTCTCGCCGACGATGGCATGCACCAGGCCGGGGTGGACCTCAAGGTCTACCCCAGCCAGGGCAACGACACCACCGAAGCGCTTCTCGACGCCAGAGAGGGCGCAGACGGCCTCCCCTTGCTCGACCTTCGCCTCGGTGGTGATAGTCATGGGTCAGTCGCCGAGCAAGTCGGCGAACGACTGCACGGTGCTGTTGATGTCCGCGAACAGCGCGTCGATCTCGGGCTGATAGTAGGCCTGCGTCTCAGCAGTGCCATTGGCCAGCGATTCCTCGCGAGCCTTGACAGCCTCGACGTTGTCGGCAGTCACGACCTCGGGCTGGACGTCGATCCAACCGCGCGGGGTGTCGGTGCCGTTGGCCAGGTTCTCGAGCATTGCACGCATGGCCACGTAGCCCTGCATGAACGGCTTCTGGCCGATGGCCGCCAGGGCGGTGCCGTCGGCGATGCCCTGCAGACCATCGGGGTTGAGGCCGATGGAAGCGATCAGGTAGTCGGCCTCGGGGTCGGCTTCCTTGATGCGGACAAGACTGGGCAGGTCGTTCTCGCAGTAGCCCACGTAGGCGAGGCCACCGGGATTCTGGTCGATGACGTCGTTCCAGCGAGCGTAGTTCTCGGTCTGGTCAAAGGCGACATCGAAGTTCGGCGGCATCTCCACGCCGGGCACCCGCTCGGCCATGCGCTCGCGGAAGCCCACGATGCGAGCTTCGATGAGCTCCAGGCCTGGCAGGCAGATGCCGACGTAGACGGTGCCTTCGGCGTCTTCACCGAGTGCGTCCGCGAGGGCATCGGCCATGGCCCGGCCCTGATCCTTCTGCTTGGGCGCGGTATGCAAGGACTGCAGCGACGCCGGGGACTCGACGTCGAACGTGCTCACGACCACACCGTCAGCGACGGCGTCATCGATGGGCCGGATCCAGAATTCGGCCGGGTAGGCCACGATGACGGTGGCGTCAGCGCCGGCCGAGACGATGTCCTGGAACAGCGTGACCTGCTGCTGGCTGTCGAAGGCGGGCGGCCCGGCGGTGGTGATCTCAGCACCGCACTCGTCGGCGGCAGCCTTCGCGCCATCGAGCAACTGCTGTGTGTACGGGCCCATGAAGTGGACGATTGCGCCGGCCTTGAGGCCGGAGCAATCGACCCCAGTCCCAGCTTCGTCCTGCGCTGTCACCGATACCGGCACCAGCATGGCGCCGGTCAGCGCCAGCGCGAGTAGGCCTCTCTTCTTCATCAAGACTCCTCCTTGATCCTGCGTGGAATCACTGCCTTGGATCAGTGCATCAGTCGGGTCTGGTGTCTCAGCCACCTCCTTCCCGAGTCGCCTGAGCCAGTGAGGCACACGCGAGAAGTCGTCATGTGAGGGTTCTCCGTCGAGCCTGGCGGCGGCGGATGAGGGCATCCACCCCGACCGCCAGCAGGATCATCGCGCCGGTCACGAAGGTGCTGTAGTTGGCTGAGATGCCGAAGCGCGTGATGCCACTGCCGATGACCGCGATGACCACCGCGCCGATCGCGGCGCCGACGACCGTACCGCGCCCTCCCGAGAGCGCGGTACCGCCGATGATGGCCGCGGCGATGGCCATGAGCTCGTAGCCCTGGCCGAGGTTGGGGTCCGCGGTGGAGAAGAAGGCGAGCGTGAGCATGGCCGAGATGCCGCATAGGCCACCCATGAGCATCAACGTGATCAGCCGCATCCGCGGGATAGGGATACCACTGAGCCGGGCTGCGCGCGAGTTCGACCCGATGGCTCGTACCACGTAGCCATAGCGGGTCGACCGGTAGACCACGCTGAGGATGACGGTCAGGAGCGCGAACACCCAGATGACCATGGGGACGCCCAAGGGCTCGGAGCCGAAGATCTGGAAGAAGGCATGCTCTCGCGGGATGCCATACACGAATCGGCCGCCCGAAACGATGAGCGCCAGGCCTCGATAGAGCGATAGGGTGCCCAGCGTGATGATGATGGCGGGCAGACCAAAGAGGTTCGCCAGGACGCCATTGAAGGCTCCGAGCAGGACCCCGAGGGTGACTCCCGCGAGGGCGCCGAGCCAGGGATCCCAGCCCCACTCGGACATCATGATGGCGGCCGCGTTGATGCACACGGCGTACAGCGCGCCGATGGACAGGTCGATCTCGCCCATCGAGAGCAGGAACACGATGCCCAGGGCCATGATCCCGTACCAGGCGGCCCGCTGAGCGGCGTTGGAGAGGGAATTGACCGAGAGGAAGCTGGGGTTGAAGACGCTGATGAACGCGACCATCCCGATCAGCACGAGCAGGATGCCCAGCTCCTTGCTGCCGGTCACGCCGGCTCAGCCAGCCGGGTTTGGACGCTGCTGTCTGGCCCCCAGCGGTTTCCTGTGCCATCACCCCTCCAGCACTCGGCCCTCGCCTTGACCCGGGAAATGGGCCCGCCAGACCGGCGAGCTGCGGACATGCGTGTATACCTGTCTAGTATCGTATATCAGCCAGGCCGGTGCAACTGGCGCGGGACGCGCGCCGGCTAGCGGTCCTGCGGGAGGCTCCTCCACAGCGAGAGGTCGAGGTCGGGCATGATCTCGCGCAGCCGTCGTACGTCCTCGGCGTAGTACCCGGCCAGCCAGGCGCGAGACTCGGCCGACAGCGTGACGTGCTCCTTCGACTTCTTGCGCGCCTTGCGGATCTCCTGCACCGACGCGTTCTGGTTGCGCAGGCCAAGGAAGGCGTAGCTGCGGTCGAGCTGCGTCTGCGTATCGGCCACGCACAGCTCGTACTGCAGCAAGAGGAACTGGTCGCGCGGGAAGTGCTCGAGCCACCAGGACAGCTGCGTGGCGTAGCGGCTGCGCTCCATGGCCTCGACGACGCGATGCTCGCGCGTGCCCAGGTCGTTGGCTCCGACCTCGCCCTTCAGAGCGCCGGCCCTCGCCAGCAGGCCGAGATTGCTGACGTAGCGCTCGACCGGGTCGCGCATGAGCACGATGAGCTTGGCCTCCGGCGCCACCACCTTGAGCATGGGCGGGACCCACGGCTGGTACAGGTAGCCGGGCGTCTTCTCGCCGATGAGGCTTCCGTCGGGCCGCGGGAAGTACTGCTCGTAGCGCTCGAACTGCCCGGGCGTGGGCCAACGGTCCCAGAAGTGGTCGAAGAAGTGGAGCTCGCGGCGCTGGCGGTGCGGCCGATGGATCTCGAGATGGCCCTCCATCAGGCCCTGCCACCAGGTCGTGCCCGATTTCTGGGCGCCGATGATGACGAAGTCCGGCGGTCCGGTCTGCCAGTCGGGCGGGGCCTCGGGCGGCGGCTGAAGCTCGTCGTAGCGCGAGCGCACAGTGCCCGCGGCCGGTCGGTCAGACCTGCCCAGGGGTGTCATGCGCACGCCCTTGACGATGGCGCGCTTCCAGGTCGGTGGTCGTCGCTTCTTCATGGTCGCTGCCAGCCTAGCCGACGTGGCTCCGAAGGGGTTTCCACGCCGGCCATCTGCGCGGCGGAGCCGGCCGGCGTCTCGGCCTGCGCCATGGTGCGGATGGCCAGCTCGTTACCGACGTCATGTCCAGCACGCTCGGACAGCAGCCAGCGCACTTCAAGCAGGTCGCAGTAGGCCTGCACCGGATCGACGTCCTCGCCCACCACCTCCACCAGCTGCCCGACCACCGGTTCGAAGATCTCGAGCATCCAGCGCGCGCCATCGGAACGCGTCAGCGTGCGACCGCTCTGGCCCTCCTTCGTCTCCCAGTCGCCGGCCCAGCCCATGCCCGCCCAGGCGGTGAGGTCGTTGAGCAGGAGGGCGGACTGACCCTCCCCGGCCTCGATCCCGGTCAGCTGACGGAGACGGCGCGAGTGATAGTCGCGCCCGGCCACGGCCACGCGCAGGCGCAGGTCGCCGGTGCCGTCCTCGCCGGGCTCGAGGATGACCTCATCCACGACGTAGCCGAGCTCATGGAGCTTCTGCAGTCGCTTGTCCACGCGGTAGCGCTTGTCGGGATGGATGGTCACGTCCTGGTGGAGGACGTCCCACAGCCCGTCGTAGCGATCGCGCAGGCTGAGTGCAGCCTCGAAATCGTCGTCGATCTCCTCCATCATCTTGCCACGCAGGACGGCCATGTCGGCGAGGTCCCCGGCCACGTTCTCGACGGCGATCTCGAGGTCGGCCTCGCGCTGTCCGTCCGAGAGCCTCCCGTGCAGCTCGCTCGTCTCGGCGTCCACGAGATACGCCTGCAGACGCTGCCCGTCGCGCATGAGCAGCGTGTTGGCCAGCGAGCAGTCGCCCCAGAACAGGCCCAGGCGGTGGAGCTCCACAAGCAGACCGGTCATGGCATCGAGCAGCTGGTCACGGTAGCGCTTCTCGTCCTCCGGCAAGCGCATGAACAGGCGTCGGAACTGGAACGATCGCGCCAGGTAGCGGGTGAGGACGACGGCGCTGTCGTCGCCGGTTCGTGTGACCAGGCCGCAGGCCCTGACGGACGGGGCCCCGCGCGTCTCGAGCTGACGCAGGATGTCGTACTCGCGCTGGCCCACGTCGAGCGGCAGCTCCTTGAGCGCGACGATGCTGCCGTCCACGACGGTGAAGCGGACCGTGTGGCGGCTGGCGCCGACCGGCAGGTCCACGAACTCGAGCTCGGGGCCGGACCAGCGGTCCAGCGGCTGGTTCCAGGGCATGGCCACGAAGGCCTGGTTGCCCTCGCGGAATTGCATCGTGACGCGGCCGGGATCGTAGCGCTCGTCGATGGCCTCCGGTTCGTCGGCGAGCTCAGGCGAGGGGGCCCCACGCATGGGCTCGCCGTCCCAGACCAGGGTGGCGTCGCTGACCGGCTCCTGTGCGAGTCGTTCTTCCATTCTTCTCAAGTCTAGTGTTCGTGGGGCCAGACTGGCCGTGAGCGATGCGACGGACGGTGCCGAGGCGCTTGGCGCTGGCCGGCGGGCGCTCGGCGCTGGCCCCGCGGGACGCTCGGCGCTGGCCGGCGGGGCGCTTGGCGCTGGCCCGCGGGACGCTCGAACGACACCGCGGGGATGTGAGTCCAGCGCTTGCGGATACGATGTGGGCACACCCGCGCACCGGAGAGCCATGTCGTCCAGCACCGTCCGACCTTCACTCACCCTGCCCGGCCCGTGGCGGGCCGTGGTCTTCGACATGGACGGATTGCTGGTGCACACCGAGCGGCAGTGGCTCCGCGCCAAGATGATCCTCTTCGAGCGCTACGGCCACGAACTCACGCAGGCAGACCGGGCCGCTGTGTTCGGTGCCGCCGACCTGCAGTCGGCGACGTACTTCGCCGGCCGATTCGGGCTGCCAGCCGAGCGCATCGCGGCCCTCCAGGATGAGTACCTCGGCATCGTGGGCGACCTCATCGACGCCGGCGTCGAAATCACCGACGGCTCGACCGAACTGATCGACCGGCTGCGCGGCCAGGTGCCCATCGCCCTGGCCTCCAACACGCGTCGGTCGCTGGTCGAGCGAATCCTGCGGCAGACGCCGTTCGGCGGCTGGTTCGGCGGCATCGCCACCGGAGACGAGGTCCCACCCAAACCGGCGCCGGATGTCTACCGCCTTGCCTGCGAGCGCATCGGCACCGACCCGGCGACGGCCGTGGCGGTCGAGGATTCGCCCACCGGCGTGCGAGCGGCTCAGGCGGCGGGGCTGGCCTGCATCGGCGTGCCCAGCGATGCGGATCACCCGCTTCTCGAGGCCGACCACCAGGTGTCGTCGCTCGCCGAGCTGCTCTAGTCGCCCATGACCAGCCGGCTCATCCGTGTCGCGGTCGTGGCGGCGGCGCTGCTCATCACCTCCCTGCTGCTGCCCGACGTCGTCGTCGACTGGGCCGACGATGCCGAGGGCATCGGTCTCACGCTGCTGGTGCTGGCGCTCGCCTTCGGGCTGGTCAACGCCTTCATCCGGCCCATCGCCCGTTTCGTCTCGATCCCGCTCAACATCGCGACCCTGGGTCTCTTCTCGCTGGTACTGAACGCGGCACTGCTGCTCCTGGTGGCCTTCCTCGTCGACCTCGTCTTCGGCCCGCTCATCGTCATCGGCGGCTTCCCGCCGGAGCTGGGACTCGAAGCCATCGGCACGGCCGCCGTCGGCTCCTTCATCATCAGCGCCATCTCGGCCGGGCTGATGATCCTCACCCCCGATGCCTGACCCAGCCAGGAGGAGCGCATCCATGCCGACCGTCGGCCGCCAGCTCGTCTCATCGGGATCGCCCTACGAGGAGCCCATCGGATTCAGCCGCGCCGTGCGCGTGGGCGATCGCGTGATGGTGGCCGGCACCGCGCCCACCTGGCCCGATGGTCACGTCGACCACGACCTGGAGGCCCAGGCCGATCGTTGCATCGAGATCATGCTGACCGCGCTCGCCGAAGCGGGTGCCACGGCCGACGACGTCGTGCGCACGCGCACCTTCCTCGTCGATGCGGCCGACTGGGAGGCCGCCGGCCGGGCCCACGGCCGCTACTTCCGCAACGCACGCCCAGCCTCCACGATGGTGGTCGTGACCGGCTTCCTCGATCCGCGCTGGAAGGTCGAGATGGAGGCGGAGGCCATCATCGGTTCGGCGCCGGGCGCGACCTCGACCGAGAAGACCCCGCTCCGCTAGATTCGCCCCATGACGCGGCGGATCATCGACTTCCACATGCCCGACCGCTTCGCCCCCGGCAGCATCGGCGAGTCCGGCGAGCGCACGTTCTTCCTGCAGGCGGTGCAGGGAGCGCGCATCACCACGGTCATGCTCGAGAAGGAGCAGGTGGCCGTGCTGGCCGACCGGGTGCTGGCGGTCATCGACGAGGTGGAGCGGCGGGGTCTGGCCGCGATCGACGCCGGGCCCGCGGGTATCCCCGACGACCGCCCCCCCGAGCAGCCCCTGGCCGAGGAGTTCCGCGTGGGCACGTTGGTGATCTCCTGGGACGAAGACATCGACCGCCTGGTCGTGGAGGCACGCTCGATGACCTTCGACGCGGGCGCGGGCGAATCCGCGGTGCGCGAGGACGCCGATCTCGACGATGACGACATCCCCGACGAGGCCCCCATCGGTCCCGATGTGCTGCGCGTGCGATTGACCCCCTTCATGGCCCAGCAGTTCGCGCGCCGGGCCACCAGTGTCGTGGCGGGCGGCCAGCCGACCTGCCCGTTCTGCGGTGCGGTCCTCGAGCGCAGCGGCCACTTCTGCCGCCGCGACTTCGACGATCTCGTCCACTGACACGCACCTCGGCGAGTCACACCGGCACCATCCCACCAGCCACCCGGTCAAGGAGCAGCACACATGCAGCAGACGTTCAGGGCCCTCTCAATCGTCATCGGCAGCGCCCTCGTGTTCGCCGGGCTGGCTTCCCCCGCCGCCGCGGCGTCAAGCGACGTGTCGATGTCACGGGTGCTAAGCGGCTACACGCGCCCGCTGCTGGTGACCCATGCGCCCGGCGGCGGGCGCAACATCTTCATCGTGGAGCAGACCGGCAAGATCAAGCGGGCGACCTACCGGAACGGGGCCTGGCGCAGGCTGGGGACGTTCCTCGACATCAGCGGCGAGGTCAATGATCCGCGGCTCCAGGGTAACGGCGAACGGGGTCTCCTGGGCCTCGCCTTCCACCCCAAGTACCGGTCCAACGGCCGTTTCTACGTGTTCTACACGCGTGCCGCGGGCGGTAGCAGGAACGGCGATGCGGTAGTGGCCGAATACCGGCGCAAGAGCGCGGGCAAGGCCAGGCCGGCCTCACGCCGCGTGCTGCTGGTGGTGAACCAGCCGGCGTCCAATCACAACGGCGGGCACCTGGCGTTCGGGCCCGATGGCTATCTCTACGTCGGGCTCGGTGACGGCGGTGGCGGTGGCGACCCCCGCGGTAACGCCCAGGACCTGCGCAACCGCAACGGCAGCCTGTTGCGTATCGATCCGCTCGACCCCGACGGCAAGGGGGCCAAGCGCTATCGCACCCCCGGTTCGAACCCACGCGTGGGCAAGAAGGGCCTGAACGATCTGTGGGCCTGGGGCCTGCGCAACCCCTGGCGCTTCTCCTTCGACCGCAAGAACGGTGATCTCTGGATCGGCGACGTGGGGCAGGCCGCGCGCGAGGAGGTGAACCGGGCCGAGTCCAACAAGGCCGGCCGGAACGCGGGCAGGGGCCAGAACTACGGCTGGAACCGCTGCGAGGGCACGCGCCGGTACCCTGGTACAGCCGACCCGTGCACGTTCGGGATACTGCCGACCTACGACTACGGCCGCGGTGCCGGACGCTGCTCGGTGACCGGAGGGTATGTCTACCGCGGCCCGGAGGCACCGGCCTGGGATGGCCTGTACGTGGCCGGCGACTTCTGCGGGCGGCTCTTCGTGCTCGACAAGACCGGCCGGGTGAGGCTTTCTAAGGTGACCAGCCGACGCCTCTCCTCCTTCGGCGAGGATGCCGCCGGGCGTCTCTATGCGACCGACTTGCTGAGCGGCAAGATCTTCCGGGTGAAGCTCAGCGGGCCCCGGCCGTAGCACGAAGCGCTCCTCGATCTGCCCTACCTCGCCGAGCGCTGATCGGCCCGCCCTCGTCGGGGACGACTCGCCGTCATCGGGGCCCCTCACCCGGCCTCAGCGGCAGGGCTGACCCGGCCTCAGCGGCAGGGCGACTCGAGCCCGTGGGCCTCGAGCAGGACGTCGTCCATCAGCAGTTCGGCGGAGGGTCCATCGGCCACGACCGTGCCCTCGTCGATGATGACCATGCGTGGTATGGCCTCGGCCACCATGGCCAGGTCGTGCGTGCTCACCAGCAGCGTCTCCGGACGTGAGGTCATGACTGCCATCAACTCCCGCCGGCCGCGCGGGTCCAGGCCGGCGGTGGGCTCGTCGAAGGCGAGGATGGTCGGGTCCATCGAGAGCACGGTGGCCACCGCGATGCGCTTGCGCTGGCCGAGCGAGAGGTGGTGGGGCACGCGCCGTTCGAAGCCGCTCATGCCAACGGCCGCCAGCGCCCGCTCGACGCGGTGGTGCAGGTCGTGCTCGGGGACACCCATGTGGATGGGCCCGAAGGCCACGTCCTCGCGCACGGTCGGGCTGAAGAGCTGGTCGTCGGGGTCCTGGAAGACGAGTCCGACGGCGGCCCGGAGACGCTTGACCGTGGCCTGCTCCACCGTCGTGCCGTCGATGGCCACGCGGCCGTGACCACCGGCGAGGATGCCGTTGAGGTGCAGCAGCAGCGTGGACTTGCCAGCCCCGTTGGGACCCACCAGCGCCACCTTCTCCCCGGGCTCGACGGTCAGCTCGACCCCGCGCAGGGCCTCGGTGCCGTCGGGGTAGGTGTAGTGGAGGTGCGAGATCTCGATGCGCCCCTTGGCCTCGGGCCGCTGCGCAGCATCGACCTCGACGGCCGCGTTCATCACAGCGTCCACACGTTGGCCGCCACCACGAAGACGACGATGGCCGCCAGCGCCAAGGCGAACCAGGCCAGGGCGCGCTGGTCGGGCCTGGGCAATGTCCGGGCCTGGACGGTGCCGGCGAAGCCACGCGCGAGCATGGCCACGTAGATGCGCTCCGACCGCTCGTAGGAGCGGATGAAGAGCGAGCCGACCATCGCGCCGGTCACCCGGGCTCGCCAGCTCAGCGAACCGCCCGACCGCCCTTGAAGCGGCTCTGCCGAACGTGCCTGGCGGGCGCGGGTCATGCGTGCCGCCTCGTCGGTGAGCACCGCCAGGTAGCGGTACATGAAGCTGATGATGCCCACGATGATGGCCGGGATACGCAGCGCCCTGAGCGCGTCGACAAGGTCGGCGAAGGCGGTGGTGTAGGCCAGCAGGAGGGCCGCCTGGACGCTCAACCACGACTTGGCCATGATCGAGAGCGTGTCCACGAGCCCGGTGTCGGTGACGGTCAGCGTCAACGGGCCCAGGGACAGGGTCACCAGCGGCTCCCCGGGGCGCGTGAACAAGAGCGGCACGGCCACCAGCACGAAGGGCAGCACGACCCACGAGCCCCGCACCAGTCGCAGTGGCCCCAGGCGGGCGAATGCCGAGGCAGCGACCAGCACCAGCCACGCGGCTGCGTACGCGCCGAAGGCGCCGACCGGCAGCAGCGCGATGCCGAGCACGAGGGCCGCGATGAGCACGACCTTCAGCCGGGCATCCGCGCGGTGCGCAGGGCTGTGGCGCGGGATGTAGCGGTCGAGCTCCATGGACCTGGCGCGCGTGGCCTTCAGTCGGTCGGGTGCGCGCGGCGAGAGAGGGCCCGGCCCAGCAGCCACATCCCGCCGAAGACGAGTATCACGCCGATGAGACCGGCGGCGATGAGCGAGAGTGGCCCGTCGCCGAGCAATGGCACGCTGTAGTCCGGCAGGATCCCGACAGCGGCTTCCTGGCCCTGGGTGGCAAAGCCGCTGTCGATGGCGACGCGCTCCAGCCCGTCGGGGTCGGACGAGGCCAGCGGAGCGAGCAGGATGACCACGATGGCAGCCAGGCCCAGGCCGGCCGCCCACCAGTAGCGCCGGATCACGACTCGCTCATCTCCGGCACCGGGCCTCGTGCGGCGGGGGCCGCATCACGCAGCTTGAGCAGGTCCGGTCGGGCGCTCCTGATGAGCGTTAGGGCGCCGACGGTGATGAGCGCCTCACCGAGGCCGATGATGGCGTGCGTGCCCAGCATCGCCGGCAGCACCACCGCCAAGGTGGTGGTACCGCTGACCGCCAGCTCCACCGAGGTCGCGGCCGCGCCGAGCATCACCGCCGACCAGGCGGCGATGGCAGCGGCCGGCAGCCGGCTTCGCTCCTCGCCACCGAGCAACGTGCAGGCCGTGCGGTAGATGGCGTAGCCGCCCATCGTGCCCACGATGCCCATGTTCACGATGTTGGCGCCCATCGCCAGGATGCCGCCGTCCCCGAAGAGCAGCGACTGCACGGCGATGACGCTGGCCATCACGAGGGTGCCCGCCCAGGGGCCCAGCAGGATCGCAGCCAGGACCGCACCCAGCAGGTGCCCGCTGGTGCCGCCGATGACCGGGAAGTTGATCATCTGCGCGGCGAAGATGAAGGCCGCGGTGACACCCATGAGCGGGATGGCCCGTTCGTCGAACGAGCGCCCGGCGCGCTGGACCGAGACGCCGATGGCGACGATGGCCACAAGCCACATCAGCAGGGCCACGGGCACGGAGAAGAAGCCGTCCGGCGCATGCAGGTCGAACGACGTTGAGACCTCCAGGGCGCGTGGCGAGATGATCGCGAGTGACATCGAGACGATGCTATTCGCGATGGGTCGTTATTGCAAGGTCTTGCGATACGGTCGGGAGCGAGCCGAAAGGGCTATGCTTGGCGCCGATGCCGGTCACCAGTTCCTCCCCTGCGCCCGAGGTCTCCTGGGACGAGGTCCGCCAGCGCCTCCACGAGCGCGGGCTGCGCTGGACACCGCAGCGTCGCCTGCTCGTCGATGTGCTTGCCGGCACCGACGGCCACATCACCGGCGCCGAGCTGGTGGAGCGTTGCCGCGCGGAGAATCCCGAGGTCACCCCGTCCACGGTCTACCGCACGCTCGACGTGCTCGAGGACATCGGGCTCATCCGTCACGCTCACGGGCTCGACGGCCGCGAGGAGTTCCACGTCCGGCCCGCCCGCGAGCACGGCCACCTCCACTGCTCCATCTGCCAGCGGGCCTGGGAGATCGGCGCCGACGACGTCGCCGGCCTCGTGCGCGACTTCGACCGTGAGCGCGGCTTTGCCGTCGACCTCGGCCACCTCAGCGTCGTGGGCGTATGCCGCGCTTGCCGGGAGGACAGCGAGGCCTAGAGTCCCGCGGCGAGGTCGCGGATGTCGTCGAGCAGGATGTCGAGGTCGGCCTCGGTGGCGGTGTGGTTGAGGATGCCGGCGCGGAGCCAGGTCCGGCCGCGCAGCCGGGTGGTGGTGAGGAAGCCGCGGCCGCTGTGCTGGAGTGCCGCCTGCAGCGCGTCTTGGTGGACGTCGGCCGCTGCTACGTCGGCCTCTCCGGCGTCGACCGCTCCGGCGGGCAGGTGTCGAAAGCAGACGACCGAGAGGTTCGACTCGGGTGCCAGCTCGAAGTCGTCGGCCGCGCGCAGGCGGACCTTGAGCGCGTCTGCGAGGTCGACCGTCTTCTCCACCAGCCGCCCCAGCCCCGGTGTGCCCAGGTGCTTCCACGACAGCCACAGCTTCAGCGCTCGCTGGCGGCGCGTGCCCTCGATGCTCCGACGGTAGAAGTCGAGCTCGTCGGAATGGGCATCGGGAGCGCGCGACGGGTCGCCCGATCCACGGTAGTACTCGGGCCGGTACGAGAACGTGGTCTCCAGCAGCGAACCGTCCCGCAGCAGGAGGCCCCCGATGTCGTAGGCCTGGAAGAACCACTTCTGGGGATCGATGGTGATGGAGTCGGCTCGCTCGAGACCGGCCATCAGCGGCGCCAGCCGTGCCGAAAGCCTGGCGGCGCCGCCGTAGGCCGCGTCCACGTGGAGCCAGAGCCCCTCGCGCTCGGCCAGGTCGGCCAGGTCCGGCAGCGCGTCGATGGCCCCGGTGTTGGTGGTACCGGCCGTGGCGGCGATGGCGAGCGGGGTCAGCCCGGCCGCACGGTCGCGGCCCACGGCCTCGGCCACGGGGGCCGCCCGCAGGCACAGGTCATCGTCCGAGGGCAGCGTGACCAGCGTCTTGGCGGGGAAGCCCAGCGTGTCGAGGCTGCGCCTGATAGAGAAGTGCGCCTGGTCGCTGACGTAGACGCGCACGCCCTCCAGCTCGGAGCCGCGCGGAGGATGGTCGAGCGAACTCAGCTGCCGCAGGCGGGTGTCACGGGCCACGTTCAGGGCCATGATGTTGGCCATCACGCCGCCGGAGGTGAACAGGCCGAAGGCGGCCTCGTCGTAGCCCACCAGGTCACACAGCCAGCGCACCACCTCCTCCTCCACCAGCGTGGCCGAGGGGCTGCAGTGCCAGACATCGACGCCCTGGTGGACGACCTGGCTGAAGACCTCGCCCATGATCGATGACCACAGCGGGATAGGCGTGAAGTAGGCGTAGGCACGCGGATGCCAGGCGTTGGCCTGGTGCGGTGCCAGGCGTTGGCGGAACTCCGCGATGAGCGCCTCCGCCGTGGTCGGCTCGGTCGGCGCCGGGGCGGGCCCGCCGGAGGGTCCGAAGAACACCGTGCGCAGCTCGGCGTAGTCGGCCGGCTCACCGATGGCACGCTCCATGCCGTGGTCATAGACGTAGTCGAGCGCAGCCGACCAGGTCCCCTCCCCCAGCCGCTCCAGCGCCGGCCGCGAGGTCGCCTCGTCGCGCACGTCGAGCAACTCGGGCTCGGGGTGCCAGCCCTCCCCTGTCCGCCCGTTCGCGGACCGTCCCTCCGGTTCCCGGGCCGTCACTCGGCTACGCCCGCGTGGACCACCATCCAGTCGACGACGGTGTCGACGAAGCCCTCGACGAACTCCGGCTCGAGCGTGGCGTACTCGGCGAAGGCGCCGGTGTCCGCCGCCTGGAAGAGATGGTTGGCCTCGGGGAAGGTGATGATCTCGAAGTCGTCGTTGCCGGCGGCCTCGAGCGACTTCCGCAGGGCCGTCGCGTTCTGCTCTGCCAGCACCTGGGCGTCCTTGCCGCCGAAGAGCCCCAGCACCGGCACGGTGACCTGCTCCCAGTCGACGGTAGGGTCGTACTCGAGGAACGAACGGAACCAGTCGGAGGTGTAGATCTCGACCTCGCGCGCCGCCGTACGTGTGGCGTAGCTGTCGCGGTCGCCGGCCACGATGCGCTCGTCCTCGCTGAGGCTGTCCCAGATCGTGCCGTAGAACTCCTCGGTCATGGCCTTGACCGTCTCGCTGTCACCGTCACGGGCGATGGGCATGACCTCTGCCGCGAATGCCTCGAAGGCAGCGGCTGTCTCGTCGGATCCGCTGGCGGCACGGATGAGGGCGCCGTTCTGGGCGACGATGAGCGAGACCCCATCGACGACGGCCGGGGCCATCATGCCGATGTAGGCGACGCGCGGATCACTGGCCCCCAGCAGGGCCGCGTAGAGGCCGCCCTCGCTGTGACCGAAGAGGCCGATACGCTCGTGGTCGACGTCGTCGCGCGTCTCGAGATAGCCGATCGCAGCCGCTGCGTCAGAGGCGAAGTCCCTGATCGTCCCGGCCGCGTGGTCGCCGGTCGATGAGCCCACGCCACGGTCGTCGTAGCGCAGCACACCCACGCCGGCCGAGGTCAGGGCATCGGCCAGGATCGCGAACGGCTTGAGTCCGGTGATGGGCTTGAGCGACTCGTCGCGATCAGAGGGTCCGCTGCCGCTCATGGTGATGACCACCGGATGGGGACCGGGACCGTTGGGCAGCGTCAGCGTGCCGGCCAGCTCCACGTCCGCCGCACCGCCGGGGAAGGTGACCTCCTCGATCTGATAGTCGAAGGTGGAAGGGTGGGGCGTGGGCTCCGGCGCCAGCGGCGCAAAGGCGTCGATGGCCGGCTTCAGCACCTGGTCGCGGAGAACGTCGTAGTCGTCTGGGCCTGATTGCAGCAACACCAGGTGCGTGGCTCCGTCGTCCTCGGCCAGCGCCAGTCCGAAGGCGATGGTCAGGTCGCCGAGCTCGACGCTGAACTCGTAGATCGTCCAGTCGAACAGGTCGGTGACGTACTCGAAGGTGGGCGCGGGGGGTTCGGCGAGCGCGAACCGCGGTAGCAGCGAGGGCCAGAGCTGATCGACGGATGCCGGCGCGGACTGGATAGCGATGACCGCGAGATCCTCAGGCTGGGTGCTGCGCGAGTAGATGCCACCGCCCAGATCCTGCCAGTCGGCAGGTATGACGGAGCTCACCCCGAACAGCTGGTCCTCGACGGGACGGCGTTCGATGTCCTGGGCCAGGGCGGCCAGAGCGAGCGACGCGATCAGGGCGACGGAGACAGCGATGGCGGCGAGCAGCGGCCTGACGGTCACGGTGCGTTCTCCCCTTCGTGTGCGCGATAGGCGATGACTTCGACGTGTTCGAGCGTGATGAGCCCGCCCTCGACCATGGCGTCGATCTCGGGCAGGACCGCGCGCAGTCGGTCCTCGCGGTCGACGACCTCGATGAGGATGGGCAGGTCGCCAGACAGGCGCAGGATGTGCGCCGTGTGGAGGCGGGCGGCGCGGCCGTAGCCCTCGATGCCGCGCAGGACGGTGGCTCCGGCCACGCCGCGCTCCCGCAGCTTGAGCACGATGGCCTCGTAAAGCGGCTTGCCCTCCCAGTGGTCCGACTCGCCGATGTAGATGCGCGCCAGCAGCGCAGGTCCGTCGATCCTCATGGCAGTAGCCTCCCGACCGCGAGCCCGGCTACCACCGCGACCATGCCGATGAGGACGGAGCCGAGCAGATTGCCGAGCAGGGGCATGATGTCGCCCTCCTCCACCAGCAGCCAGGACTCGAGCATGAGCGTCGAGAACGTGGTGTAGGAGCCGATGAAGCCGACCATCAGCGGCACGCGGATCTCCGGTGCCAGGATGGCGCGATCCATGGCCAGGGCGAACACGAGCCCGAGCAGGAACGAGCCCGAGATGTTGACCGCGAACGTCCCCCAGGGAAACCGGCCGCCGGCCAGGTCCTGCACCCAGCCCTGGACGAGCCAACGCGAGACGGCGCCGGCCGCGCCGCCGATGGCGATGAAGACGAGGGTCATGCCCCTATCGTCGCACCGACAGGATGGCGACGCGCGCACTGGAGGTCATGTCGACCGCGGCGCAGGTCGTGCTAGGTTCCGCTGAGCACCCGGCCACTCCCAGTCGGAGGATCGACTCGTGACCCTGACCCGCCGATTCAGCCTTCCCTTGCGCGCCATCGCGCTTCTCGTGACACCCGCCGCGGCCGCAGCCCAGGACCCGTCCGCACCCAGCGACTGGGTCGGGAGTGATGAGGGCCACCTGTTCGTGCGGCCCAACGACCCCACGGTTGTGACGATGATCCGCGTCCTTGAGGCCGAGTCCTAAAGGTCGGACCCAGGGAGCGGACCTGGGGCGACTGCCCGGACCTGCGCGGCCTCACGCCCCAACAGCTGTCCGGGGTGGCTTTGACCATCCTGGACGGCTTGCGGAGTGGCGATGTCGGCGACTGGAGCAGCAGCACCGAGTGAGGCCGTTTCGGGGCCAGGCCCGGCCTAGAATGCAGCCGTGACCGATCAGCGTTCGAAGCAACAGGCGGGCCCACGCCTGGCCCTCGTGACGGGGGCCGGCCGCGGCCTGGGACAGGCGTTCGCTCTCGGCCTCGCCGCTCGAGGCGACCGGGTGGTGGCGGTGGCACGCTCGGCCGACCAGCTGCGCGAGACCGAGCGGCTGGCAGAGGCTGACGGCGGGAGCGTGGCCGCGATCGCCTGCGACGTGTCCGACCACCAGGCTGTGGCGGCGCTCGAGCGTGATGTGGCTGATCGCTTCGGCAGCCCCTCGATCCTCGTCAACGCGGCTGGCATCTTCGGGCCCATCGACCTCGTGCGCGACGCCGACCCGGAGCACTGGGCGCGGACCATCATGGTCGACGCGGTGGCCCCGTTCTTCACCGCCAACGCCTTCGTCGGGGGCATGCTCGACGCCGGCTGGGGTCGCATCGTCAACGTCACTTCGGCCGCATCGCTCCATCCGCCCGGGCCCATCAACAGCGCCTACGGCACGGCCAAGGCAGCGCTCAACCAGTTCACCCGTCACCTGGCCGCGGAGATCGCCGGCTCGGGCGTGACCGCCAACGTCATCCATCCCGGAGACGTCAAGACCGCCATGTGGGCCGACATCCGCGAGCGCGTGGCCGGGCTCGGCAGCGTGGCCGAGAACTACCTGGCCTGGGCGGACTGGGTCGAGGCGACCGGGGGCGACCCGCCGGAGAAGGCCGTGGCCCTGGTGTTGCATCTCACCTCGGAGGCGGGCGCCGACACGAACGGCGAGTTCTGCTGGATCGACGACCCGCTGCAGGCGCCGATCCCCAGCTGGGACCCGCCGAGCGACGAGCGACCGTGGCTGGACGAGTGACGGTCATCGGTGCGTCACGCCCGAGCGGTAGGCTGTGGCCATGACTGACGAGCAGGCTCCCCAGGATCCGACGACTCCCATGCCCCAGACCGAGGCCGAATGGCGCCAGCGCCTCACGCCCGAGCAATTCCGCATCCTCCGCGAGAAGGGCACCGAACGCGCCTTCACCGGCGAGTATGTCGACGAGAAGCGCGCCGGGACATACCGCTGTGCGGGCTGCGGCGCCGAGCTCTTCGCCTCGGACACCAAGTACGACTCCGGGTCGGGCTGGCCCAGTTTCTGGCAGCCGGCCGAACCGGGGGCTATCGCGTATGAGACCGACAGCTCCTTCGGCATGGTCCGCACGGAGGCCATGTGCGCGAGTTGCGGCGGTCACCTGGGCCATGTCTTCGAGGACGGACCCAACCCCACCGGCCAGCGCTACTGCATCAACTCGGTCTCGATCGCCCTCGACCCCGACGAAGAGTAGCCCTCGTGCAGGATCGACCGGGCCAGGCGATGCCGGGGCTCATGTCATCTGGCGGCGGGTCGGGCGACGCGAGGTCCTGCGCAGGTCCTAGGCCGCT
The DNA here is from genome assembly GCA_963712745.1 of uncultured Chloroflexia bacterium. Taxonomy (GTDB): domain Bacteria; phylum Chloroflexota; class Limnocylindria; order Limnocylindrales; family CSP1-4; genus JAFMJV01. Next base: position 122,242 of record CAVQJC010000011.1, on the reverse strand, counting down.
GCGCCTCGTGTCCTAGTCCTGGTGGTAGACCTCGGCGGCGCTGAAGTTGCGCCCGTCCTCGTCGGTGAAGGTGGTGATCACGCCGTCGAGCGCCGCACCCCAGCGCGCCGCCACGTCGGTCTGGTTGATACGGTCGATGACCGTCGCGAAGTCGGGGTGGTAGCGCCCGCAGTAGACGACGTGGGCTCCGCGGCGGAAGCCGGTGTAGTCACGGTAGCCGGCCTCGGCGATGGCCTCGATCATCTCCGGCCAGGGCTCCGCGTGGAGCCGGTCGTAGAGCTCGGCCTTGTGGGGGTCGATGACGAGGCTGAAGAATCCGCGCTCGTGCGGCCCGGCCGGCGCCGGCGCGTCGGTGTGGAAGATCTCGTCGTACCAGATCTGTCCGCCTTCTGGCGCCTGGATTTCGGCGATGATGTCGCGGAACTGGTGGCCCCAGCGTTGGTTGACCACGCCTTTGCCTGCGCGTGAGAAGGCCGTGTCACGGTCCGGCTCGGCCTCGGCGTACCACCACACGTCGGTGCCGCGGCGCCAACCGCTGACGTTGGAGAGGCCGGCCTCGGTCATGCCCCGGGCGACGGCCCCCGGGATGTCGGCATGGAGCCGGTCGTACCGCTCCTCGGTGCCGGGGAAGAGTCGGACGTAGTAGAGGCTTCGTTCCATCGTGGGTACATCGTAGTCGGTGCCATTCGCGGGCATCGCGATGTGTGCCGATCACGGGTCGCCTGTCTCCACGGACGCCGGTCGACCATCGAGGTGGGACAGCCCAGCCACGAACAACGAAACGGGCGCCGGTGATTCCGGCGCCCGCCTTGTTTGCGAGGTAGGCCGCGCCGGCTAGATGAAGAGCGGGCCGAAGATGAGCGACACGATGGCCATCAGCTTCAGCAGGATGTTGATCGAGGGACCCGACGTGTCCTTGAAGGGATCACCGATGGTGTCGCCAACGACGGTGGCCGCATGGGCATCGGAGCCCTTGCCGCCGAGCTCGCCGGATTCGACCCACTTCTTGGCGTTGTCCCAGGCGCCGCCGGTGTTGGCCATGAAGAGCGCGAGCAGGAAGCCTGCCGCGATCGAGCCGGCCAGCATGCCGCCCAGCGCCTCGGCGCCGAGGATCACACCGACCACGATGGGGGACAGCACAGCGATGGCGCCGGGCAGCATCATCGAGCGCAGGGCACCCCGGGTGGAGATGTCGACCGCGCGAGCGGCGTCAGGCTCAACGCCTTCCTTGCCCTCACGCAGACCGGGGATCTCGCGGAACTGGCGGCGGACCTCTTCGATCATCGCGCCAGCCGCCTCGCCCACCGCGTACATCGTCAGGCCGGCGAAGAGGAACGGCAGCATCGCACCCAGCAGGATGCCGATGAGCACGTTGGCGTCGGTCAGCTGCATCGATTCGATGCCGGTGACCGAGACGTAGGCCACTAGCAGGGCCAGCGCCGTCAGGACGGCGGAGCCGATGGCGAAACCCTTGCCCGTTGCGGCGGTGGTGTTGCCGAGCGAATCAAGAGCGTCGGTGCGCTCGCGGACCTCGGGCGGGAGGTGGCCCTGCTCGGCCAGTCCGCCGGCGTTGTCCGCGACCGGGCCGTAGGCGTCGGTCGCGAGCGTGATGCCGAGGGTGGAGAGCATGCCCACGGCGGCCAGCGCGACACCGTAGAGGCCGGCGAAGTGGTCGGCTACGAAGATGCCCGCGACGACGGCGATGGTCGGGATGACCACGCTGACCAGGCCGACGGCGATGCCACCGATGACGACCGAGGCCGGGCCGGTGGCCGCCTGCTTGGCGATCCACTGGGTGGGACGGTACTCGTAGGAGGTGAAGAACTCGGTGGTGTTGCCGATGACCTGGCCCACGATGAGCCCGGTCAGCACGACCCAGAAGAGGTCGAAGGGAAGGTCGAGCAGCAGCAGGACCGCCGCGGTAGCCACCAGCACGAGGCCGGCCGCACCGAAGACGCCGTAGCGCAGTGCCCACAGGAGCTGGCTCATCTTGGCGTCGTCCTTGGTGCGTACGAAGGCGGTGCCGACGATCGAGCAGAGGATGCCCACGCCGGCCACGACGAGAGGCAGGACCGCGAGGGCACTGTCCCAGCCGACTGCATCGATGGCGAAGAACCCAGCACCGACGGCGACGAGCGTCAGGGCCGAGACCATGCCGCCGACATAGGACTCGAAGAGGTCGGCGCCCATGCCAGCCACGTCGCCGACGTTGTCGCCGACGTTGTCGGCGATGGTGGCGGGGTTGCGGGGATCATCCTCGGGGATACCCGCCTCGACCTTGCCGACGAGGTCGGCGCCGACGTCAGCCGCCTTGGTGTAGATGCCGCCTCCGACGCGCGCGAAGAGGGCGATCGACGAGGCGCCGAACGCGAAACCGGCCACCACGTTGGGGTCCTGGAAGATGACCCAGAGGATGGTGATGCCGAGCAGGCCGATGCCGACGACGGTCATGCCCATGACCGTGCCCGTGCGGAAGGCGACCCGCAAGGCGGGGTTCAGGCCGTCCATGGCGGCGGTCGTGGTGCGCATGTTGCCGCGCGTGGCGATGGTCATGCCCACGAAGCCGGCCGTGGCCGAGCCGATGGCGCCGAGGACATAGGCGATCGCCGTCCAGGGGCCGGTACCGAAGCGCTCCTCGACGGGCGCATGCAGCTCTGCGATGGTCGCGTTTTCGGTGATGTTGAAGTCGATCAGCACTGTGATGAGCACGGCCACGATGACCACGAAGCCAGCGAGGATGGTGTACTCACGGCGCAGGAAGGCCATCGCGCCCTGCTGGATCAGCCGGCCGACCTTCTGGATGATCTCGGGTCCGGCGTCCTGATCGTTCACCCAGCGGGCGAGATAGCCAGCGAAGGCCAGTCCGAGGATCGCCGAACCGGCAGCGATGATGAATGCAGGTGTCCCGGCCATCAGCGGGGGTACCTCTTGGCGAGCACGGGCGTTAGCCTCCCTCTCGTATGATCTGGGGCAAGGTTGGGCACGGAGGTGTTCCGCTCAACGATATGCTCTGCGGCAGTCGCGGGACGCGTGCCATGTTTCCCCCACGCGCGCACCATCCGGCCCCCGGCGGCGGGACCAGTCTACCCCTGCTGAGGCGCTCGTTCGGACGGACCGGAGTCGCGCAGGGATATCGGTTCGTGCGCTGAGATACGCGCGCGGCACGTGCCACGACGACCTACGCTTCGGGGCTCTCCTCGGCCTCGGCCATCATCTCCTCCGCCGCGGCTGTTGCGGCTTGGACGTCGATGACCTCCACGGCCACGTCCTGCAGCGGCTCGCCCTCGACGAGACCGGGGGTCATGGTGTCGTTGATGTACAGCAGGGTGTCGTCGATGTCCTCCACCCTGGCGCTCAGCGTGTAGATGAAGCGCTCGTCGATGGACGCCGGGTCGTAGCTGACCACGAACGGGATCTCGGTCGCCATCATGTCCTCGACGACGCCTGTGTCCGTGCCCATGACCACGGCCGGGGCATCGGCGAGCGAGGTGTCCTGCAGTTCGACCGTCCAGGTGGCATCGGCCGGCAGCTCGGTCCCGTCGGGCAGCACGATCATGCCGGTGACTGCCGGCCCGGAGATGGCCACGGGGTCTCCACTGGACAACGGTTCCGCGCTGGCAACTGGCTCGGCGGTCGGCTCGGGGGTCGGCTCGGGGGTCGGCTCGGGGGTCGGCTCGGGGGTCGGCTCGGGCGTGGGCTCGGGGGTCGGCTCGGGCGTGGGCTCGGGGGTCGGCTCCGGGGTCGGCTCGGCGGTCGGCTCCGGGGTCGGCTCGGGCGTGGGCTCGGCGGTCGGCTCCGGCGTGGGCTCCGGGGTCGGCTCCGGCGTGGGCTCGGGCGTGGGCTCGGCGGTCGGCTCGGGCGTGGGCTCGGGCGTGGGCTCCGGCGGTCGGCTCGGGCGTGGGCTCCGGCGTGGGCTCGGCGGTCGGCTCCGGCGTGGGCTCCGGCGTGGGCTCGGGCGTGGGCTCGGCGGTCGGCTCGGGGGTCGGCTCGGGCGTGGGCTCGGCGGTCGGCTCCGGCGTGCGGCTCCGGCGTGGGCTCGGCGGTCGGCTCCGGCGTGGGCTCGGGCGTGGGCTCGGCGGTCGGCTCGGGCGTGGGCTCGGGCGTGGGCTCGGCGGTCGGCTCGGCGGTCGGCTCGGGCGTGGGCTCGGCGGTCGGCTCGGCGGTCGGCTCGGGCGTGGGCTCGGGGGTCGGCTCGGCGGTCGGCTCCGGCGTGGGCTCGGCGGTCGGCTCGGGCGTGGGCTCGGCGGTCGGCTCGATGGTCGCGGACAACGGGACGGTGCTGGGCGCCTCGGACGGAGGCTCGGTGGGCGCGGGCGTCGGATCCTCCGGCCGGCAAGCGATGACCAGGAACGCGCCGGTGGCGATGAGCGCCGACCACTTGCTCAAGCGAGTGATGCGGGTCCGAGTGCTATCCAAGGCTTGTCCCTCCTGCCCCTTGCCGGGTGCGTCAACGCCGTGCGGCCTCCTCGTGGCCGACGTTCGCGGACACCAACGTGGCGCTACCTTACCCGAGCGTGACCCTACTCGTCGCAGGCTGGCGTATCGGGGAATAGCTGCCGAACGTTGGCCGAGGTCACCAACTCCAGCTCCGCGTCCAGCTCCGCGGGGACCTCCCGGCCCTCGATGGCATCGAGGAGCGTGGGTACCACGGTCGCGCCGAAACGCTCTGGGAACTGGCCCACCGAGCCCACCACATGCTCACCGCAGGCGATGACCCCGCGGATCTCCGGTTCGGCCAGTTGACCCGCATACCAGACGTGCTTGGCGCGACGCTGGTCGGAAGCCGCCGTCATCGCCCCGAGGACGGCACTGTCGCTCACCCCGGCCACGAGGATGGGCTGGCCCTTGATCTCCTCCAGCACCCGAGCCAGCTGCGTCTTGGCGGTCACCAGATGCTGTGCATCGGGCAGCGCCCGTGTCTCCAGGGGCAGCTCACAGTGCTCCTCGTAGCCCTCGCGGTAGCCATCCATGCGGGCTCCTCCGATAGGGTCGCCCTCACCGGAAGCGAGCCCGATGAGCGCCCGGACCTGGCACCCCCAACGCTCCGACGCGAGTTGCCCCAGCGCGCGCCCGCCCAGCCGCCCGGCCTCGGTCTGGTCGATGCTCAGCAGCGATACCTGGCACGGACCCTGGTCATAGACGATGCCCACCGTCGGGGCATCGCCGATGGCGACGCACACGTCCGCGGCGAGGTCGGCGAAGGGCTGGAAGCTGATCACGCCGTGCACACCGGCCTCCGACAGCTCCGACGCGCAACGGCTGACACCCTCGCGCGTCCAGCCCGAGTCGCACTCGACCAGGTCGACACCCGCTCCCTCCGCTGCCGCCCGGATGCCTGTACTCACGGCCTGGGCGAAGGCCTGCGATCCGTCTAGTGAGATGTAGCCGATGCTGAGCTCGGCACTGCGATACGGACCCGGCGAGGGAGAGATGGCCGGTTCGGAGGCACCCACGGCCGGGCTGGCGCCGGGGGCGATGAGGGCGGATGCGGCCGGGGTCGCCGCGGATGGCTCGGCCGACGGTGAGGCCTGCCCCTGCCCGTCAGATCGCGCGGTCACGCAGGCACCGGCGACCAGGCCGAGCACCAGCACCGCGCCAAGGAACCGGAGGCGGCCTTGAGATGGCAAGGAGGGTCGCTCGGAGATCCGGTTCAGGCCAGGACCTCGCGGTAGACCTCGATGAACTGCTCCGCCCGGCGCCGAGCCGTCTCGTCGTTGTCGCGCATGCGCAAACCGAACGGCGCAAGGTTGGGGTCGACCACCCCGATGGCGAAGCTCATGGAACGCGAAAGCAAGGCGTCCGTGGCGGGGAGCATGCCAGCCTCGTTCACCGGGCCGATCCCGAGCCCGGTGAGGGCAAGGTACAGCCCGCTCGTGCCGGAGTTGAGCGCGAGGGCGTGTTTGACGCCGGCCTGCTCGGCGACCGCCTCCTCGAAGCGTCGGACCTTGGCCGGGAACGTCTCGTCATCGGGCCCATAGCGCGAGAGGTGCCCGCTCTCGATGACCTCGGCGACCTCGGCGAGCTCCTCGGCGCCGACGAGGTCAAGGCCTGGTCCGGGCATGGTCAGCCCTCCTGCGCAGCTCGATGTCCTGGTGGGTGGTCGCTCGCGACCGTAGCACGAAGCCCGCGCACGGGGTCATGGACGGATGGTCAGGCGCCTCCGGCGAGCGCGACCGCCTCATCACCGAGCGAGACGCGGATGGAAACGCCCGAGCGACGGGACTGGCCAGGCTCCAGCATCTGCAGCGTTCCCGCCTCGCGCTCGGCAGCCCGACCAGCCAGCCCGCAGTTGGCCGGCTCGAGTCCGGTGAGGTACATCCCCGGACCGAGCATCCGCCACTGCCACATGAGCGGCAGCTGTCGGGGATCCCAGCTGACCGTGAGCCCGATGCCGCCGGTGGGTCCGAACACTGGGTTGACGATCGAGGCGCTCACACGCTCGGCATCGGTGGGCGCCAGCTCGTGGCGGAAGACGTGCTCGACGAAGCCGTCCTGTGGCGCCGGGAACGTGGTTCGTTCGTCCATGCCGCCGGCCGCGGCCGCGTCACGTGGCGTGACCTCAGCGCGGGGCGTGATGAGGCGGGCACCCTCAGCCACGACCGGGTAGCCCAGGTTCAGGTGATAGAGGATCATCAGCGCGGCCGGGGCATGCCCCCCGTTGATGACCTCGTCTTCGACGTGGAGGACGGTCTCACCCATCGGCAGCGTGATGCGACGGCGGAGCAGCAGGTCGGCCCCGAAGACGTCCGTCTCGCGCAGCTCGCCGGTGACCTCCGCCACCAGCCGGCCGTCCTCCTCGATGACCCGATGAGCCACGTTGTGCGCCGGGATGTTGGAGATGCGCCCGTGGAGCCCGTGGCTGGTGCCCTCGTCGTCGGAGGGCAGGCCCACGTTCTGCAGGCCGCAGGTGGTGAGCATGCCGCCGTGGAAGGAGCGCAACCAGTCGGCTTCGTGGAAATAGGCGGGATGGACCGCACCGGTGGTGGACTGCCAGCCGACCTGGTGACCGGCTGCCCAGACAGCGCCGAGGTCAAGGCCGCGGTCGGCCAGGATCGTGGCCGACAGGCCGCCGGCGGCACGGGCATCGACGATGCGAAGCCCGTCCTCGTTGCCATCGGCCAGGCGCGCGGCGCGAGTGGAGACGAGCTGCGAGACGTCGCCGATGCGCCGCCGCAGCTGTTGCAGTTCGTGGGATGCGTACTCGCTCATGCAGTGACGGTACGCCAATCGGGACGGCGTGGCTGGCTATCATGACCACCAGTGGCGCGGTCCCGTCGCGCCACCCCTGCGGAGGCCGGCACAGACGATGGCGAGGACGAGCGCTAGGGGTTCGACGAGTCAGGTCATCCGCACCTACGCGGCTGCCGACCGCGCCTCCGCCGAGCGCTCCTACCTGCGCGAGCGTCAGCAGGCTGCCAGCCGCGGCTGGGAGCCCAAGTCCCGGCGCTGGGGATCGGAGGGCGACGAGCACGTGCTCACGGTCGTGTTCCAGTCCGTCGCCGAGGACAAGGGGGCCTTCTTCGAGGAGCAGGGAACCGATGACGCGCGGCCCGGCCGCCGTGAGGCCGCGGTCGCGAGCCGGCCGCTGCCGTGGACGCCGGGCCAGGCACGTGAGCGCGACGCTTCACGCGTGGTCGTTGAGACGCTCGACCTGCACTGTGCGGGTGAGCCGCTGCGGCTCATCCGCTCGGGCTACCCGAAGGTGCCGCCGCTGCCCATCGAGGAGCGCCGCGCCTGGGTGCAGCAACACGCCGACCACATCCGCCAGATGCTCATGTATGAGCCTCGCGGGCACCGCGACATGTACGGCGCGGTGCTACTGCCGGCGGTGCGCGAGGATGCCGACGTCGCCGTGCTCTTCATGCACAACCAGGGATACAGCACGATGTGCGGACACGGCATCATCGCGCTCACGCAGGGCCTCATCGAGGAGGGGCTCTACCCGGCCACCACGCCTACCACCGAGATCCGCTGGGAGACGCCGGCCGGCCTGGTGAGCGCAGCCGCCGAGGTCAGCGTGGGCGTGGGCGCAGAGCCGGTCGTGCGCTCGGTGCGCTTCCGGAACGTGCCCTCTTACCTGCACGCAGAGGGTCTCGTCATGCGACCGCGGGGTGTGCGGCTCTTCGGAGCCGCCGCCGAACGCAAGGGCCTGGCCGTGCAGCTCGCCTTCGGTGGGGCCTACTACGGCATCGTCGACGTGGCCGAGCTGGGCATGCGCGTGGTGCCCGAGCAGATCGAGCAGCTGACCCGAGCCGGCGCCGCCATCACCGAGGCACTGCGACGCGACCATCCGCCGACCCATCCGACCGAACCATCGCTGGGCTTCGTCTACGGCACCATCCTCGTCGACAGCGAGCCCTCGACATCGCCTGACGGGCTCGCGGCCGAGGCCACCATCCGCAACGTCACCGTCTTCGCCGATGCCGAGGTCGACCGCTCCCCCTGCGGCTCGGGCACGTCGGCCCTGCTGGCGGCCCGCTACGCGCTGGGCGCCTCGGAGATCGGCGATACGCTCGTCAATGCCAGCATCACCGGCGAGTCCTTCACCGCGCGCGTCGAAGGCACGGCCACGCTCGGCGAGCACGCCGCCGTCATCACCAGCGTGGCCGGCAACGGCTACGTCACGGGGCACAGCCGCTTCGTCCTCGACGAACGCGACCATCTAGGCAAAGGCTTCCTGCTGCGCTGAGGCTCGGCCGGGCGTCGTGAGCCAGGGGCGGGACTCCAGCTGTGAGGTCCATCACAGGATCGACACGTCGACTGCGTCAAGATGTCGGGCATGGACATGATTCGGAACCTCCTCGGCACAGATGGCGCGACCTGCAGCCATGGGCCCGACTCGATGGCCACCCCCTCCGGCAATGCCTGCGAGGAGTGCGGCAGCACCTACAGCCTGCGGGTGTGCGCGACATGTGGTCACGTTGGCTGCTGCGAGTCCCAGGCCGGCGATGCCGAGGCGCACTATCGGCAGACTGGGCACGCAGTCATGGCCTCGATGCCGGTGGGCCGCGGCTTCAAGTGGTGCTACACCGAGCGCAGGTACGTGGGCTAGTCGGACGCGGCCCGTCCGTGGTTCGAGTTGCGGGTGGCGCGAGTTCGGATTGGCGCGGGTGACGCGAGTAGCGGGTGGCGCGGGTGGGGTGGACGGTCGCCGGGACGTGCCCGGCTCGACCGCAGGCGGCACACTGCAACCGATGACCACGACCGCGTGTTCTTGCCTGCGTGTGCGCTGACTGCCCCCGCCGGCTGGCCCAGGACCTTGAGGGTTCTTTCCCGGAGTTCCTGGCCCATCACCAGGACCTCGTCTACGGCATCGCCCTGCGCTCGACGAGGCGCCCGGCCGATGCGGAGGACCTGGCCCAGGAGGCTTTCATCCGGGCGTACCGGGCGCTGGCCGGCTACGACGCGAGTCGTATCGCCGGGCTGCGCCCGCGCGGGTGGCTGGCTGCCATCACCGGCAACCTCGCCCGCAACCGGGCGCGCCGGCGGACCCCAGCCACCGCTGCGCTGGCGACGGTGGCGGAGATGAAAGCCGATGAGAGCCCGGGGCCAGCCCGCATCGCCGAGCAGCGCGAGGCAGCGGGCCGATGGCAAGCGCGGCTGGATGCCTTGCCCGCCCGATACCGGCGGGCGGTCGAGTTGCGCCACGTCAGCGGACTCTCATACCCGGAACTGGCGGAGGCGCTGGGCCGGCCGCTGGGCACGGTCAAGTCGGACGTGCATCGGGGCATACGCCTGCTGCGGAAGGCGCTCGAGGACGATATGAGCCATGACAGCCACGAGGTGGCGCGATGAGCTTGCGGGAGGCACGAACGATGGTCAAGGCACTGCGCTCGGTGGAGGCGACGGCGCCTCATGGACTGGCCGACGCCGTCATGGCCGGGGTCGGCCTGGTCGACTCGTGGACGGAGATCGACGGGCCCATCGGGCCCCTGTACGTGGCCTGGGCAGCGAGCGGCATCACCGCGGCCGAGCGCGCTGGCGACCCCGACGGCTTCGAAACCGAGTACGAACTGCGCCACGGCCGCCCAATACGACGCGTGCCACGGATGCCGGCAGGGATGCTGGCCCAGGTGCGCAAGCGCTTCGACGGCAAGCGCACCGACGGCCCGCCGGTCGACCTCGACGCGCTCACCGAGTTCGAACGGGCGGTGCTGCGCAAGACCATGGAGATCCCCTACGGGGAGGTGCGGCCCTATGCGTGGGTAGCGCGCGAGATCGGCCGGCCGAAGGCCGTGCGGGCGGTGGGCTCGGCGCTGGCGGGAAACCCCATCACCTTCGTCATCCCCTGCCATCGGGTGGTGCGCGCCGACGGCCACATCGGCAACTACGGTGCGGGCGGACCGGAGGCCAAGCGCGAGGTGCTCACGCTCGAGGGCACCGATACGGTGGAGCTGGAGCGGATGGCCGGCGTTGGTGTCCGCTACACCGGCTCCGATACCACCAGCATCTACTGCTATCCCTCGTGCCGGCACGCCCGTCGGACCTCGAGTACCCACGAAGTCCGATTCCACAGCGCCGAGGAAGCGCGAGACGCCGGCTACCGGCCGTGCAAGGTCTGCCGCCCGCTGGAAGGCACGCCCTTCGCTGTCTAGGCTGTCCTATCCCCGAGTAGACGCGACACCTGGGCCAGGCGCGTGAGAGCTAGCGGCGGGCGAGCGCCACGACCAATGGGCCGCGGACGACGAAGGCCGACTCGGGCATGTCGGCGAAGCGCGCCAGCGCGGCCGACCGCAGCCGCTCAGCCAGCGGGGCTTCAAGCGACTCCACCAGGTCGTATTCGTCGTAGTCCAGCTTGAACTCGAGGAAGGCCTCTCGTGTCCAGGCATGATGGATGTCATCGACCCGGACCTCGACCTGGGTGAAGCCGGCAGCCAGCAGCTCGTCGCGCGCCTCGTCGAGGGAACGGTAGTCGGTCACCCGCGGAGGTCGGCCGCCCGGCGGCTCGGCCTCGTCGAGTCCCAGCTCGGCCAGGGCCTCCTCGAAGGCTTCGTCGGCCTCGAGCTCGAGCTCATCGGCCAGCCAGGTCACGAACGCGAAGACGGCTCCGGGGCGCAGGACGCGCTTGACCTCGCCCAGCACCGCTCGGCGATCGTCGGCCAGCTGGAGCATGAACGAGGAGGTGGCAACGTCCACCGAGGCATCGTCCAGTGGCATGGCTGCGGCGTCGGCGGCCAGCCAGCTGAAGCGGCCCGCACCGTCGGCCCCTGCGCTCGAGCGACTGCGCGCGACCGAGAGCATGCCGGCGGATGCGTCGAGCCCGATGAGGCGGGCCTCCGGCCATCGCCTGGCCGCCGCCAGCACCAGCGCTCCGGTGCCGGCACCGATGTCGAGGTATGTCCTCGGCACCACGTCCAGGAGCCGCAGCAGGCGCTGGGCGGGAGCGGCCAGCACCGGCTCCCAGTAGCGCGCGTAGCGCAGGCTGTCTGGGTCGGGCTCTTGTTCGGTCACCATGCTCGAACCCGACCGAGCTCAGCTTTCGGCGCGATTGAGCCGGTAGACGCTGCCGTCGAAGGAGACGAGATAGAGCTCGCCAGAATCGTCCTGGCCGAATGAGACGAACCCCTGCGGGGCATCCAGCAGCAGCTCGGCGGTGACGTCGAGACCCTCGTAGACGGCCTCCGCGTCGAGCGCCCACAGATAGCCGCTGGCGAAGTCGCTGAAGAGGTAGACGCCGAAGAGCTCGGGGATGGCTTTGCCGCGATAGACGTAGCCGCCGGTCACCGCACGGTGCGGCGGGACCTTGTCATAGCTCCACACTGGCTCCTCGTAGAGCGAGGGGTCGCATTCGGGAACATTGGGGTGGCAGGAGGCATACCCCTCCACGTCCGACCAGCCGAAGTTGAGAGCCGCACCCTTCGTGGTCGCGCCCACGGGGATGAGGTCGATCTCCTCGTGGCGGTCCTGGCCCACGTCGCCGATCCACAGGTCCCCGGTCTTGCGGTCGAAGGAGGCTCGGCGCGGGTCGCGCAGGCCCCAGGCCCAGGCTTCCGGCGGGAAGCCCATCTTCTTCTTGGCATAGGGGTTGTCCTGGGGCACGACGTAGCGGCGGCCCTTGTTCACGTCGATGCGAAGCACCTTCGACAGCCGGGTCGACTTGGTCTGGCCGTAGCCGTTGGGGTCGCCGGGCGAGCGGCCACCGCCGTCACCGAGCGGGATGTAGAGGTAGCCGTCACGGCCGAAGCCGATCCAGCCGGCGTTGTTGTTGGGGAACTCCTGGTCCACCGTCAACAGCGTCTTGACCGGTTTGTTGCCGGCGGATGCGCAGGGCTTGCCCTTGAACTCGGCGATGACCGAGGCGTTGTCGGGCCGGTTGTAGTGGACGAAGAAGCGTCCGTTCTTCCGGAACTTGGGATGGAAGGCGATGCTGTGGAGGCCCTGTTCGGGGCCGGTGGCCACGAGCTTGCTGATGTCGAGGAAGGGTGCCGGCCGCAGGTATCCCGTGTCGGCCTCGACGATGCGGACCATGCCGCCCTGCTCGACGACATAGAGGCAGCCGCCCGGCGCCCGGTCGTCGGTGAGATACACGGGCGCGTTGAGCCCGTCGGTGAGGAGGTCGATGCGCAGCCCGACCGAGGCGGGGTCGAACATGGGGAACGGCGTGGGCTCGGGCGTCGGCTCTGGGCTCGGCGTGGGCGACGCCTCCGCTGCCGGCGAGGCTGCCACCGCGGGTTCGTTGGTGGTCTTGGCATTCTTCTTGTTCTTGCCCTGGGCGCCGAGCGTGACTGCCGAGCTGGCGGCGGCCATCACCAACGCGAGTGTCAGCAGCAGCGCGACGAAGCTGAAGCGACGGGACTGGGTCTGGGTCATGGATCCTCCGTGACGACGTGAAGGATTCGGCCTCCGTGTTCGATGCCGTAGACCTCGCCGGCCTCATCGACCCCGAACGACACCAGCCTGCCATCTATCGCGTCAATCGGCAGGGGAGCGGCCCTTCCGGCCACCAGCTCTACGGCTCCGAAGTCACCGCTGCCTGCTGCCCCGGCGCTGGCCGAGGCGGCGAAGATGACCAGCGCGACGACGATGGCGACCAGCACGCCGATGACGGCCAGCCGGCTGATGGCCCGCTTGGCAGAGCGCTCGCTCGGCGGCATCCAGGAGGGTGGCGCGGGCGGCCCCGGCCGGCGGTCGAACTGCTCGGGATAGGCCACCGCGTCGCGGGCGATCCGGTCCATCACGGCAGGAACCACGTCCGGCGTGAGCGTCAGCTCCGCCACGGCCAGTGAGACGGCCACGGTCCCGAGGCGATCGTCGGGCAGGCCGCTGTGGGAGCCTGGGTGGCTCTGGACGCTCATCAGGCGGCGGCCATCCGGCTGCGAAGCCGTTTCAGGGCACCCTCGAGCCGCTCATCGACGAGAGCGCTGGCGACAGAGAGTGCACTGGCGGCATCGTCTCTCGACAGACCGAGGAGGTAGCGCGCGGCCAACACCAGGCGGTCCTCCTCGCCAAGACGGTCGAAGGCCTCGGTGACGGCGCCCCGCTCGTGGATGGTGAGTCCGGCGGCCTGGGCCATGCCCGGGACCGCCGAAGCCGGGAAGTGCGGCGTCGGCTGGCGCTCGACCGGTCGCGATGATGGCGTGGGGCGGCCCGATTCGCGACGCTGCTGGCGCGCCTCGCCGCCGGTGATGCGGATGAGCCAGGGCAGCAGGCTGACCTGCTCGTCGTAGGAGGGCAGCGCCCGGAAGGCGCGCACGAAGGCGGACAACGCGGCAGCCTCCGCCAGGTCGGAGTCGCGGACGATGAGCCAGGCGACCCGATAGACGGACTCCTGGTATCGGCGAACGAGCCGCTCCCAGGCGTGCAGATCACCCCGGCGAGCAGCCTCGACAAGAGTCGCGTCGGCAGGCTCACCAGGAACGTAGGTCGTCCCGGTCATGACGACACGATGGTAGCGGCCACCCACGGGGGGATGGCTACTGCCCCGTTGGTACTGGTCCGGCTCAGCGGTCGATGGCGAAAGGTGCCTCGGGCTCGAGGTCGAGCTCGGCGACGGCCTTCGCGACCTCGCCCAGCGGCAGCTTGCCCAGCCGGGCCAGCTCGACCAGAACCGCCGCGCTGATGTGCTCCGCGTCGATGTCGAAGAAACGCCTGAGGGCTTCGCGGGTGTCACTGCGGCCGTAGCCGTCGGTGCCCATGCTGCGCCAGGCTTCGGTCGGGACCCAGCGGCTGACCATGTCCGGCCAGGCGGCGATCCAGTCCGAGACAGCCACCACGGGACCGGCAGCGCCGGGCTCGGCCAACACCCTGGTCACGTAGGGGACGCGTACCGAACCGGGGTTGTGCAGGTTCCAGTGCTCGGTCTCGAGGGCCTCGTTGCGCAGCAGCTGGAAGGACGGCGCGCTGTAGATCTCCGTCGCCACGCCGTACCGCTCCGCGAGCATGGCCTGCGCTGCCAGCGCCTGCTGCATGATCACGCCTGAGGCCAGGATGGTGGCGCGCGGCGCTCCGTCGGTGACGGCCGGGGCCTCGGCGAAGCGATAGAGGCCGTTGATGATGTCCTCGTCGCTCACGCCCTCGGGCCGCACGGGCATGACGTGGTTCTCGTTGTAGAGCGTGACGTAGTAGAAGACGTCCTCCGGCTGCGGCCCGTACATCCGCTCGATGCCGTCCTTGACGATGGCCGCCGTCTCGTAGGCGAAGGCAGGGTCGTAGACGCGGCAAGAGGGGAAGTGGGAGGCGTGCACCAGGCTGTGGCCGTCCTCGTGCTGGAGGCCCTCGCCGTTGAGCGTGGTGCGGCCGGCGGTGGCGCCCATCATGAAGCCCCGCCCTCGCGCGTCCTGGAAGGCCCAGATCTCGTCGGCCGTGCGCTGGAACCCGAACATCGAGTAGAAGATGTAGAACGGGATCATCGGTTCGCCGTGCGTGGCATAGGAGGTGCCCGCGGCCTGCATGGAAGCGGTCGAGCCGGCCTCGGTCAGGCCCTCCTCGAGGATCTGGCCGGCCTTGTCCTCGCGATACGAGAACATCAGGTTCGAGTCGACCGGGTCGTAGAGCTGGCCCAGCGCCGAGTAGATGCCCACCTCCTGGAAGAGCGAATCCATGCCGAAGGTGCGGGCCTCGTCGGGGATGATGGGCACGATGCGCTCGCCCACACCCTCGTCGCGCAGGATGTTGCGCAGCAGCTTGGCGAAGGCCATCGTGGTCGAGACAGCCTGCCCGCCGGAGCCCCCGTCGAACTCGCGGTAGACCTCCTGGCCCGGCGTGTCGAGCGGGTTGCTCACCACCACGCGGCGCGGCGAAGGCCCACCCAGAGCAGCACGCCGCTCCTGCAGGTACTCGATCTCCGGCGAGTCGGGGCCCGGATGGTAGTAGGGCACCTCGTGCAGATCGTCGTCGGGGATGGGCAGTTCGAGGCGGTCGCGGAAGACCCGCACCTCCTCGTCGTTCATCTTCTTGGCCTGGTGGGTGATGTTGCGCGCCTCCACCGAGGAGCCCAGCGTCCAGCCCTTGACGGTCTTGGCCAGGATCACCGTGGGTGCTCCGTTGGGCTGCGTGGCCTTGTGGTAGGCCGCGTACAGCTTGCGGTAATCGTGGCCACCGCGACGGAGCGCCTTGAGCTCATCGTCGGTCTTGTCCGCCACCAGTGCCGCCAGACGCGGGTCGGCCCCGAAGAAGCGCTCGCGCATGTACGAGCCCGGCTCGACCGAGTACTTCTGCCACTCGCCGTCGACGACGTCGGCCATGCGCTGGACGAGCACGCCCCCTGGATCACGCGCCAGCAACTCGTCCCACTCGCGTCCCCAGATGACCTTGATGACATTCCAGCCAGCGCCACGGAAGACGGCTTCGAGCTCCTGCACGATCTTGCCGTTGCCGCGGACCGGGCCATCGAGGCGCTGAAGGTTGCAGTTGACCACGAAGATGAGGTTGTCCAGGCCCTCGCGCGCGGCGATGCTGAGCGAGCCCAGCGACTCCGGCTCGTCGGTCTCGCCATCGCCGAGGAAGGCCCACACCCGGCTCTGCGAGGTGTCCTTGATGCCGCGGTTGTGGAGATAGCGGTTGAAGCGCGCCTGGTAGATGGCCGCCAGGGGCGAGAGGCCCATCGAGACGGTCGGGAACTCCCAGAAGTCGGGCATCAGCCGTGGGTGCGGATACGAGGAAAGGCCCGTGTCGGGTACGACCTCGCGCCGGAAGTGGTCGAGCTGCGACTCGGACAGCCGGCCCTCGAGGAAGGCGCGCGCGTACATCCCCGGAGCCGCGTGACCCTGGTAGTAGACCTGGTCGCCCATGCCCTCGGCGTCCTTGCCCCGGAAGAAGTGATTGAGGCCGACCTCGTAGAGGCTGGTGGCCGAGGCGAACGTGGCCAGGTGGCCGCCGATACCAGGCGATTCCTTGTTGGCGCGCAGGACCATGGCCGCCGCGTTCCAGCGCACGAGCCGGCGGATGCGGCGCTCCATGTCCTCGTCCCCGGGAAAGGGCGCTTCCTGCTCCGGGCTGATGGTGTTGATGTAGCGGGTCTGCGTCAGCGGGGGCAGGCCGATGTGCAGCTGGCGAGCGCGCTTGAGCAGCTTGTACATGACGAACTGGGCGCGCTCCTTGCCCAGCTCCTCGACCAGGGCATCGAGCGAGGCGACCCAGTCCTGGGTCTCATCGGGATCAGGGTCAGGCGGAAGAAGCTTGAAGTCACCGTAGGGGTCGAACATGTCGGCCGCATCGTAGGTCAACTACGCCCAGCGCGCGCGGTGGCGGTCACTGGCAGGCACCGGCGGCGTATCCTGCAGCCGATATGAGCACGACTGACATTGCCGCCCCCACGCAGTCCAACGAGCCCGCCGCCGTGCCCCCCTCAGCGCGTCTTTCAGCTGCGCCGGCGGCCGCCACGGCCAAGGCCATCCCGCTCACCGGTGTCGCCCTCGGCATCGACGTCGGCGGCACCGGCGTCAAGGCCGCCATGGTCGACCTGGCCACTGCCGAACTGGTGAGCTCTCGCGTACGCGAGAAGACGCCACAGCCGTCGAAGCCGGAAGCCGTCATCGAGACCGTCGCCTCCGTGGTCGAACAGGTGCTCGCCGAGCACGGCCAGGTGAAGGAGTTGCCCATCGGCTGCGGGCTGCCCGGGCCCATCAAGCGCGGGCGCATGAAGATGGCCGCGAACCTGGACAAGGGTTGGGTCGACTTCGATGCCACCGGCAGGCTCGGCGAGACGCTGGGTGGCGCTGTCCACGTCATCAACGACGCGGACGCGGCCGGCATGGCCGAGCTGGCCTACGGGGAAGCCAAGGGCCAGCCGGGCACGACCATCCTGCTGACCATCGGCACGGGCATCGGCAGCGCCCTCATCAGCGAGGGGCGCCTCGTGCCCAACACCGAGTTCGGACACTTGCTCATGCACGACCAGGCCTCGGAGACGCTGGTCAGCGGCGTGGCCCGTGAGCGGCGGAGCCTCAAGTGGAAGGAATGGGCGGGCGAGTTCAACGAGTACCTGGCCATGCTCGAGTTCTTCTTCTGGCCAGACCGCATCATCCTCGGCGGTGGCGTGAGCAAGCGCTCGGACAAGTACTGGGACTACCTCGAGACGAATTGTGACCTGGCCAAGGCCAGGTTCCTGAACACCTCGGGCATCATCGGCGCCGCCTATGCGGCAGCCCTCGCCGAGCATGAGGAAGCGGCCACCAAGGCGTCGGCCAAGGCGGCCAAGGCGGCGGCGGCCAAGGCGGCGGCCAAGGCGGCCGCCAAGCCCACCCGTCGCCGGACTACCCGCAAGCCCGCCGCGACGGCCAAGCGCGGCTGACGCAGGCACGAGCGAACGGGCGTCCGCTGTGCAGATCCATCTGCTCGACGCTACCTACGAGCTCTTCCGCGCGCACTTCGGGCGACCGCCCCGGAACGGGATCGACGGCGAGCCGGTGGGGGCCACGCTGGGCGTGGTCGAGTCGGTGCTGTCGCTGCTGCGCGAGGACGGTGTCACCCATCTGGGCTGTGCCACCGACCATGTCATCCGCTCCTGGCGCAATGACCGCTACGCCGGCTACAAGACCGACGAGGGCATGCCGCCTGAACTGCTGGCCCAGTTCGGCCTGGTGGAGGAGGCTCTGCGCGCGCTGGGCGCGGTCGTCTGGCCGATGGTCGAGTTCGAGGCTGACGACGGGCTGGCTGCCGCAGCGGCTCGATTCGCTGACCACCCCGACGTCGAACGAGTGGTCATCCTCTCGCCCGACAAGGACATGGCCCAGTGTGTGCGCGAGGACGGCCGCGTGGTCACCTTCGACCGGCGGGCTGGCCGCTTCTACGACGCCGACGGGGTGGCCGGAAAGTTCGGGGTGCGGCCGGCCTCGATCCCCGACTACCTGGCCTTGGTGGGCGATGCGGCCGACGGCTTCCCCGGCCTCGCGGGCTGGGGCACTCGGTCGGCAGCGACGGTGCTGCAGCGCTACCCCCACCTGGAGGAAATCCCCGACTCGGTGAGCGCCTGGGACCTGAAGGTGCGAGGCGCCGCCAGCCTGGCCCGCACGCTGGCTGAGCATCGGGCTGATGCGCTGCTCTTCCGCGAGCTCGCGACCCTGCGGATCGACGCGCCCATCCCCCAGGCCGACCCCGGAGAGCTGCGCTGGCGCGGTGTCGACCGGCCGGCCTTCGAGGCGCTGGTCGTGCGCCTGCGCTCCCCTCGCCTCCTCGAACGCCTGCCCGGACACGGCTAACGGGATCGGCGCGCGGTGGCGCGTGTGTGGTGCGGCCGCGCGCGTGCGTTGCGCGTGCGTCAACGAGGTTGCGTGTGGTGCGGCGGCGCGTGTGTGGTGCGCGCTCTAGCGAGGTTGCGTGTGGTGCGGCGGCGCGTGTGTGGTGCGCGCTCTAGCGAGGTTGCGTGTGGTGCACGAGTCCGACCTGTCTGGCGGTGCGGGAGCGGGGTCTTTGCGTGGGCTGCGATCTGGTGGCGACCGCTTGCACCACATGAACACGACGCGCCACCCGGTCGGCCTCGAGGCCGAATGCGTGCAGCTGATGCAAGCGAGACCCTGCGGGGGCGGCCGCCGGTCGGGGAGCGGCTGTCAGTCGGCGGTGAGAAGCTCGAGGTAGGCCCGGTGGTGTTGCGGCGGGGCGGCGACGATGCCGATCGACTTGGATGGCATGCCGATGCCGAACCAGCTGTTGCCCAGGGCTGAGGTCACGACCGCGCCGCCCTCGAGGGCGATGACGCCGGCGGCACAGATGTCCCAGAGCGAGAGCTTGGACCACTGCACGTAGGCGTCGAAACGCCCGTTGGCCAGGTACGTGAGCGAGAGCGTGGCACTGCCCATGGCGCGGGTGTTGCGGACGCGTCGTCGGATCTCCCGGTACTGTCTTCCGAAGCCGCGGCTGGGCAGGCCCAGGCTGACCACGGCGTCGGCCATGCGCTCCTTGGCCCGGTTGCGGATGCGCTGCCCGTTGAGGTGGGCCCCCTGCCCCCTGATGGCCGTGAACAGCTCGTCACGGGTGGGGTCGAGCACGACGCCCAGCGTTGGCTGCCCGTCCACGACGAGCCCGATGCTGACCGCGAAGAAGGGGATGCCGTTGGCGTAGTTGACGGTCCCGTCAAGCGGGTCGATGACCCAGAGCCGGTCGGCCTGGACGCCCGATTCACCCAATTCCTCGGCCAGGAAGGCATCGCCGGGGAAGGCCCCGCCGATGATCTCGAGGATGGCTGCCTCGCTCAGGTGGTCGGCTTCGGTGACCACGTCCTTCTCGCTCTTGAAGTCGATGGACTCGAGGCGCTCGTACAGTCCCATCTGGATGCGGCCGGCAACGCGGGCAGCCTCCGAGGCGATCTCCAGCTCGTGGGCAGCGTCTGGCTTGAGCACTACCTGATGCTAGCGGGTCGGACTAGACAGCGGACCGGGCGGACCGGCCATCGGAAGCCCAGGGCCGCGCGGGGCGCGAGCAGGAGACCTAGCTGCAGACGACCGTGAGCGCCTCGGTGTCGTAGCCGGGTTGGGCGGGCGGACGGGTCAGCTGCCGCTCGAGCGTGATGGTCTCGCCGCCGGGCACCGCCACCGTGCGGAAGGCAAGGTCGTCGGGTCGGGGCACACCGTCGCGGGTGATGCGACAGTCGGCTACGCCCCGGTCGGCACCCTCGTTGGTGACGGTGAAGGCAAGCGCGACGGCGCCGTCCGCATCGGCGGTCGCGGAGGTGACCGCGGAGGCGAACGGGCCCGTCGTCGTCACCGCCAGGCTGGCGATGACGAAGAAGCCGATGACGCCCAGGACGATGCCGCCGAAGACGGTAGCGTGCATCTGGGTAGCGCTGGGCCCGGACAGGTGTCCGGTGTTGTGCGCGTCGCAGAGGCCCACCCCGGGCGCGGTCTCGGCGCCGCAGCGAAAGCAGTGGTCCACGGGCTTCGAGCCCGGCTTGGGCGCGAGGAAGCCGCTATCCCCCTGGGCTTCTGTCGGGTTCGTTGGTCCGGTCATCGAGGTGGAGCCTAGCGCGGACGACGAGAAGTGTCAGCGCATCGCTCATGGAAGCGTCCCGGTCAGGCCAGGGCAAGGATGCGATCGAGCTCGCCCGGGCCCACGTCGTGGACGATGAGCTCGGTCGCCCCCAGCCCTCGCCAGCGCGCGGTCAGGGTGGCCAGGTCCTCGTCGATCTCGTCGTGCTCGATGCCCACGACCACGCCCACCTCATCGAGCTCGCGGCCGGCCGCGACCAGGGCCTCATCGAATACCGGCCGCAGTTGCTCGTATTCGGGCGCGAAGCAGGTCCAGGCGTCTCCTACGCGTGCCGCCAGGCGGGCGCCGGCCGGTCGCAGGCCGGCGATGGTGATGCGCGGCGCGGGCCTCGGGACCGGGAACGCGCGTGCTTGCTCGAGCCGGTAGTAGCGTCCCTCGTAGTCGACCGGGCCTCCCCCGAACAGGGCGCGCAGCACGGCCACGGCCTCCTCGAGCCGCTCGGCCCGCTCGGGCGGGGGCGGGAACTCCATGCCGTAGGCGCGGTGCTCGAGCGGGTGGCCGCCGATGCCGAGGCCCAGCTCCACCCGGCCAGGCGCGAGTTCCGCGAGCGTGCCCACGATGTTGGCCAGCAGCGCAGGATGGCGGTTGACGACGTTGGCCACGAACGAGCCCACGCGGATGCGCTCGGTGGAGACGGCCGCTGCGGTAAGCATGGTCCAGCACTCCAGCAGCGGGTCGTCGAGGTCGCCCCGGCTGATGAAGTGATCCCAGATCCAGGCCGTTCCGAAGCCAACGTCCTCGGCCCTGCCGACAGCGTCAAGCCACCATGACGCATCGACCCCGATGGCGGTCGGATTGAGCCCGACCGGCAGATGCAGCGTCATCGCCGCCTCAGATCGAGAGGCCGGCCTCCAGGGCCACCTCGATCATGCGGTCGGTGGCCTTTTCGAGCGCGTCGAGCGGTAGATAGGTCTCGCCGATCTCCTCCTCATCGGACATCGTGTCGCTGACGGTGAGGATGCAGGCGGCCTTGACGTCCGCGCCGGTGGCCGCGGCCCGTGCCGCGAGCGTGAAGAGCGCTGCCGCCTCCATCTCGACGCTGAGGATGTTGCGAGCGCGCCACTTCGAGACGTAGTCGGGATCGGGGTTGTAGAAGACGTCGGCGGTGAGGATCTGGCCGATGTGCGGCTGCACATCCATGGAGCGAGCCGTATCGACGAGAGCGCGCGTCAGCTCGAAGTCGGCCGTGGGCGCGTAGGGTTCGCCATGCAGGTAGGTGCTGGTGGCGCCGTCGGCCGGAACCGCCGACATGGCCACCACGATGTCGGCAGCGCGGACGCCGCGACCGATGCCGCCGGTGGTGCCGATGCGCACGAGCCGTCGAACGCCGAGGTTCAGCAGCTCCTCGACCACGATGGAGATGGATGGCGTGCCCATGCCCGAGGTCTGGACACTCACCGGCCGGCCCTTGTACTCGCCGGTGTAGCCGAGCATGCCGCGATGGTCGTTGACGAGGCGGGCGCCCTCGAGGCCCCCGTCGAACAGCTCCGCCACGCGCCGGGCCCGGTTGGGATCGCCGGGCAGGAGCACCAGCGGTGCGTAGTCGCCGACCTCGGCGCGAAGGTGGATCTGGGTCATGTCGCTCCTCCCCTGGTCCAAGCCGTGGTTTCTCGGATCAGGCGACGAGTCTAGACCCCGAACGCCCGTATCATCGGGCGGCAACGATCGACCACACGATGGAACGTAGCCTGAGCGGAGTGGACATGGCACGACGGATCGAGGGCTGGGCACGCGCAGTGCTGGAGCACGAGGGCATGTTCGGCACGCTCGCGACGGTGTCAGCCGGCGGCGCTCCGCACCTGGCCGTGGTGTGGTATCTCGTGCGTGGCGATGCCGTTGTGCTCAACTCCGCGGTCGGCCGCGTCTGGCCCGCCAACCTGCTGCGAGACCCTCGCTGCAGCATGCTCATCGAGGCCGGCTACGACTGGGTCAGCGTCAGCGGACGCGTTGAGGTGGTGGCTGATCAGGCCACAGCCCAGGCCGACATCGCCGAGATGGCTCGACGCTACAACGCCGACGATGCGGCCAAGGCCGAGCGCATGATCCGGGAGGTGTTCAAGCCCCAGGAACGCATCAGCTTCGTGCTCCGACCCGACCGCGTCGTGGAGCACCCCGACGCGTGAGCGCTGACGAGTCCTTCCTGAACGGCGGCCCCGGGCTCGTCGTGCTCGCGGGCGGCTACGGCGGAGCCAAGCTCAGCCACGGCCTGGCCCTGGCCTCGGCCGCGCGGGGCGCACACGGCCTCGCTCCTCTCGACCTCTCGGTGGTGGTGAACACCGGTGATGACCTGGAGATACATGGCCTGGCCGTCTCGCCGGACCTCGACACGGTCATGTACACGCTGGCGGGCCTGGCCAACGACGAGACCGGCTGGGGCGTGCGCGACGAGACCTGGTCGACCTCGGCCATGCTGGGCCGATACGGCGCAGAGACCTGGTTCAAGCTCGGCGACCGTGACATGGCCACCCACATCCGCCGCACCCAGCTGCTGCGCGAGGGCCTGCGCCTGACCGAGGTCACCGCCGAGCTGGCGGCGCGCCTGGAGGTCCCGGCCCGGCTGCTGCCCATGAGCGATGAGACGGTGCGCACCGAGGTACGCACGCCCGATGGCTGGCTCGAGTTCCAGGACTACTTCGTGCGCCGTGGCCAACGGGACACCGTGCTGGAGGTCCGCCGGCTGGGCATCGAACGGGCTCGGCCGACGCCCGAGGTGCTGTCCGCCCTGGCCGCGGCCCGGCTCATCGTAGTGGCTCCCTCGAACCCGTTCGTCTCGGTCGGGACCATCTTGGCCGTGCCCGGACTGCTCGATGCGCTGCTGGCCGCAGCGGCACCGATCGTGGCCGTGAGCCCGGTGGTCGCCGGGAAGGCACTGCGAGGACCGGCCGACCGCATGCTCGAGTCGCTCGGGGGGTCCGCCTCCGCGAGCGGCTTCGTGGCGCACTACCGGGAGCACTATCCGGGCCTGGTCGACACCTTCGTGCTCGATGGCACCGACGCGGCAGAGGCCGCGGTGCTGCGCGACCAGGGGATCGCGGTCGACGTGCTCGATACCGTCATGCGCTCCTACCACGACCGTGAGCGACTGGGCGCTGCCATCCTCGGGGCCCATCCGACCGACTGACGTGCCGCCCATGGCGACTACCATCACCTGACCGATGAGCGACGACCGACCCATCCGCGAGAGCGAGCTCGAGCCCGTCCACGTGGTGCTGCCCATGCGCACGGTGTCCGGCGGCAAGGCGCGCCTGGGCGGCGCGCTGGATGCCGAGGAACGAGAAGAGCTCGTGTTGGGCATGCTGCTGCACACGCTGGCCGTACTCGGGAAGTGGAAGGTCTGCCGGCGCATCCACATCGTCAGCCCCGATCCGGTGCTCGACGCCGCGACCCGTCAGGCCGGCGTCGAAGTGACCGTCCATCGCCAGCAGGGCGAAGGCCTCAACGAGGGCATCCGCCTGGGAGTCCGCGCAGCTCGCGACGAAGACGCCGCGAGCGTGCTCGTGTTGCCGGGCGACCTTCCGTACCTGACGGTCGAGGCGCTCGAAGAGCTGATGATGGCGGCCGACGCCGGCATGGTTGCGGCCGCGGGGGCCCCACTCGTGGCGATCGCACCGTCCGACGCCGGCGGCGGCACCAACGCGTTGTTGCTGCAGCCGCCCAAGGTCATCGCCCCGGCCTTCGGGCCCGACAGCTTCGCGGCCCACCTGCGAGCGGCGGAGAGGGCCGGGGCTGCGGTGCAGGTCATCAGCGATGACGTCCTGGGCTTTGACCTCGACACGCCCGACGACCTCGAGCGCCTCGACCCGGCCCGCATGCGGGAGCTGACCGAGCTTGGCCGGGCTGCTGCCGACGGGGACGGCGTGTGACCGCAGCAGGCGGGCGGTTGACGGCCGTGCCACTGCCAGCGCTGCCGGAGGTCAGGCCGGGCGACGACCTGGGCCGCCTGATCGCCGAGGCCTGGTGGGCGCTCGTCACCGAGGACCCGACGCTGGCACCGGCCCAGGGCGACGTGCTCGTCGTGACCCAGAAGGTCGTGTCCAAGGCCGAGGGTCGAGTGGTCCGCCTCGCTGAGGTCGAACCGCGGCCAGAGGCGGCCGATTGGGCGCGGGCCTGGGGCAAGGATCCGCGCCAGGTAGAGGTGGTGCTGCGTGAGTCGGCCGAGGTCGTGCGCATGGAGCGGGGCATCATCATCAGCCGTACGCACCACGGCTTCGTCTGCGCCAACGCCGGCGTGGACGCCTCCAACGTCGGAGACGAGGGCGTGGTCACGCTGCTGCCCGACGACCCCGATCGCTCGGCCGCGGGCCTGCGGCAGGCGATCCTCGAGGAGCTGGGCGTGGACGTGGCGGTGGTGGTGTCGGATTCGTTCGGCCGGCCCTGGCGCCTGGGCATCACTGACGTGGCCGTAGGCGTTTCGGGGTTCCGGCCGCTCGACGACATGCGCGGACAGGCCGATACCGAGGGGCGAGAGATGTCGGCCACGGTCGTGGCCGTGGCCGACGAGCTGGCCTCGGTGGCGGAACTCGCCTCGGGCAAGACCAGCCGCCAGCCGGTCGTGCTCATCCGGGGTGCCCGCCTCCCGCCCGGGACGGGCTCCGTCGCTCCGGATGTGATCATGCCCACCGAGCAGGACCTCTTCCGCTAGCGGGTCCGGCGTCAGGGCCTGCCTACGGTCCGGCGTCAGGGCCTGCCTGCGGTCCGGCCTCGCTAGACTTCTCGTCATGAAGGTCGGACTGCAGATCAGCTCGTTCACCTGGCCCGGTGGCGATGCCGCCATCGGTGAGACGCTGGCTTCTATCGTGCGCACCGCGGACGAAGCCGGCTTCGATTCGATCTGGGTCATGGACCACTTCCTCCAGATCGGCTCGGTGGGCAAGCCCGAGGAACCGATGCTCGAGGGCATGACGGCGCTCGGCTTCATGGCCGCGCATTCGAGGCGAGCGCGCCTGGGGCTGATGGTCGGAGGCATCCACTACCGGATGGCCGGCCTCTGGATCAAGGCGGCGACCACGCTCGACGTGCTCAGCGGCGGACGTGCCTGGTTCGGCATCGGAGCCGCTTGGAACGAGCAGGAATCACGCGCCTGGGGCTTCCCCATGCCGCCGCTGGGTGACCGCTTCGAGATGCTGGAGGAGACCCTGCAGTTGGCGCATGCGGCCTGGCGTGGTGAGCAGGGCCAGCGTGAACGCTTCGACGGCCGCCACTACCAGGCCACTGACCCGCTGAACGCCCCGCAGGCGCTGTCGCGGCCGCACCCACCCATCCTCATCGGCGGCGGCGGGGAGCGACGCACGCTGAAGCTCGTGGCCAAGTACGCCGACGCCTGCAACGTCTTCGGTACCGACCCCTCGCAGTTGCGCCACAAGTACGAGGTGCTTCGAGGCCACTGCCAGGCGGTCGGCCGGGACTACGACGAGATCGAGAAGACGTTCCTGACCCAGGTGTCGATCACGCCCGACGGCGCACGTCGTTCGCTCACGCCCGAGGCCATGGTGGAGCGACTCGGTCGCACCGCTGAAGCCGGGGCACAGCACGCCATCTTCAGCGTGCGCGACGTGGCCGATCTGGCCAAGCTCGAGCTCATCGGCCGCTCTGTCATCCCCCAGCTGCGCGGGCTCGGTACACCCAGCCCCTTGCCCTGACCCATCCGTCACACGCCTGACACGAACGCCCCTTGATACTCCCTGGGAGTATCAAGATAGATGCTAGGATGAGACCGATGAACGAGAACGCACCCGGCTTCGGAGGCCTGCAGATCCTCGACGACAGCGGGGCCGAGACGACGCCGGTCGCACCCATCGCCCCCATCGCGATGGAGCAGCCAACGGAATCCGCGCCGGCGGCCGCGACCGCCGGCAAGGGCTCGCATGCGCGCGTGCTCATCATCGGCAGCGGCCCGGCCGGCCTGACCGCCGCCATCTACGCCGCGCGCGCTGATCTCGAGCCGCTCGTCATCGCCGGTTTCGTGCCCGGCGGCCAGCTCATGATCACCAGCGAGGTCGAGAACTTCCCCGGCTTCCCCGAGGGCATCGACGGCCCAGCCCTGATGGCCAACATGCGCGCCCAGGCGGAGCGCTTCGGCGCCCGCCTGCACGATATCGACGTGGACTCGGTCGACTTCAGCGAACGCCCCTTCAAGGTCACCGCCGGCGGCACCCGGTACACCGCCGACGCGGTCATCGTGGCCACCGGCGCCAGCGCCATCTGGCTCGACCTGGAGAACGAGACGCGCCTGCGCGGACGCGGCGTGTCGGCCTGCGCCACCTGCGACGGCTTCTTCTTCCGTGACAAGAGGATCGCGGTGGTCGGCGGTGGGGACAGCGCGCTCGAGGAGGCGCTGTTCCTGACCAAGTTCGCCAGCGAGATCGTGCTCATCCACCGGCGTGACGAGTTCCGCGGCAGCCGCATCATGCAGAACCGCGCCAAGACGCACCCCAAGATCAGCATCGAGTGGAATACGCAGGTCACGGACGTGCTCGGCGCAGACAAGATCGAGGGCCTGGAGCTGACCGATACGCTGTCCGGGGAGAAGCGCCAGATGCCCATCGAGGGGCTCTTCATCGCCATCGGCCACAAGCCCAATACCGAGGTCTTCCGCGAGCATCTCGACATCGATGACAAGGGCTACCTCGAGGTCGTCGATCACACCTACTCCAACGTGGAAGGCGTGTTCGTGGCCGGCGACGTCCACGATCACCGCTACCGCCAGGCCGTCACCGCGGCCGGCGATGGCTGCCGGGCGGCCATCGACGCCGAGCGCTGGCTGGAGGAGCAGGCCGACTCGGGCACTGAGCCGGCGAACCAGGGGGTAGGCGAGGCGGTCTCACTCGCCTAGTCGTTCACGCTGCCCCGTAGCCCATCTCGGCCAGGCGCCGACCGAGCAACAGCTCGATGCTCGACTGCGCGCCGGCATCGATGATTTCGCGCCAGCGGTCGGCCGCCCCTGCGTCGAACCCGGCCGCGCCCACCAGGGCGCCCCTGGAGGTCACCTTCTGCTCGAGCATGCGCGGTTCGGCCGCCACGCCCAGGAACTCGCACAGGGCGCCCAGCGTCCCGGCCGGGTCGGCCACCAGGTCCTCGAAACGCACCAGCCGGTAGCGGTCGGGGAAACGTCGGCTCAGCGTGCGGTGGCGGTGGACGGCTCGGGCCCAGGCCCACGCCACCTGCAGCAGCACGAAGCGCTCCATCAGGCCCGGGACCATGGCCAGCTGCCGGTATGGGAAGCCCGTCGCGACCTCGCGGCGTCGTCGCAGCTCAGAGACGTAGATCGCGCGAGGGTCGCGCGCACAGTGCACGACACGGCCGTCGGGAAACCACTCCAGCAGGGTCTCCACGTAGTCGAGGTGGGCCGGCGTCTTCTCGCCCATGATGGCCTTGCCGCGGCGATCGGCGTAGACGCGCAGGAACGCCTCGAAGACGCCTCGCTCGGTGCGATCCGATGCCAGCAGGTAGGCCTCGATGTCCTCGGCTGGGACCTTGCTCGTGAGCCAGCGCCAGTAGGGGCTCAGCTCCCGCAGGCGGGAGCGTCGCTGCAGCTCGCCCGAGTAGATGAGCTCGACGAGGGCCTGGACGGTGGCGTCGTCGCGCAAGTCGCCCAGCCGCCGGAAATAATGGCGCGTGCCCTCCCAGGCCAGCAGGTGACCGAGGAAGTGGTTCTCGGTGGCGATGCCGATGCGGCTGTGCTTGTCGAGGATGCGGCGCATGAGCGTCGTGCCGCTGCGGCTGACGCCCACGATGAAGATGGCTTCTGGCTCGTCCTCGAGCCGGTTAGGTCGTTCGTCCACGTCTTCTCGAGTCTAGCGGTGGCGACCTGATGGGCTTCCATGGTGGCGGTCGCTCGTTCAGCAGCCGCGACTTCACGCCGGTGCCCAGGGAGCGGCGCTGGCCCACCGTGCGGCGCATCGCCGGCTTCTTCCATCCCTACCGCCGGCAGGTGCTGGTGGTGGTGGTCTCGATCGTCGCGACCAGCCTTCTTGGAGTCGTCACGCCGTTCCTGCTCAAGTCGGTGATCGACGTAGCCATCCCCGACCAGGACCTGGCCATGCTCAACCTGCTCATCGTGGGCATGATCGCCATCCCGGTCATCAGCGGCTTCATCGGCGTGGGCCAGACGTACGTCAACAACCGCGTGGGCCAGGCCGTCATGCAGGACCTGCGCGATGCGGTCTACGCCCACCTCCAGCGCATGCCGTTGCGCTTCTTCACCGAGACCCGCACCGGCGAGATCCAGAGCCGCATCGCCAACGACGTGGGCGGCGTGCAGTCGGTGGTGACCGACACCGCCAGCTCGGTCTTCAGCAACCTGACCATCGTGGTCACGACCCTGTTGGCGATGGTGCTGCTCGACTGGCGGCTGACGGCCATCTCGCTGGCCATCCTGCCCATCTTCCTGTACCTCACGTTCCGCGTGGGCAAGGTGCGACGGAAGGCCAGCGAGGAGACCCAGAAGTCGATGGCGGACATGTCGGCCATCACCGAGGAGACACTCTCTGTCAGCGGCATCCTGCTGTCCAAGACCTTCGGGCAGCAGTACGCGGCCATCGAGCGCTTCCGCGTGGCCAACGCCCGGCTGGCCCGCCTGCAGCTGCGCCAGTCGCTGGTCGGGCGCTGGTTCTTCATGCTGGTGGGCACCGTCTTCAGCGTGATGCCGGCCGTGGTCTATTGGATCGCGGGGCTGCTGGTCATCTCCGGCGATCCGACGGCGCCCAGCATCGGCGACATCGTGGCTTTCACCACCCTCCAGGCGAGGCTCTTCTTCCCGCTGGGACAGCTGCTCAACGTGCAGGTGGAGGTGCAGGGCGCGTTGGCGTTGTTCGACCGCATCTTCGAGTACCTCGATCTGGAACCTGAGATCACCGACAAGCCCGATGCGGTAGCGCTGCGCGCGGGCTCGGTGGCAGGCCGGGTGCGTTTCCGCCACGTGTCCTTCAGCTACCCCGATGCGCCGGTCGACGCGGAGGCTGGCGCTGTAGACCCGGCTGCACCAGAGGCCGGCAACGGCACGCCGTTCAATCTGCGCGACATCGATTTCGAGGTGGAGCCCGGGCAGCTGGCGGCACTGGTGGGCCCGTCCGGCGCGGGCAAGACGACCTCGACCTATCTGCTGCCGCGCCTCTACGACGTGGAGTCGGGCGCGGTCGAGATCGACGGGCGGGACGTGCGGGACCTGCAGCTTGCCAGCCTGGGCGACGTCATCGGCTTCGTGACCCAGGAGGCGTACCTCTTCCATGCCACCGTTCGCGAGAACCTGGCCTATGCCAAGCCCGACGCCACTGACACCGAGATGCAGGAGGCCGCACGGCTCGCGGCCATCCACGAGCGCATCAGCGAGTTACCCGAGGGCTACGACACGGTGGTCGGCGAGCGAGGCTACAAGCTCTCCGGCGGCGAGAAGCAGCGCATCGCGCTCGCTCGGGTGCTGCTCAAGGATCCGCGCATCCTCGTGCTGGACGAGGCCACCAGCGCGCTGGACACGGTCAGCGAGCGGCTCATCCAGCGCGCCATCGAGGCCACCATGCGCGGCCGAACCACGCTGGCCATCGCGCACCGGCTCTCGACCATCCTGCGGGCCGATCTGATCCTCGTCTACGAGCGGGGGCAGATCGTCGAGCGCGGGACCCACGCCGAGCTGCTGGCGCAGGGCGGTGCATATGCCCGGCTCTACCACGAGCAGTTCGAGGCCCACGCTCCGGGCCTGAGCTAGGTGTAGTCCCCGGATAGGTTGGTCACACCGCGGCCTGCTTCGCGCGCAGTCGCTGACGAGGCGTCCGCCCACCGATGCCCAGGTGGGGGCGTCTGTCGTTGTAGTACCCGATGTAGCGCGCGAGCGCAAGCCGGCGCTCGTGTGAGCTGACGAAGACCTCGAGGTAGCGGCACTCGGTCAACACGGTCCGGATCGAGCGTTCGACCTTGCCGTTCGTGCGCGGCCGGTAGGGCCGCGTGCGCTGGTGCTTGATGCGCAGGCGCCGCAGGGCGGCCCGTAAGGTGCGACTCCGGTAGGGGCTGCCATTGTCCGTGAGGACCCGCTCGACGCGGACCCCCTGGGAGTGGAACCAGCGCAGCGCCCGCAGCGTGAAGCGGGTCGTGGTGCCCTTCTTCTGGTCGGGCAGGATCTCGGCGTAGACGAGGCGGCTGGCGTCGTCGATGGCCGCGTGCATGAGCTCCCAGCCGGCACCCTTCCTGCGTCCCTTCCGGCTCCCGGTGGCCCGATGCCCCGGGCCCCCAACGATGCGCCCGAGCTTCTTGGTGTCGAGGTGCAGCAGGCCGCCCGGCCGCTCGTACTCGTAGCGGTCGTCGCGCTCGCGCTCGGTCGGGCGCTCGATGAGGCCCGCGCGGTCGAGGGCCCGGTGGGCCGTGGAGGGTGCACAGCCGACGAGCGGGGCGATGCGGTCGGGGCCCCAGCCGAACAGGCGTCGGAGCGCACCGATGGCGGCCTCGTCGAGCCAGCCGAGCCGTCGCGGGCTCGTATGCGGACGGGAGCTGCGGTCGACGAGGCCCGCCCGGCCCTGGGCCCGCCAGCGGGGCAGCCAGCGGTAGTAGCAGCGGCGGCTCACGCCGAAGGTGGCACAGGTGGCCGTGACGGTCATGCCCGCCTCGACCGCGAGGAAGAGATCGGCGCGGCCCCGTGGCGTGCGCCGGGCGTTGGGGTGACAATGCATCGAGGAGCCCTCCCTGATCGGTTGGTTGTCCTGCAACCCCCAACCTAGTCGGTGACAGGCTCCTCTCGTGTCACCAACGTCTCAGGAGAACAGAACCAGGCGGCAGCTCGGCGGCAGGAACGATGGCGCGGTCGGTCGATGGTCGGCTCCAGGAGCCGTCGTGGTCCGAGTCTTCTCGGCCGTCGGGCACGCCGTCCTCATCGGAGTCCGCATCAGCGGGGTTCGTGCCCTTGCGGAGTTCGCGCCCTTGCGGAGTTCGCGCCGGTTGGAGATGCCGTCGCAATCCTCGTCGTCGGCCGCGTCCCGCAGACCATCTTCGTCGCTGTCAGAGTCGCGCGGATCGAGCTGAAGACGCTGCTCCGCCCGGTTCTTCAGGCCGTCGTGGTCGGGGTCCTCCTTGCCGTCACCAAGGCCGTCGTTGTCGCTCTCTCGGTCGTGCGGGTCGGTGTAGCTGTGCAGCCGCTCGAAACGGTTCGTCAGTCCATCGTGATCGCTGTCGCGGGCGGCGGCGCCGGGCGGCGATGCCGCCGACGACAGCCGGCAGTCCTTGACTCGAGAGGAGAGATCTCAAGCCATCGGCGGCGACGCGGGGCGCCGCTCGTGCTGGTCTGGCCGCGCCGGCCGGGAACGGACCGCTAGGTCCTCTGGCAATCGTCCGAACGGCATGGGCGTCGAGTCGGGACACGGGGCTACCCTTTGGACATGAAGAAGCACATCAACGTTCGCTGGGGCAACAGCGATCTCGATTTCACCGGCACCTCCGATGACGGTGCCACGGTCACGATGGGCGGTCCGGAGTCCCCGGGGGCGTTTCGACCGGCCTCGCTCGTGCTCGCCGGCCTGGCCGGCTGCACCGGCATGGACGCGGTCTCGATCATGTCCAAGAAGCGCCTGCAGGTCGAGAGCTACGAGGTCGACGCAGTCGGCACCCAGCGCGATGATCACCCCAAGTTCTTCACCGACATCGTCGTCGAGCATGTGGTGAGGGGCCGCTCCATCGACGACAAGGCCGTGGCGCGGGCCATCGAGCTATCGGCACGCAAGTACTGCGTGGTCGGCGCCAACCTGGCCTCGGGCGACACCGCGATCAACCACCGCATGCGCATCATCGACGAGAACGGTGAGCGCACCTGCGACTGCCTGACCATCGGCCCCAGGGGCAAGGGTCTGTCCCACTACGAGGACGCCTGATGACTGCCTCCCCCACCAGGAAGGGCCGCCGTGTCAGGTCCCCGTCCGGTACCAGCGCTACATGCGCGCGAACCGCGGTCCCTCACCACCCTCGGGCGGCAGCCAGCGGATGTTATCCAGCGGGCACTTCACGGCACAGGTCATGCAGTGGAGGCAGTTGGACGGACTGAGCACGATCTTCTCGCCATCCCAGCGGTAGACCTGGCCGGGGCAGAAGTACGAGCACGCCGCCGCGTACTCCTCGGAGCAGGTCAAGCACTTCGACGGATCGAGGATGGTCATGTGTGCAGCCTCGTCCTCGCGGTGCAGGGCGCCGGTGAGGCTGACGAACGTGGCCCCGTCCATGCCTCTCGGCTCCGCGCGATCCAGGCGTGCCCCCGCCCTGGTGCCATCGGCATCGGCCTCCATGCCGATACGGGTCGGCAGCAGGTGGGCGATCTGCGAGAGCGGCGCGCCCAGGTACAGGCCCCACTTGAAGACCTGGCGGTAGTTGCGCGCGTGGCGCATCTCGGGCAGCACACCGCGCTCCTCGAGCCGCCGTTGATAGCCCTCGAGTGTGACGTCACCGGCCTGGGTCAGCCCGGCGGAGATCGTCTCGGCGGCGGCCATGCCCGACCAGATGGCGTTGTGGATGCCCTTGATCTTCTCCATGTTGACGAAGCCGGCCCCATCGCCGACCACCAGCGCCCCCGGCACGGCGACCTTGCCCAGAGCGTAGTAGCCGCCCTCGGGGATGGTCCGCGCACCGGTGGCGATGGCCACCCCACCTTCGAGCTGCTGGGCGATGAAGGGGTGTGCCCGGAACCGCTCGAACTCGCGCTGGGGGTTGAGGTCGCCGTACTTCCAGTCGAGGGCGAGGATGAGCCCGACCGCCACGGTGTTGACATCCAGGCTGTAGAGGAAACCGCCGCCGAATACGTTCGAGGGGTTGGGGTAGCCCAGGAAGTGGGCCACACGGCCCTGGCCGAAGGGGTGCTCGCTGGGGAACTGCAGCACGGCCTTGACACCGAGCGAGTAGACCTGCGGGTTCTGCCCGGCACCGAACCGCTCTTTCAGCTGCTCCGAGAGCACGCCACGGGTGCCATCGGCCAGCACCGTCACGCGGGCTCGGATCTCCTCGGCCGGACGGTAGTTGGCCATGTGGCCGCCTTCGACATCAAGGCCCACTTCGCCCAGGCGCACGCCGGCGACGCGGCCGCCCTCGATGATGAGCTCGCGGGCACTGAAGCCCGCATAGACCTCGATGCCCATCTCCTCGGTCACCGCCGCCAGGTAGGCCACCAGGCGGGAGATGGAGACGATCGCATCGCCCATGTGGCTCATGGCCCTGGGCGCCACAAGCTCCGGCACGTGGATAGCACGCGAGCCCAGCAGGAAGTACATGTCGTCCTGCGAGACCTCCGCCACCCGCTGCGCCAGCGAGCGATGGCTGCGCCAGTCCGGGGTCAGCTCGTCAAGCGGTCGCGGATCGAGCACCGCGCCCGAGAGGTTGTGGTATCCGGGCTGGCTGGCCTTGTCGATGACCGCCATCGAGACCGGATGACCGGCCTCGTCCGCCTGCTGCTTGAGCCGTATGGCGGTGGCCAGGCCGGCCGGGCCGGCACCCACGATGAGGACGTCGAGAGGTGGTCTCATGCCGGCACCTCCAGCGCCGCTGTCAAGGCCGGGATGACCGTCTCGATGTCACCGACGACGCCGAGGTCCGCGTAGTCGAAGATCCTGGCCTTGGGGTCCTTGTTGATGGCCACGATGACCTCCGACGACTGCATGCCGGTGATGTGCTGGATGGCACCGGAGATGCCGATGGCCAGGTACAGCCGGGGCTGGACCGTCTGGCCGGTCTGGCCGACCTGGTAGTCATGCGTGGTGCAGCCGTCCTCGACGGCCATGCGCGAGGCGGCCACCTTGGTGTCCGCCCCGAGTAGCCGGCCGATCCCTGCCGCGAGCGGAGCGAGGTAGCGGTCGAAGTCGGCCTTCGAACGGAAGCCGTGGCCGCCGGCGACGATGACCTCGGCATCGCGGATGGAGGTCTTACTGGCGAAGGACTCGACCGGCGTGGACTCGAGCCCCAACGCGTCCTCCTCGAGCTCGACTTGGGGGCGGATGATCTCCCCGGTCCGGTCCGGATCGAGCACCGGCACCCTGAAGACGCCGGGGCGCACGGTGGCCATCTGCGTCGGGCTGTCCTTGGTCATGATCGTGGCCATGACGTTGCCGCCGAGTGCGGGCCGGGTCTGCCTGAGGATGCCGACCCAGTCGACGGCACCCTTCGCGTAGTCGCCGATCTCGAGCTGGGTACAGTCGGCGGTGAGCCCGCAGTGGCAGGCGTAGGCCACGCGGGGGGCCAGCTCTCGACCCAGCGGGCTGGCGCCGAAGAGCATTGCCTGCGGCTTGCGCTCGCGGGCCAGCTTGGCCAGCACGCTCTTGTGGCCGATGGGGTCGAAGGTCGCGAGCAGTGGGTGCTCCAGCACGTAGACGATGTCCGCGCCGGCAGCGATGAGCGTCTGCGGCCTGGTACCGGCGTCATCGACGGCGAGCACGGCTGCGACCTTCTCGCCGAGACACGAGGCCAGGTCGCGTGCGGTGCCCAGGAGCTCGAGCGAGACGGAGCGGACGCCATCGCCCTCGGGCTCGGCGTAGACCCAGAACTCGCCGCGATAGGTGGGGTCGCGGCCAGCAAGGTCGTAGGCTACGTCCACGCAAGGGACGGTCTGGCCGGCTTCAGCCTGCTCGTAGGCGGCCTTCATCCTGGTCACGAGCTCGAACGGATCGGACACGAACTCGCACTCCTTGGTGCGCGCCTCCGAGGGGCTGAACAAGTGGTATACCTGCGTCCAGGAGCCCTGGAGGCCGATGCGCGAGCGGTCGGCCTCGACCGACTCTGCGTTCCACTCGCGGATGTCGGTGAGGCGCGCCTCACGCGCGGCCTCGAACGAGCGGAACAGGGGCTTGGTCGCGGCGGTCAGCGTGACGAGCACCGGACAGCGCTTGGGCCTGACGTCCTCGATGCCCTCGGCTGCGATGCGGCGGATGGTCAGCTCGTGATCGTGGGACATGCCCTGGGCGTAGGCGATGTGGTCGATGCCCAGCTCCTCCGCGATCTGCGGCGGCACCTGCGCGGTGTCGCCGTCGACCGACTGCATGCCGGTGACCACGACGTACTCGCAGCGCCCGTCGAAGAGCTCGCGCTGGATGCGGCGGATGGCCATGGCCAGCGAGTAGGCCGTGGCACCGGTGTCGGCACCAGCGAAGGCCTTGTCGGTCAGGAGGATGGCTTCACCAGGCACACGGCTGAGGCAGTCCATGAGCACCTCGCGCGCGGCCGGCGGGCCCATGGTCAGGAAGACCAGGCGGGCATCAGGTTCGTCGCGCGTGAGCTCAGCGGCGAAGGTGAGGGCATGAAGGTCGAGCGGGTTCGTGACGCTGTCGAGCATCGCCCGGCGCAGCGTCCCCTTCTCTCGGTCCCACGCGTCCTCGGGGATGTTGGAGACGTCCGGCACCTGCTTGACGAGGACGATGGCGTCCATCTCAGACCTCCTACCGACCGCAAAAAGGTCACGGGGTACCGGTACCAACCTACCCGCGAGCGACTCCGTGGTGATGGGCCGGTCCGCCGCGCATGCGGGGGCCATCAGTCCCGAAGGGGACGCGGGCACGCTTGGAGTGGAGCAGCGGCGAGCTGGAATGGGGGAGATGCCGCGGCCGAACAGCGTCGGCAGGCCGGCGGATCAGGGGCAGGCGCTGGAGCGCTACGGGGCGCGGTCCTCGCTCTCCTCTGCTCCCCAGCGCTTCAGCAGCCGCTCACGCACGAGCTTCACCTCCGCGGCGCGTGACTTCTTGCGCGGCAACTCGTACAGCTTGGCCGCGGTGAGGATGCGGTAGTACGTGCGCGTGATGGCCACGGCCAGGCCCATGGTGCCGTCGCGGTAGCCGCGGCCCTTGATGTACTGGCGCCAGAAGTACTTGATGGCGTCGGGGAAGAGACCGAGTGGTCCGTTCACCCGTCGGCCGCGGGCATAAGCCTGGCGAGCCTCGATGTCGGTGTAGCGGTCGACCTTGCGCACGAGATCGGAGAGGTTGCCGCCGGGGAAGTGCCAGATGGCCAGCGCCGGATCGGCTGCCAGCTGATGCCGGCGCGTGCCGGGCGCAGGCACGATGGACTTGTGGATGCGGTCGGTCATCAGCAGCGAGCCCGGCCGGAAGAAGCGGGCATGGCGGCTGGGCCAGTTGTTGCCGTGTCTGATCCAGCGGCCGAGGATGAGGTTGGCCCGGGGCACCAGCACCACGTCGGCCTGGGGATCCGATTCCACGAACTCCCGCAGGTGTGTCGCCAGGGACGGCGGGATCATCTCGTCGGCGTCGAGGATGAAGATCCAATCGCCGGTCGCCTTGGAGACTGCGAACCGGCGAGCCGGGTCGGCGATGCCACCGGTGCGCTCGTGCTGGTAGACGGTCGCGCCCATCTCCGCGGCGATGGTGGCGGTCTCGTCCTCCGAGTGCTGGTCGACGACGATGACCTCGTCACACCAGGGCAGCAGCGTCGTAAGCGCGTAATGCAGCTGCTGAGCCTCGTTGAGCGCGATGACCACGCCACTGATCTTGGCCATGGCTAGAACTGCACCTCCCCCACCGCTTCGGGCGCCTTCTCCAACCGCTCGAGGTCGCTGTGGTCGATGGGCGCAAGATCGGGATCATGCTCCAGTCCGAGCATCTCCTCCTTCATGCGCTGATACTCCTCCGCCCGCCCATGCGAGTCGGTCTCGTCCCACTGCTTGGCCTGCACCAGGAAGCGATCCATGATGCGCACGACCGAGACCGCGATGCCGGCCGCGCCATCGCGGTACGCGCGGCCCTTGACGAACTCCTTCCAGGCCTGCCGTACGGCCACCCGGAACCAGCGACGGGGCCCGGGACGCCTTCCGGAGCGAGCGCGCTGCCAGGCCTGCACGGTCGTGTAGCGCTGCGACTTCCAGACCACGTCGGCGATGTTGTGATAGCTGAAGTGCCACAGGCAGCAGTCTCGGTCCAGGGGCAGCATGATCTCGGTGGCGCCTTCGGCCGCGTGGAAGCCGCCGTGCATCTCCACGCGGATGTCGATCCAATCCTTGTGGAAGAAGCGGCGCTTGGCATTGGGCCACCACTGGCCGTGCTGCATCTCCCTGCCCAGGATCATGTTGCGCCGTGGGATCTTGACCACGTTGGCCTCGCCCGTTTCGGCGATCTCCCGCAGGCGCCGGCCCAGGTTCGGGTGCACGATCTCGTCCGAGTCGAGCACCATGACCCAGTCGTGCTCGGTCAACCCCACCGACAGCTCGCGGATGATCTCCACGTAGCCGGTGGCCTCGACCTCGATGACCTTGGCTCCGCAGGCACGAGCGATGGTGACCGTGTCGTCCGAGGACTGCTGGTCGACGATGAGCACCTCGTCACACCAGGTCTTGAGGGACTCCACCGCGTAGCGGATGGTCTCGGCCTCGTTCCAGGTGTTGATGAGGCCCGAGATCTTCACGGCCATGGCGTTGCCCTCGTGGTGGCGTGCGGGCTCAGGAAGTGGGCAGGTGACGCTCTTGGGGGCCGGTGTAGATCACGTCGGGTCGGATGAGCTTGTCGACCCCGGCCTGCTCGATGGAGTGTGCGGTCCAACCGGCGGTCCGGGCCATGGCAAAGGTGGCCGGGAAGAGATCGGGCGGCAGGCCCACGCCCTGCAGGACGGCCGCAGTGTAGTACTCCACGTTGGTCTTGAGTGGACGATCGGGATAGCGCTCCTCGAGCACCCGCAGGGCCACATCCTCGACGGCCACGGCCAGCTCCAGCCAGTCGGCGATGGACCTCATCTGCTCGGCCACCTCGCGCAAGGCCGCAGCGCGGGGGTCGTAGGCGCGGTAGACACGGTGGCCGAAGCCCATCAAGCGCTCACCGCGATCGATGGCGTCGTTGATCCACTGCTCGGCGGCCTCGGGCGAGCCGATCTCGTTGAGCTGGCTCACCACTTCGGAGGGAGCCCCGCCATGGAGCGGGCCCTTCAGGGCGCCGGTGGCACCGGCCACGGCGCTGGCGATGTCCGAGCGCGTGGAGGTGATGACGCGTGCCGTGAAGGTGGAGGCGTTGAAGCCGTGGTCGGCACCCACGATGAAGTAGGCATCGAGCGCCCTGGCCGCGGCCTCATCCGGTTGCTCGCCGTTGAGCTGGTAGAGAAAGCCGGCGGTAGTGTCGAGCGACGGGTCCGGCTCGATCGGCTCGAGGCCCTGGCGCAGGCGGCCGAAGGCGGCCAGTGCGGACGGCCCCATGGCCGTGAGCTCGCGCGCCTGCTCGACGGTCGGTGGCCACACCGTGCGGTGGATCGCGCCCCACACCGAGAACGCCGTGCGCAGCGCATCCATGGGATGCGCACCCTCGGGCAGGTCACGCAGCGCCGCGACGATGGGTGCGTCGAGGGGCGCGCAGGGCAGGTGTGCCTCAGCCAGCCACTCATCGGCCCAGAGCAGGTGGGTGACCTGGGCGAAGCTGCCCTCACGGACAAGCTCACCGATGGGGTAGCCACGATAGAGCAGTCGACCGTTGGCACCGTCGACGAGAGAAAGCGCAGTCTCCCCCGCGAGGACGCCGGCGAGACCAGGTGAGTAGGGTCGTTCGTCCTTCGTCGTCATGGCGCGCAGTCTAGTGCCACCGGGCGCTGTCCGTGCCGTGCTTTGTGATTGCCATGCTTGGGGCGCCGGGGCACCGGCTGGTGGCGTCTTCGCGCTAGCCCTCGTCCACGTAGGCACCGGCCAGCCGCAGCTCCGCCAGCGCCTTCTCGCCGTCGCCCGGCTGCAGGTCTACGGCGCGCATGGCGGCCGCCAGCAGGGTCGTCGGGTATTTGCGTGCCCGGGCGTCGATGCCGGTGGCCAGCACGCAGTAGTCGGTGGCCAGGCCGGCGATGACGAGTTGCCTGATGCCGTTTGCGCGGAGAAGGCCCTCGAGCTCGGTGGGCTGGGTCTCACCCGTCTCAGGGTCGCGCATGGTGAAGCCGCTGTAGCCGTCCTCGCCGTTGCTGCCCTTGCGCACGACCGGGCCTTCGATGCGCAGGTCGGGATGAAGCTCGGCACCCCAGGTGTCGGCCACGCAGTGGACCGGCCAGATGCCGCCGTCCTTCTCGAAGTGGGGCGTAGAGGGCGGATGCCAGTCCTGTGTGTAGAAGACCTTGCCGCCGGCCGCGAGGGCGGCCTCGATCTCACCGTTGATGACCGGCACGACATCGGCGCCCCCCTTCACGGACAGCGAGCCGGCCGGATCGGAGAAGTCGTTCTGGACGTCGATGACCAGGAGCGCAGTGGTGGCGTCGTAGCGGCTCACGCAGGCGATGGTAGCGCGACGTGATCGGGGCGGGACCGCGGCGCGACCTGCCTCCCTGCTGATGTGTCTAGCATCAAGGCCGTGAGCAGACCCGACCACCCCAAGTACCAGCCGACCACTCACTCCGCCAGCGACCCCCAGACGTGGGCCATGTTCCTCGTGCTGTCTGCTATCTGGGGCAGCTCGTTCCTGTGGATCAAGATCGGCCTCGACGAGGGCGTTACCCCGCTGGCCCTGGTGAGCCTGCGCACACTCTTCGCCGGGCTGCTGCTGGCGGTCGTGCTGCTGGCCCGCGGTGGACGCCTGCCGCTGCGCTGGAACCTGTGGAAGCGCATGGCCTTCCTGGGCGCGACCAACATCGTGGTGCCCTTCGCGCTCATCGCCTGGGGCCAGCAGTACATCCCTTCGGGTATGGCCTCGATCCTCAACGCCATGGTGCCGCTGTTCACCATCGTCTTCGCTGCCGTGGCCCTTGCCGACGAGCACATCACCCCCGCCAAGGTCGGAGGCCTGGGCATCGGCTTCGTGGGTGTCATCGTGCTGGCGCTACCGAGCCTGGAGGCAGCAGGTGGCGATGAGGACGCAGCGCTGGCGGTGGCCGGCATGCTGGCGGTGGCCGGCGCGGCGGTCTTCTACGCGGTCGCCTCGGTCTACACGCGGCGGCGGGTGACCGGCATGCCCATCATCGAGCAGTCGGACGGCACCTTCCGGGCTCCGCTGCCGGTCGAGATCTCGCTGGGCTCGACCGTGTCGGCCCTGCTCATGATCAGCCTGCTCGCGCTCGTCCTCGAGCGACCCGAGGGCGGGCTGCTGACCATCCCCGAGAGCGCCCTCGGCTGGGTCGGCCTGATCTGGCTGGGAGCGCTCGGCACGGGGGTGGCGTACCTGCTCTTCTACCGCATCATCGCGCGCTGGGGAGCGACGCGGACCACGCTCGTGACCTACCTCATCCCCGTCGTGGCCATCGCGCTCGGCTTCGTCTTCCTCGGCGAGCGGCTACGCCCATTGGAGCTGGTCGGGGCAGCGCTCATCGTCGCGGGGGTCGTGCTGGTCAACGCCAGCGTGGGCCAGCGCCCGCTCTTCGGCCACGCCCGGGCGGAGGCAGCGGAGGTCGAGGCCCCGGCCGACTGACCGGACCTTCAGCGAGATCGGCGCCACGGTGGCAATCACTCTGCGTCCCACCAGCGAATCATCCGGAAGAGCGCCCACACCAGCGTGCCGACCAGCAGCACCAGCGTGCCGATCGCGCCGGCCACGAAGACGATGGCGAGCGGGCCATCCTGCACAGACCCTCCGATGGCCGCCAGGAGCGCCACGCCACCGACGATGAACAGAGTCAGTCCACGTGTGCGCTGATGTAGCCGCGTATGAACTGGTACTCGGCACCCAACTCGGAGCGGTCCTCATCACCGCCCCGATCCGACATCGACCTCCCCCTGCACGAGCGCCACTTCATCGTCGGGCGTCCCCCTTCGGGGTCAAGTGCCATCCAGCACCGCCCTGGCGTGGGCAGCCCGCAAGGGCATACGCGGCACGCAAGGGCGTAGGCTGCGTCTCGTGGCTAGCGAACGCGGCCGGCTCTACGTCGGCACCAGCGGATTCTCATATCCGGAGTGGGTGCCCCGGTTCTACGCGCCTGGCAAGGCCAGCCGCAAGCTGCTCGTGGCCTACGCCGAGCGGCTGCCGGCAGTGGAGCTCAACACCACCTTCTTCCGCCGGCCACCACCGGAGCAGGTGGCCAAGTGGCTGCGCGAGACACCCGGATCGTTCCGCTTCTGCCCCAAGGCCCAGCGCGGCACGTCGTGGCGAGCGTGGTCACACGATGACCCAGGCACATCGTTCGCCTGGCTAACGGAGTCCATGAAGGTCTTCGGCACGCGGCTCGGGTGCGTGCTCATGTCCATGCGTGGTTCGCTCCAACGCGACGACACGGCACTCGAGCGGGTGCTTGGAGCCTGGCCCAGGGACACGCCGCTGGCGCTGGAGCTGCCGCATCCGAGCTGGCGCACCGACGGAGTCCACGAGCGGCTGCGCGATGCCGGGATGGCCTTGGTCCTGGTCGATTGGGACGATCGGGAGGAGCCCGACCTGGAGCGGGGCGGAGGGTTCGTCTACCTGCGCCTGCGCCGCACGGCCTACGAGCCTGCCGACATCGAGCGCTGGGCGGCGCGGCTGGAGCCGCTGGCGGCCCAGGGGACCGACACCTTCGTCTTCTTCCGGCACGACGAGGACGGGCAGATGGCCCTGCACGCTGAGGCGCTGTGGGAGCGCCTGCAGGGTGTCACCGTGCCGTGACCAGAACGGCGTACCATTGCCGCACATCCCCCACGCCCTGACCACGCCGCGCGAAGCGCGAAGGAGATGCCATGACCGCACCCACCGAGAACGTCACCGGGGCCCTGCAGGCCACCCTCGTCGAGCTCGTGGACCTCTCGCTCCTGGGCAAGCAGGCCCACTGGAACGTGACCGGCCCACAGTTCCGCTCCGTGCACCTCGAACTCGACGAGATCGTCGACCTGGCCCGCCTGGCCTCCGACCGCGTGGCCGAACGCCTGGCTACCATCGGGGTGGCCCCGGACGGCCGCGCCGAGACCGTGGGCACCTCCAGCGAGCTGCCGCCCTACCCGGAGGGCTTCGTACCCGCCACCGAGACGGTGCAGCGCGTGGCCGCCGCCATGGAAACCATCGCCGTGCGCATGAAGGAGCGCATCGTGGCCGTCGGCGAAGATGACCCGATCAGCCAGGACATCCTCATCAGTACGACCGACGAGGTCGAGAAGGCGGCCTGGATGCTGCGCTCGCAGCTGACGATCTAGCTTCGGACCCGGCGCCTCGAGCGCCGAACCAGCCACCCAGTCACGGCGCTTCACCTCCAGGTGCGGCGCCGCCTCACGTCCATGTCCGGGCGAAGGCCTAGGCCGGGGGCTGTCCGCCGAGCTGCCGAGAGAGCTCTCGTGACGCCCGGAGCAGCGGCTCACGCAGTCGGCGAGCAGACCGGCGACTACCTCGTCGAGACGCTCGGTGGCAGCGGCAAGCTCGGCGTCATCCGTGGCGGCCCCGCCGACAACAGCATCGGCCTGGATCGCACCAACGGCATGCTCAGTAAGGTGGAGGCTTCCGACATCGAGGTCATCACCTACCCCGACTTCGCCGACTGGAGCACCGACGGTGGTTTCACCGCGGCTGAAACCTTGCTGGCCCAGAACCCGGACCTCGATGCCGTCTTCTGCGAGAACGACTCGATGTGCTTGGGTGCGCTCAAGGTCGTCGAGGACCAGGGCCTGTCCGACCAGGTCATTATCGCCGGGGTCGACGGCCAGAAGGAAGCGCTCGTCGCCATCATGGACGGTGGCGCCTACAAGTCGACTGGTCTCAACAACTCCGACCAGATCGGGCGGGCGGGCTTCCATCGGATCATGGCCATCCTGGCCGGTGCGAACGCGCCCCAGGACAGCGTCTTCCCATCTCCCCTTATCACCGACAAGAACGTGGAGCGCTTCTACAACCCTGACAGCGTCTTCTAGACGCGAGCCACGATACGACCGGGACCGCGACGTTGGCACGACGGCGTCGCGGTCTTTGGTACCAGCGGACTCACCCCCTCGTTCCTCGAGGCCCGTCTCCCCGCTAGGGGTAGGACAGCGATCCGTCTCGATAGCGGGACTGGGTCCAATCGATGACCTCGGCCGAGGCCGGGAAGCGGGCTGCAGCGGCCTCGTCGACCTCGATGCCGAACCCCGGTCGCGCGCCCGGATAGAGGTACCCGTCCCGCAGCTCCGGCAGCCCGCTGAAGATCTCCCGCTCGGCCTCGCTGAACCCGGCGAACTCCTGGATGCCGAA
This sequence comes from uncultured Chloroflexia bacterium, assembly GCA_963712745.1. Lineage (GTDB taxonomy): Bacteria > Chloroflexota > Limnocylindria > Limnocylindrales > CSP1-4 > JAFMJV01. Next base: position 78,803 of record CAVQJC010000011.1, on the reverse strand, counting down.
AGCGTGGCTGGCCACGTCGAGGTGGAGCTGAGCGGCATGGCCCACGGGCGAGACGTCCTTGGGCCCGTGCCAGGCCGTGCGCACGCCGTGCGACTCGCAGACTTGCGCTGCCCGCCAGGCCGGCGTCAGCCCACCGATAGCCGAGACGTGCAGGCGCAGGAAGTCGATGTGCCGCTCCTTGACCAGGGGCAGCCATTCGGCCGGATGGACGAACAGCTCTCCGACCGCCTGGGGCGTGGTCGTGGCCGCGCGCAGTCGGCCGTACCAGTCGAGATGTTCGGGCGGCAGGGCATCCTCGAGGAAGAACAGCCCGTACGGCTCTGCCCCTCGAGCGAAGTCGACCGCGTCCGCCGGGGCCAGCCGCGAATGGACGTCGTGTAGCAGGCCCACGTCCGCGCCGAGAGCGCCACGCAGGCGCTCGAACGCCTCGAGCATCGTGCGCCGGTATACCACGGGGTCGAAGTAGGCCCCGGGCAGTGCGCCGTCCGGTGCCGGACCGGAGAGGCCCACCCCGCCATAGCCCGCGGCGGCGGCCTTGAGCTCCCCTGCCGTAGCGGGCGGAGCCTTGCTCAGCTGGACACGAACGTGCCGGAGACCCTGCTCCACCAGCGAACCGGCCGCATCGCACAGCTCCTCGGCATCACGACCGGCCGCATGCTGGTAGACCGCCGCCGCTTCCCGCACCTTGCCGCCGAGCAGGTCGTACACGGGCAGGCGGGCCTGCCTGCCCTTGATGTCCCAGAGCGCCTGGTCCACCCCGGAGATGGCGTTGTTGAGCACGGGCCCGTTGCGCCAGTAGCCGTTGGTGACCATGAGTCGCCACAGCTCGCTGATGCGCGCCACATCCCGGCCCACCAGCAACGGCGCCAGGTAGGTCTCTACCACCTCCACCACGGCCGTGTAGCGCTGCGTGAACGTGGCGCAGCCCCAGCCGTGGAGGCCGGGCTCCGACGTCCCGACCTTGACCAGCACCAGGTTCTCCGTGGTCGGCCGCAGCGTGATGGCCTGGACCGAGTCGATGGTGACGGTCATCTGACCGTGCCTGCGGCGAGGAACCCACCGTCGATGATGAAGTCCTGCCCCGTGATCCAGGCCGCGTCGTCCGACAGCAGGAACGCGACCAGGCCGGCGACGTCCTGCGGCTGTCCCAGGCGGCCCAACGGGTACAGCTCCAGGTGTCGCTGGTGCTCGGCCTCCGCGTCGTCCTGGCGTGCCAGGTGGCGCTCGTACATGGGCGTCTCGATGGTCCCCGGGCAGACGGCATTGCAGCGGATGCCGTGCGGCGCCCCGTCCATGGCCACGCCGCGCGTCAGGCCCAGCACTGCCGACTTGCTGGCCGAGTAGGCCGCCTGACCGGGTCCGCTGCTGAAGGCCATGATCGATGAGCAGTTGACGATGGCGCCGCCGCCGGCCGCCCGCATCGGGCCGAAGGCGTGCTTGGCGGCGAGCATGTAGCCGCCGACGTTCACGTCGAGCACCTGGTGCCATTCGTCGAAGTCGAGACGGTCGATCACACCGGGGCCCATGACACCAGCATTGTTGACGAGTCCGTGCAGGCGGCCCTCCTCCCCGGCAGCCACGCGGACGGCCTCGCGGACGGCTGTCTCGTCGGCCACGCTGCCCTGCACCGAGACGATACCGACCGCGTCCGGGCCGACGGGCTGGAGGTCGAAGACGGTCACCTGCGCACCCTCGTCGGCGAGACGCCTGGCGATGCCTGCACCGATGCCGCTGGCGCCCCCGGTGACGAGGATGCGACGGTCGCTGAAACGCTCCATGCCCAGACGATACGCGCTTGACAGGCGGCAGTCTGGTGCTACGCTTGCTGCATATGAGCAGAGGCCTGCACATTTGAGCATCGCGTCCGTCACGACGGATCCGCCTGCGACTGAGCACGTGTCGGTGGACACGCGCCTGATGGTCCGCGCTGCGCAGCTCTATTACCACGGGGAACTGACCCAGGACGCCATCGGCAAGCGCCTGGGCGTGAGTCGCTTCAAGGTCGGCCGTCTGCTGGACCGCGCGCTGCGGGAGCAGGCCGTGCGCATCGAGATCGTCCACCCCGTCGCGCGCCTGGTCGCGCTCGAGGATGCCCTCGTGCAGCGCTTCGGCCTGGTCGATGCGGTGGTGGTGGACGTGCCCACGACGGGCGAACCGGTCGAGGACGAGCAGTTGGCTCGTGAGCGCGTGGCCGCAGCCGCAGCCGGGTATCTCGCCGCCATGGCACCGACCGGCGTCATCGGCGTCTCCTGGGGCCGCACCATGATCGAGCTGGCGAATCGATTACAGCCGGGCTGGACGGAGGCCAAGCAGATCGTCCAACTCAACGGCGCCATCAGCCGCTCGGCCAAGCCCACCCGCTACCAGGAAGTGGTGGAGCGATTCGGTGCTACCACCGGTGCCGCCATCCAACTCATGCCCGCGCCGGCCATCGTGGGCAGCGCGGAGCTGCGCGCGGCCCTGGAGGCGGACCCATCAGTGGCCCAGCCGCTCAAGGCCGCTCGCAAGGCCACCAGCGCCGTCTTCGGCATGGGCCTCATGGGCCCCGACAGCGTGCACGTGGCCTCGGGCTACCTGGACCTGGCGGAGCTGCGGCGCCTGGAGCAGGCCGGCGCCGTGGGCGACGTCCTGGGCCGCTTCATCACCGTCACCGGCGAGATCGCCCTGCCCAGCCTGGACGAGCGCACCGTGGGTCTGCCCCTGACCGAGCTGTGCGGCAAGAGCACGGTCGGTCTCGCCGCCGGACCGGGCCGCGGCCCGGTGGCCCTCGGGTCCCTCCGCGCAGCCTGCATGAAGACGTTCGTGACCGACGAAGCCACGGCCGAGTGGGTGCTCGCCAATGACTGACCAACGCACGCCCTCAGCCGACGAGGTCCGGGCCCTGGTCCGCCGCATCGTCGACCAGACGCTCGACGCCGGTGCGGTCGCTACCTCTCCCACGGATGGCCGGACCACGGTCGCCATCGCCGGCGATCATGGCGGCTGGCGCATGAAGGACGCCATCGGCGCCTGGCTCACCGAGAACGGCTATGCCGTGCGCGATTGCGGCACTCACAGCGACGACGCCGTCGACTATCCCGACCTGGCTCACGCCGTGGCCCAGCTGGTGGCCAACGGCAGCTGTACCTGGGGCATCGTCGTCGACGGCGCCGGCATCGGCTCCGCCATGGCTGCCAACAAGGTGCCCGGTGTCCGGGCCGCCAACTGCCACGACCTCTCGTCGGCCCGCAACAGCCGCGAGCACAACTACGCCAACGTCCTCACGCTGGGTGCCGGCTTCCTGGGCACCGCCCTGGCGCTCCAGGTCGTCGAGACCTGGCTTGCCACCGACTGGGGGGCCGAACGCCACGGCCGCCGCGTCGAGAAGATCAGCGCGATCGAACGCTCCTACACCGGCACGACTCGGGGAAAGGACCGATGACAGACACCATCGACAACCGTGACGCACTCGTCGAGGCCATCACTCGCGAGGTGCTGGCCGCACTCGGCGCCGGCGGAGGCGGGTCGGACCCGAGCGATCCCTGCGCCGGCTGCCTTCAGAGCTGCGCGGCGCAATGCGCGACCAAGGTGCGCTCGCTCATGGAGAGCGGCGCCGACCGCATCGAATACCACGGTGACGCCAGTGACGTCCCCCTGGACCTGGCCAGGTACATCGATCACACCCTGCTGAAGCCCGACGCCACGGCTGCAGACATCGACACGCTCTGTGACGAGGCCGCCGAGCATCACTTCGCCTCGGTCTGCGTCAACCCCACCTGGGTACGCCGCGCAGCGACCCGGCTGCGCGACACGGACGTGGCCGTGGCCTCGGTCATCGGCTTCCCCTTCGGGGCCACGCCCAGCGACGTGAAGGCCTTCGAGGCCCGCCGCGCCGTGCGCGACGGCGCCCGTGAGATCGACATGGTCATCAACATCGGCGCGCTCAAGAGCGGCGACCACGACCTGGTTCGCGACGACATCGCACGGGTCAGCGACGCCTGCCACGAGTCGGGCGCCATCAACAAGGTCATCATCGAGGCGGCGCTGCTTAGCGACGCCGAGAAGATCATCGCCTCGCGCCTGGCCAAGGAGGCCAAGGCGGACATGGTCAAGACGTCGACCGGCTACGCCAAGGGCGGAGCCACCATCTACGACGTCGCGCTCATGCGCGAGACGGTCGGACCCAAGATGGGTGTCAAGGCGGCCGGTGGCATCCGCACGGCCGAGGATGTACAGGAGATGATCGCCGCTGGTGCCACCCGCATCGGTGCCTCGGCCGGCATCAAGATCGTCAGCGGACAGGGAGGCGCCAGTGGCCAGTATTGAGCTAAGGGCCTATTCATTCATCGACAGCCTGCAGGCCCAGTACGCGGCCTTCCTGGGCACGGTCGCCCAGGGCTTCCTGCCGCTCGCGGGTGATGCCTCGCTGTCGATCGAGATCTCGCCCGGCATCGAGATCAATCGCCTCACCGACGTGGCCCTCAAGTCCACGCAGGTGAAGCCGGGCATGCAGATCATCGAGCGCTACTACGGCATGCTCGAGATCCACTCCCCCTCGCAGGCGGAGGTCCGCGCCGCAGGCGCCGCCATCCTCAGCGAGATGGGGCTCAAGGAGACCGACCGCATCAAGCCGCGCGTCCTCTCGAGCCAGATCATCCGTCGCATCGACGACCATCAGGCGCAGCTCATCAATCGCACGCGCCACGGCCAGATGCTCATCCCGGGCCAGACGCTGTACGTGCTCGAGATGGAGCCCGCGGCCTATGCCGCGCTGGCTGCCAACGAGGCTGAGAAGGCCGCGGACATCAACATCCTCGAGGTCCGCAACTTCGGTTCCATGGGTCGCATCTACCTTGGCGGCGAGGAGCGCGACATCGACGTGGGCTGGCGGGCTGCCCTGGCCGCCGTCGAGGGGCTGGAGGGGCGTGAGGCGAAGTAGCAGTGGCCCACGAGGCATCGACACGACAGCGACACCACTACGACGAAGAGACTCGAAACAGGCATAGCACAGGGAGAACGAACTGATGGCAGAAGCACTCGGGATGATCGAAGCACGCGGCTTCACCGCCGTGGTCGAGGCCGCTGACGCGATGGTCAAGGCCGCCAAGGTCGATCTGGTCAGCTACGAGAAGACCGGCGGCGGCTACGTCACGGTGGTGGTCCGCGGCGATGTCGCGGCGGTCAAGGCCGCGGTCGATGCCGGCGTGCGCAATGCCGAGAAGGTCGGCGAGGTCGTGAGTAGCCACGTCATCGCCCGCCCGCACAGCAGCGTCGACCTGGTCATGCCGCTTGGCCGGCTGGCTGAGGCTGAGGCTGAGACCGGCACCAAGAAGAAGTAGCGACGGGTAGGGCGTCGGTCTCTGGCTCGGCGCCCAGCCCGCAGAAGGCAGAACAGCATGTTGCTCGGACGAGTGACCGGCACGGTCGTGGCCAGCCGCAAGGAGCCACTGACCGAGGGCTGGAAGCTCCTCGTCGTGCGCCAGCTCGACGCGGAGGACAAGGAGACCGGCGGCTACGTCGTGGCGGCCGATGCGGTCGGGGCTGGCGTGGGCGAGGTGGTGCTGTATGCGAGCGGCAGCTCGGCACGTAATACCGAGACCACCAGGGACAAGCCCTGTGACGCCGTGATCATGGCCATCGTCGACACCTGGGAAGTCGATGGCAAGGAGATGTACCGCAAGTAGTCGGTCGACCGACTGCGAGCGAGAAGGATCCATGGACGAACGCGAGATCGCCGAGATCATCGAACGGGTGCAGAGCCGCCTGGCCGCGGCCGATGTCGCGCGCCCGGGAAGGGGCATGCAGGCCGGGGCAGAGGTGGCGGCCGCGGCCCAGGCCGAGCTCGGCGACGGCATCCACGCCACCGTGGACGAGGCCGTGGCCGCAGCCCAGCGGGCCTTCCGCGATTTCGGCGATCACGGCCTGGCCGCGCGCAAGACCGTCATCGAGTCCGTGCGGGCTTCGATGCTCAAGCATGCCGAACAGCTCGCGCGCATGGCCCATCGCGAGACCGGCATCGGCCGCTACGACGACAAGGTCGTCAAGAACCGGCTGGTGACGACCAAGGCTCCCGGCCCGGAGGACCTGGAGGTCCAGGCGGTCAGTGGCGACAACGGCATGATGGTCACCGAGTGGGCACCCTTCGGCGTGGTCGGCGCGATCACCCCGGTCACCAACCCCACCTCGACCATCATCAACAACACCATCAGCATCGTCTCAGCCGGCAACGCCGTCGTCTTCAACGCCCACCCCAGCGCCAAGTCCTGCTCGGCGGAGACCATCCGGCTCATCAACCGCGCCATCGTCGGCGCCGGTGGGCCGCCGGACCTGGTCACCGGCGCGGCCGTGCCCACCATCGACAGTGCCCGCGCGCTGATGAACCACCCCGGCATCCGCGTGCTGCTCGTGACAGGCGGTCCGGGTGTCGTGCGCGAGGCCCTCAAGACAGACAAGCGGGCCATCACGGCCGGTCCCGGCAACCCGCCGGCGGTGGTCGACCAGACCGCCGACCTCGAACGCGCGGGCGCAGATATCGTGCGCGGCGCGTCCTTCGACAACAACCTCGTCTGCATCGACGAGAAGGTCGTGCTCGCGGTCGATACGGTCGCCGACCGGCTGCTGCGCGCCATGAGCCAGAACGGCGCCTACCTGCTCAAGGAGCACGAGCTCAAGCGGCTGGAACGCGTCATCTTCAAGGAGATGGGCCAGCCAGGGAAGCCTGGCGTGATGAACCCCGCCTGGATCGGCAAGGACGCCTCGGTCATCCTGGCTGAGATCGGCGTGCAGGCCGACCCGGAGCCGCGCCTGCTGGTGGCGGACGTGCCCCGCGAGCACAGCCTGGCCTGGACCGAGCAGATGATGCCGGTGCTGCCGGTCGTGCGCGTGGGCACCGTCGACACGGCCATCGACCTCGCCGTGCGCATGGAACACGGCTTCCGTCACACCGCCTCCATCCACTCCACCAACGTCGACACCATCACGCGCATGGCGCGCGCCATGAACTGCTCCATCTTCGTGGCCAACGGCCCCAACCTGGCGGGCCTCGGCGCAGACGGTGAGGGCTTCACCTCCTTCTCCATCGCCTCCCCCACCGGTGACGGCCTGACCCGGCCGCGCACGTTCTCACGGGAGCGGCGCGTGACCGTGGTCGGCGCGCTCAGGATCGTCTAGTGCCCCCAGTCCCACCCGTGATCGAACCGGCGCTCGGACTCCTGGAGATGGAGTCGATCGCGGTCGGCATCGAGGTCGGCGACGCCATGGCCAAGCGGGCGCCGGTCGAGCTCATCCGCGCCGGCACCGTCCACCCGGGCAAGTACCTGGTGCTGGTGGGCGGCGACGTGGCCGATGTCGAGGAGGCGCTCGAAGCCGGCCGTGAGATCGGCGGACTCTCCGTGCGCGATGTGACCTTCCTGCCCAACATCCATCCCGACGTCGTGGCCGGCACTCGCGGTGCCCGCTTCGCGGCCCAGGCTGAGGCACTGGGCATCATCGAGACGGCCACCGTGCCGGCGGTCATCCGCGCGGCGGATGCGGGGCTCAAGGGCGCACAGGTACGGCTGCTCGAGCTGCGCCTGGCCGACGACCTCGGCGGCAAGGGCTACCTGCTCTTCGACGGCGCCGTCACCGACGTGGAGGCCGCGGTAGAGCTTGGCATCGCGGCCTGTGGGGCCACCCGCGGGATGCATTGGCGAGTCATCGCCCAGCTGCACGACGAGATGGCCCAGAACCTCGCGGCCGATGCCCGCTTCGCGGCGCGCGTGAGGACCTAGCCATGCAGCTCGGGCGCGTCACCGGCACGGTCGTAGCCAGCACCAAGGTCCCCGGGATGGAGGGCGTCAAGCTGCTCATCGTCCAGCCGCTCGACCGCCAGCAGCAGCCGGTGGGGGCGCAGGTCGTAGCTGCCGACGCGGTGCACATGGCCGGCCCCGGTGAGCTGGTCTACTTCGTGGCCGCGCGTGAGGCGGCACAGGCGCTGCCGGAGACGTTCGTGCCGGTGGATCACGCCATCGTCGGCATCGTAGATGCGGTCACAGAGCTGCCGGGCGCCGGAAAGGAAGGCGCTTCGTGAAGATCGGGCGCGTCGTGGGCAACGTCGTCTCGTCCATCAACACGCCGGACTTCGAGCAGCGCACGCTGCTGCTGGTCGACCTCGTGGGGCCCGACGGAGCCCCGAACGGCGGCTACCAGATCGCGGTCGACAACATCGGCGCGGGCGCGGGCGAGACGGTGCTGCTGCTCGACGAGGGCAACGGAGCAAGGCAAGTGCTCGGCGCCCCCGGTGCGCCCATCCGTACCGTCGTCATCGGCATCGTCGACGAGGTCATCGAAGAACCCAGCTGAAGGCCGTCGCCCGCAGGATCACGCCGGACTCAGGCCTCCCTGGGCACCTCGTCCACGGGGATCTTCCAGATGAGCTTGCGCACCTCGGCGATGGGCAGGATGGCGAAGCCGACGATGAGGCAGAGGATCCACTGGTCTCCGCTGAGACCCACCGTGCCCAGCAGCCGCTGCAGCATCCCCATCTCCGCCATCAGCACCGTGATGAGCAACGAGATGACCGAGGCGATGAGGAAGGTCCGGTCGCCGATGACCTCGCGGTTGAAGGATGACCGGGTCTCGTCCTTGGTGGCGAGCGAGAAGGCGACATTGAAGAAGCCGAAGGTGACCAGACCCATCGTCCGGCCGACCGTCTCGTCGAACTCCCGTGTGCCCCATTCGATCATGGCCAGCGTCGCGATGCCAGCGACAAGGCCGGCGATAGCCAACCAGATCATCATCTGCCGACCCAGGATGGGCACGCCCGCCGGTCGCGGCTTGCGGTCCATCAGGCCGGGCGTCGGTTCGCCGAAGCCCAGACCGAAGGCCTGGCTCACCTGCACGCTGAAGTTGATGAAGATGGTCTGGGCGGGCAGGAAGGGCACGCCGCCGGCGATCCAGAAGATGCTGGATCCGAGGAACGTGGCGATGAAGCCGAACAGCCCCGCCATCTGGAAGCGGATGTAGCGCTGCAGGTTGTCGTAGATGTTGCGGCCCAGGCGCACGGCCCGGACGATGGTGCTGAAGTCATCATCGGTCAGGATCATCACCGCGGCCTCCTTGGAGACCTCCGTCCCGGTGATGCCCATGGCCACACCGATGTCTGCCTGCTTGAGCGCGGGCGCGTCGTTGACCCCGTCGCCGGTCATGGCCACGACGCGCTTCTGGCGCTGCAGCAGCTGCACCAGGCGAACCTTATCCTCCGGCGTGACCCTGGCGATGATGCCGATGTCGTCCATCTGAGCGATCACCTGCTCGTCGGACATGGCCCGGAACTCTGCGCCGCTGATGGCGCGGCCCGTGATGCCAAGCTCCCGGCCGATGGCCTCGGCCGTGACGACGTGGTCGCCGGTGATCATGCGCACCCCGATCCCGGCGCGGTGCGCGGTCGCGATCGAGTCCTTCACGGTCGGTCGTGGCGGGTCCACGATGCCGACCAGGGCCATCAGCGTGAGGCCGTCGATCTGCTCGAGCAGGTCGCCATCGGGATCGAAGTCCTTGGCCGGGAAGTCCTTGCGGGCCGTGGCCAGCACGCGCAGGCCCTTCGACGCCAGACGGTCGTTCTCGGCCATGTAGCGTTCGCGCACGTCGTCGGTGACCTTGACCGGGTCGTGGTCCCGTGCGTAGACCTCGTCGGCTCGGGCCAGCATCTGGTCCGGGGCGCCCTTGACGTAGGCGCGCACGAACTCCTTGCCCTTCGCGTCCGTCCATCGGTGGAAGGTGGCCATGAGCTTGTAGGCCGCATCGAAGGGCAGCGTGGCCAGGCGCGGGTACCGCTCGCGCGTGACCTCGGTGCCGACGCCGCCCTTGCCGGCCAGTACGACCAGCGCACCCTCGGTCGGATCGCCGATCAGCTCCCCGTTGCGGGCGACCGCGTCGGAGGCCAGCACCATCGGCAGCAGGAACTCCTCGAGGCTCTCGCCGTCGAGGTCTCCGCCCTCGCGCATGATCTTGCCGCTCGTGCCGTAGCCGGTGCCGCTGATCTCATAGTGTCGACCTACCGTGGCCATCTCGACCGCGGTCATCTGGTTCAGGGTGAGGGTGCCGGTCTTGTCGGAGTTGATGGCCGACGTCGAGCCCAGCGTCTCCACGGAGCGCAGGTTCTTGACGATGGCACCGGCCTCGGCAAGCGTGCGGGTACCCATCGAGAGGATGGTGGTCACGACTGCCGGCAGGCCGGTGGGGATGGCCGCGACCGCGAAGGCGATGGCCGCCACGAAGAGCACATCGAAGGGCTCACCTCGCAGGAGCCCGAGGAGCATGGAGGCGATGAGTGCGGCACCCGCGATGGCGATGAGCTGGCGAGTCAGCTTCTCCAGCTGCTGAGTGAGCGGGGTCGTCGTCTCATCGGCGTTCGAGAGCAGCTCGGAGATGTGGCCGACCTCGGTCTCCATGCCGGTGGCGGTCACGACGAAGGTCGCAGAGCCTCGCGTCGCGCTCGTGTTCATGAAGACCATGTCGATGCGATCGCCCAGTGTCGTCTCGGGATCGGAAAGCGCCGCCACGTCCTTCGGTACCGGCAGGGACTCACCGGTGAGCGGCGCCTCGTCCACCTCCAGCGAGGCAGCGCTGATGAGGCGACCGTCCGCGGGGATGAGGTCGCCGGCCTCGACTGAGACGATGTCACCGGGAACGAGTTCTTCGGCCGCCACCTCGGTCAGTTCGCCGTCGCGCAGGACTCGCGCCTTGACGATCATCATCTCCTGGAGCGCCGCGACCGCCGCTGCGGCCTTGCCCTCCTGGGCCATGCCCATGGCCGCGTTCAGCACCGTCAGCCCGATGAGAAGCAGGCCGGTGGTGTACTGCTCGACGGGCCAGATGCTGACGATGCCCGCCACCAGCAGGACGATCTGCATGAGGTCCTTGTACTGGCGCACGAAGACCTGCCAGCCGGGCTCCTTCTCGCCCTCGGCGAACTTGTTCGCGCCGTACTGCTCGCGCCGGGCCGTGACCTCCGCCGCGGACAGACCGGTCTTGGCCTCGACCCCGGCCCTTGCGAGCGCCTCGTCGGGCGTCAGCGTGAACGCGGGTCGTTGGTCTGGTGGTGCGGCTGCGGTCATTCAGTAACCCTCCGGAGCGCTGGCGACAGCTGTCATCGACTGGCCCAGCCTAGTGGTCGTGGCCCTGGGTCTAGTCACCCGTAACGAGTGAAACGAGCGACTCGCGCCAGGCGTCACCCTCGGCCTCACGGGCGATGATGACACCCTCGCGCAGGCTCGCGTCCGACGCCTCCATGACCTCGAGGCTGTAGCAGTCGAGCGTGGCCTCGATGAGGCTGGCACCGGCGGCCATCTGGAGCACGCGCCGCTCGCGCAGGCCGTATTCCTCCGCGAGCTCAGCGGCAGGCGCGGTCTTGACGATCTCGATGGCGCGAGCCGTGCGACCACGGGCGATGAGTCCGCCGTCGCCTACCTCCTCGTCAGCCTCCTCCGCGGTCAGCCGCACAAGGTTGGTGCCCGAGCCGCCGACGATGATGCCGCGCTTGGGGTGTCCCACGGGCATGCCCGAGAGCAGGTGATGGGACTCGGCCCGCAGGGCCGCGACCTCCTCGTCGGTGGGGGGATCGTCTTCCACGTGCTGCGCGGTCAGGCGCGCCGAGCCCACGGGCATGACACCGACCACGGGGTCGGCCTCCGGCTCCAGCAACACGAGCTCCGAAGAGCCCCCACCGATGTCGAGCACGAGCAGGGGTTCGGCGACCGGCTCGCCGTCGAGCACACCGAGGACGGTGAGGAGGGCCTCCTCCTCGTGACTCAGGATGTGGAGCGGCAAGCCGGTCACCTCCTCCACCGCCTCGCGGAAGTGCGTGCGGTTGGAGGCCCGGCGCAGCGGCTCGGTGCCCAGCAGGATGATCCACTCGGCGCCCTCATCCTCCGCTACGTTCACGTACGCGGACAGGGCCTCGATGGCAGCAGCTGCGCCTTCGTGGGGGATGTGGCCCTCCATGTCGACCATGGCGCCGAGGCCGAGCAGCACCGATTCATCGCGCAGCACGACCGGGGCATCGCCGCCCAGCTCGGTCAGCAGCAGGTGGACGCTGTTGCTGCCGACATCGATGGCAGCCACCACCCGGACCTGGTCAGCCATGAGAGATACCCCGCGCTACGTGCGAGGAAGAGTACGCCCTCCATCGACGAGGTAATGCACGAACCAGTCACGGATGTGCTCGATGTTCTCGATGCGCCGGAACGGCATGCCGCTGCGCGTGAGCTCGTGCGACTCACCCGGCGTGCGCATCAGGCGCACGGGCCGTTTGAGCGAGCGGAGCACGCTGAACAGCTGCTCGGCCTGGGTGATGGGGCAGCGCAGGTCCTGCTCGGCATGCTGGATGAGCAGCGGCGTGTGGATGTCCGGGGCGTGGGTCAGCGGGCTCATCTCGCGGTACAGGTCGGGGTCCGTCCACGGCTGGGCGTCCAGCTCCCAGTAGCCGAAGAGCGGACCGCCCAGATCCCCGCTGGTCATCTCCGCGCTCATGTCGTAGACCCCACGGCAGGCCACGGCGGCTGCGTAGCGGTCGCTGTGCGAGACCATCCAGGCGGTGAGATAGCCGCCGTACGAGCCGCCGGTGACGCCGATGCGCGCGGGATCGGCCTTGCCCTCCGCCACGAGCGCATCGACCCCTGCCTCGATGTCCGCCTGCGGTCCGGGGCCCCAGTCACGGAAGTTGGCCTTGGCGAAGTCCTGGCCGTAGCCGGTCGAGCCGCGCGGGTTGCAGGCGTAGACGCTGATGCCCGAGGCCACCAGCACCTGCCATTCCCACATCAGTGCGTTGCCGTAGAGCGTGGCCGGCCCACCGTGGATCTCCACCACCATCGGAGCCGGCCTGCCGCGCCTGGGCGGCACCTCGTAGAACCAGCCCTGGATGCGCCGACCATCCACCCTGGTCCAGCGTTCCTGCGGTTTGACGATGTCGATGCCCTTCCAGGCCTCGCCCATGAGGTCGGACAGCCGGCGCATGGCCTTGGGCCTGACGGGCGTGGCCGGCTTGTCCCCGGGCCCCGCGACCTCGAAGCTGACGACGTCGGGCGCCGAGGTGGCCGTGCCCCGGATGGCGGCGACCACGACGCCGCGGCCGGCAGCCGCCACCGAGGGTGAGACGAGCATGTGCTGGCCCTTCGTCAACCGCTCGACGCGGCGATCGGACAGGCGCACGCGCCACAGCTCGAACGAGCCGTCGAGTGGAGCGTTGAAGTAGACCGACTCACCAGCCGGCGCCCACTGGGGCTCTACCGGGGCTGGACTGTGGAGATCGCTGTTCATGGCCGCGTCGACGAAGAGGTCGGCCTCGGCGCTCAGATTCCTGCCCATCTGGTCAGCACGCGGCCGGAAGACGTGGATGTCCTCGCGGGTGGGGTTGCCGGCCTCGAGGCGGTGGCCGGCCACGGCGATCGACTTGCCATCGGGGCTCCAGGCCGGTCGCCCGAAGCTGCGCTCCTCCCCGGCCGAGACCCGCACCGGCCTGCCGCCCGAGGCCGCGATGACGTAGAGGTCCGAGCGCCAGGCCAGGTCGGGGTTGCTGCCGCGGTCGCTGACGAAGGCGATGCGCGTGCCATCGGGGCTCCAGGCCGGCTGGTCGTCGGAGCTGCGGCCCGAGGTCAGGCGCCGGGCCTTGCCACCTTCGACCTCGACGATCCAGAGGTTGGGCTTGTGCTCGTAGATGAAGCCCGCGCCGTTGAGCTGGTAGCCCAGCTCGTCGATGAGCCGAACGTCCCGGCGGGGCAGGTCGGCCGCATCGGGCCTGGGCAGGGCCACGTCGGTGGAGGTGGCGGCGGAGGTCACGCACAGGCGCGTGGCGTCGGGGCTCCAGGCGAGCGTGCCCACGTCCTCGGGCAAGTCGGTCAGCGGCTGCGCCTCGCCGCCGGCCAGCGGCAGCAGCCAGACCTGGGCCGTGCCGTGGGGCAGGTCACGACCGACGCTGTCCTTGAGCCCGCGGGGCGGGGCTGTCTTGCGCTTGAGGTCCTCGGCGTCTCGGGCAGCGCCGCCGGCGCGCAGGACCGCGCCACGGTCGCTGATGAAGGCCAGGTAGCGGCCGTCCGGGCTCCAGCGCGGAACAGCATCGTGGGTCGCGCCCAGGGTCAGGCGGCGCGGCTCCTCAGAACCGTCGACCGGCACCAGCCACAAGGCCGTGCGGTAGCCGGCCAGGTCGGGCGCGGACTCCTTGACCACGAAACAGGCCTGGCGACCGTCCGGAGACAGGCGCACATCGGTAGGGACGCGCAGCGACGCGAGGTCGGAGGCAGAAGGCTTCTTCGGCATGGCCGGGATTCTAGAGCGCGCCAGCGACGAGGCGCGGAGACGGCGCCCCGCCATCGTCAGTCGAAGGCGGGCTCGCGCCAGACAGGACAGGTCATGCAGTGTCCGCCACCCCGGCCGCGCCCCAGCTCCGAGCCATCGATCTCGAGCACGCTGACGCCGGCGCGGCGCAGCCGGGCGTTGGTGTACTCGTTGCGGTCGTAGGCCACGACCACGCCCGGCTCGAGCGCGACCACGTTGTTGCCGTCGTCCCACTGTTCGCGTTCCTGCACGAAGGAGTCGCCACCGGTAGGGATAGTGCGCAGCTCGGCGAGACCCAGCGCCTCGCGCACCGTCTCCAGCCAGCCGTGCTTCTCGACGGTGACCTCCAGGTCGTGCTCACCCGGGCGGTAGCTGATGGGCTGGATGGCTTCGACGGCCGGTTCGTAGATGGTCACCAGGTCGCGGTCGCAGAAGCTGAAGATGGTGTCCAGATGCATGGAAGCCCGTTCGGCCGGCATCTTGGCGGCGATGACCCGTTCGGCCGCACCGGCCCCGAAGAGTGCGAGCGCCAGCTGGCTGACGGCCTGGTACGTGGTCCGCTCACCCATGCCCACCAGCACCACGCCCTTGCCCACGGGCATGATGTCGCCGCCCTCGAGCGTGGCACTGCCCCGATGACCGTCATCGGGATCGCCCCACCAGATCCGGAAGTCGCCGTCGCGGAACTGCGGATGGAACTTGTAGATGGCGGCCAGGTGCAGCGACTCGGCCCAGCGGGCGGGGCGGGCCATGGGGTTGATGGTCACGCCGCCGTAGATCCAGGCCGAGCTGTCGCGGGCGAAGAGCTGGTTGGGCAGTGGAGCCAAGACGAAGTCCGACGGCGAGTAGGCCTGCTCCACCCAGTGCCGGAACTCGTCGGGCAGCTCGCTCACGGCCACGCCGCCGATGAGATGCCCGACCAGCTCGGTCGAGTCCAGCTCATCCATCCAGGCGCGCAGCTCCGATACGCCGCGGACGCCGACCTCGTCGGGCACGAGCTTGCGGTCCAGTACATAGGCCCGGCCGGCCGGCTCGTCGACCACGTCCTTGAGCAGTTCATGGACGCGGTAGACCGTCACTCCGTACTCGTTCCGCATGAGGTCCACGAAGCCATCGTGATGGGCACGGGCCTTGCGAGCCCAGATGACGTCGTCGAAGAGGAGCTCGGCGGCATTGGACGGCGTCAGCCGGCGCATCTCCAGGCCCGGCCGGTGGACGATGACCTTGCGCAGGCGGCCGACCTCGGACCAGGCGCCGAACCCGGACATGGGCGCGACCTCGCCGCCGACGCTACGAGCCGAGCGTCGCGACCATCACCGCCTTGATCGTGTGCATGCGGTTCTCCGCCTGGTCGAAGACGATGCTCGCGGGCGACTCGAAGACCTCGTGGCTGACCTCCAGGCCGTCGCCCATGCCGGTGGCCTCCATGACCTCGCCCCCGACGGTCGTACCGGCATCGTGGAAGGCCGGCAGGCAGTGCATGAACCTCACGTCGGCATTGCCACTGCGCTCGAGCAGGGCCGTGTTGACCTGGTAGTCGCGCAGCAGCGCCACGCGCTCGTTCCAGACCTCCTTGGCTTCGCCCATCGAGACCCACACGTCGGTGTGGACGAAGTCGACGCCCTTGACGCCCTCGGCCACGTCATCGGTGATGGTGATGGTGGCGCCTGTGCCGGCAGCGATCTCCCGGGCCATGCGCACCACGTCCTCGGGCGGCGCCAGCTCGGCCGGGCCGACCATGCGCACGTCGCTGCCAAGCAGCGCGCCGGTGACCAGCAGCGAGCGGCCCATGTTGAAGCGCTGATCGCCGACGAAGGCGAACGAGAGGTCGCGGTACTCCTTGCCGCTGTGCTCGCCCATGGTCAGGAAGTCGGCCAGCATCTGCGTCGGATGCCACTCGTCGGTGAGCCCGTTGTAGACCGGCACGTTGGCGTACTGCGCCAGGATCTCCACGGTGGCCTGGCTCTTGCCCCGGTACTCCAGGGCGTCGTAGTAGCGGCCGAGCACGCGGGCGGTGTCCTCGGTCGATTCCTTGTGCCCCATCTGCGAGCCGGAGGAATCGAGATACGTCACGTGTGCGCCCTGGTCGAACGAGGCCACCTCGAAGGCGCAGCGCGTGCGGGTGGAGGTCTTCTCGAAGATGAGGCCGATGTTCTTGCCCACCAGGCGAGGCTGCTCCGTGCCGGAGTACTTGGCCGCCTTCAGGTCGGCCGAGAGCTTCAGCAGATAACGCAGCTCGGCGGGCGTGAAGTCGATCTCCTTGACGAAGCTGCGATCGCGCAGGTTGTAGGGCACGGGGATCCTCTCCTGTCGATGGGCGCGGTGACTGGCGCTCGCGAGGTCAGTGGGCTAACGGTAGGTGATGCCGTCGAACTCGGTCGAGACGATGGTGCCGGCGTTGCCGGAGAGCATCTCGTCGATATCGTCGAGGCCGCCGACGGCGGCCCTTCGGCCGGGGGTGTTGACGGCGAACTCGCAGGCCGCCTGGACCTTGGGCAGCATCGAGCCGGCCGCGAAGTGATCGCTCAGCTCGAGCAGCGCGTCCGGGTGGGCGGTGGCGATGGCCCTCTGCTCGGGCGTGCCCCAGCCCACGTAGGCAGCGTCCGCATCAGTGGCCATGACGAAGTAGTCAGCCTCGATGCCCGCCGACAGCAGTGCCGAGGCGTGGTCCTTGTCGATGACCGCCTCGACCCCGACCAGTTGCTGTTCCGGGCCGTAGGGGGTCGGCGCAGGCCGGTCGACGTACATCACCGGTATGCCGCCACCACCGGCGCAGATGACGATGGAGCCCTTCTCCAGCAGCCAGCGGATCTGACGCAGCTCGATGATGCGCTTGGGCTTGGGCGAGGCCACCACGCGACGGAAGTAGTCGCCGTCGGACTTGAAGACCCAGCCGCGCAGCTTGGCCATGTCGCTGGCCGACTCCTGGTCGTAGATGGGACCGATGGGCTTGCTCGGATCCTCGAACGCGGGGTCGTCCGCGGAGACTTCGATCATCGTGAGCAGGGTGGCCAGCGGTCGCTCGAAGGGCACCAGGTTGCCGAGCTCCTGCTCCACAAGGTAGCCGATCATGCCCTCGGTCTCGGCGCCGAGGACGTCGAGCGGGTACGTGGGCACCTCCGCGTAGGCCGCACCCTGGAGGGCTAGCAGGCCCACCTGCGGGCCGTTGCCGTGGGCCACCACCAGCTCGTGCTCCTGGGCGACCTGCGCCAGCTCGGTGCAGGCGGTCTTGACGTTGGCGCGCTGGTTCTCGGCGGTCATGGCCTGACCACGACGCAGCAGGGCGTTGCCACCAAGGGCGACGACGACTCTCATGCAGTGCTCTCCTGATTGCTGTGAGCCACCGACGATAGCGCCAACGCCACAGATCGGGCGCGCCCACGAATGCCGGCACTCCTCGATGGATGGTGCGCGCCCGCACCACTCTCCCGCGGCCGTGCTATCCGAGCGGCTGGCTGAGCCAGTCCCTGGCCTCGTCCAGCTGGTCCATGGTGTAGGTCCGGATCTCTCCGGGAAACATCCAGGCGAAGGCGTGCAGGGTCTCGGTCAGGCGCTGGTGGTCGGAGACGACGGCGATGCGCTGCCAGTGCTGGCGGTCACCCAGGCCGACTCTGGTGTCCTGCCACATGGCGCCGGGCGTGAAGCTCTCGTACTCGTCCCCCAGCACGTAGAGGAAGCCGATCTTCTGGTACGCCTCCACGGCCTTGGCCACCGCCGGGTCAGGCACAGTGCGGTAGTCGTCTGCTTCGACCTTGCCGATCGCTTCGACTCCGACCACGTTCTCCGGAAAGGCCGGGCATCAACTTCGACACGGGTTCCCCTCCTGTCGCTGTCCTGGTCATGGTCGCATGGCGTACGAGAGCATCCCACCGCAGCGGAGAGCCGTGTAGTGAAACCCCGGCTATCACCCGAATCGGACGACAGCGTGGCTTCGCGGACGTGGGAACATCAAGCCATCACTCGAGACAGGATCAGACCAAGACCCGGAGGACTCCGACCGTGGGCAACAAGACCAAGGGGCGCAAGCAGCGTGAAGTGACGGCCACGAGCCGACCGAAGGCCGGCGGGAAGCCGGGCTCGGGCATCGCCAGGCCCGCTTTCTGGGCCGGCCGCGACGCCGAGGAGATGTCCAAGAAGGCCTACGAAAACGAGCTGGCGCGGCTCGAGATCGAGCTGGTCAAGCTCCAGGGATGGATCAAGGAGAAAGGCCTCAAGGTCGCGGTCATCTTCGAAGGGCGCGACTCGGCCGGCAAGGGCGGCGTCATCAAGCGCATCACCTACCGCACCAGCCCCCGCGTCGTACGCGTGGTGGCGCTGCAGGCGCCGACCGAGAAGGAGAAGAGCCAGTGGTACTTCCAGCGCTAC
Organism: uncultured Chloroflexia bacterium; assembly: GCA_963712745.1. GTDB lineage: Bacteria > Chloroflexota > Limnocylindria > Limnocylindrales > CSP1-4 > JAFMJV01. The sequence goes on along the minus strand of CAVQJC010000011.1, from coordinate 60,149 downwards.
GTGCCGCACCTGCCCTCGGCTGGCGAGATGGTGCTCTTCGATCGCAGCTGGTACAACCGCGCCGGCGTCGAGCGCGTCATGGGCTTCTGCACCGATGCGCAGTACGACGAGTTCATGGCCACCGTCAACGGCTTCGAGCTGGCCCTGGTGCGATCGGGGACCATCCTGGTCAAGTACTGGCTGGACATCGCCGACGAGACGCAGGAGGAACGCTTCCACGCGCGCATCGATGACCCGCGCAAGCGCTGGAAGCTGTCGCCGATGGATCTGAAGGCTCGGTCCAAGTGGGTCGACTATTCACGCGCCCGCGATGCGATGCTGGCAGACACCGACAGCGAGCACGCTCCCTGGTACATCGTGGACGGCAACATCAAGCGCCACGCACGGCTGAACACCATCACCCACCTGCTCAGCCTCATCCCCTACGAGGACCACACCCCCAAGAAGCTGAAGCTGCCGGCGCGACAGAAGGCCGGTGACTACCAGCCGCCCGACTACTCCGGCTTCGACTTCGTGCCGGCAGTCTGGCCCAAGGACTAGCCCCGATCACCTTCGAGGTGATGTGCTCGACCTGACCCGATGACGAAGCCCGCGGCAGGCCTGCCGGCGCAGGGGCGCGGCCTCGAGAAGTGGGTGCCCGGCCTCCTGTCCGCGCGCACGTATCAGCGGGAGTGGCTACGCCGTGACCTGGTGGCAGCGGTCGTCCTTTCGGCGCTGCTGGTGCCCCAGGGCATGGCCTACGCCGAGCTGGCCGGGCTGCCGGCCATCACGGGGCTCTACACCACCGTCGTCTGCCTCGTGGCGTACGCGGCCTTCGGGCCTTCGCCGTACCTGGTGCTGGGCCCCGACTCGTCGCTGGGCCCGATCATCGCAGCCATCATCCTGCCCCTGGCCGCGGGCTCCATGGAGCGAGCCGTAGGCCTGGCCGGCATGCTGGCCCTGCTCGTGGGCGCCATCGCCATCGGCGCGGGTCTGGCCCGCCTCGGGTTCATCTCCGACCTGCTGTCGCAACCGGTCCGGCTGGGCTACATGGCCGGCCTGGCCCTGGTCATCATCGTCGGGCAGCTGCCCAAGCTCTTCGGCTTCAGCATCGACGGCGGCAACGTCCTGGTCGATATCCGCGAGTTCCTGGCCAACCTCGACCAGACCAACGCCTACGCGCTCGGGATCGGCCTCCTCGCCCTGGCCATCATCCTCGGCCTCAAGCGCTGGCTGCCCACACTCCCCGGCATCCTCATCGGCGTCGTGGTCACGCTCGTCCTCTCGGCCGTGCTCGACCTCGCCGCGCGCGGGGTCGATGTGGTCGGAGTCCTCCCGCAGGGTTTCCCCATGCCGGCCCTGCCCAGCGTGGAGCTGAGCGACCTGCCGCTGCTCGTCGGAGGCGCTATCGGCATCACCCTGGTCGCGGTGGGCGACACGGTCTCGGTCTCGGCGGGCTTCGCCTCCAAGCGAGGGACCGAGGTCGATACCGACCAGGAGATCGTGGCCATCGGCACGGCCAACGTGGCCGCCGGGTTCTTCGGGGGGTTCCCCGTCAGCACCAGCAGCTCGCGCACCGCGGTCGCTGACCAGGCCGGCGCCAAGTCCCAGTTGACGGGCCTGGTGGCAGCGGTGCTGGTGCTGGCCATGCTGCTCTTCGTGCCGGGCCTGGTGCAGTGGCTGCCCATGCCCGTCCTGGCCGCAGTCATCATCGTGGCCGGCGCCTCGCTGCTCGACCGCATGGGCCTCGGGCGGCTGTGGCAGGTACGCCGCAGCGAGTTCGCGGTCGCCGCCGTCTGCTTCCTGGGCGTGGCGCTCATCGGCGTGCTCGAAGGCATCGTCATCGCCGTGGTCGTCTCCGTCTTCCAGATCTTCATCCGGGCCTGGCAGCCGTACTCCGCCATCCTGGGCAAGCCCGAGGATGTGCCCGGCTATCACGACGTCTCGCGCTATCCCGAAGCCGCGCAGGTACCAGGGCTGGTCATCCTGCGCTGGGACGCACCCCTCTTCTTCGCCAACTCCATCCTCTTCCGCGACCGGGTGCGTGGCGTCATCACCGCCACAGACCCCCCTCCCCGCTGGGTGATCGTGGCGGCCGAGCCCATCACCGACATCGATACCACGGCCGCGGACATGCTGGTCAAGCTGGACGAGGAGCTCAACGCTGACGACATCCACCTCGCCTTCGCAGAGCTGAAGGACCCTGTCCGGGACAAGCTGGAGCGCTACAGCATCTACGAGACCATCGACCCGGCGCATTTCTATCCCACCATCAAGGCGGCCATCCGCGGCTTCCACGAGGAGGAGGCGCGGGCGACTTCTGCCGAGGCGCGGGCGACTTCTGCCGAGGCTGGGAGCCCTACCGATGACGCCTGACCGTTCGCGGATGACCCCCGCGGGACGCGTGTGGCACAGTCGCAGGCATGACCACCGAGTTCCGCGGCGACGCCATCAAGCCCACCGACATCCACGCCGACCGGCCCGGCCGACAGCTCACCATCGATTGGGCCGACGGGCACCGCAGCGTGTTCGAGCTGGCCACACTGCGCTGGCTCTGCCCCTGTGCCTTCTGCCGGGGAGAGGCCGGGCAGCCGGGCTGGCTCGACTCCAACCCCACCCTGAGTGGTGACCAGCTGGAGCTGGCCGACATCTCGCTCACCGGCAACTACGCGCTCCAGCCCGCCTGGGCCGACGGGCACAGTAGCGGCTTCTACTCCTTCGAGCACCTGCGCCGGAACTGCCCCTGCACCGAGGATTCCGCTCGCCGACTGGCGGAGGAGTCGGTACCCGACGGGATGCCCCAACACAGCCACGATTGAGCGCGGCGCCGGCCAACGATGACCGCGCCGCCCTATCGGTATCGGTGGGTGCCCTGATAGCATCGGTCTCGTGACCACCATCCACGATGCCTCGCGCCCCCGGACCGGACCGCGCCAGCCGCGCGAGCCGGGCTTCCCCTTCATCACGCGCGAGCTCAGTTGGCTGGACTTCAACGAGCGCGTGATGTACCAGTCCGAGGACGAGCGCAACCCGCTGCTCGAGCGCGTGCGCTTCCTCTCGATCTTTACCAGCAACCTGGACGAGTTCTTCCAGGTGCGCGTGTCGGGGCTGATGCAGCAGGTCGCCGCCGGTCACTCCAAGCCCACGCCCGACGGCCTCTCGGCCAGCCAGAAGCTCGACCGCATCCGCGGTCGAGTGCTGCAGCTGCAGGCACAGCACTCCGACCTCTGGGACAAGATCCGCGAGGAGCTTGCGGGGGAGGGCATCCGCATCATCGCCCCCGAGGATCGTCCGCAGCGACAGAATGAGCTCCGGCAGCGCTTCATGGACGAGATCTTCCCGGTGCTGACCCCGCTGGCCGTGGACCCGGCGCATCCGTTCCCCTACATCAGCGACCTCTCGCTGTCGCTGGCGGTGACGGTGAGGGACCCGGCCACCGGGCAGCGACGCTTCGCGCGAGTGAAGGTGCCCCCGGTGCTGCCAAGGCTGTGGGAGGTGGCGCCTCGCACGTATGTCCTGCTCGAGCGCGTCATCGCTGCCAATCTCGACGCCCTGTTCCCGGGCATGGAGGTCGACTCGCACCATCTCTTCCGAGTCACTCGCAACGCCGATCTCGACATCGAGGAAGACGAGGCGGACGACCTGCTCATGGCCATGGAGGAGGAGCTGCGCCGACGGCGGTTCGGCAAGGTGGTGCGCCTGGAGATCGAACGCTCCATGCCCCACGAGACGCGAACGCTGCTGCAGCGTGGCCTGGGGCTGGACCAGTCGAACATCTACGAGATTCGCGGCATGCTCGACCTGCGTGGTCTCGACACCATCGCGGACCTCGACATCCCCGAGCTGCAGCCGACCCCCTGGACGCCGGTCGTGCCACCCCGTCTCGTCCAGCTCGACGAGGAAGAGGACCAGGGCGTGGATCTCTTCGGCCGCATGCGCGAGGGCGACATCCTCGTGCATCACCCCTATGAGTCGTTCAGCCACTCGGTCCAGCGGCTCATCGAACAGGCCGCGGACGATCCCGATGTGCTGACCATCAAGATGACGCTCTACCGCACCAGCGGTGACTCGCCCATCGTGCGCTCGCTCATCCGGGCGGCCGAGAGCGGCAAGCAGGTCGTGGTCATGGTCGAGATCAAGGCCCGCTTCGACGAGCGAGCCAACATCGTCTGGGCCCGTGCCCTGGAGCGTGCCGGCGCTCACGTGGCCTACGGCCTGCTGGGCCTCAAGACGCACTCCAAGTGCACGCTCGTCATCCGCCGCGAGTCGGGCGGCCTGCGTCGGTACGCGCACATCGGCACGGGCAACTACAACCACAAGACCGCGCACATCTACACCGACCTGGGTCTGCTCACGGCCGACCGCGCCGTCACCGGTGACGTGACCGACCTCTTCAACGTGCTCACCGGCGTGGCCCGGAAGGACCGCTACAAGGAGCTGCTGGTCGCACCCAAGTCGATGCGGCCCATGCTCGAGGAGCTCATCGACGGCGAGATGGAGCGCCACCGTGAACACGGAGACGGTCGCATCATCATCAAGTGCAACGCCTGCGTAGACCCGGAGATGATCCGGCGCCTGTACCAGGCCAGCCAGGCGGGCGTGCCCATCGATCTCATCGTGCGCGGCATGTGCTCGCTACAGCCGGGCGTGCCGGGCTTCAGCGAATCGATCCGGGTGCGCTCGATCGTGGGCCGCTACCTCGAGCACTCACGCATCTTCGTCTTCGGCCAGGGCGAGCGGGAGCGCTACTACATCGGCTCGGCTGACCTCATGGAGCGCAATCTCGACCGCCGCGTGGAGGCCATCACCCCGGTCAAGGACGAAGCTCCTGCAGGAGCGGCTGCGCTGGGCCCTGGCGGTCATGCGCCGCGACGACCGTCGAGCCTGGACACTCGGCGATGACGCCGGGTGGACGAGGGTCGAGACCACCATCGAAGGCGAACCCACGACCGACACCTTCGAGGTGCTCATGGCAGAAGCCGCCGGGAGCGTGACCGATTGACCGACGCCCGCGACAAGGGCCTGCCCGAGCCGGGGCTGATCCCGTTCGCCGCTCCTGACAAGTCTGATGAGCCGGCGGGCAGCATCCCGCGCGAGGTCGAGCTCAAGTACCTGGTGCGCGACCTCGAAGCCCTGCGCGGGTGGCTGGCCCGCGACTGGGGCGGCGCGCTGGACGGCGTGGAACACGGTAGTGACAAGACCATCGAGGTCGAGGATCGCTACGTCGACACGGCCTATGGGGCGCTCGAGGGCGCCGGTTTCGGAGCCCGCCTGCGGCGCGAGGACAACGGGCCCCTTACGGTCACGGTGAAGTCGGCCTCACACGAGCGCTCCGCCTCTGGCGGAGTCGACGAGGACGACTCGAAGGCGCTCTCCCAGCGCGTGGAGGTCGAGGGGCCTGCCGACGAGCGGCTCGACCCGGACCTCTGGCCGCCCAGTGCGGCACGCGAGCTCATCAACGAGATACGTGACGGGGCACGCCTGCGGGTGCTCTTCACCATCAACCAGCGCCGGGAGAAGCGCACGCTCGCGCTCGATGACGGGCCCGTAGAGGTGACGCTCGACCGGGTGGCCGTCTTCCGCGGGGCTCGTCCGCTGTCCTCGTTCTCCGTCCTCGAGGTCGAGGCGCCCAAGGGCAGCGGAGCGGACCTGTCTCGCCTGGCGGCCCTCGTCGAGTCCACCGGCTACGTCATGCCCGAGCCGCGCTCCAAGGAGGACATCGCCCGCCATTACGTGGCCAAGGCCGCCGAGGACCCCACGCACCGGCTGCCGCGGGTGCCGACCTCGCCGGGCATCAAGGCCGACGACTCGCTCGGTGAGGCCGGCCGCAAGGTCCTGCGCATGCACCTCGCGCGCATGCTCCACTTCGAGGCCGGCGCGCGCTCGGGCCTGGACCCCGAGGACCTGCACCGGATGCGCGTGGCCACACGGCGCATGCGCGCCGCCTGGCGCGTGTTCGACGGCGCGTATCGGCCCCGGGTGCAGCGCCGCTACGTGAAGGAGCTGCGCGGCGTCGCACGCGCACTGGGCGAGGTCCGTGATGTAGACGTCCTGCTGGAGGACCTGGAGGCGTACCTGGGCGACCTGCCGCCCATCGGCCGCGAAGCGGTGGAGCCGTTGCGTGCCGCCTGGCGCCGGCAGCGCGAGGTCGCCCGCAAGCGGCTCATCGCCCGCCTCGATTCGAAGCAGTACCGCGAGTTCGTGGACGACTACCTCGACTTCAGCGAGTCGCCGGGGGCAGCCGAGATCATGACGCCGCTGGGTCAGCCGAGCCTGGTGCGTGACACGGCTGGCTCGCGCATCCTGGCGGCCTACGAGCGTGTCCGCGCCTACGAGACCATCATCACCTGGGCGGACGTGCGCACCCTTCACGCCCTGCGCATCGAGGGCAAGCGCCTGCGCTACACGCTCGAGTACTTCAGCGAGGTCCTGCCGGTCAACGCGCGCCAGCTGATCACGCAGATCACGGAGATGCAGGATCACCTGGGGCTGATGAATGACGCCGACGTCGCGGCGAGTGTCACACGCGAGTGGCTCAACCTTCACGCGCCCCAGCTGTCGGCCCGTTCACGCGAGGCCGTCGGCCTCTACCTCGATTCGCGAGAGGCCCGTGTGGAGCAGCTGCGGCGTAGCTTCCGGCCGCTGTGGCGCCGCATCACCGGGCGCACGTTCCGCAAGGCGCTGGGCAACGCGATCACCTCGATCGAATAGCGCCCTGCCGTTGGAGCAGCGGCCCGCTGGTCGCTACGACCCGGGTGGCGCCTTTGGTGTGGCTGACCGCGCCTTGGCGCTGCTGCGCGCATTGGCGCTGCTGCTCGTCCTGGCCCGCGTGGCCGGCTTGGCCAGGGTCGCGGGCTTGGCCGCGGTCGCGGGCTTGGCCACGGTCGCGGGCTTGGCTGTAGCAGGCTTGGCGGCGGCTGGGGGCCTCTTGGCAGGCCTGGCCGACGAAGCCCTGCCCCCGGAGCCGGTCTTCCGCGCGGCGGGCTTGGCCGCGGTCTTGGCTGCGGCAGCGTCGTTGGTTGCGGCCACCTTGGCCGCCTCCTTGGCCGCAGCCTTCTCGAGGTCGGCGAGCTGAGCGCGGATCTCGTCGGCGATGATGCTCATCGCATCGACCCGGGCCTGGGCCTTGTCGCGCTTGGCGACGGCCTTGTCCAGCTCCACCTCGGCCTTGTGCAGTTGCTTGCGCAGCGCCTTCGGCTTCCCGGCAGGCGCGTCCCGGCGCTTGCCCTTCTTCTTGGCCATGATGTCCCTTTCGTCCCGGCCGACCGATGGGCTCCTCCCCGGAGAACGGCGTAGCTCGGCCGCGCCATTGTACGGACTCGCAGTGCGTTCACGCGCTGTTGACGAAGCAGCAGTCGCTACGCCGCCTCCGATCCCCGGGTGACCGGTCCCGCGATGTCCCCGTTCGACTTCCACTGCCGGTTCGGTGTAGACCACCGACGTGGCGCGCACCAGACCAAGGGCGTGATCCCCAGGGGCACTGGGGGCACCTTCGGGGGAGTCCCATAGTGCGGCTATCGCCTGGCCCTCCAGCGTTAACCGAGTGTTAACGACGCAGCAACCCCACGTTCACCTCGCAAGGCCAGCGTAGGCACCGTAGTAACAACCGGCCCGGGACCGCTCTACGCCCAGGCAACCAGGAGGAATCCGTTCCTACCATGCGTACCACCAAGCGCCTTGGCGCAGCCGTTGTCGGCTTCGCCGTGCTCACGACCAGCCTCGCCGGCGGCGCGCTCGCCCAGGATGTCGAGGGCTCCATCGAGATCTCCGGCTCCTCGACCGTCGAGCCCATCTCCGACCTCGTGCGCGAGGAGTTCGCCTTCTCCAATCCCAACGTCACCATCAGCGTCAATGGACCCGGCACCTCGACGGGCTTCGACAAGTTCTGCAACGGTGAGACCGATATCAACGATGCCTCCCGGCCCATCAAGGGCCAGGAGATCGAGAACTGCGCGGCGAATGGCATCACGCCCGTCGAGCTGAAGATCGGCATCGATGGCTTGGCCGTCATCGTGAGCACGCAGAACGACGCCATCGAATGCCTCAACTTCAACGACCTCTACGCCATCTTCGGCGTGGAGTCCGACGACCTGACGACCTGGGAGGACGTGGCCACGTTCGCAGCTGAGCTTGGCTCCGAGACCGGCTCCTGGCCAAGCGGAGACATCGCCATCACCGCGCCGGGCGACGAATCTGGCACCTGGGGCTCCTTCATCGAGGTCGCCCTAGAGGACATCCAGGCGGCTCGAGCAGAGGCTGGCAACGAAGCTGCCGCGGGCGAGCCCTACACGCGCCAGCCCGGGGGCATCTACGTCGCCTCGCCCAACGACAACATCATCATCGACGGTGTCGGCGGCAACCCCAACGGCATCGGCTTCGTGGGCTATGCCTACGCGGTCAACAACTTCGACCGTGTCCGCATGGTCCCCATCGACGGCGGGGACGGCCAGTGCATCGCCCCCGACGAGGAGACCGTCGCGGCCAACACCTATCCCATCGCGCGTGACCTCTTCATCTACCCCGAGCAGGGCCGCATCGACCCGGCATCCGAGTCGTACAACCCCGCGCTGGCTCCCTTCGTCGACTTCTACCTGACCCCCGAGGGCCAGGAGCTCGTGTCGGTAGCCGGCTACGTGCAGATCTCCGAGGAGGTGCTGGCCGAGACGCAGGCCGCTTGGGATGCCGCCAAGGCGGAAGTCGGGGCGTAGTCAGCTTTCCATTCCCCCTCCCTCGGCTGGGCGAGGACCGGACCCGCGTCCCAGGGTCCGGTCCTCCAGCCGATCCATCCACTAGCATCGACGTGCCGACATGACAGCCAACGATCGAGTCACGCTCGAGGATCTCAAAGGCAACGCGGCCCGGCGCCGGCGCGAACGGATCATCCGCTCGGCGTTCTTCCTCTCGGCCGCACTGGCCATCGTCATCTCGGTCGCGATCGTGCTGTCGCTGCTTGGCGACACCATCACGTTCCTCCGCGGTATCGATCCGGGCGCGCTGTTCGCCGATGTGTGGCAACCGCGCGCGGGCGACTACGGCCTTGCCACGATCATCAGCGGAACCCTTGTCATCGCCATCATCGCCATGGTCGTGGCCACGCCCCTGGGCCTGGGGGCTGCCATCTATCTCGCCGAGTACGCCAGCCCGCGGGTGCGCGGTGTCCTCAAGCCCGTCCTCGAGGTCCTGGCGACCATCCCTAGCGTCGTCCTCGGCTTCTTCGCGCTGACCGTCCTGAGCCCCGCCCTCGTCCAGCCACTGTGCGGCAACTCGCTGCCGTTCACGCTCGCGAGCGCCGGCATCGCTGTCGGCATCCTGGTCACGCCGCTCGTGGCCTCGATCTCCGAGGACGCCATGTATGCGGTGCCCAGCAACCTGCGCGAGGCTTCCTACGGACTAGGCGCCACCAAGCGCACCACCAGCATCCGCATCGTGGTCCCCGCCGCGGTGTCGGGCATCGTGGCCTCGCTGATCGTGGCCTTCTCGCGGGCCATCGGCGAGACGATGATCGTGGCCATCGCCGCCGGCGGCGTCGGCGGCGCGGTCTTCAGCATCAACCCCTGCCTGCCCGGACAGACCATGACCGGAGCCATGACCGTCATCGCCATCGGCTCGGACGCGGTCGGTGGTGGCGTCGCCTTCAACAGCCTCTTCTTCATCGGCCTGCTGCTCTTCTTCATGACCATGGCCCTGAACATCGTCAGCGAGCACTTCGTCCGTCGCATGCGCAAGGGCTACTGAGATGACCGCGACATCACGCCCCCTGCCTCCGCCCCAGTCGGCCACTGAGGCCGTGGAGCAGGCCATCATGGGCCACAAGCGCGACTGGCGAAGCGTCGTCTTCGAGCTGGCCATGCTGCTCTCCCTGTTCCTCGCGCTCGGTGTCCTGGTCTGGCTCATCACGCGATATCTTCCTGCGGGCCCTGCCGGTGTTCCAGGAGCGCAGCCTGGGCGAGTTCCTGGGCAACCCGGCGTCAGCCAACCCGGCCCGCGCCGGCATCGGCCAGGCGCTGTGGGGATCGGTCGTGCTGATGGTCTTCGTGTTCATCCTGGCCATCCCCATCGGCATCGCGGCGGCGGTCTACCTCGAGGAGTACGCGTCGGACAACGTCGTGACGCGCCTGATCAACACCACCGTCCGCAATCTGGCCGGTGTCCCGGCCGTCGTCTACGGCCTGCTGGGCATCGCCGTCTTCGTGGTCCTGCTGCGGGAGTGGACTGGCGGCCAATCCATCATCTCCGGCGGCTTCACGCTCGCCGTCGTTGTGCTGCCCATCGTCATCATCGCCTCGGCCGAGTCGCTGCGGGCGGTGCCCTCATCGATCCGCGAGGCCGGCTTCGGAGTGGGCGCCACCAAGTGGGAGGTCATCCGCTCCCACGTCATCCCCTACGCACTCCCCGGCATCCTCACGGGCACGATCCTGACCATCGGACGAGCCTTTGGGGAGACCGCACCGCTACTGCTGGTGGGTGCGGTGACCGGCGGCTTCTCGGTCGCTGCCAACGCGACCCTGGCGGATCGCCTGCAGGGTCCCTACACGTCGCTGCCCACGCTCATCTATAGCTGGTCCCGTCAGCCACGAGCCGAGTTCCGCGAGCTGACCGCTGCGGCCATCATCGTGCTGCTCGTGCTGGTCCTGCTCATCAATGCCATCGCCATCATCCTTCGCAACCGCTACGCCAGAAGGTGGTAAGACATGACCAGTGATACCGCCACGTTGACGAGCCCGGCCAAGAACGCGACACCTGCGCCAGAGGCCGAACCGTACGTCTTCGAGGTCCGCGAATTCAGCGCCTACTACAGCGACTTCCGGGCTATCCGCGACATCGACCTGGACATCCCCAAGAACCGGATCACCGCCTTCATCGGCCCGTCCGGCTGCGGCAAGTCGACCCTGCTGCGCTGCTTCAACCGCATGAACGACCTGGTTCCCGGCGCCCACATCAGCGGCAAGGTCAACTACCACGGCGTCGACCTCTACGACCCCAAGGTGGACGCGGTCGAGGTGCGACGCCGCATCGGCATGGTCTTCCAGAAGCCCAACCCGTTCCCCAAGTCGATCTACGACAACGTCTCGTTCGGGCCCAAGATCGCCGGCTACAAGGGCGACATGGATGAGCTGGTCGAGTCGAGCCTGAAGCGCGCTGCCATCTGGGACGAGGTCAAGGACAAGCTCAAGCAGCCGGGCACGGCGTTGTCCGGCGGCCAGCAGCAGCGTCTCTGCATCGCACGCGCCATCGCGGTCCAGCCCGACGTCATCCTCATGGACGAGCCCTGCTCAGCCCTGGACCCTGTGGCCACGCTCAAGATCGAGGAGCTCATGTTCGAGCTGCGCAACGACTACACCATCCTCATCGTGACGCACAACATGCAGCAGGCCGCACGGGCCTCGGACGAGACCGTCTTCCTGACCATGGGCGAGGATCGTGCCGGATACCTCGTCGAGAAGGGCGCCACGGCCGAGATCTTCACCAACCCCAAGAACCAGTTGACCGAGGACTACGTCTCCGGTCGCTTCGGATGAGGAGGCAGCCATGACCGATCCCACCGGACGCCCCGACGCCGACGCTGTACCGCCGCCCGGTCCTGACGAGCCGCAAGGCCACCGTACCGACCTGGACGTCCATCCAGCAGTCGAGGTCCCAAAGCCGTACACGCGCGGGACGCTGGAGTCCGAGGAAAGCGAGGTCAAGGACGGCATCCTGCGCATGGGCAGCCTCGTGGCCGAGCGCATCGTCGGCGCCATCGAGGCGCTAGAGAACCACGACGCCGATGCGGCGACCTGGATCATCGAGAACGACCACGACATCAACGCCCTGGAGCGGCACGTGGCCGACCTCATCAGGCTGACCATCGCCACGCAACAACCGGTGGCTCGTGACCTGCGCTTCCTGCTCACGCTCGACCGTGTCGCCTACGACCTCGAGCGCATGGGTGACTACGCGAGCTCCGTGGCCAAGCAGGCGCGCAAGCTGGCTCCACGCCCGCCTGTCAAGGACTACGTGCACCTGCCCGAGATGGGGCGCCTGGCAGCCACGCTCGTGCGGGACATCCTCGAGGCCGTGGTCGAGGTCGACGCCGAGCGGGCCAAGGCCGTGGCACTCCGTGACGACGAGGTCGACGAGCTGTACCACTCGATCTTCGACGAGACATTGGACCTCATGCGAGCCGATCCAGCCAACGTCGATCCGGGCGAGCGCATCATCTTCGCCGCCCACTACCTCGAGCGCGTGGGCGACCGTGTGACCAACATCGCTGAGGACGTCGTCTTCCTCGCCACCGGGGAGGTCACGGAGCTGAACGAATGAGCGGGGTCGACGTCGCACCCGGCCACGACGACGGCGTCCCGCGCACGAGCGTGCTGTTCGTGTGCACCCACAACTCGGCACGCTCGATCATGGCGGAGGCGTTGCTGCGCGAGAAGGGCGGTGACGCGTACGAGGCCTACTCCGCGGGCACCGAAGTCTCCGAGGTGCGGCCGCTCACGCTGCAGGTCCTGCGCGAGGCCGGACTGCCCACCGAAGCCCTGCGCTCCAAGTCGGTACAGGAGTTCATGGGACGCCGCTTCGACTACCTCATCACCGTCTGCGACTCGGCCCGTCAGAACTGCCCTGTCTTCCCCGGGCAGGGTGAACGCTTCCACTGGGGCTACGACGATCCCTCTTCCGTGCAGGGCACCGACGAGGAGCGGCTGGCAGCCTTCCGCCGAGTCTTTGCCGCCATCAGCCAACGCATCGACCTGTTCATGAATGCTACCGACAAGCGCGTGACGCACGACGCCGACTGAGCTCACCCTCGCGGCGTCCGAGCCGCCCTCTCCCCTTCCCGCACCGAGCCCCTCGGCGCCGAGGGGCTTCGGTCTGTGGCACAAGGCCGGAGCGTTCAGGCACCAGTCCCGCAGCAAACGCTCGCGCCACGATGGCCGACGTGCGACTCTAGCGGCCATGCCTGCAGGAAGGACCGACAACGGCACGGTGCGCATCCACCTGCTTCGCCATGCCCACGCCGGCGACGCCTTCCACTGGATCGGCGATGACGACATGCGTCCGCTGACCAAGAAGGGCCGGGGCCAGAGCGAGCGCCTGGGCTCGTTCCTCGAGGCCCACGGCGTGCGGCCCGATGTCATCGTGACCAGCCCCAAGGTACGCGCCCAGCAGACGGCCGAGATCGTGGCCGCCACCCTGGACATGACCGTCAAGACCGACAGCCGCCTGGGCGAGGGCTTCGGCAAAGCTGAGATGTGGGCGCTGCTCGACGAGACGGGTGCCCGCGAGCCCATGTTCGTGGGCCACGATCCGGACTTCTCGAGCCTGCTCGCCTACCTCATCGATGCGGCTGGCATCTCCCTGAAGAAAGGAGCCCTGGCGACGGTCGACCTGCATACCAAGCTCGGTGACGGCGAGGCGGAGCTTCGCTGGCTGGTTCCGCCGGAGCTGCTGAGCGACGACTGAAACGGGGTGGCAGAGGCGCGGTCCTAGGCGAAGGGAAGCGAGAAGCTGAAGGTCGAGCCCTTCCCTTCCGTCGACTCGAGCCAGATGCGCCCGCCGTGAGCCTCCGCGATATGGCGCGCGATGGCCAGGCCCAGGCCGGTGCCACCGAGTCCCCGCTGCCGGGCCCGGTCGACCTTGTAGAAGCGCTCGAACACGCGCGACTGGTCCTTGGCCGGGATGCCCACGCCCTCGTCACGGACGGAGACCACGGCGGCGTCGGGATGCTCGTCCGCGGTGACCGTGACGAGGCCCCCGTCAGAGCTGAACTTGATGGCGTTGTGCAGCAGGTTCATGAGCAGCTGGTCGAGGCGCTCCTCGTCCCCCCGCACCGCGGGCAGGTCGGCCGGGACCTGCGACCGGAGCGTGACGCCCTGCCGCTCCGCGAACGTCTGGAGTCGGTGCAGCGTGGCCTCAGCCAGCGGTGCCAGCACGACCTCGTCGCGGCGGACCTGGCGTGGCCGCGTTCTCCATGCGTGACAGGTCGAGCAGCTCGTTGATCATCTGCACCAGGTGCCCGGACTCCACGTCGATGGTGGCCACGCGCTCCCGGACGCGGTCGGGCACGTCTGCCTCGGCCAGGTCGTCCATGAGCATCTCCGTGAGCAGCCGGACATTGGCCAGCGGCGTGCGCAGCTCGTGGCTGAGATCGTCGATGAACTCGCTCCGGATCCGGCGCAGGCGCTGCAGCTCGCTGACGTTCTCGATGGTGACCCAGGCGCCAGCGGTGGCGGCAGGATGCGCGCGCACGATGAGACTGTCACGGTCCGAGGGCGCGATCTCGTGGCTGCCCGCCCTGCCCTCTGCCGCGGCCCGGATCATGGCCTCCAGCCGGTGGTCGACGAAGGTCTCCATGGCCGTCCGCCCCGAAAGCGATCCCGGCCGACGCCCGAGCGCCTGGTGCGCCACCTCGTTGGCCAGGCGGACGCGCAACTGCGAATCGAAACCGATCAGGCCAAGGCCGGCTTGCTCCACGATCGCTGCGAGCTCATCTTCGATGCTCTCGTACGCGCCCTGTGACATGTCCACAGGATAGGCCGCCGACCCGTCCAGCCGGTCCTGCAGAGACCACCTGCCGTGCCGTACCCTCGCGGTGACCAGACGAGCCCCACGCCTGGGACATCCCGGTCCAGACCGACGATCGACCGTGCCCAGGAGATGGCCCCCGCGTGTTCGATGCCCTGACGTTGTCGCTGCTGCTGGTCATCGTGCTGGCCGTCGTCTTCGACTACATCAACGGCTTCCACGATTCCGCCAACGCCATCGCCACTTCGGTGGCCACGCAGGCCCTGCGGCCGCGGACCGCAGTGCTCATGGCCGCAGCCATGAACTTCGCCGGGGCGTTCGCCGGAACAGCGGTAGCCAAGACCATCGGCGCCGGCCTCGTCGACGTCGAGACCACGACCGAGGCCGTGGTCATCGCAGCACTACTCGGGGCCATCGCCTGGAACCTGTTCACGTGGTGGTTCGGCATCCCCAGCTCGTCCTCACACGCCCTCGTCGGTGGCCTGCTCGGCGCCACGGTCGTTGCCGCCGGGGCTGGTGCCCTGCAGGTCGACGGCATCATCAGCAAGGTCATCATCCCGATGTTCACGTCACCGCTCGTGGGCTTCATCCTGGGCCTGCTGTTCATGGTCCTGCTGGCCCGTCTCTTCTTCCGGGCGCCACGCAGGCCGGCCTCCCGCATGTTCCGCAAGGCCCAGGTGTTCTCGGCCGGCTTCATGGCCTTCGCGCACGGTTCCAACGACGCGCAAAAGACGATGGGCATCATCACCCTGGCCCTGCTTGCGGCCGGAGTCATCGATGACGACACCGTACCGGTGTGGGTCATCGTGATCGCCGCCAGCGCGATGTCGCTGGGCACAGCCGCCGGGGGCTGGCGCATCATGAAGACCATGGGGCAGCGCGTGGTCGAACTCGAGCCGGTCCATGGTTTCGCAGCGGAGACGACGGCCGCGACCGTGCTCGTGTCCACCGCCTCCATGGGCATGCCGGTCTCGACCACGCATGTCATCTCCAGCGCCATCACCGGCGTGGGCACCAGCAAGGGCACGCGTCGGGTGCGCTGGGGGGTCGCCCGCACCATCGTCACGGCCTGGATCGTGACCATCCCCGCTGCCGGTCTGGTGGGCGCCGCCGCCTGGCTGGTCATCTCGGCCCTCGGCGCGAGCTGAACGGAGGATCCCGACGATGGTCTCCCTGCGCCTGATGCCCCGCGACGTCAAGTTCTTCGACCTTCTCATCGATGATGGGGCGAACCTGCTGGCGGCCGCGGGCGAGCTACGCGGGCTCATGGACTCATACGACGACATCGAGGCTCGGATCGCTCGGATACAGGCGCTCGAGCACGCCGGAGACGAGATCGGTGACAGCATCGAAGAACGTCTCGAGGATGCGTTCATCACGCCCATCGACCGCGAGGACATCCATGAGCTGACCCGTCGCATGGACGATGTCGTCGACCGCATCCAGGAGACCGCGGAGGCGATGCAGATCTACGACGTGCAGGCTCCCACGCAGGAGGCGCAGCGACTAGCCGCCATCCTCGAGGAACAGGCGGTCGAGCTCGATGCGGCCCTGCGCAAGCTCGAGTCGATGAAGGGCCTGGGCGAGCACCTTCGGCGCGTCCACGTGCTCGAGAACGAGGCCGACGGCCTGTCGCGTGCAGCTGTGGGCCGGCTGTTCCGCGACGGACACGATCCGCTCGTCGTCATCAAGTGGCGCGACATCTACCAGTCGCTCGAGGAATCGATCGACGCTGCCGAGGACGTCGGCGAGATCATGCAGCGCGTCATCCACAAGGGCAGCTGAGCCGATCCGCGGCGTCGACAGCACCCGATACGGCGACCGGTGAGGCGCCGGCCGGCTCGACCGACGACGAACGCAACCTGATCCGTCGACGTCGCCATCAAGGTCATCAGCCATGACGGCGACGAGTTCGTCACCGTCCACAGCTGCGATCGGCCACCCTGGCCCGATCACTCACGTGGCCAGAGGTCGGGCTGATCCTTTCGCTTCTTGCGCGGTGAACGGCGCCGTCGCTCAGCCAGGCCCAGTGACACCAACATCAGCTCGTTGACGCGGCGCTCGAACTCGGGAACAGTGGCTTCGGGGATGGTCACGCAGACCTCCCGCAGCGCCGTCTCGAGCTGGTACCAGAGGTCTCCCTTGCGCACCTCGTAGAGCGGGTAGCGGGAGTTGATGACGACCCGGCGTACGCCGTCCTCCACGACCATCGCGCTTCGCAAGCGGGGATCGAGCGAACGGATGACGACCTCGCCCACACCAGTCCGGCTGCCGCGACCGGGCCCGCCCCGACGGAGCGGAGGAGCGGACGGCTCGGCGGTCGAGTCGGGCGCCTGATCGGGCGCCTCCCCTTCGTCCTCCGGCGGGCCCTCGGCGTAGCTCTCCAGGGTCAGCTGCCCGCGTTCGTCGCTTCCGGGGCCAGAACCCAGCTCGCTCTCGAACAGCTTGCCCGACTCCAGCATGCGCAAGGCTCGAGCCAGGATGCGGCGCACCTGCTCGGCCGTGCGCAGGGCCTGCGGACTGGCACTGACGGCTTCCTCGCGCATGAGGCGTCGCACCACCGGGGCCAGGAGCTTGTGCATCCGAGCCTCCACCGCCTCCCACTCGGGGCTGCCGCGCTCGACATCACTCTTGTTGAGCGTGACCGCCACGTGCGGCAGCTCCACCTCGCCGATCAGTCGGTTCAACCCCGGGTGCACGGCCGGACCCGGATGGCCGAACCACTCCGGCGCGCCCACCAGTCGCCCCAGGTGGTACAGGCGCATGCCTGCCTCGATGCCCGCGGGCGGTGGATCGGCCAGCAGGCCATGCCAGCCTTTGACCAGTCGACCGCCCGCCCGGACGGTGAACTCACGCCGGTCATCGACGGGCCAGTCGGCCGGCTTCAGCTGTGCCCGGTCGATGCGCATCACCACGTCGCCCGCGGCGAGGAGCGGTCGGTAGACGTCGCCGAGGCGAGAGCGCACGCGCCGGGCTTCCAGCTTGCGGTCGACCGCGCCGATCTCGATGCGCACGTAGCCCAGCTCGCGAGCGACGGGCTTGCGCGTCTCGTCCAGCTCGTACGTCCTGAGCTTGCTGCGATCGCGGTAGTCCTCGTCGACGAAACCGTAGGCGACCTTGTCGCCGGCGCGCGAGGCAGTGACATGGAAACGGCCGCCGAGGTGGCCGATGGCGGCCTTGCCGCCCTGCCCAAAGCGGCCGATGCGTTCGCCGGCGCGCTTGCGCGAGCCACCCCAGCGGAGGTATTCGCGTTCCAGCTCGCGCGGGCCCATGCCGCCCCCACCGACGACGGTCAGGCTGACGGTGCCCGGACGGAGGGCCAGGTCGATCTCGAGCGGCCGCCCGGCGATGCGCGAGTCGACGGCGTTGTCGATGAGCTCGAGCAGGGCGTCCACCGGCGTGCGGTAGTTGGAGAAGAGGGCCGCCGTCAGCCGAGGATCGATCCGCTCCCGTACCACACGGGCCGTCATGGCTGACCGTCCCTCGTGCTCGCCTCATCGGGACCATGGGCTAACACCCTGCGGCGGTCATCGGCCAGCACCGTGCCGGGGACGAGGGCGCAGACGTCGCCGGCTGCGGAAGCGTCCACTAGAGCACGAGGTGCTGCCATCGCAGGCCATGCGCCTCGAATCGTCCGAAGTCGCCATCCCGTGTGACCCAGGTGCAGCCCTCGGCGATGGCGAGGGCAGCGTGCTGGGCGTCTGCCACCAGCTTGCCGCTTGCTGCTGACGCGCGACAGAGCCGGATGACGCCGTCGAGGTGCAAGGAGCCTGGCGAGGCGACGCGGCAGCGAGGATGCCTGGTCAGCTGCTCGACGGCTGCCAGGGCCACCGGCAACGGTGTCGGGTCCGCGAAGACCCGCGGATTCGTCACCATGCGAACGAAGCCGATGGCCACGAGGGAGCTGAGGCTGAAAGGCTCGGGTCCATCGACGACCTCGCGCAACCAGGTCGCGTACGGGGCGTGCCGGGCCTCGTCCTCGCGATGGGCATAGACGAGGATGTTGACATCGGGCATCAGCATCGTTCAGTCGACTTGACCCCGGTCCTCCTCTTCCAGGCGCGCCGCAAAGTCGGCCGGCTCGTGGTCGACGGGCGGCCGGCCACGTCCGTACGTCACCATCATGAACGGGGGCGCTTCCGGTTCCTCCTGGTCGAGCTTCTCCCGCAGCGCGCGATTGACGATCTCGCTGACCGTCACGTTCTGCTGAGCCGCGCGGATCTTGGCTTGGCGCAGAAGGTCGTCGTCGAGGACCAGCGTGGTGCGCATACATGTGAGCATACAGATGCGCCACGCTCCGGGTCAAACCTGGGGCAGGCGCAGCACGTAGCCCACCCCACGGACCGTTTGCAGGAACGCGGGGTGGCCCGGATCGGCTTCGATGGCCGAGCGCAGCCAGTGCACGTGCACGTCTACGGTGCGCGTCTCGCCCGCGTAGTCGTAGCCCCAGACCCTCTCCAGTAGCTGGTCGCGGCTGAAGACCTGGCCCGGGTGACGGGCCAGGAAGGACAACAGCTCGAAGGCCTTGGGCTTCACCGCCAGCTCCGTCCCATCGCGAAGCAGGCGGTGCCCGGCCAGGTCGATGGTGATGGCGCCCATCTGCACCGGCGCGGGACCGCCGGTGGCGGCATCCTCGACGGCGGGCGCGGCTGCATCGAGGCGGCGCAGCTGCGCGCGGATGCGGGCCATCAGCTCGCGCAGGCTGAAGGGCTTGGTCACGTAGTCGTCCGCGCCCAGCTCAAGGCCCACGACCTTGTCGATCTCACCGTCCTTGGCCGTGAGCATGATGATGGGCACCGCCGACTCGCGGCGGACGATGCGGCAGACCTCGGTGCCCGTAAGCGTCGGCAGCATCAGGTCGAGCAGGATGAGGTCGGGCGACTCCGCGCGGAAGACCTCCAGGGCCTCGCCGCCGTCCTGGGCCGTGACCACACGCAGGCCATCCTGCTGGAGCGCCTCCGCCAGTGACTCCCGCAACGTGGTCTCGTCATCGACGACGAGGATCGTGCGGGCCATCGTCAATCGAGCCGACTGACCGGGCTCGGCGCCTTCATCCACCACTCGCTGAACTGGGTACAGCGACCATCCTCGTCGAAACGGCAGACGAAGATGTTGCTGTACTCGTCGCGAAGCGCGCCCTCGCCGTCGGCGTATCGCGTCCAGCCGACCGAGACGTGGACGTCGCCTTCGATGGCCAGCGGTTCGTAGGCCGCATCCCACGAACCCTCCTCCACCTCGTCCAGCCAGGCCTTGACGATGGCCTCGCGCCCCACCACCGAGGTGTGCCCACCGTTGTAGCTGTAGGAACAGTCGGCCCCGAACAGGTCGCCCACGGCCTCGGGATCGCGGCCGCGCCAGGCGGCGACATAGCGGCCCAGCCAGGCCGCGAACTGGTCACGTGAGAGATGCATCCTTCACTCCTCGGCAGGGATGGCGGCCGCCAGCTCCCGGGCGGCTTGGAGGCGGCTGACGGTGGTGTCGTAGCCGATGGCGAGCATGACGTCGAACAGCGGCGGCGTGGCACGACGGCCGGTGATGGCCACGCGGATGGCCATGAAGAGGTCGCCGACCTTCCAGCCCTGCTGTTCGCACAACGCGCGCAATGGCGGCTCCAGCGCTCCGGCCTCGAAGCCGGCCGGACCCAGCTCCTCGACCACGCGCAGCGCCTGGGTCAGACCGATCGCGGTGGTGGCGGCGTCCCAGCGCTTGGGCAGCAGGTCGGCAGGATCGACCGCGATGTCCTCGATGAAGACGAAATCGAGCATGGGGCCGATGGCGTCCAGGCGCGGCAAGCGCTCGACAACCATCGGCAGCAGCGGGGCCAGTGCCTCGGCGCTCGGGATGCGGACGCGGTGGCCGGCGGCTGCCGCGGCGTCGACCGACGCGCGCAGGAACGGCAGCGCTCGCGCGGTGAGCTCATCCTGCGGCAGGCGGCGGATCCACTGGCCGTCGAGCCAGTCCAGGCGCTCGATGTCGAAGATGGCGCCGGAGGGCTGCACGCGCGAGAGGTCGAAGCGCGCCTCCAGCTCAGCCAGGCTGAAGAGGTCCTCGTCGTCGCCGCTGCTCCAGCCAAGAAGGGCCAGGTGATTGACGATGGCCTCAGCTATGTAGCCTTGCTCACGATAGGTGTCGACCGCAGTCTGGCTCTTGCGCTTGCTCATCTTGGAGCGGTCGGGATTGAGGATGAGCGGCAGATGGGCGAAGACCGGTGGCTCGACCCCCAAGGCGCGGAACAGCAGGACGTGCTTGGGTGTGTTGGAGAGGTGGTCCTCGCCCCGGATGACGTGGCTGATGCCCATGGCGATGTCATCGACCACGACCACGAAGTGGTACAGCGGCGAGCCGTCCGAGCGGGCGATGACGAGGTCTCCCCCAAGCTGAGCGGTGTCGATGCTGACGTGGCCGCGGACGAGGTCGTCGAACTCGACGCTGCCCTGCCCGATGCGGAAGCGGATGACCGCTTCGGGGCCCTCTGCCCGCTTCGCCTCACGCTCGGCCTCGCTCAGATGCGCGCAGCGGCCGACGTAGCCGGTGAGCCCGGGATCAGCCTCCTTGTCGGCGGCTCGCTCCTCGGCGGTACAGAAGCAGGGGTAAGCCTTGTCTTCGGCCAGGAGCCTGTCGATGGCTTCGCGGTAGAACTCGCCTCGCTCGGACTGGCGGTAGGGACCGAGATCGCCCCGGGCAGGGTCACCGGCCAGCCCTGGGCCCTCGTCCCAGTCCAGGCCCAGCCAGTGAAGACCCTCGAGGATGTCCCGTTCGAACTCGCTCGTGGAGCGGACCTTGTCGGTGTCTTCGAGGCGGAGCACGAAGGTTCCGCCGGTCTGCCGCGCGAACAGGTAGTTGAACAGCGCCGTGCGGGCCGTGCCGATGTGCAGCGGTCCGGTGGGGCTGGGCGCGATGCGGCAGCGCGTCGTCATCGTCGGGAGCTCTCCTCTTCCTCTTCGGCGGCCACCTTGCGCGCTTCGGCGCCGGTCACCACCTGCGTGCCACGGTAGCGCCAGACTCCACGCGAAGGCAGCTCGTCGGTGCCGCGGCGGAAGTGTCGCCTCGCGGCTGACGACCAGGCAGCACCGCTGGAGCGGTTGAAGACATCGAACTCGCTGGGCGCATCCTCAGCTGCTCGGGGCTCATCCGCGACAGGGCCCGGCGGCGGCTCGGCAGGACGCTCGTCGCGGGGCCGGAAGTCCTCCCACCAGGGCACTCGTTCGGCCGTCCAGGTGTGGGTCCGCCCGCCAGGTGCCGGCCGCGGCCGGCGCACGC
This sequence comes from uncultured Chloroflexia bacterium, assembly GCA_963712745.1. Classification (GTDB taxonomy): domain Bacteria; phylum Chloroflexota; class Limnocylindria; order Limnocylindrales; family CSP1-4; genus JAFMJV01. The sequence continues at coordinate 38,402 of CAVQJC010000011.1, read as the reverse complement.
GTGTCGTGCGACGTGGTCGCCCCGGTTCGTCGCCGGCGCCGGTCTGACGCCGGCGCACGGTCGCCGCACGGACAGGGCCCGGCGCGTGGGACTGGTCCCACTCGCGGCGGCGGCGTACGTCGGAAAGCAGCTGGTAGGCCTCCTGCACCGCCAGGAAGCGGCGAGCGTCACCCGTCGAGCCATCGGGGTGGTAGGCCTTCGCCAGCCGGCGGTGGGCCGCCTTGATCTGCTCGGGGCCGGCGCCACGTGTGACGCCCAGGACACGGTAGGGGTCGGCGGTCGGCTTCACGCTGGCCATGCGGGTTGGCGGGGGGAGGCGGGGTCAGCCCGCCCGGCCCCCGTCGGTCAGCCCGAATCGCGGCACCGCGGTGGAGGCCTCTTCGCCGCCCGGTGCCGTGACCGTGGGATGGTGGTATTCGGTCATGGTGCGCAGGTCGCGCTCATCGAGGAGGCCGACCTGGGCCAGCGCCTCGACGCTCGTGGCCGTGACGGCCCGGCGGGACATGTCGCCGTCCTCGATCTTGATGGCCATGCCGCTGGCACCCACCCCGTCGTCGGCGAGGATGCCCATGGCGCGCATGCCGTCGGCGCCTGCCTTGACCACCAGCTTCCCGGGCCGGCGCCGCATGAGCTCGGTGTCGAGGTTCTGGTACGTGCCGCCGACCATCTCGGGCGCGCCCATCATCGCGTCGCGAACGCGCTTGAGCGCCGGTGCGGACTCGGCGCGCGCGCCATCGACGGACGGGCCTTCAGGGTCGGCCAACATGAGGTAGGCGCGGGCCAGCTCGAGCAGCGTGACCTCGTAGGTCAGCAAGCCGCAGTTGTCGACGGCGGTCTTGAGCGTCTCGGGCTTGCGCCCGAAGAGGCGGGCGACAGACTCGAACACGGCCACCTGGCTGGGGTGCTTGGGTTCTGAGTAGTCCTCCACCGACCAGCCGGCGTGGGCACTCATCAGGATGGAGGCGGCGTGGAAGCCGGAGCAACCGTGACGGAGGGGACCCGGCGTCTCACCGTCACGAGCGAGGCGAGCCGCGGTGAGAGGATCGGCCGGCGCGCCCTCCGTCCCGCAGCGCAGCAGCGACTGGGTCACGCTCGCCCGGCGGAAGATGGCCTGCAGGGTACGGACGTGCTTGTCCTCGCCGGTGTGGGAGGCACACATGATGGCCAGCTCCGATGGCGTCAGGGCGAAGTCGTCCGCGGCGCCCGACTCGATGAGCGCGACGACCGCGAACGGCTTCACGGTCGAGCGCAGCATGACCTCTGTGGACGGTGCCCCAACCGCACGCAGGGTCTTGCCGGTGGCGCCGACCTGCACGATGTGGCCCCGGTGGCGGCTCTCCACGGTCCCGCCACGGTGCACCTCCACCAGCACCGGCGGTGCCGCGCCCTTGCGTGTCCGCGCTGCGCGCTTGCGTGGCCGCGCAGCCACGGCCGCAGCGGCCAGCTCGGCCGCGGCGGCCAGCTCGGCCTCGTCGCTGGGGAAGGCGGGGATGGAAGCTTGCTCGGGCACGTGCCGATGGTATCGCGGGTGGGCACGCGGGGTGCGGGCCGGACTCGTGGGCAACGGCGTGACCCTGACCGACACATAGCCCTAGAATCGGGACTCGCCATCCTGATCGCACCTGGAGGCGGCCGTGCCCGACCAGCCCAACCTGTCCATCTCGAAGCATCCTGCAGTGCTCCACAAGCTGGCGCTGCTGCGCGACGAGCGAACCGACCCCAAGAAGTTCCGCGAGCTGGTCCGCGAGATCAGCTGGCTGGTGGGCTACGAAGCCCTCGCCGACACACCCCTCAACGAGATCGAGGTGCGGACGCCGCTGGAGCTGACGATGGGCCACCAACTGGCCGAACGTCTCGGTCTCGTTCCCATCCTCCGCGCCGGCCTGGGCATGGTCGACGCCTTCCTCGAGCTCTTCCCTGAGTCGCAGGTCTGGCACCTGGGCCTCTTCCGCGACGAGCGCACGCTGCGGCCGGTCGAGTACTACAACAAGCTGCCCGACCAGACCACCGTCGATACCTGCCTCATCCTTGATCCCATGCTGGCCACCGGCGGTTCGGCCACGGCCGCCATCGAGGTGCTCAAGGACTGGGGCGCCAAGCGCATCAAGCTGGTCAACCTCATCGCCGCGCCTGAGGGCGTGGCCGCAGTGGCAGAGGCTCATCCGGACGTGCCCATGTACTGTGCCGCGCTCGACCGGCAGCTCAACGAGAAGGGCTACATCCAGCCCGGGCTAGGCGATGCCGGCGATCGCCAGTTCGGGACCGGGCTGTAGCCACGGAGCGACCACGGTCAGGACCGCTGGAGCACGTCGGGCCGGCCGACACGAGGCCCGATCCGCGGCCGGCGCTGCTGTGCATCACCCCGGCGCCGGCCGTCGACCGAACCGCGCGCGTTGAGCGCATCGTCCTGGGCAAGGTGCTGCGGCCCCGGGAGTTGCACGTGCTGCCCGGGGGCAAGGGGGTAAACGCCGCCCGTGCCGCGGTGGCGCTCGGCGGGCGTGTCATCACCACCGGCGTCGCCGGCGGCCACAGCGGTCGTTGGCTGGTAGAGGCACTCTCGGCCGAAGGACTCGAGCCACACTGGTCGTTCGCCAAGGCCGAGTCGCGGACGACCTACGTGACGGTCGACGGTGAGGGCGCGGCGGTGCTGGTCTACGAACGACCGGCGCCCGCCACCGACGATGAGTTCGGTGCCTTCCTGCGCCTGCTCGAGGAGCGCCTCCTGCCCGCCTGCACGCGGGCCGTCGTGGCCGGCAGTATCCCGTCAGGCCTGGAGGTCAGCGGTCACGGCGCCATCGTGGAGGTCTGCCGCCGGGCGGATGTGCCACTGCTCGTGGATGCCTCCGGGCACGGTCTCGTAGCTGCTCTCGAGGCGGCGCCGGACATCGTCAAGATCGGGCGCGTGGAGGCGATCGAGGCCGGGATCGTCGAGGGGGCAGCGACCAGCGAGGAGGCTGCCGTGGCCGTCGCCGATCGCGGCGCACGGCTGGCGGTGGTGACCGATGGGGCAGCCGACGTCGTGGCCGTCGATGCCACCACCATCTGGCGGCTGAACGTGCCCCGGGTCAACGCCATCAACCCGGTCGGCTCGGGGGATTCCTTCAATGCCGCCATGTCGCTGGCCCTCATGCACGACGATGACGTAGGCGACGCGCTGCGCAAGGGTGTGGCGGCCGGCTCGGCCAACGCCCTCACCATCAGCGCCGCCTCGATCGATCCCATGATGGCCAGCGCGCTCGAGGACGACATCAGGGTCAGCATGACCGACCGCTAGCAGAGGTAACGGACCCATGGATCGACTCACCGGCCGGGGCATCATCGTCACCGGCGCTACCGGCATCGCGGCCGCATCGGCACGCCGCTTCTCCGCGGAAGGCGCGCGGGTGGTCATCATCTCTCGAACCGCCGCCTCCTGCGAGGCCCTGGCCCAGGAGATCGAGGCGTCCGGAGGGCAGGCCCACGCCATCACCGCCGACCTCGTGGACGTGCCGGCGGCCCAGGAGGCAGTCATCGGTGCCATCGGCCTGCTCGAGCGCGTGGACGGCCTGTTCAACGTGGCCGGCGGCTCCGGCCGGCGGATGGGCGACGGGCCGCTGCATGAACTGAGCCCGGAAGCGTACGAGTCGACCATGCGGCTCAACGCCACGACCCACGTGACCGTGAGCGCGCCGGTGCTGCGAGCGATGCTGGAGCAGGTGCCGGACGGCGATGGCCAGCGGGGAGCGATCGTCAACATGGGCTCGGTGCTGGCCACGCAGCCGGCGCCCGAGCTGTTCGCCACTCACGCCTATGCCAGCGCCAAGGGTGCCGTGGCTGCGCTGACCACGACCGCGGCCGCGTACTACGCGCCTCGCGGCATCCGCGTCAACATGGTCGCGCCGGCGCTGACCACTTCGCGTATGTCCCAGCGCGCCGCTGCCGACCAGGCCACCCAGGATTTCTCGCGACGAAAGCAGCCGCTGTCCGGCGGCTTCATCCCGGCCGAGGACGTGGCCGACGCGGCGGTGTACCTTCTCTCATCGGAGTCACGCGCCGTCACGGGCCAGACGATCACCATCGACGGCGGCTGGTCGGTGCTGCCGATCGGCGAGTAGCCACCCACGGCGCACGGGCCGACCAGTGCGACCGACCGCCCCACCTCCAGGAGGACCCCATGGCCGAGCCCTATCAGCCCACCGCCCTGGCCACCTCGGTCTGCGGATCACACGCCCATCCAGGCTGGCTGGAGCTGGCGGTCGCCGCTGCTGAGCGAGGCGAGCTCGGCCCCAGGGACATCAGGGAATTCCAGGACGACGCGGTCGATACGGCACTGCGGGACCAGGAGGATGCCGGGATCGATGTCGTGGCCGAAGGCGAGATGCGGCGGGTGGGCTTCTTCACGGCCGAGTTCTACCGTCACCTAACGGGCGTCGAGCCACTCGATCCGCAGCGGCGGCTCGGGCCTGCCGGCCACGACCAGCAGCACCGGTTCAAGGTGGTCGAGGCCATCGCCGCGCCAGACGGGCTGGGCGTGGTCGAGGAGTTCGAGTACGCACGCACACGTACCGACCGGCCCATCAAGGTGACGGTGCCCGGCCCATTCACGCTCTCGGGCCGGCTGACCTACGGGGCCGACGAGGTCTACTCCGACCGCATCGCGGCTGCGCGCGCCTTCGTGCCCATCCTGGCGACCGAGTTCGAGCGGCTGGTCGAGGCTGGTGCCACCTACATCCAGATCGACGAGCCCTCCCCGGCCATCCATCCCGAGGCCTCTGACGAGTTCGCCGCGCTCTTCAACGACGCCGCCGCCCGGGTGCAGGGCCGGGTAGCGCTGGCGGCACACCTCTGCTTCGGCAACTTCTTCGGCCGGCCGCTGTCGCGGCGCCTCTACCGGCCCGTGCTCAGACAGGCCCTCGCCTTCGAGGTCAGCGAGTTCGTGCTCGAGTTCGCCAACCGCGAGATGGCAGAGCTGGACGTGGCGGCCGACATCACGGCTGCCGGTCGGCACCTGTCCGCCGGCGTCATCGACGTCAAGAACTACTACCTCGAGACGGCCGACGACGTGGCCTGGCGCATCGACCGGCTGCTCGAGGCCGGCGTACCCGAGGCGCAGCTCTCGATCGTGCCCGACTGTGGCTTCAGCCAGACCGCGCGCTGGGCCGTGAAGCCCAAGCTGACCGCCATGGTCGCCGGCCGCGACCTCGTCCGCGGCCGCGCGTAGCCGTATCACGGGCGCCGGTCCGGGGGCTGGGGTCTCCAGGGAGCCGACGACGCCGGCGACCCCAGCCATGACGAAGGGCCGGCCCCGAAGGACCGGCCCTTGGCGTTCAGTGGCATGCGGCCTTGCGGCCGCGAAAGAGCGACTACTCGCCGTTCTCTGTTACTTCGACAGTACCCTTCTCGAACCCCTCACCCGTGAGGTCGGTGTCGGTCAGGAGCGCGCGCGCCTGCTCCGCCAGGTCCGTGCGCACGTAGTCCTCGCCTGGGGCCGCAGCGAGGAAGCCGGAGTCAACCGCGATCTGCACGGTCTTGTCGAACTCGTCCTGCGGCATGGCGCCGATCCCGTCCGGCGACGGCCAGATGAGCGGGTTGATCTCGTTCATCTGCCAGCGCTGGTGGCCTAGGCCCAGCTCGGAGCCCGCGTCGAAGGTGATCTGGACGCAGTCGTCGGGGTTGTCTCGGCAGAACGCCCAGCCCTTGAAGGCGCCCGCGAGGAAGCGGACGGCGATGTCCTCATTGCCTTCCTCGGCAAGCCAGCTGGCGCGCGCGTGGATCGCGTCCTGGAGCATCGCGGTACCGACCTCGTTGTAGTCGATGATCACGAAGTCCTCGGGCTGGTACAGCTCACCCGTGGCGGGGTTGGGGGTTTCGAGCAACTGCGCGTACTCGTTGTAGGTCATCGCCTCGGCGACGTCGATCTCGCGGTTGAGCAGCTGATCCATGTTGAAGCTCTGGATGGCCGTGCTGAAGTCCACGTCGGGCTCCAGTCCGGCCGCCAGAGCGGCGGCGAAGACCTCCAGCTCGTTGCCACCGCCCCATACGCCGACCGTCTTGCCGGCGAACTCCTCCGGCGAGGCTACCGGGTTGTCGGCCCACGAGGCCGAGAGTGTGGCCGAGCGCTGGAAGACCTGGCCGATGTTGACCAGGTCTGACTGACCCGCGTCACGTACGGCGAGCACCCGCGGGACCCATGTCGTGGCGAACTCGGGACCGTCCGGCAGCGAGCCCTCCACCTGCGGGAAGACCTCCGGGCCGCCGTCGATGAAGTTGACCTTGAGGCCCTGCTCCTCCCAGAAGCCAAGTGCGTCGGCTGCGTAGTAACCCGCGAACTGTGCCTGGGGCACCCACTGGAGCACCATGCTCACTTCGGTCAGGTCGTCCTGCGCCGTGGCGCTGCCGAACGAAGATGCGACCAACAGTCCTGCGGCTCCGATGGAGAAGCCAACGTTACGTGTCCTGCTCATTCACCCACCTCGATTGCGGGTACACCCCGGACCCGTCCTTCGGGCCAATACGGGTGCCCTCCTCTACTGGAAGGTGAAACCATAGCGCAGAAAGACCCAGTAATCGAGTGGGTAAAGGCTGCGATCAGGTTGCATCGCGCCGCGGTACGGTTGCGGAACCCGCGCCGGTTCCGGTCCGGTGACTACTCGGGATCGTCGTGCAGGTGGAAGTACCAGGGGATGACCGCCCGCTCCACGAGCGTGACCGCGATGTACGAGACGATGGCTGCGATGGCGCCGAGGATGATGGCCGCCCAGGCGACGTCGAACGAACCCTTGCTCATCGACTGGATGACGATGCGCCCCAAGACCTGCGAGCTGCCGCCGAAGAACTCGCCCACGATGGCTCCGATGAAGGCCAGGGTCGTGCCCACCTTCAGGGCCGTGAAGAAGAACGGCAGCATGTGCGGCACGCGCAACTTGCGCAGCACCGTGCCGTCGTCCGCTGCGTAGGAACGCATCAGCTCCAACTTCGCCGGGCCGACCTCCACCAGTCCGCGGGTGACGTTGATGACGATGGGAAAGAAGACCAGCAGCGCGGCCATCATCATCTTGGAGAGTGGGTTCACAGTACCGAACCAGTTGTTGAGGATGGGCGCGACGGCGATGATCGGGATCGTCGCAGCCCCGATGGCCAAGGGCAGCAGGATGTCCCGCGCGACGGCCCAGCGGGCAGTCATGAAGCCCACGACCAAACCACCTGTCGTGCCGATGACCAGTCCGCCGAGCGCCTCGATAAGCGTCGCCTGAGCCGCGTTCGAGAGGCGGCTCCAGTCGTCGACGGTTGCCTGCGCGATCTCGGTCGGCGTCGGCACGGGCCGGAAGATGGCGTCGCTCGTGAAGTAGAGCTGCCACAGGGCCAACACGGCCACGAAGACGACGACAGGCGGAAGATAGCGACGGACCCAATCAACCGACTTGTCCCAGACCCAGGAGCGCTGGACCGGCTGCTGGGCGGAGCTCACCCGAACGAACCGTCGCTGCGGGCACGAGTGGCCAAGTCGCCACCGTCACGTGGCCGACCACGCAGAGACTCGCGGACCTCGGTCACCAGCTCGTAGTAGCGGTCGAGCTCACGCGTCGTCTCGTCCCGCGGGTACGGCAGGTCTATTTCGATGGTCTCCGTGATGCGTCCTGGGCGCGGGCTCATGACCACCACGCGGGAGGACAGGAAGACAGCCTCAGGGATCGAGTGGGTCACGAAGACGACGGTGGTCTCGGTCTCGTGCCAGATGTCGAGCAGCTCGGCGTTGAGGCGCTCGCGGGTCATCTCGTCGAGTGCGCCGAAGGGCTCATCCATCAGCAACAGCGAGGGCTGGAGCGCGAGGGCGCGAGCGATGGAGACCCGCTGCTGCATCCCGCCCGACAGCTGGTGCGGGTAGTGCCTAGCGAAGCCGCCCAGCTCCACCAGCTCGAGCTTCTCCTGCACGAGCGCATCACGTTGACCCTTGGGATAGCCGGTGACCTCGAGGGGCAGCCGCACGTTGGCCTCCACGGTGCGCCAGTCGAACAGCACCGGAGCCTGGAAGACCATGCCGTAGTCGCGGTCGAGACGAGCCTGGTGGGCGCTCTTCCCGTTGATCGTGACCTCGCCGGCCGTGGGCGTGATGAGATCGGCGACCACCCGCAGCAGGGTGGACTTGCCGCAGCCCGACGGCCCGATGAGCGAGATGAACGCCTGCTGCCCGATCTCGAGGTCGATGCCGGTGAGAGCCATGGTGGGCTCCCCGTCCTTGACCGGGAAGACCATCTCGACGTCCCTCAGGCTGACGGCGGCGACCGAAGCTTGCTCCATGCTCATGCCCTCTAAGCCGACGCGCTTCCGCTGGCCCCGCCAGAGGAGGGCGTCCGCTGCCTCCGGCGAAGGGTCATGATCTCGGCGATTCGGACGCAGGTGAAGAAGAAGATGCCGGTGAGCGACGCGATCAGGATCGTGGCCCACAGCTTCTCTGGTCCGGAGCTGTAGTACTGGTTGTAGTTGAGGAGTGCACGTCCGAGCCCGTCACGGACGCCTCCCGGGCCCTCGCCCACGATGGCGCCCACGATCGCCGCTGCGGCCGCGACCTTGAGCGCCGTGAAGAGGTAGGGCAACGACGCGGGCAGCCGCACCTTGCGGTAGATATCCCAGCGCGATGCCGCCATCGAGCGCATCAATTCGAGCGAACGCGGGTCGGGTGACCGAAGGCCGCGTGCCTGGGCCACGGTCACCGGGAAGAACGTGAGGTAGACGGCGATCACCACGACTGCGCTGCTGCCGCGACCGGCGGCCACGACGATGATGGGCGCGAGGGCCACGATGGGGATGGCCTGGCTAGCGATGACGTAGGGCATGATTGCCCGCTCCGAGAGCGCCGAGTGCACGAAGATCGAGGCCAGCGCGACGCCGATGAGCGCCCCGATGACGAAGCCGATGACGGCCATCGTCCAGGTCGAGAAGGCCGCACCCAGGAGGTCGACGAGCAGCGTCGTCTCCTCGTTACGGCGCACCGGTTCGGTCAGGGCGTAGGCGATGTCCCACACGTGTGGTAGCTGGCGATCGCTGGCCTGCAGCAGCTCGAAGGGCGGCACGTGAAAGTAGTCGAAGCCGGTTCCCAGCACGTTCTCGAAGCGCCAAGGATCGCCGAAGAGCCACTTGAACAGCTCCCACACCAGGGCCACGATGAGGAAGAACGCGACGAAGGCCAGGACGGTGCGAGCGAACCGGCCGACCGGCGAGCTCCAGCGGCCGACCACGGCTTCGGCGCCTCCGCTCGACTGCTTGGCCAGCTCGTCGGCCGTGCCCTCGACATCGAGCGCCTCCTCGATGGCCTCCGCGTGCTCCAGGTCGTCGGGCTGAGACCAGGCCGACGTGTTCGGCCCGAGCGCGCGGTAGGGCATGGGGATCCGCTGTTCCTCGACCGCCTTGGGGTCCTCGGGGATGCCCTTGGCCGGGTCCTGCTCGCGCCCGTCGCTCATCGTTCGCCTGTTTCGGTCATCGACCGCTCCGACGCTAGCTGCGCACGCCCCGGTCGGCGAGGTCGAGAGCGCCGTCGATGATGTCGAAGCCCTCGGCCATCTCCTCCTCGCTGATGGTCAGCGGCGGGTTGGTATGGATCATGTTGAAGCGCAGGAAGGTGAACAGGCCGTGCTCCTTGAGATAGGCCCCGATGGCCTTCATCTCGTCGCTGGTGCCGTTGTACGGGGCCAGCGGCTCGTACGTCTCGCGGTCGCGCACCAGCTCGATGATGCCGAAGAGGCCCAGGCTGCGGGTTCGGCCCACGCTCGGGTGCTTCTCCGCCAGGCGGCGATGGTGCGCGGCCATGACCGTCCCCATCTGCCTGGCACGGTCGATGAGGTCGTCCTGCTCGTAGACGTCGATGACGGCGAGGGCCGTGGCGCAGGCGAGCGCGTGGCTGTTGTAGGTGAGACCGCCGATGAAGGGCTTGTCGGCCCAGGTGTCGGCGACCTTGCGGCTCATGCCCACGGCGCCGAGCTGGACGTAGGAGGAGGTCAGACCCTTGGCGATGGACATGAGGTCGGGCACGACACCCCAGTGGTCGACCGCGAACCACTCGCCGGTGCGGCCGAAACCGCTCATGACCTCGTCGGCGATGAGCATGATCCCATGCTTGGTGCAGATCTCGCGCACGCCCTGCATGTAGCCATCTGGCGGGATGAGGATGCCATTGGTGCCGACGATCGGCTCCATGATGAAGCCGGCGATGGTCTGCGGACCTTCGTACATGATCACGTCTTCGAGCTCACGCAAGGCCACGTCGACGGGCTCTGGATCAGGCTTGCCCCACTTGTGGAAATCGGGCGCGCGGACGATGCCGCTGACACCGGTCTCGGCGCCCCAGCGACGCGGGTCGCCGGTGGCCACCATGGTGGCGCCGGAGGCCCCGTGGTACGAGCGGTAGCGAGCGAGGATCTTCTGGCGGCCGGTGTAGTGGCGCGCGATCTTGATGGCGTTCTCGTTGGCCTCGGCACCGCCGTTGGTGAAGAACCAGACGTCGAGGTCTCCGGGCGTGATCTCGGCCAGCTTCTTGCCCAGGCGAGCGCGCGGCTCGTGCGCGGTGTAAGGGTGGACGTAGCAGACTTTCTGCGCCTGGGCCGTGATGGCGTCGATGACGCGCTGGTCGCCGTGGCCGATGTTGACCGACATCAGCTGGCTGTTGAAGTCGAGGTAGCGCTTGCCGTCGGGCGTGTACATGTAGACGCCCTTGGCGTACTCGATGGGTACGGGCACGACCGAGTTCTGCGGCACCCAGTCGAACATCGTGTGCTTCTTCGAGAGCTCCGACATCTGCTCGGCGCTCATGACCTCGCGGGTCTCCTCGACCATTCCTCACCTCGGTTCCACCGCGCGCGACCCTGGGGGTGGATCTGGTTCCTCAGGATGTGCCGCAGCGTGGGTTCGTTCGCCGGAGTGTGCCACGGGTCGCGCCGGGCGTGGCTCTCGACCCTGCCCACAGGCGCCGCTGCGGCCGACCGACGCCCAGGTGTCACCAATCGGCATCGATGCCGCCACCCGCCTCGTTGGCGACCTTGATCCGAGTCACGGGCTCCGCGATGGCCGGGAGGCTGCGGTCAGGAGAGGGTCTCGAGTGCCTCCGCCATGGTCTGCCAGCGCTGGCGCTTGGCGGCGGCATCGCCAGCGTCGTCGAACGCATGGTCCTGACAGCTGAGGGTGAGGTGGCGATCGGGCTCGATGAGATGGAAATCGGACCCGCCACTCGTGGCCGACCAGTCGTAGTCGTGTCGTGCGATGGACTGGTCCGGCGTCCCGATGAGCGACCAGGTTTGCGTCTCACGTGGTCCGTCGTCGTCGAGGTAGGCCTCGCCCAGCTCGACCATCTCCGCTGCGGAACTCCACAGTGACTCACGCCCGATGAGCTCGCAATGCTCCGGCCAGCCCGCCTCCCAACCGGGCGCCCACGTCCACAGCAGCACCTCCCGGCCATCCTCCTTCTGCTGCTCGATCGCGTCACCGACGCCGTGCTCGAGCTGGAGCGCGAACCACTCCCCGGCCTTGCCACCGCCATCGAGCGCGGCGAAGATGCCGGGGTCGGCCACGTCGGCGGCGACCCAGTCGGGCGGCACCATCAGGGCGAGGCTAGCCTCAGGCAGCTCGACGCGACCGCCGAAGACGAGCGGGCCGGTCGATGCCTTCATCGCCTCGGGCATCTCGTAGCCGAACGTTCGCGCGATCATGGCCCAGTCCTGGTGGAACGGCGCTGCCGACGAGCACTCCAGCATCAACCACGCCCCCTCGAGCCCAGCCCACGCGTCGTGACCGAGGAAGCTGTACATCGCGAACCTGCCGGCACCACCGTCGTCGACGCCTTCCATGTACATCGACCAGGGGTCGCCGTAGCCGAGGCCGCTGGTGTGGGAATACGCGCCCCCGTGACCCAGGAGGTCGGCGGCAGCTCGGCTGAGCGCGTCCGGTTCGGTGATGCCGAGGTCCCAGAGGCCGGCGCCGACCGCAGCGAGGTCGGTGACACGGCAGGCTTCGGACCGATCGGCGGAGTAGGCCCGGACGAGCAGGCGGGCCGGGCCGTCCTCGAGCGCCTCATCGACGACCTCGACGGTCCAGTCGGGCGGGAACTCGACCGCGTACGGCGGCGTGTCTGCGGCGACCGTCGGACAGACGAGCAGGACCGTCAGAACGATGGCCAAGGGTGGGACCAGCGGTCGCATCGCCTCTCCCCCGAGTACGGATGCGCCGATGGTCCGGGCGCGCCACATCCAGCGTCAAGTGCCCGATGGACTGCACCTCTCCTCAGGCGCCAGGCAGCGAGCGGTCGTGGAAGACGACCTCGATGACCGGCGAGCCAGCCACGAAGGCCTCGACCTGGCCAGGCCGGTTCCAGGCCTTGCAGGCCGCCCGCGCCACCGACCGGCGTTCAGCCTCGTCGCTGACGATGCGAGCGGTCGCGGGCAGGTCGGCAGCCACGCCGCGCTTGAGGTGGAAGGTCAGGCGCGGGTCGGCCGCGAGGTTGGCCAGCCACGCTCGCCTGCCTGGGGTCCCGGTGATGTAGACGCGACCGTCGACGTTGAAGAAGACGATCTCGATGCGCCGCGGCCGGCCCGATCTGCGGCCGGTGGTGGTGATATCGATGATGCCACCCTGGTCGAGGGCTGCGCTGACGTCGGCTCGGTCGGACATGGAGTACCCGTCTGCGGAGGTAGGGGTCGCAGGGTACCGCGACGCTGCTAGCATCCGGCGATGCCCGAGCAGGAACGCCGAGTCCCCTACCAAGCGGCCCGACTGGATGCCGACGAGATGGAGCGACGTGCCGCGGACTTCCTGGCCGAGATGGATGGCCGCCGCTCGGTGCGCGCCTTCAGCCCCGATGCGGTCCCCAGGCGACTCATCGAGCTGGCCATCCAGACCGCTTCGACCGCCCCGTCGGGAGCGAATCAGCAGCCGTGGACCTTCGTGGCCGTGAGCGACCCCGGTACGAAGTGGCACATCCGACAGGCGGCCGAGGCCGAGGAGCGGCGCTCCTACGAGAGCCGCATGTCGGAGGAATGGCTCGATGCGCTGGCCCCGCTCGGCACCGACTGGCGCAAGCCGTATCTCGAGAGCGCCCCCTGGCTGGTCGTGCTGTTCGAACAGGTCCACGGCACGTTCCCCGACGGTTCCCACCGCAAGCACTACTACGCTCGTGAGTCCGTGGGCATCGCCGCAGGCGTCTTCATCACCGCCATCCACCACATGGGCCTGGCCACCCTGACCCACACGCCCAGTCCCATGGGCTTCCTCACCACCATCCTGGAGCGACCCCGCAATGAACGACCGTTCGTGCTCTTCCCGGTGGGGTTCCCGGCCGACGACGCGACCGTGCCGGCCCTCGCGCGCAAGCCGCTCGAGGAGATCGCCGTCTTCGACCCACCACCGGCCGACCCCGACGCCGACGAGTAGCCCGCGCGGGTCTCTCGGCTGAGTCCCTCTCACATCTGGGCACCCCCGCCTGAGTCCCAGGTGGACTGCAAGAACCAGGCAGGCCACCGCGCCTGGTCGGATCCATGCCAGGAGCGACTCGAAGTGTCGAGGAGTGGTTGGTCGACCCAGCCAGGGACTCGATCTCGCCATCCTGGACGGCTGATCTGGCGGCAGATGGTCCCTAGAGTCGCCCGCAGACTACGGGTTCGGCCGGCTCGGCCGGGAACGGGCTCGGGCGGGAGGGCTCGGCCGGGAACGGGCTCGGGCGGCCAGCTCGGGCGGGAACGGGCTCGGGCGGGAACGGGCTCGGGCGGCCGGCTCGGGCGGGAACGGGCTCGGGCGGCCAGCTCGGGCGGGAACGGGCTCGGCCTGGGAGGGTCTCAGGCGTCCGTAGCGGTCTCTTCCTCGAGCTCGCGCCCGAGCTCCTCGGTGCGGCGGTAGGCCGCGAACACGGCCTCGGACAGCACGGTGCGCAGCCGGCCCTTCTCCATCTCGGCGATGGCGGCTGCCGAGGTTCCGGCCGGCGAGGTGACCATGTTGCGCAGGTAGGCCGGATGGTCGCCGGATTCCTGGGCCAGCAACGTCCCGCCCAGCAGCGTTTCGATGACCAGGTCGTGCGCGATGTGGCGCGGGAAGCCCAGATGCACGGCGGCATCGATGAGCGCCTCCATCACCAGGAAGACGTAGGCCGGGCCGGTACCGCTGACGGCGGTGGACATGGACACGTACTTCTCGTCCTCGACCTGTAGCTCCTTGCCCAGGCTACTCAGCAGCGCGGCAGCCTGCTCACGCTGCAGGTCGCTCACCTGCGCAGTCGCGCACCAGACGGTCATGCCCTTGCCCAGCTGTGCCGGGGTGTTGGGCATGGCCCGCACGATCGCATCGTGCCGGAGGGCGTTGCCCAAGGCCTTGCTCGTCGGGCCAGCCAGGATGGAGAGGACGACCTGCTCGGGACGCAACACGGCGGACAGCTCGCGGCCGACCTTGAGCAACATCTGGGGCTTGATGGCCAGCACCACCACCTGGGCCCCATCGACGGCCTCGGTGTTCGAGCCGGTGGTGCGGATGCCGTACTTGGCCTCGACGACCTCACGCCGCTCCGCACGCGGGTCGCTGGCGATGACCTGGGCAGCGTCGACGTGCCCGCCCGAGAGCAGGCCCGCGATCATGGCTTCGGCCATCGCGCCCGTGCCGACGATAGCGATGGTCGCTTCCTTCAGAGGTGACACGCTCGCGAGTATAGGACGGGGGCCGGGCACCGACCGACCGCCGGCTCAGGCAGACGGCGCCAGCGCTTCGAGGACGGGCAGGTGCTCAGCGGCACCGTCGGCCGCCAGCGGGATGAGCGCGACGTGGTCCGCACCCGCGGAGTGGTAGGCCCCCACGCGGGCGCGCACCTGTTCGGCCGAGCCCCAGGCCACCAGCCCGTCGACGAGCCGGTCGGAGTAGGGCGGCTCCCAGTCTTGGGGGCCGAAGCCCTGCACGATGAGGCTGCGCTGGTAGTTCTCAGCACGGCAGTAGGGTGCCATCCAGGCACGGCCGGCAGCCCGGGCTCGCTCGGCATCGTCGTCCACGATCGCGGCCAGGGCGGTGGCGATCACAGGGCGAGCCCGGTCCGCGGGCGCAGCGGCATCGAGCACGCCGCGCATGGCGGCGACGCGCTCCGGCGTGACGAAGAACGGGAGCGTCCCGTCGGTAGCCGTCGCGGCCAGCTCGAGCAGGCGTGGGCCGAGCGCGGCGATGAGCAGCGGTGGCTCGGTCGGCTGGTCGTCCGGCCCGGCGATGACCGGTCCGCGGTAGGGCAGCTGCCGGTAGGCCTCGAGGTACTCACGCATGCGCGTCAGCGGCTTCTCGTAGGCGTGACCGCGCAGCTTCTGCACGAGGTGCACGTGCGAGACGCCGAGTCCCAGGGCGAAGCGACCGCCGGTCAGCTCGTGGAGCGTCATCGCCCCCATGCGTGAGGCCATTGCGTCGCGCCCGTAGATGTTGACGATGCTCGTGCCCAGCGTCATCGGGCCGGCGGCCTCCGAGACCGCCGCAAGCTGGGCGAACGGGTCGCGGGCGGTACCGTCACCCACCCACAGGGAGCCGTAGCCGAGCTCCGCCACCCGGGCGACGAAGGGACGCAACTCGGCGGCCGGAATCGAACTGAGGTGGCCCCAGACCCCGAGCGGGCCGAGGAGCGAACGAAGGTCGGTCATGACCTCAGTCTAGGCGGCACGGACCGCCCGGCCGTAGACGAAGGCGCTGCGCGTCTCGGCCATCTCGACCGCAGATGCGCCGGCGGCTGCCAGACGCTCGCCCAGGGCGGCGGCAGGGTGCGCCCACAGGTGGCCGGCCGGCCCTGCGGTGGCAGCCTCACCCTCCACCGGCCGCGCCTCCACGAAGACGAACGAGCCGCCCGGCCTGAGCCAGGCCATGGCCACGGCGATACGCGCGCCGAGGGCATCGGCCGGCCCCGCCCCAGCGAGCAGGTAGGCCGCGAACACGGCATCGACCGGCCTGTCCGGCGGCGCCAGCGGCTGGCGCAGGTGCAGATGCGCCAGGAGCCCATGAGCCATGAGCCGCTTGCGCGCGGCCTCGAGCGAGGCGTCGTCATCGTCGTAGACCCACAGCTCGCCCTTGCCGGCCAAGAGTCCGGTCCACCAACCCATGCCCGCACCGAGCTCGACGATCTCTCCCGACAGGGGCTGGGCATCGACCCAGCTCGTGACCTGCTCCAGTTCCATCGTCCAGGGGCCGTCGTACACGGGTCCGCGCGAGAAACCGGCGCGCCGGAGATACCAGTCCTCCCAGTCGCCAGGCGGCTCGGCCGAGGTGGCACCTGGCTCGGGCGATGTCGCGGACGGCGCGGGGCCGGCCGGTTCTGCGATCGGCGAGGGCTCGGGCGATGTCGATGCCGCCCGCTCGCGCAGTCCGGCCCGAAGGCGAGCACGCAGGAAGCCGTTGTCGTCGGCCTTGCCCAGGCACTCGGGGCAGAGCGCCGCCCAGCCCTCCAGGTCGTCCCCGGCACGGACCTCCCACGGCTGGCCGCACCAGAGGCAATCGAATCGGGAACGGAAGGGCATGAGGAGGGCCGGTCAGTCGGCTTGACGGTCCGAGAGGTGCTGCCCGGCGAGGCCGATGGGCGCCAACGGCAGCCACGACTCGATGGGGCCGGTTCCCGCGTGACGCTCGGGGTCGAACAGCTCGGCCAGCACGGCGATGCCCTCGATGACGCGCGGGCCCGGTCGCGAGAACAGGCCGTGGCCGTCGACCGCGAAGAACTCGCCGTCGCGTACCGCTTCGAGCTCGTCGAACCAGGCCGGCAAGGCCGCCGACTCCAGGACCCGGGCGGCGCCCGCCGCATCGTGGTCGCGAAGCGCCAGCACGAGCACTTCGGGCTCCAGGTCGCGGAGCTGGGTCCACGTGGTCGCCGTCGACGGCTCCCCTTCCCTGCCCAGAAGCTCCCAGCCCCCGGCCAGCCGAACCATCCCCGGCACCCAGCGCCCGGCGGCCTGCAATGGGGCGAGGCTCTCGAGCACGATGGCCCGACGAGGCAGGTCGGCCTGACTCGACTGGTCTCGGAAGTCCGGCCCGACCAGGCTGAGGCGCTCGCGCAGGACCTCGATGAGGCCGACGGCCTCGTACTCAGCCTCGGTGTATGCGCCGACCGTGGAGATGCTGTTGAGGATGCCCTCGACCGACTGCGGGGCCAGGGCCACCAACGTGGTCTCGCGCTCGAAGCCACCGACCAGCGCGCTGACCACGGGGTAGTCCACGAGCGGGTCGTCCTCGGAGCCGTCGGTGAGCACCAGGTCCGGCTCGAGCTTGGCCAGCAGCGCACCGTCGACCGCTCGCTCGGGCTGCGCGGGATCGTCCACCGTGACCACGGGCACAGCGGCGACCTCCTCGGGGTAGTCGCAAGCGTGCGTGCGGCCGACCAGCTGATCGCCCAGGCCGAGGGCGTAGACGATCTCGGTGGCCGCTGGGTTGAGGGAGACGATGCGCATGGCGCTTTCATCGTCCCACGCATCGGCGGTGCTTGTGCGAGCTCACCTCGTGGCCATCGGGATGGGTTAGTCTCGGGCCATGAGTCTGCCTGCAGTCGACGTCCGCGGCGTCTGGAAGCGCTACGGCGATGTCGACGTCGTGAGCGACCTCTCGTTCGACGTCCATCCCGGCGAGGTCCTGGGGTTCCTGGGCCCCAACGGCTCGGGCAAGACCACGACCATGCGCATGATCCTGGACATCGTGCGGCCGGCGCATGGAGAGATCGACGTCTTCGGCAACCCACCCGGTGTCGAGCACCAGGACCGTGTCGGCTACCTGCCCGAGGACCGCGGCCTGTATCGCGACGTCAAGATCATCGACACGCTGACGTACTTCGGGGCGCTGCGGGGCATGCCCAAGAAGGTGGCCCACGACAAGGCCATGGCCCTGCTGGTGGAGATGGATCTGGCCGACGCGGCCGAGAAGAAGGCCGCCGAGCTGTCGCGAGGCATGCACCAGAAGGCCCAGCTCATCGCGACCATCCTCAACGACCCCGACCTGCTCATCGTCGACGAGCCCTTCCAGGGCCTGGACCCGGTCAATGCCGACATGCTCAAGGGCGTGGTGCGGGCGCAACGCGATCGCGGTGCGGCCGTGATCATGAGCACCCACGACATGGGCGATGCGCAGACGCTATGCGACCGGATCCTGCTCATCGACCACGGCCGTCGGCTGCTCTACGGCACGGTCGACCAGGTCCGTGAGGCCTTCAGCGATGGCGCCGTGCAGGTCAGCGGCCGGGACATCCCCAATTCGGCCGACCAGCTGGTGAGCGTCACCGACGTGAACGAGGTGGACGGCACCATGCGTTACCTCATCCGTGACGGTGCCACGCCCCAGGACCTCTTCCGCGAGCTGGCCGAGGCCGGCGCGCAAGTGGAGCACTTCGCAGTGCAAGCACCGAGCCTCGACGAGGTCTTCATCCGCACGGTGGCCGGCGATCCTCGGGCGGAGTCCGTCCGATGAGCGGGCGGGCAGGCCGATGGCAGCTGACCAGCCTGGTGGCACGGCGCGAGTACATGCGTACCGTCCGGCGACGCGGCTATCTCTTCGGGACCATCCTGCTGCCAGTGGGCATCGCGGTGCTCATGGGCATCTCGGTGTTCTTCTCCGCCAACGGTTTCGACAGCGAGGGCGAGGCCAGCGGCACCATCGTGGTCGTCAACGCCTCCGACGTACCCATCGTGGATTTCGAGACCGACACCGCCAGCCTGACCACGCTCGCACCCGCTGAGGCCGCGGCCCGCCTTGGCTCGGGCCAGATCGCCGAGTACTACGACATCCCCGCCGACTTCCGCGATTCGGGCGAGATCACCCGTATCGAGACGGCCTCGGGCGTGGACATCTCGCGCCTTTCGGGCCAGGAGAACAACGAGGCCCTGCTGCGATACGTGATCCGCGATGCCTTGCTGCGCGAGGCCGGCGTCCCGCCCTCGGCCGCGGCCCGCATCCTGCAGGGCGTGACCATCAACGTCATCACGAGCGAAGGCGACGAGGTCTCCGGTGCCGACATCGCCGCCGGCATCGCCCTGCCCATGGTCTTCGTGGGCATCTTCATGATCAGCATCTTCATGACCAGCGGCTATCTGCTCCAGTCGGTCACCGAGGAGAAGGAGAACCGGGTGGTCGAGATCGTGCTCAGCTCGGTCCCGGCCACTCCGCTCATGGCCGGCAAGATCCTCGGCCTCGGCGGGGCGGGTTTGACACAGGTGGGCATCTGGGTGGCCTTCGCGCTCGTGGCCGTGCCGCTTCTGTCGAGCCAGATCCCCGACCTCGGACCCATCGCGCTCGACCCCACGATGCTGCTGCTGGCGCTGGCCTACTTCGTGCTCGGCTACCTGGCATACGGTGCCATCTTCGCGGCCATCGGAGCCATCGCGCCGGGCAATCGCGAGGCGCAGCAGTACTCGGGCTTCCTGGGTTTCGCTGCGGCCGTGCCCTTCATCGTTTTCTCGGCCTTCCTCAGCGACCTGACCTCGCCCATCGTCTACGCCCTGGCGCTGTTCCCATTGACGACCCCGACGGCGATGCTCATCGTGCTGGGTCTGTCGGACGGCATCCCCTGGCCGCTGGTGGGCGCGTCGTTGACGACCCTCACGCTGTTCGCGTTCCTCGCGACCTGGGCATCGGCGCGCATCTTCCGTGCGACCGTCATGCTGTACGGTGTACGGCCGTCGCTCAACCAGATCATCGGCGCCATCCGCTCGCCACGCTAGAGTGGCCCGCAGCGCGCCGGGCATGGGCAAGCCCCGCGCCGATGACGCGGGGCTTCGCGCTCCGTGACGCGCCCGGGAAAGCCGGGCGGAGAATCAGGCCGGCTTGAGCTCGCTGAGTATGGCGCGCGCGGCGTCCTTGTCGGAGAACCACAGCGCATTGAGCTCGGTGTACTTGGCCTGGTCGGCGGGCACGGAGTCCTCGGGGAAGATTGCCGCGACCGGACATTCGGGCTCGCAGGCACCACAGTCGATGCACTCGTCAGGATCGATGTACAGGGTGCGGTCCACGCCCTCCTCGAAGTGGATGCAGTCCACGGGGCAGACGGCCACGCAGGCCTGGTCCATCACATCCACGCACGGCTCGGCGATGACGTATGTCATTGAGGGCTCCTTCACTCCTGTCTTTGCCAACGGGCCAAGCCCGGGTTTGATCTCGTGAGCAGTGACTCCATCCTACTCTGGCCCATCGAGAGCGTGTGTGCGTTATGTACCGCTGCCGACGTGCGCTATGTCCCTGATTCGGCGCGTGTGTCTCGGACCCAGGAGCCTGGCCGCTGCTTTCGCGCTGCTCGCCGCGCCGACCGGCTAGGCGCTGATGGTGACGTCACGCAGATCCACGCGCCCGATCATGCCCTTCTCGATGTGGCCGGGGATATGGCAGAGGAGCTGGAGCTGCTCGTCGTCGGGCACGCTGTAGTCGACGCTGGCCTGCTCGCCCGAACGCAGGAACACGCGCAGGCCATCCGTCCCCGGAGCCACGCTTGCGGGTGGCGCGGTGGCCAGGATGTTGGGAGGTGTGGCGGCGGCGTCGGCCGCGTGCCAGGCCAGCTGCACATCGGCATCGCCGATGACGAGGTCGTGGACCTCGAGGCCGGCGTTGAAGACGGTGAAGCGCACGGTCTCGCCGGGCACGAGCACCACGGGCGTGGGGTCGAAACGGTAGTCGCGCATGATGACGGTCACGTCACGAGGCTGGTCGGCGGTGCCCGCACGCGTGATCTCCACGTCTGGCGGGGCCTCGCCGGGCCGTTGCATGCCGATGAAGATGAGCGCGGTCGCGACCACGGCGAAGACGACGACCACCACGACTGGCGCTCGGGAGATGGGGGCCTGTTGCACGGACGCAGCCTAGCGGAGGTCGCCGCGATCGGCCGCGGCGTGATCCTCGCCGGCGGAGTACGGTCCTTCCATGCCGCCCGAGCACGAGCCCAAGACCGCTGCCATCACCTCCCGTTCGGCCGTGGTGGCGGCGTTGGTGGTAGCCGTCGGCATCATCATCGTGGCCCTCGTGCTGCGAGGCTGATAGGCCCCCGGCCGACGCGCTGGACAGAGCCACCGCTGCGTCGAGCAAGACCCGAAGAAGGCGGGCTGCACCTCCATGCGCAGCCCGCTCCGTTCACAACCAGATCGGCGCCACGGGTCCGGGCTGCCGCCTCACCAGCGGATCGGTGCCGTCAAGATCGGCTCGACGGCCGGGGCCAGCGACTCCACGGCGACGACGATACCGAGGAGGCTGATGGCCAGGACCGCCAGGGCGATGAGCAGCAGTAGCTGGCTGGAACGCGCCAACGCAGCGTTGATGTGGTCGAGGATCGTCGTGCCGTGCTCCATTTCTCCATCCCTTCGCGTAGGTGCTTCTGACGGGTCGATGGCACGACACTAGGGACGGGCGCTTACGGGGCACTCGACACGGACTTCGCTCGCGCTTATGCGGGTGTGGACAACCTCGCGAGGGCCGCGGGGTCGGTCCGGACACACAGAGAAAGGCGCCCTCCGAAGAAGGCGCCTCACAGGCATCGCTTCCGGCGGCCCGTGGCCGCTACGGTCACCTAGCGGCGAGCGCGGAAGCAGTCGTTGCAGTAGACCGGGCGGCTGCCGGTCGGCTGGAATGGCACCTGGGCGGTCTTGCCGCAGTCGGCGCAGGTCGCGTCATAGAGCTGGCGCGGAGGGCGATCGTAGCCGCCGCCACCACCGCTGCTGTAGCCGCCACCACCGCTGCTGTAGCCGCCACCACCGCTGCTGTAGCCGCCGCCACCACCGCTGCTGTAGCTGTCATCACCGTACCCACCGCTGTTGCGCTGGGCCTTGCGTGCCTGCCGACAAGTCTTGCAACGCTTGGGCGCGTCGGTGAAGCCCTTCTCGGCATAGAACGCCTGCTCGGATGCGGTGAAGGTGAACTCCTGACCGCAATCGGCACAGGTGATAGTCCTGTCCTCGTACACGAACGAACGAACCTCCTAGGTTCCTACTTTGACCAGGGACGTTCGAGCGAGATACGGGACCACGAAGAGCGTTCCTGAGATTACCGCTGCAGACTATAGCGACCGCACACCCGCTGCGCTAGGGGGATATCGCCCTCGGACCACACTTATCCGCAGCGACTTGCGTGTGGGGCTTGCAGCGACCTACATGTGGGGCTCGTAGTCGGGCGCGAGGATGCGCTCGGGATCGTCCTCGAAGTCCAGCTTGCAGCCCTTGGCGCAGAAGTAGTAGGTCGTGTCCTGGTACTCACTGGTGTGCTGGGCGCCGTCCTTGACGACCTGCATGCCGCAGACCGGGTCGGTGGCGACGTCGGCGCCGGCGGGGATGGTGTGCTCGTTCATGCGTGCAGGATACGACGGCCGCGCGCATCGGCCCGCCCGCGTATCCTGCGGACGTGACTGACCGACCCAAGCTCCCCCACAACGCCCGCACCACCGCCGATCACAAGTTGCTCACCCAGCAGCCGGTCGCGGACACCTCGTTCCTCGACTCCGACGCATGGCGAGCACTGCGCATCATGGGCGAGTTCATCGAGGGCTTCGACGCCCTGGCCCGCCTGGGCCCCGCGGTGAGCATCTTCGGTTCAGCGCGGACCAAGCCGGACGATCCCATGTACGAGCACGCTCGCCTGCTCGCGTATCGGCTGGCTGAGACCGGCTTCACCATCATCACCGGCGGTGGCCCGGGCATCATGACCGCCGCCAACAAGGGCGCCATGGATGCCGACGGCGTATCGGTCGGCCTGGCCATCGACCTGCCTCGAGAGACCGGGCTCAACCCGTACGTGACGCTGCCGCAGTACTTCCGCTACTTCTTCGTACGCAAGACGATGTTCGTGAAGTACGCACAGGCCTTCGTCATCTTCCCCGGTGGCTTCGGGACGTTCGACGAACTCTTCGAGTCAATGACGCTGGTGCAGACCGGCAAGATCGACCACTTCCCCATCATCCTCTTCGGCAGCTGGTACTGGTCAGGGCTGCTGGAATGGCTGCGCTCCACGGTCGTGCCGGCGGGCAATGTCTCGGCGGCCGACCTGGACCTCTTCCAGGTGTGTGACGACATCGAGCAGATCGTGGATCTCATCACCGAGTCCCATCGCCGCGGCGAGGCCAATGGGGCCCAGGCGGAAGAGGTCTGATGCGCATCGCTGTCGGCACCGACCACGCAGGACTGCCACTCAAGCAGCACATAGTGGCATGGCTGGCCGAGCACGGCTACGAGGTCGTCGATTTCGGCGTCACGACGCCGGACCGCGTCGACTATCCCGATTACGTGGCTCCGGCGGCCCGGGCGGTGGCCTCCGGCGACTGCCGCTTCGGCTTCGTCTTCGGAGGCAGCGGTACCGGCGAGCAGATCGTGGCCAACAAGATCAAGGGCATCCGCTGCTGCCAGGCCACCGAGCCTGTGACCGCTGCCCTCTCGCGCCAGCACAACGACGCCAACATGCTCTCGATGGGCGCGCGCATCGTGGGCGAGCAGGTCGCCATCGGCTGCGTCGAGGCCTTCCTTGGGGCCTCCTTCGAAGGTGGACGGCACGTCGCACGCGTGGAGAAGATCAAGGCCCTCGAGTCAGCGTAGCCGGGCGGGCCGGGCGCCCGCGCACCATTCGGACCCTGGGCCCGTCGCACCATCGGAACCCATGTGCTCGTCGCCGAGGACCCACCTGCTCGTCGCCGAGGACCTACTCGCTCGGCTTCGGCCTGGCCCCGCGCTTCTGGGCCTGTTTCGCCCGGTATGCCTTCGTCTTCTCGAGGTACTCGATGGGATCGGGCATGACGCACGAGGTCTGGCCGGGGTCGAACTCGACGGGACCGATCGACTTGGCCGTGCGCCGGGCAGCAACCTCCAGCGCGTCGTTGCGCAGGCCGATGCCGGTGATGGTGTTGCTGGCCGAGCGGCGGGTCCAGTTGCCGTAGCCCTCGATGCGCTCGGCGATGAGGTCCAGCTGCGCCTCGAGGTAGTCGTCGGCCACATCCTCGTCGCCCAGCGCAACCAGGTTCATGAGGTCCCAGCCGGCCTGGGCGCTGCGGTCGCGGTCGGAAGCGATCCAGCGCTCGGCACGCGCTCGACGAGCGGGCGCCTTCGACGCGACCTCGGCCACGAAGATGTCGACCAGGAAGTACGTGTCGATGTCGTCCAGCCAGGCATCGAGCTCGTCCTCCGAGAGCGCTGCCGGGTCGGCGACCATGCAGGCCAGCAGGCGGGCATCGGCGTTGCCGCTGGCCCACAGCTGCTCCGCGAGCGCATGGTCGGTCCCGATCCGCTTGGCCAGAGGTCGCAGGTCTCCGAACTTCACACCGAAGAGCGGCTCCGCTGCGCCGTGTCGCAGATAGGTCTTGCGGGTCTGCACGGAACCTGCCGCCTCGAGCGCCTCCATGGCCTCGTCGAGGGTCAGGCTCACGACGCGGGCGCCTCCTGCAGCTGGGCAGCGATGGACTCAGCCCAGGTGGCGATCTCCGACCACGGCCGGAAGTCGCCATCGGGCGCTCGCACCAGGGCCACCAGGGCCTTCTCACTGAGACCCAGGTCGGAGCCCTCGATGCGACCGGCGAAGAGGCGATGGCCACGAGCGCCGATGCGCTTGACCACTCCCGCGACCTCGGCCGGGTTCTCGAGCGGCTTGGGCGGATCGCCCACCGGACCACTGGAGAAGAGCCACACCGGCTTCCGGCTCAGCTCCCCCTCGTGGACCTCGACGAACTCGCGTGCCGGGCGCATCCAGTGACCGGCGTAGACACCGCTGCCGATGACGAGGGCATCGTAGGCCCCGAGGTTGGAGACGTCCTCGATGCGCTTGAGATCCACATCCAGACCGCTCGAGCGGATCGAGGCCTCGATGACCTGGCCGATCTCCATGGTGGCGCCGTGCTTGGAGGCCACGGCCACAAGGACCTTCATCAGATGCAACTCCATTCTCGACAACGTGCGTCATGGACGATGGCGCCCTCGCCGTGTCGTGCCTAGTGCCGTGGGTACTGTCCGCGCGGTCCGCGCGGTGTGGAGCGTCACAGCCGCGTCATCGGCCAGCCACGACACTAGCACCCCCATGATCTCCAGCAGCGACGGGTCCACCCTGGCTCCGGCCACGCCCCAAACGCCCACCACCGTCCCCGCGCTGGGGCGGCTGCACGCCCTCGTCGCCATGACGAGGCCGAGCCAGATCGCGCTGATCCTGCTGATCCTCGCCAACGGCGTGCTGCTGGGCACGTCGCGGGTTACAGCGGTCACGCTCGACCCGCTGGCGGTGCTGCTGGGCGTGGCGCTGGTCATCGCAGCCGCCGTCGCGGTGCACCTGGCCAACGAGTCGGCCGACCACGAGACCGACCTCCTCGCCGAGCGCACCCCGTTCTCCGGTGGCAGTGGGGCGTTGGCCGCGAGCGCCCTGCGGCCGGAGGTGCCACTGGCCATGGGCCTGGCGCTGGCGGTGACGGTGGTGGCTGGGACGATCGCCGGCCTGGCCACGGGCCTCCTGCCCTCCCCAGCCGCCGCCCTCATGCTGGGAGGGCTGGCGGGCGGGCTGGCCTATTCGCTTCCGCCCATCGCAGCCATGCGTCACGGTTGGGGTGAGCCGCTCAACGCGCTGCTCGGCGGGCTGCTGCTGCCGCTCTTCGGAGTCGCCCTCGTGGCCGGTGGTGTGAACCTCCTTGACGTGGCGGCGTTCCTGCCCTTCGGACTGGTGGTCATGGCCAGCGTCCTGGCCACGGCCTGGCCGGACCGTGATGTCGATGCCGCGACCGGCAAGCTCACCATGAGCGTGCGACTTGACGCGCCCACCCTGCGGCGCATCCACCTCGTTGCCTCGGTCGGGTTCGTGGCCGCGACCGTGCTCTCCGCGGCCTCGGGGGCGATGCCCCTGGCGCTCAGCGGCCTGCTTGTCGTGCCTGCCCTGCTCGTGGGCCTCCGCAGCTACACGCGTGTGCGCTCGCCGCTGCCGAACGTGGCGGCCATGGTCGGCCTCGGGCTGATCACGACGCTGGCCCTGGTCGCCGCGGCCGTCGTGCCCGAGTCCGCATGAACGACTCCCCGGGTGACCTCGCCGTCCAGTACCTCCTGGCGGCTCGGCGAGATGGGGATGACGCACAGGCGTGGGCAAGCCGGCTGGCGGACCTGGACGAGGCCGACCTCCATCGTGCCCTGGCCTCGGACGCCGCACGCCTGGCCTTCTGGATCGACGTCTACAACGGCGCCGTGGTGAGAGGAGCCGTGGATACGAGCGGCCCCGCACTCGCGAGGGCAGGCCGTTTCCGCCGAGCGGCGGTCACCGTCGCGGGTCGGGCGCTGTCGCTCGATGCCATCGAGCACGGCATCCTGCGTCGCTCCCGCTGGAAGCTCGGCCTGGGCTACCTCGCGAACCCCGTTCCGGGACGCTTCGAGCGCCGGCACCGGGTGGGGCTGGTCGACCCGCGCATCCATTTCGCGCTGAACTGCGGGGCAGCCTCATGCCCGCCCATCGCCGCCTATCGCACCGAGCACATCCACGAGCAGCTCGACCGGGCCACGCGCGGCTACCTGGCCGCGGAAGTCGAACGCGACGGCCCCGCCCTGCTCGTACCATCGCTGCTGTTGTGGTACGCGGGCGACTTCGGAGGTGCGAGGGGGATGCGTCGCTTCCTTCGCCATCACGAGGTCGAGGGCTGGAACCGGCCCCTCCGATTCAAGCGCTACGACTGGACACCCACGCCCGGCAACTGGGCGGCCGGCGACGGTCAATCGTAGGCTCCCCGGGTCAGGCGTCGAGAGTCCTCGGGTCAGGCGTCGAGGTCCTCGAACCCCTCGGCGATGTCCATCAGGCGCTCGGCATCGCGGATGAGCACCTGGTGCTTGTCGGTGTCGAGAAGCCCTCGTCTGCGGAAGTCGGCCAGGGTGTGCGCCAGTGTCTCGCGGGTCGTGCCGATCATCTCGGCCAGCTCCTGCTGCGTCAGGCGTGCCTCGATGAGCGTGCCCCGCGAGGTCGTCACGCCGAAGCGGTTGGAGAGGTCCACGAGCTTGCGCGCGAGCCGCTGGCCGACACGCTGGTAGGCCATCGACTCGAGCTCCGATTCGGCATCGCGCAGGCGCCGCGAGAGGTAGCTGATGATGTTCACGCCGATGGTCGGGTAGCGCTCCACGAGCTTGCGCATCTCCTCGGGCGAGATGGTGCAGATGACCGCCTCGTCCAGCGTTTCGGCGAAGGCTTCAGGGAGGGGCTCCTGGCCCAGCAGGCTCATGTCGCCCAGGATCGTGCCCTTGTCATAGATGTCGAGCGTAAGCTGCTTGCCGTCGGGAGTGACCCGGTAGACGCGCACCTTGCCCTTCTTGAGGATGTGGATGCGGTCGGGCGGGTCGTCGGGCGACATGATGCGCTGTCCGGCCGTGCACTTGGTCATGGTCGTGGCGTGGCCGATGGCGTACAGGTCGTCATCGGAGAGGCCCGCGAAGAGGTCGGTCTCACGCAGCAGCCCCAGCTTCTCCTGGAGCGAGCGAGCCTGCGAGCCGGCGATGGTCATGTCAGGCCTCCAGTCGCACGATCGGGTTCGCGGAGAAGGGAGTGTCCACGTTCAGGCCGATGCGCTCGTAGACTGCCGCGGGCAGCCCGATGTCGGCAAGATAGAGCGTGCCCGCTCGCGTGTGGCCCTCGCTGGTCAGCAGCCCGGTCTTGGGCAGAGCCAGCGTCATGGTGGCGCGGGCGGTGATGGCAGGCTCGGCCACGAGACCGGTGTCAGGGTCCATGCCGGAGGGCAGGTCCAGGCTCAGGATGCGCTCCTCGGCCGCGCGGATACGGTCGATGAGCGTGGCCACCTCGTCGTGCGGCGCACCTCGGCCGCGGTAGCCGAGCACCGCGTCGATGACGAGATCGGCCGCTTCGAGCTCCTGCGTCGATCTCGTCGTCGCTGATGTCATGGACGGCCATGCAGCACGACACGCCCATCTCCAGCAGCGTGGCCAGCTGGTGGCGACCGGCCTCGCTGAGCCGTCGCGCCGGTCGAGCCAGTACCACGCGCACGAGCGCACCGCGGTTCACGAGGTGGCGCGCTGCCACCAGGCCGCCTCCGCCGTTGTTGCCCGGACCGACGGCCACCAGTACGCGCCGGCCACGCAGCTCGCCGTCGAGTTGGACTGCGGCGACCTCGGCCAGGTGCGAGCCGGCCTGTTCCATCATCTGCAGCAGGCTGATGCCGAAGACGTCGACCGCCAGGCGATCGACCTCGGCCATCTGGGCGGCCGTGACAGCGGGAGCTGCGACCCGCCGGCAGCGACGGCATGCGATAGGCGGTGGTAGGTGGGCTGGGCACGGACGTCATGGGTACGAGGCTAGCGACGTCACGGCATGCCCACCGTGATGCGCCTCACAAGAGATCGAGCGCGCTTCGCATTCACGGCTCCCACCAGGTCAGCGTCGCGCGCTCGGCGCAGGAACTCGAAGCGCTAGCCGCGGACCAGCTTCACCAGGGTGCGGCCGACGACGAGCGCAAGCAGCGTGTAGACGAAGATGACCTTGGGCTCGGCCCAGGGCGGCGAAAGCGGGACGAAAGCCGCGCCTTCTGCGGTGACCTCGATGTAGCCGACGGGCTTGGCGATGGCGCCGCCACCTGCTCCGACGCCCGATCCCTGGCCCTCGGTCCCGCTGCCGCCACCGGCACCGGTGCCGATCGATCGACTGGGCGACCGGGACGACGGTGCGTCCGTCCTGCTCGACGGCCTCACCGAAGACGGCCGACGCTCCGACGTTGGCGCCGAGCTTCTCGGCCACCTGGGCCAGCAGCTTGGGAACCTTGGCGGCCGCGTCTTCGGCCTCCGTGCGTGCCTGTTCCTGGTTGTCGGTCATGGCGCTATCTCCTCGTCGAATCGATCGGGCGTACATGGGCCCATCCCCGTAGCATGACGGCATGATCGACTCGCGCAACCGCCCCGCCCTCATCGGCTCAGCCGTCGCCGGCGTGGCTGCCTTCATCATCCTCTGGCTGTTAGGCCTTTCCCCGTTCCTCGCCTGGATGGCCGGCTGGACGCATCCCGGCCTTCGCCATGTACGGCATCGACAAGCGCCAGGCCCAGCAGGGTGGCTGGCGCGTGCCCGAGGCGGTGCTCCACGGCCTGGCCCTCATCGGCGGCGTGATCGGTGCATGGGCCGGTCGCTACGTCTTCCGGCACAAGACCCAGAAGCCGGTATTCACGGTCGTGCTCGTGGTGGCCAG
Source organism: uncultured Chloroflexia bacterium (assembly GCA_963712745.1). Taxonomy (GTDB): domain Bacteria; phylum Chloroflexota; class Limnocylindria; order Limnocylindrales; family CSP1-4; genus JAFMJV01. Next base: position 9,307 of record CAVQJC010000011.1, on the reverse strand, counting down.
CATCCTCTGGGGTGGCATCGCCATCTGGGCGCTGCTGAACTGATGCCACGGGCCGAGCGACCGATGTTTCGCAGTCATTGAACGATCGGGCGCGGTGGGCGGGGGCGCAGGCGGAAAGACCGCGCCCATCGTCGGGTCTCCTTCCAGCCCCACGCTTGGCCGGGCACATCGCGATGGCGCGGGCCCTGCCGTTTGTCCACCCGCACACGGCCGAAGGCGCCGCTACGGTCGCTCCTGTTCGATCACTGCGAAGAGTCGACTGGCCGCGCCCGTGAGCGCCCCTGCGCCGTCGCGTCGCCGGGAGCACAATCGGAGCATGCACATGACTTCTCGCACCCTGTCGGCGCTTGCCCTTGCCTGCCTCCTGGCCGTGTCCGCGACCAGCGCCGTCGTGGCCCAGGACCCACTCACCATCGCCGACGTCGACGGCAACGAGGTGCTCATCGAAGACATCTCGAACGTGGCCACGCTCGGCGGCGTCTTCACCGAGACCGTCTATGCCCTCGGCGCGCAGGAGCACATCGGCGCGGTCGATGCCTCCAGCTTCTACCCGCCTGAGGCGCTCGAGGAGAAGCCCAACTTCGGCTACTACCGCTTCCTCTCGGCCGAGCCCGTCCTGGCCCAGGGCCCCAGCCTCATCATCGGCAACGACGAGACCGGTCCGCCCGAGGTCGTGCAGCAGCTACGCGACGCAGGCGTGCCCATCCTGCTGCTGCCCGACAACAACGACGTGCAGGCGGCGCGCGACCTCATCACCACCCTGGGCGCCATCTTCGCCCGCGAAGCAGAGGCCCAGGCCCTCATCGCCGAACTGGACGCCGATGTCGAAGCGGCTGAGGCCCTCGTGGCCCAGGCGACCAATTCCCCACGCGTCCTCTTCATCCTCCAGCCGCCCGACGCACCGATGCTCGTCTCGGGCGAGATCAGCGCAGCCGGCTCGATGATCACGCTGGCCGGAGGCTCCCACGTCTTCCCCGGCTTTCGGGGCTACATCCCCATGACCCCCGAAGGCATCGCCGGCTCCGCCCCCGAGGTCATCCTCACCACCGAGAAGCTCGGTCGAGCGGCTGGGCGGCTGGGACGCGTTCCTGGAATACCCCGGCATCGCCCAGACCCCGGCCGCCGAGAACGACCGCATCGTGGCCATGGAGGACCTCTACCTCATGGGCTTCGGGCCCAGGACGGGCGACGCCATCGCCGACCTGGCGAGGTTGCTGCACCCGGAGCTCGCGCCATAGCCAACGCCACGGCCAAGCTCCTCGTCCTCGCCGTCGTGCTGGTCGCGGCCGTGGTGGTCGCGATGGGGCTGGGCGCGGTGGCCATCTCGCCGCCGGAGGTGCTGGCCATCCTCCTGGGCCAGGTCGGTCTCGAGCAAGTCGGTGGTCTACAGCGAGCGCCAGGAGACCGTGCTCACGGCCATCCGCATCCCGCGCGTGCTCGCGACCGCCCTCGTCGGCGCGGCCTGGGCCAGCCGCGGGCGTGGCCATGCAGGGGCTCTACCGCACACCCCTGGCCGATCCGGCGCTGGTGGGTATCGGCGGCGGGGCCGCGCTGGGAGCCGCGCTGGGCACGGCCGTCGCGGTCTCGTTGGGCATCGTGGCCGGCTACGAGGGCACCGTGCTCGTCGTGGCGCGCGGCCTTCGTGGCAGCCCTCGTGGCCGCGGCCATCGTCTACCGCGTCGCGGCCTCCTCCGGTCGGGTGGTGGTAGCCACGATGTTGCTCGCGGGCATCGCCCTATCGGCCATGTTCGCAGCGCTGACCGCCCTCATCGTGGCCGCCGGGCGCACCCCGGAGCTGGGCAGCGTGGCCTTCTGGACGCTGGGCTCGTTCGCGGGGATCGTGGGCCGCGACGTGGTCGTGAGCGCCATCGTCGTCGTCCCTGCGGTCTTCCTCCTGGCCCGCCTCGGCCCACGCCTCGATGCGCTGGCGCTGGGTGAGTCGGAGGCCCGCCATCTCGGTATCGACGTGCCCAGGCTCACCCTCGTCGTCAGCGGGCTCATCGCGCTGCTCACCGCGGTGGCCGTAGCCACCGCGGGCGTCATCGCCTTCGTGGCCCTGATCGTGCCGAGCCTCGTCCGCGGCTGGCTCGGCCAGTCCCACCGGGGGGTGGCCATCGGCGCCGCCCTGCTGGGCGCCACGTTCCTGGTCATCGCCGACGTTCTCGCCCGCAGCCTCTTCTCGCCGGTCGAGCTCTCGATCGGCGTCATCACCACGTTGGTGGGCGCGCCGTTCTTCCTATGGCTGCTGCTCCACGAGCGAGGGCTGCTGGCGCGATGAGCTACCGGGCGGAGCAGGTCAGCGTCCGGATCGGCGGGGCCACCCTGCTCGAGGACGTCACGGTCGAGGTCGCGCCGGGCGAGATCGTGGCCGTGGCCGGGCCCAACGGTGCCGGCAAGACGACGCTCATCGGCACGCTCGCCGGCGACCGAACACCATCGTCCGGGGCGCGTGACGCTGGCAGGCCGGCCATTGGCTGACTGGCCCAGGACCGAGCTGGCACGTCACCGGGCAGTGATGGGTACGGACCAGGCTGTCGCCTTCGCCTTCAGTGCGCGCGAGGTGGCGATGATGGGCCGCATGCCCCTCCACGGTGGCGACCCCGATGACGCAGACCGGGCAGTCGTCGATGGCCTGCTCGACGAGGTCGACTGCGCGCACCTTTCAGAGCGCGTGTACGCCACGCTCTCGAGCGGCGAGCGGCAGCGGGTCAGCCTCGCGAGAGCCATCGCCCAGGTGACCGACGCAGACGGAACGGCCGATGACCGCGCGCGGTACGTGCTGCTCGACGAGCCGACCTCGAGCCTGGACCCGGCCCACCAGCACACGGCCATGCGACTCGTCCGACGGGTCGCCGATGAAGGCCGCGGGGTGCTGGCCGTGCTGCACGACCTCAACCTCGCAGCGGCCTATGCCGACCGCGTCGTGCTCATGGCCGATGCTCGCGTGGTCGAAGCCGGTCCGCCGGCCCAGGTCCTGCGCGCCGACCTCCTGGAGGCCGTCTTCGACATCCCCATGCTCGTCATCCCGCACCCGCAGCTGTCGCACCCCATCGTCATCGCGGAGCCGGAGCGCGGAGCCCTCAGCCGAACTTGAGCGCAAGCGCCGCCACTGGCGCCACCAGGCCAGGGTTCTTCAGTCGGCCAAAGCCATACCTTGTGCTGACTGCCTGGGCCGGTTCCCGGCTTGCGCGACGGACTTCGATCTCCGAGATCCTCGGTCAAGCGGTACACGGTCAGCCGCATGATCGGCCGCGCTGGCACAGCCCGAACCATGGCGGAGGTGGCCAAGTGCGATATCGTGTGTGGGAACTGCCACCGCCAACGCACACACCGTCGGCGCGCGGCGAGTTCCTCCGAGCGGGAGTAGCTCAGTCGGTAGAGCGCTAGCCTTCCAAGCTGGATGTCGCGGGTTCGAATCCCGTCTCCCGCTCCAATCCCTCGTTCACGCTTGTGGCGACACGATGATTGTGCGGCTTGGTCGGGGCGAGAGGGGCAGCACCAGCTTGGCCCACCTTCGGTTCCAGCCTCGATTCGTGCTCGAGACCGTGACGCTGGCGGCACGGGTGTGGCCCCTCGTCGAGAGGAAGGCCGGCTGATGGCGGATCAGCGCCCGACGGACCCGCGGCTCGAGGCCCTGCGAGCGTACGTCCGGGCCGGATCCGTGGCGGCCACCGCCTACGAGCCCTGCATCAGTGAGAAGACGGTCCGTCAGCACCTCTCGGGCTGCACCGGCGGACCGGGTGTGTGAATGCGGCGCAGGCGGCATCCTGGCGGGGGAGGGAGACCGCACATCAGGCAACTGGGTGGGTCGGCAGGCGTGACGGGTCTCTCCACGAACGCTCGCTCAGCCCGTTGGCATCGCGAGGATGGCCTCGAGGGCTGGGGTGGCGCGGTCGAAGGTCTCTGCGACGACGTCCACCGGCGCACCACGGGACTCGTCCTGGAGCCAGGCATCGAAGCCGGCCCGCAGGATGGCGACCGTGGCGTGGGCCAGGATCCGCGGCCGCGGGTCGGTCGCGATGTCGACCCCCAGATCGATGGCCACCTCCCGGGCCAGTTCGTCCTCCCAGCGGACCTGGTAGGCCAGACCAGCAGCCATCACCGCGGGCTCCTTGGACCCGACACGAGCCTCTGCGCGCACCAGGTCCGGCTCGAAGTAGGCAGATGCCAGGACCAGGAGCCCGCGCCTCACAGCGGCGATCGTCGGCTCGTCGGGCGGACCCTCGGCGAGGGCGACGTGCAGGGCCTCCAACTTGCCGACGGGATCAACGATGAAGGCCTCGTCCTTGCTGTCGAAGTAGCGGAAGAACGTCCGGCGGGAGACGTTCGCCTCCGCCGCGATGTCATCGACGGTCGTCGCCGCGTAGCCGCGCTCGTCGAAGAGACGCATCGCAGCCCTCGCCAGGGCTAGTCGCGTTTCCAGCTTCTTGCGGGCGCGCAGCCCGCCCGTCTCGACGCTCATGGCCCGATCGTACTGCCCCGGCACTGTGGTGTCAATTGACATCATCGTGCCAAATGGCACTTGTGTGCCACCACGCTGGGGTCGAGCATCGTCCCTGCGCGGTCGACCGGACCGGACAGGCATCCGCGTCAACACCACCCAAACAGGTCCGACATCTCGAAGGAGGTCGAGATGGCCGCCAGTGTCAACCAACGCGACGTACCCGCGCCTGACTTCTCGGACCGCTACCTCACGCTCGCACCGCGCGCGCTACGTGGGGTCCTCGCCAGCCTCGCCCTGGTCATGCTCACCGCCTCGCTCAATTCGACGGCGGTCGGGACGGCGATGCCCCGCTTGGTGAGCGACCTCCAGGGCAACGAACTCTACGCTTGGGTCTTCACCGTCTATCTGCTCACGATGACCGCCACCATGCCGTTGTGGGGTTCGCTCTCCGACCGGTTCGGGCGGCGGCCGGTCCTCTTCATCGGGCTTGCCGTCTTCCTGGGCGGCTCCGCTCTGTGCGGGTTGAGCCAGGAGATGTGGCACCTCGTCGTCTTCCGAGGCATCCAGGGCCTGGGCGCCGGTGCCATCGTGCCGGTGTCGCTGGCCATCATCGGCGACCTCTTCCCACCCGCTGACCGCGCTCGCTACCAGGCGGCCTTCAGCTCCCTGTTCGTCCTGGCCTTCCTCATCGGCCCCACCATCGGCGGCGTCCTGACCGATACCGTCAGCTGGCGATGGGTCTTCTACATCAACCTGCCCATCGGCCTGTTCGCACTCGCAGTCATGTGGCGCTTCATGCCACAGCTCAAGAGCAGCGTCCAGGTGGCGCGCTTCGACGCCCTGGGGGTCGTCCTGTTCGTGGCCGCGATCGTGCCCCTGCTCGTGGGCATCCGCAATCTGCCCGATGGGACCTTGACCGATCCCGCGGTCGGAGGGCTGATGCTTCTCGGTCTCCTCATCGGGGTCCTCTTCCTCGCGGTGGAGTGGCGAGCCGAGTCGCCGATCATCCCCGTTCGGCTGTTCCGTGACCGGACGTTCGCGGTCGCATCCGCGGTGATACTGCTCGGCATGGCCGGATTGTTCATCGCCATCGTCTTCCTGCCGCGCTACTTCCAGCTGGTCCACGGGTCGAGCGCCACGGAGTCCGGCTGGCAGATCATGACCCTGCTTATGGGTCTCATCGTGGGCGCGGTCGGTGCCGGCCAGATCGTGGCCAGGACCGGCCATTGGAAGATGCCGCTCCTCTCGGCGATGGTCGTGGGCGCCGTCGGCATGCTGATGCTCTCGGGCCTGCACGCCGACTCGTCCATGCCGGTCGTGTGGGGCGCGATGTTCCTGACGGGCCTGGGCCTCGGGCCGATCAGCGCGGTACTGACTGCAGTGGTGCAGACGACCTCGCCTCCGGCCGTCCTCGGGGTCGCGACCAGCACCCTGACCTTCTTCCGGCAGCTCGGAGCGTCGATCTGGCTGGCCGTGGGCGGCTCGCTGTTCTCGGCCACCTTCCGGGAGCAGCTACCGAGTCAGTTGGTCGCGAACGGCGTGCCGACGGACGTCGTCGCGGGCCTCACCGGTGGCCCGGGGGCAGTGGCGTCGGAGGAAACGGCCACCATCGGCGACCTCGGCGCGACCATCCTGGGCAGCATTCCCGACGAGACCCAGCCGGTGATCGAGCCGTTCCTCGGAGGTATCGTGGCCGGCATGCACGAGGCATTCAGCCTCGCGACCGGCTCGGCCTTCCTGCTCGGGATCGGCGCCGTCGTCGTCGCGTTCCTGGTCCTGCTTCCGCTCACCGAGCAGCGACTCCCAACGGAGCGACTCGCCGAGATGCGGGGTCGGGCTCGGGCCGATGGACCCACCCCTTCGACGCCCGATCCGGTGACGGTGCGGGGCAGCTGACCTGACCGACCCCGGACCTCACTCGCGTGGACGGCCTCGCCTCGATGGCAGGCCGTCCACGCGGTCCGCCGAGGCACCGTCCGGTTCGTGTCGCAGCTCGATGCAGACGTCGCGAGCTGCTGGGTCAGCGAGCCGGCGCCGTCCATCCGGCTGCGAGTCACACCGACGCGGTCACCGGCGCGGACGCGGCGGGATGGTCGTCGCCGAGCGCCAGGTAGAGCTCCTCCTCCTGGGCCATGTGCAGGCGCAGGATGGCGTCCAGCCCGTAGAGCACGCGCCGCAGGTCGTTGAGATCCTCGGGTGCTGGCCCTTCCTCGGGCAGCTCGCCCACCATCCGGTCAACTAGACGGATGAGGTGGAAGATCTCCGTGTGGGTGCGGTGCAACGCCGAGGTCAGATCGTCGTTCCGCGCAGCCTGTGCGAGCATGGGGAAGACCTCGCGGTCCTCGTGCTCCTCGTGCGGCACCAGCGTCTCGATGAGGAACGTGCGGGCATCGGCCAGGCGCGCCATGGCCTCACCGGGAGACAGGTCCCCGAGGGCATCTGCGAGGGAGCGCAATCCGGCGATGGCCGGCGCAAGGTCGCGGTGTTCGGCCTGCAGGCGCGCACTGAGATCGCCCCAGCCGGGGATCTTCGGTGCGCGCTCGACGCCGCCGGTGAGGGCTCGCAGTGCGTTGAGGATGACGATGACGTCGATGGCCTCCTGGACCAGGGCGCCAGCCACCGGCTGCAGGAAGCCCGCCGCCGCGACGAGCATGGCGGCGGTCGACAGGCCCATGCCGATGACCACGGACTCGACGGCGATGTGCCGAGCTCGCTGAGCGATCCGGATGCCCTCGGGGAGCCGGTCGAGTCGGTCGACGGTGATGACCACGTCGGCAGCCTCCGAGCTGGCTGTGGCCCCGCGGGCGCCCATGGCCACGCCGACGTCCGCGCCCGCGAGCGCTGGCGCGTCGTTGATGCCGTCGCCGACCATGACGAGGACGCCATCCGCCTCCCGTCGCTCCCCGATCACGGCATCGACCTTGTCGGCAGGGGTGCGCTCCGCGAGGACATGGTCGACCCCGATGGCGGCTGCCACGAGATCGGCCACGCCGTAGTGGTCGCCGGTCACCATCACGACACGTCGCACACCGACCCGGCGGAGCGAGCGGATGACGCGAGGGGTCTCGGGCCTGATGGGATCATCGAGGACGAGGGCGCCCACGAGGACCCCGTCCGCGGCGACGTAGACGCTCGTGGCCCCCTCCAGGCTGACGCGACGCCGCACGTCGCGCGCCCAAGGCGGCAGGGACCTCCCGCCGCTCGCAAAGTCGGCGGTACCGGCCAGGACGCTGACGCCAGCGACCGTCCCAGAGACGCCGGCTCCAGGCAGCTCGGTGGCGTCGACGGGCAGTGTCAGCGCCACGCCACGCTCCCGCGCACCGCCCACGATGGAAGCGGCCAGGACGTGGGGTGAGACCTGTTCGAGCGAGGCCGCGAGGGCAAGGACCTCCTCCGGCGTTCGGTCCGGCGCCGTGACCACCTCGGCGAGGCGCGGCCGACCCGCCGTCAGGGTGCCCGTCTTGTCGAAGAGCATGACCCGGGCACGGGCCAGGGCCTCCAAGGCTCCACCGCCCTTGACGATGATGCCGCGCTTGGCCGAGCGACTGATGCCCGAGACTATGGCGATGGGTGCCGCCAACAGGAGCGGGCAGGGCGTGGCCACGACGAGGACGGCCAGGGCCCGTACGGGATCCCCGGAGACGAGCCAGGCGATGCCGGCGAGGACGAGCGTGAGCGGCACGAAGAGGATCGCGTATCGATCCGCCATGCGCACGAAGGGGGCCTTGGAGGTCTGGGCCTCCTCGACGAGGCGGACGATGCCGGCGTAGGTGCTGTGCTCCGCGGTGGCCGTGGCGAGCAGGTCGAACGGCGTCCCGGCGTTGACGATCCCGGAGCTGACAGGGTCGCCGGCCTCGCGCGTGGCCAGTCGCGATTCACCGGTGAGGGCCGATTCGTCGAGGACGGCGGGGTCGCCCATGACCGTGCCGTCCACGGGGACCACCTCGCCCGGTTTGACGAGGAGTCGGTCACCCACCGACACATCAGCGATCTCGCGGTCCTCGATGCCATCGGCCCGATAGCGATGGACGACGCGAGGCGCTCGGGAGACGAGCGCGGAGAGCTCCCGGTTGGCACGTCCGGCGGCGTAGCGCTCCAGCCACTCCCCGGTCGCGAGCATGACGCCGATGACCGCGGCGGCCAGCGCCTCGCCCAGCAGGAGCGCTCCCACGATGGCCAGCACGGCGATGAGGTCGACGCCCGCCTCCCGGTGTATGAGATCGCGGATGATCGAGATGGCCAGCCAGGCGCCGACCATCAGCGAGGGGATGGTCCAGCACCACGTCGCAGCGGCCTCGTCACCGGCGAACGAGAAGGCCAGGCCCAGAAGGAGGCCACCGAGGGTGAGGGGCAGCAGGAGGCGCGCCGTGAAGGCGTCCAGCCGGTCGAGTACTCCCCCCATGCACTGCTCTCCGTGGTGGCGTCGCGGTGGCGCCAGTCGATCGAGACTACCGACCAGGCAGCCGGCATGCGAGGGCTGCGTGGACCCTCACCGGTGTGCTCGGTGGCAGGTCAGGGGCCGTCGCGGTCCCGATGGTCATCACGGCGCGTGCGAACTCATGGAGCAGCACCGATGGCCTGGCCGATGACGTACGTCACGAGCGCGGCGACTCCACCGAGTGCGAGTTGGCGTAGGCCGCAGCGGACAGGCGAGCGTTCGGCGAGCAGCCTGCTCGCACCGGCCAACCGAGACCCCGCAGATGTCAGTCGTGCCAACCTCCGACTCTCCAAGCACGGTGCCACAGCGCTACGCGGAGGCGGCCTTCCAAGCTGGATGTCGCGGGCTCGAATCCCGCCTCCCGCTCCACTCCCCTCTTTCGCGCTGAAGATGCGCCGGGGGCATCCGCGTGCGGGCGACCATCG
>CAVQJC010000010.1:0-178216 GCA_963712745.1 uncultured Chloroflexia bacterium | reverse complement strand
CGTCGTCGCCATCGGCCTCCCACTTAGCTTCCGGAGTAGCCGATCATCCGCCCAATGAATGGTCGGAGTCGGTAAGGCGGGACTCCTCACCGCCTTGATACGCGGGTAATCCAGTGAACGGGAACACTCTGCGTCGCGCCACGGCTTTCACGACTTCCGCGGCACTTCTGGCAGCGCTCACCGTCGGCACTCTCGCCGCGCCCGTAGTCGCGAACGGCGACAACGTCATCAGCCCCACTGCGTATGCCACGGTCGTGGACGGCGCGTGCTCGGGTATGTCGCCGCCTCCGCCCCGCGACGGCACCCCTGATTGCGTCCTCGGGGGCTTCTTCGCGGTCTTGAACCGCGTTCCTCCCGGCCAGGAGGAACGTGCCATCGTCGAGTTCGATGTCTCAGGCCTGCTCTTCCCGCAGTCTTCTGCGAGGTTCAGTGGCTCGCCGTTCTACAACACCACGGGACCGGCGACGCTCGAACTCTGGGGGTACGTCGGTGATGGGTCCGTGTCCAACCCCGATTTCGACTCCGGCGCCAACTTCATCGCCACGTTCAATCACAGCTCGGGACCACTGTCTCTCGACGTGCTGTCGTTCGTGAACAAGCGGGCCGCCCAGGGCGACAAGTACGTAGGCTTCGCCATCCGCCAACCGAACCAGAAGGCGGGTCGCAAGAGCTGGGTCTCTCTCAAGCTCACGACGAGCCCGCCGTCGCCGCTGAAGTCGGTTCGGCACCTCAGTGGCGATGTCGCGAATCTCGACGTCGCTCGGGGAGTCAGGAATGCGCTCGGCGCCTCGCTCGACGTTGCGGTCAGCAAACTCGCCGATAGCAGCACGCGCAACGACAAGGCAGCGGTCGGACAGCTGAGAGCCTTCGTAAACAAGGTTGAAGCACAGGCGGGGAAGAAGATCGCCGTCGCTGCTGCCAAGAACCTAGTCGCGAAGGCAGAACACGTGATCGACCGGCTCAAGTGACCGGGCATCTCGCGCCCGACCGCCATTCGAGGCCCGTCCCGCGAGGGGCGGGCCTCTTCTCGAGCATCAGGTTCCTGCGTGCCCGAGTCAGACGTGGACGAGGTCGCTGGACGACGGAGGAGAATCCGGGGTGGAGGTCGCGCCGGGCGGCCGCTGCCATGCGTCCGCATCCGAGGAAGCTGCGACCCGCATGAGGGGGGTGCGCACCATGCGCAAGCTCATCGGACTCTCGTTGTCGTTGGCACTGGCGCTCTCCTTGCTCGCCGTCCTGCCCACGTCCGCGGCGAACGTCTACAACGAACGAGGACCGGGTCGTACGTCTACGGCCCCGTAGTCGTGCCTCGAGGAGGGGCTCAATCTCGAGGGCAAGTGGCACCAGGTAATCACCGAGACCTACGACGGCGCCGGTGGTAGCCACACCACGTTCCTCAGCAGGAAGACGTTCGTCGGCGTGGGTACGACCACCGGCAACGTCTATCGCGGGAGCGACACCCGCAAGACGGTGATCAACACCGGGTCGGGCGGCTCGCCCGTCACGGATACGGTGCGCGAGACGCTCAAGATGGTCGGACAGGGGAAGGCCCCCGACTACACGCTCACGTTCACCTCACACCTCACGATCAACGCCAACGGGATCAGACGACGGTGTCGAACATCCTGAACAGCGTCTCCTGCAAGTAGCGACACCTCGGATCAGCCCTCGTCGGCTGCCTGCGGGGCCTGTCCCGCGAGGGGCGGGCCTCTTCCTTCTTGCTCGCGGCAGCCGTCAGCCACACCACCACCCGTCCACGACCCGACCACCCACCACGCTCAGCGCCGCGAACCTTCGTGACCCAGGCCTCTTGTCGGTCGCCGTAGACATGCGGCACCCTACCAACGAGGGCGGGTCGTCTGGACCGCACCGAGCCACTGGCAGACCCGGCCCGCGCGTATGGCAAGGGGGAACGCCATGAACGGCTTCATGCGAGCAAGCCTCGCTACCATCACCGTCGTCGGCATCGCCGGGGTCGCGCTGCGGCTCAGCGGCCTCTGGGAACGCATCGAGGCGGCCTGGCAGTGGATGGGGTCGGAGGACGCCCAGCTCAGGACCCTCGACGGGCCTCTGGGGCGGTTCCTGGCCCGCCACTACGCCCCGCTGAACTCCTTGCTCTACGCCGCCTACGCCAAGGGCATCGGTCTGCAACCGGAGGATGAGGTCCTCGACGTGGCCTGCGGCTCGGGGGTCTTCCTCGCCAAGCACGCCACACACATCCGCCGCATCGCCGGCCTCGACATGTCGCAGGCGATGATCGATCAAGCACGGCGCGAGAACGCCGACCGGATCTCCGAGGGCAGTGCCGAGTTCGTCGTCGGGGATGCCGCCACGCTGCCGTGGCCCGACGACACCTTCACGGTCGTGACCAGCAACGACGTGAACTGCTACGAGGCCAAGGCCCCTGCCGCGATCCAGGAGATGTACCGGGTGCTGAAGCCCGGTGGACGAGCGGTCGTCGGCATGGATCGATGCGAGGTCATGGAAGAGGCGGGCTTCCGGCGCGTGTCCGGGCGGCGTGTCCTGGGCGCGTACCTGACGACTGGCTACAAGGACTGATACCGCCGACCCGACCACCCGCCACGCTCAGCGCCGCGAGCCAGATCCCCATAGGGATAGACACGGACACCAAGAGCATCTGCCCCTGCTTGGCCTCAGCGATACCGACATCGACACGACGTTGGGCCCGAGAACCGCGCCGAAGACCCTGAGAACAGCGGACCGACCGCACGCCCATCTACCACCGTCGAACGCCCAGTGGCCTTGTCGCGAGGCGGACAATAGTCGGTAGCGGGAGGCGATGAGGCACGGCCCATACCCTGGCCGCCGGGACCGTGCCAAGCCACTGGCGGACCCGGCCCGTGTGAGCGAGGGGAGTCCGATGCGCACGGTAAGGGCCGTTGGAGTGGCCGTCCTGATGTGTTCGATGCTGGGGACGCTGACGCTGGCTCAGGATGCGACGAACAGCCCCGCCCGAGTACTGCGTGGCCCAGCGCGGGCCGGTGGAAGTGACCGGCACCTACGTTCGGATGGGGATGCAGCTGCGGGCCCGAGTCGCTCTGCCGGTACGAAGGTGCCGCGATGACGAGCGATGCGCGGCTGACGGGCTGCTACGTGGTGAAGCCGACCGGCGGCACGGCAGGGGCTCCTTGGGGCCGGCTGACGGTCCGCATCCACACGTGCGATGCCTCGGGCCGCCTCGGCCGTGACGGTCCCGTCACGTGGCTCGGGGACTCGGTTCGGCACCGCAGAACAGCCAGCCGACTGGGGGTGTGACCCCTTCGCCCCCTACCCAGTGCAGGTGTCCTGGCTCCCACGGTGTGGGAGCGAACGAGGGGCTCAGCGCCACCGTGCGATTCGTAGGACCGCTGGAGAACGAGTGGGAGGGCTGGGACATCGAGGGATGGATCCTTCCCGACTCCGACCGACGACTGACCATCCGACCAGGCCCACGCTCGGCGCCGCGAGCCCGAGCACCCATACAGTCATCTACCCCGACACCATCGGACTACTGGTCGTCTGCGGTCGGTCCGTATTGACGTGATCCTGAGCAGCTCCTGCACGCTGAAACAGCGCCGCGAGCCGACACGCATCCGACCAACCCCGCCACGACCTCGACATGGTGCCCATCGACAACGCTGTCCAGGGACGGCCCGGTAGGGTCTGGAGCGGTCCCGAGTCGGTCCTGGTCCGCCGGTACCATCCCCCCTGCCTCAGGTGGCTGCTATGCCAGCGCTGGGGTCCGGTGACCCAGGCAGGCGGGATGCCGGCCCCCATCCACTCCCTCCACTGTTCCCTCCGTGCGCCACCACCCCGCGTGCATCTGTCCGCTTGCATCGAGGGCTACGATGGAGCCAGACGGTGACTCCGCCCCTCGTCGCGGCGAGGAGAGGCCGGAGGCCGAGACAGCCCGAAAGGGTGGTCGTCATCAACAAGTCCCACGACTACCGCGCCCTCGAGCGCGAGTTCATCAGCACCGACATCTCCATCAGAGAGTTGTGCAGGCGCCATGGCATCAAGGCCCACTCCGCCGTCGTCGTCCAGGCCAAGAAAGGGGACTGGGAGAGGAAGCGCGAGGCGTATCAGGCCCGGGCGTCGGAGTCCTTCATCAAGCACCACGCCGAGCGCATGGCTGCTCGCCAGGCCGAGATCCACGACGAGGTCCTCGAGGCCATCGCTGAGGCCATCGCCAGGTTCAGGGCCGACCTGAAGGCGACGAAGAAGGTCAGGCAGCCCGACGGCAGCATCAGCGAGGAGCCCGCCTGGTACATGACACCCCGCGATGCGTGCCTGATCATCGACAGGTTCCAGGTGCTGTCCGCCAGGCCGTCATCGATCAGCCAGCACCAGGGTCTCACCGTCACCTCCGAGATCTCCCGCTGAAGCCCTCAGCGAGTTCATCGAGGCGACCCGTGGCATGGTCGAGCCACCATCGCAGGCCTCACCGATCCCGCGATCGCCCCGTCGGCTGGACGACTTAGCCTGACCCCACGGCCGCCGCGCACGCCGTCGGGCCGTCCGGCCCTTGACCCGCTGAGCGGGGCGCGGCAGGCAGCTGAGGCGGCGCGCCGTCCGGCACTTGATCCGGGTGGGCGGTGACGGTGAGTCCTCTCCGCCCGGATCGATCGAGGGGCTAATCCCTCACGGAGCGGATCATTCGGAGACGGTCGCCGAACGCTCAGGTGTCCGACGCGTGGGACAGCGTCACCCCGATCGCCACAGCCGGCTCGTCCCCCTCGTTACGAAGTACGTGGACATCTCCAGCAGCGGGCGTCTGCCCGATCCAGGTGTCGCCCGACCAGAGCGTGAAGTCAGGATCCGCTTGGGAGACCTCGTCGGCGGGTACCTCATCGTACTTGAGCTTGCCGCTCTCGAGCCAGATGAACGCGAGCATGGGGACCTCGTCACGCCCGAGCACGAGCTGCGCCCCCGGATCGAGGGTCACCCGCTCGAACGAGACGCCGAGCGGCCGGCTGAACAAGCGCTCGAGGTCCGCCTGATCAGGGACGATGTAGGCGAGCACCTCGGGGCTGACGCCTGGTGGTTGCTGCTGCGCTTCGGCCGGCTCGATGCTGTCGCTCATGCCCACATAGAGGATGACCAGTCCATCTTCGGCAGGCACCTCGAACGAGAACGAGGACGTGCCATCCCGCTCCAGCTCGGTGTCACCCGAGCCGAGCGAGTAGCGTGTCCCGGCTGGGGCCGCCTCGACACTGCCGTCGCCTCGCCACAACGTGGTGTCGCCATCGCGCTCCAACGTGACCGCGCCACTCTCGACATAGGCGACCTTGACTCCCTGCGACGGGTGCTCGGACCCGAGCTCCCCGGCGGTCCCTGGCTCGACCCAGGTCCGCCAGAGCGCGAGGTGGTCGGTCGTCTCGGGTATGGCCTCCACCGGGATCAGCGCGTGGTCACTGAGGGTCTCGACGCTGACCCCCGGCATCTCGTCCTGCGCCATCGCCGCGCCGCCCAGCCCTCCGAGCAAGGTCAGCATGACCGTTCCCACCAGAAACAGTCTCAACCTCCGCATGACATCCCCCTTCTCAGGCGCGGGCCGGGTTCGCCAGTGGCTCGACGCGGTCCAGGGCGGCCAGGGCACAGGCCGCGTCTCATCGCCTCCCGCGTATGCCTGGATTGTCCTCCGGGTGTCTACCGCCAGAGCGTTGATGACCTGGGCGCCGCAGGCAGCCGAGGCGGCGCGATGGGGCTATTCGGCGGGTTCCTCCAGCTCATCAGACACAGCTGGCGTCGGGCCGCGATGTGCGAAGACCAGGAAGAGGAGGCTCAGCGCGGCCCCGAACAGGCCCAGCACGACGGCGGTGAGATAGACCGCCGACTCCTGGTCCGGGAACAGGCCCAGCACGACGAGGACGAGCGCAGCCACAGAATGGCGACCGCGAGGAGCGTATTCCCGGCTGCCTCGAGCACGAGCTGCGCCCGCGGCGTGGATGTACGCCACTTAGCTCGCCCCGCCCAGTAGTCCTGCATCTCGGGTGTCCGGCGGTTGACGGCCCACACGCCCACGAGAACCAGGCGAGCGCCACGAGGCCGCTCACGAGCCAGACTTCACGCTCGCCGATGTCATAGGCGCCGAGGGTCACCGGAGTGAGTGCCGCGACGACCACCCAGACTCCGATGGACAACACCGAGCGGATGTACAACACCTCCCTCGCATCGCTCGCACCGCCGCTGCGCACGGCGATGAGTGCCCCGAAGCCGACGAAGACACCGGCTATCTCGGCCAGCGTGACGAACAGACCGGCTTCCTGCATGGTCCACACCTCGCACAGGCCGCCACCTGTAGCTCGGCACGATCCAGGCGGCCAGGGCACGGACCGAGCGTCATCGCCTCCCGCTCGCCGTCGATGGTGTCGCGTGCCTGTCTCAGCACACAAGAGGCGATGTTCATGAGCGCAGAAGTACGGCCGCGTCACGATGGGAGAATCGTGTGTACTGCGAAGAGGCCCTCCGGTGGCAAGCGCCTGGCCCCCGCAACGAGCCCGTCCCGCTCGGCTGAGCGCCCCGGCGGCTGGCCTTGAGCGCCGCTCGAGACGATATGGCCCGGTCTACAGGTCGAAGCTGAGGACTTCCTCCGAGCCATCGTCGGATGTCTGGTCGGCCCCCGGCGCCATCCCCTCGAAGGTCGGGCGCATGCCCTTGCCCTCGGCGAGTAGCCAATCCCTGTAGTCGCGCAGGAACGCCGCGAGGCGCGGGTAGTCGTCGTTCGAGCTGATAATCCCGACCGTCTCGCTCTTGATGAGCTCGCGGATCCCGCCGTATTGCCGCAGGTCGGCTTCGCTCTCGACCACCTGGTCGGACCAGCCGCGCCATTCACCATCACCACGAGGGATCAGGCATGACGAACGACGAGACCACACCGGAGATGACCAGCGCCCTCGAGGACGACCGGCTCCAGTTCTTCCTCGAGAACCACGACCTCATCCTGCTCTGGGCCGCGCTGGCGAACGAGGTGTCGGACGCGGTCGGAGATGAACTGCGGCGGCTGGGAGGTCTGCTCCAGGAAGCGGCCACCGACGCTGGCATCGAGCTCTCCGTCGCGGAACATGTCGCCGGCGACTCATGGCCCGCACCGATGCTCCATCGGCCGTCGTGGCTGACACCGGGCGCTGACGGTCCCGACATCGCCATCGGCATCGGCTGGGACGGGCGCAAGGTGCAGCCCACGCGGGGGTCCGGTGCCAGCCTGCCCTATGTGGGGGTGCTCGCCTCACATGCCACGGAGCGGGGCCGTGCCATCGAGGCGGCGGTGCGTCCACTGGCAGAACGAGAGCTCGTCGCACCCAAGAGGTATCGCCGCGGCAGTCACTGGATCGCCTACCGCCTCATCGAGGCACCCGACGACTGGTACACGGACATTCCGGCATGGCGGGCTTCGGTGGTCGAGCAGTTGATGCGCACCTGGGACGACGGTGTTCAGTTCATCGACCAGGGGATCGAGAGCCTGACCTGACCGCGGTCGTTCGAGTTGGTGGACAAGGTGGACATGTCAAGTGGACATGTCCACCAGACCGACTTCTACTTCGGCTATCGGTTAAGGCTATGGGAGTCCAGACGTGACCCAGGGGACCTGACAGACCTGAGCGTGGCTGAGCGTGAAATGGGGGTCATCTGTCCCCGTGAGTCCCCTCTGACCGCTCACTTAAACACCGCTGGGGGCAACCCCGTGCGAGTTCGAAATCTCGTCTCCGGCACCACGATAGGCGCAACGCCGGCGCCGGCGGTCCTTGACCCCTGTTGCATGGACGTCTAACCAGTACTGTGAGCAAGTGGGTGAGCCGGCGAGGACATCCAGCCTGGAGGCGTGCATGCGATTCGCACTGATGATCGAACCCCAGCAAGACGTCGCGTGGTCGACGCACGTCGAGATCGCGCAGCGAGCGGAGGCGGCCGGCTTCGAGATCCTCTATCGAGCCGACCACTACGAGTCGTTCCCAGGCCCGGCCGGCAAGCATACGACCGATGCCTGGGCGACGATCGCGGGCCTCGTTCACGAGACCTCGAGGCTTCGGCACGGGACGATGGTGTCGCCGGTCACGTACCGACACCCCGCGAACGTGGCCAAGGTCGTCGCGACGATCGACGAGATGAGCGGAGGTCGCGTGGAGCTCGGCCTGGGGGCCGGCTGGAACGAGGTCGAGCATGCCCGCCACGGCCTCGCCTTCTACGACCGGACCACGCGGATCGAGATGATGGAGGAGCAGTTCCAGATCGTGCGCGGATTCTGGAACGAGGGGCCGGGCTGGTCGTTCTACGGCAAGCACTACACGGTCGAGGACACGCGATACGCCCCCAAGCCCGTCCAGCAGGCGGGGGTCCCGCTGATCATGGGCACGATCGGCGTGTCGCGCGGGCTGCGCACAGCCGCGCGCTGGTCAGACCACCTCAATCTCAACACGATCGATCCCGAGGGCACGGCTGAGACTCTCGTTCGCTTCCGCGACACATGCGCGGCGGAAGGCCGCGATCCGGGTGAGGTCCTGACGTCGGTGCTGTGCGCCGTCGCCATCGGCGCCGACCGCGCCGAGGCCGACCGGCGTATCGCCACCCTTGTCGAGACGATGGAGTATGGGAGTGGCGTGTCCCTCGAGACCGAGCGCGGCGGTTCCTGGGCCATCGGCACCCCGGACGAGGCGGCCGTCAAGATCCGTGAGTACGCGGACGCGGGTGTCGAGATGATCGTCCTCCAGGACTTCCTGCCCCATGACCTCGAGTACGTAGACCTCTTGGGCGCCCTCGCCAAGGAGTGGGCCGCCTGACCCAGGCATCGCTTGCCCATCGGACACCGCGAGCGGCGCCGCCGGGCGGAGTGATGCGGCCGTGCGCGACCGGAACATCGCCGACCCCCTGGTGGCGTATGCGGAGCGCCGCGTCTGCCCCCGACCAGCTGCGTCGCCGACGTGGCCGCGCACACGCACGAGCCTAACGTCGCTGGTCGCCAGTTCGCGGGCCCAGTCGTCAGACGATCGGCTGCCATGCTCGCGCATCTGACTGGCGCCCGTCGGGTGCTCGAAATCGGCACGATCACCGGCTATCGGCACGATCACCGGACGGTGGCGCGGCGTGCAGCATGCCCGTCTCGGTGACCCTTGCGCTTCAAGCTGATGCCCAACTACAGCGGCCCGAAGGGTGTGTGCGCCTCGCGAAGCCAGCCCCCGTTCATGACGCGGGCCATCAGCGAGGTCTAGCCGGCGGTCGACGAGCGGGCACGGCGCGATCACGCCGTCAAGGCCGCGGTCACCCAGTGCGAGGGCTACTGGACGGCCGAGCCACACCGGACCGCGCTCCGGTTGTCGCGCTACATCGCCCTGGGTGGCGATGGCTGTCGCACTGTCCCCGACTCCCGACACCACCGGGCCATCGCCGGATGGGCCTGGGACAACACGACCGTTTCGGGGACCACGCCACCAAGGTCGTTCCGGTGGACCTCGACGCTCAGCTCTGCCGCAACGAGACCGACCCTGCGAGCTATGTCGGGTGCTCGGCTGCCCCGATGAGGCTGGCGAGTGGGAGCCCAGAGCCCAGCATCGTCGCGGGCTGATCGACTACCGGCATTGCAGCGATCGCCTCGGCATCCACCGAGACCTCGAGCTCGTTCCCCGCCGCTTCAGCACTGACATGCCCCTGACGCTCGCTTCGTCCGCACCTCTCTGGGCGACTGGCCTCGCCCGAACAGGCGGACCGCTGTGCCGAGCACCACCGCCGCTTGGAGGCCGCCCACGGGCTCGCCTGCGACGACCAACGTGAGGACGCTGTCCGCCTCGTCCTCAAGTGGCTTCGCCGGGTAGCGGCCGTCGATGCGCAGTCGGGGTGGTTCCTGGGGCGCTACAACGTCGTGGACGCTCCCCGCTGCGGGAATGCCCGCGTCGTGGAGGGACGTCCGCCTGGCGGCCTCGCGCTGATCGAGCATCCGGCTAGGCCCACACCCATTGCGGCACCAGTCGCTGGTGACCTTGGACACTTGCGCGATGCTCTAGAACCGTCGACCGTGGCGCCAAAGCGGGAGGCTGTGAGGCACGGCCCTGTGGTGGCCGCCTGGGCCGTGCCGAGCCACTGACGTGGGGCCTAGCCTCGTGTCGTCGATGCGGTCGTAAGTTGGGGGATTCTGCGATGCCCAGGTACCGACGCTGCCGCGCGCTCGTGGCAGCGATATTCGTGGTCACCATTCCGTCCGCCGCGCTCGCCCAGGACGAGCCCGATAGCCCCGAAGGCTCCCGCTGGGACCTCACCGCCTACGCCGCCGATGGGGAGCTCGTGCCCGTCCCCTGGACCGTGGACGCGATGCTCCAGTTCGATACCGGGGTTGCCAGCGGAGACGGTGGCTGCAACAGCCTGACCGGGACCTATGCCCTTGAGGGCGAGTCGCTCACTTTCGGCGACGAGTTCGAGCGTACGCTGGCGGCTTGCCCCGAGGACGAGACGACGGTCGAGGACGCCTACCTCGCCGCCCTCCCGATGGTCGCGACGTGGGCCATCGCGGAGGGGGCTCTCCAGTTGTCCGACGGAGACGGCGAGGTGATTCTGGCCTTCGAGCAACCGAGCATCGCGCTGACGGACAGTGACATCGCCGCTATCCTCGCCGAATTCGGGGTGCTGCAGGCGGACGTGGACAGGCTGACCAAGGCCGCCAACAGGACCACCAAACTGCGCAAGCAGGTCTCCACGCTCCAGGCCAAGCTGAAGGAGGTCAGGAGTCAGCTCAATGCCCAGAAGGCCGCAGCTGCCAAGCCAAAGCCTGCCACGTTCACCTCTGCCGAGCAGGTGCTCCGGAAGGGCATCCCGGCGGCCATCCGGGGCACCTGCGTGCCTCGCCGCGGCCAGAACCCCAGCGGCACGATCGCCGCGGTGCAGTGCGCGCCCGACACCTCTGCGGTCGCGGACATGGCCTACTACCTCATGGATGGCCCTGATGCGTCCAAGGTGTTCGAGCAGCGCATGGACCAGAACGGGGTGACCGACAGCGGGAAACGCTGTTCGGAGGGTCAGAAGTCCATGACGTACTGGATCGGTGGCGGCGTCACCACGGAGGGCTGCTACCGAAACGCCGCCGGAAAGGCCAACCTTCGCTTCCTTGAGCCAGCCAACGGTTGCAGGCAGGTGAAGGTCGATGGCCGCTGGGTCAAGCGGCCCACGATCTACATCGCGGTGCTGGGCCCGGACAGCAACCTCACCAAGCTGGCGGACTGGGCGACTGCTGGCGGAACAGCGAATCCCAGTGTCCTGGCGAAGGCCATCAAGCAGCCCGGTGCTCCTATCTCGCCCGCCTGCCCGAGCTAGCGGCAGGGCGACGTCACCGCCGGACACGGACGAACAAGCTGACGGCGAGATCTCGACTTGGCACCGTCGTGCCTCACCGCGGCGGGCCGCGCCGTCGAGCGCACCGGGGGGTAGGCGGAGGGACCGGACATGGCACCTGATGCGAGGATCACGCGGCAGGTGGGACCCGATGGGCGAATCAGTGAGCACAACGCCGGTAGGCAGGCCCCCGCACGAGGCCCTTCGGAGAGGCCATCCTGGGCGCGGGTGGACGCCCGTGGACGCCCGTGGACGCCGAGAGCGCGTCCTGGACACCGCTGGGAGAGATCCCCTGCGAGTTCGAGTCTCGTCTCCCGCACTACTCTTCCATCGCGGGTGCATCCAAGAGGCGTGCAGGCCAAGCGAGGTCATCGATGGTCGATGCCGTGGACTTGCCCGAGCGGATGCCACCGCTCACAGATTCGAACTCGCTGACGCCCGATCGAGGCCGGCGCAACCAAGGGGCCTGTCGGATCTGGATCTTGGAATGGAGGTGGACATTCCGAGATCGGGAGCCATCATATTGTTGGGATGAGAGCCGCACGGCTGTCGCGCAGCAGGCATCCCGGGGTACGAGGAGGTACGTGATGAGACCGATGATCCTCAAGGCGCTGGGCGTGGCGCTGCTCGCGCTCATGCTGGTCGGCTCGGGCGTGAGCGGCGCCGGGCTCGGTCCTCCCTGGGACGAGGTGCTGAAGGGCGACGACAAGGCCAACCAGCTCGAGGGTGGCCCGGGCCACGATCGCATCGGCGGTCGGGGCGGCAACGACACCCTCTACGGCAAGGATGGCCGCGACCTCATCCTCGGCGGTCCCGGCAACGACGTGGTCCGCGGCGGCGGGCGGGGCGACGAGCTCTACGGCGGCCTGGGCAACGATGTCCTCCGCGGTGGCGACGGTCGCGACGTGCTGACCGGCGGGGCCGGCCGGGACCGCCTCTTCGGCGGGGATGCCGACGACGTCATCCGGGCCGCGGGTGGCGGGGCCGACTTCGTCGACTGCGGCGATGGCGACCGCGATCGTGCCTTCGTCGACCCCAGCGACCTCGTCACCGGCTGCGAGAAGGTCACGGTCAGGACCTAGCGCCCGACCAGCGCACGCTCAGGACGCGACCCCGGCCACGCGTCGGGGTCGCGTCCCTCTCGGCCCGCGGCGGACGTCCCGCGGGACGGTCCGGCTCCGCGTCATGCCCCACACGGCCTTCGGGTGCCCGCCTGACCCATCGACGCCTGGGGCGGGTCGTGCGATGCGGAACCGACGCTGGTCGTGGAACCAAGGGAAGCTTGCTGGTCGTCTATCCTGTGCGCGATGAGTCGCAGCACGAGCCTGCCCGTCCGCCTGTTGGCTGTGATCCTGTCGATGGCCGTCCTGCTGGTGACGATCGCTCTCCCCGCCCTTGCCAAGTCTCCGACCGTCATCGTCGCGGGCGACATCGCCGCGGGGACCGGCACCTCTGGCGAGGCAGCAACGGCCAGGCTGGTGGAGGGTCAGAGAGGCCTCGTGATGACAGCCGGTGATAACGCCTACCAGAGCGGCACGCGCGAGGAGTTCCAAGCCTACTACGACCCCACGTGGGGTCGCCTTCTCCATCGGACCCGACCCACGCCCGGCAACCACGACGTTCTCACGCCCGGTGCCAGCGGCTACTTCGACTACTTCGGTCGGCGCGCTGGGCCGGATCGGCGGGGCTACTACGGCGTGAAGGTCGGCAGTTGGCGGGCCTACGCCCTCGACAGCGAGGCCTGCAAGACCGAGGTCGGATGCGGGCCCGGCAGCCCACAGTACACGTGGCTGAAGAAGAAGCTTGCGAAACAGCGCGCGCGATGTTCGATGGCGGTCTGGCACACACCTCTGTACAGCAGCGGGAGTCATGGTGATGATCCTCGCGTGCGGCCACTCCAGCGATTGCTGTGGAAGTCGGGTGTGGAGATCATCGTCAATGGACATGACCACAACTACGAGCGTCTGGCCCCGGCTGATCCCTACGGCCGGGTCGACCGCCGCCATGGCGTCCAGCAGTTCATCGTCGGCACCGGCGGCGCCCCGCTAAGGGGCAGGGGAGATACCAAAGCGGCTCATAGCCGAGCGTTCCAGGGCCACGCCTGGGGGGTACTGCGCTTGCGGCTACGGAACGGGTCATACGCCTGGAAGTTCTTGCCCGTCGAGGGTGAGACCTACAGCGACGGCGGCGAGCGAAGGTGCCACGGCAGACCATGACGGTCTCGCGCCCAGTGCCAGCCGAGTCGTAGCCTCCCGACAGAACCTGCCAACGGCCCGGGAGGGGTCGTGCGCAACCTCCCTCACCCCCGTGCCCGACGACGACCCTCGGCTCGCCGAGACCAGCGCCATCGTCACCCGGGCTCGATCGTGCCGGCCTTGTCGAGCCATACGCACCGATCTCGCCGAGGGTCCGCCGGACCCCACGATCGAGGCCATTTTGGCCATGCCGGCGGGGTAGCGCTGCCAGCCCACCCCACACCCCGGCGCGTGGCACGATGCGGCCATGAGCACCGACCACCGACCGACCACCAACTGGCATCTTCGGGTCCCCATGGCCCAACAGCTGCGCGCCTTCGTCACGCCCGTCCAGCTGGCCTTCGGAGGCGGCTCCAGCGACGCCGAGCTCGAGGACTGGCTGAAGCTCACAGAGGTCGATCGCTGGCTGGGAGCATTCCAAGACGCCGACAGCGAGCAAGCGGCCGGCTGCGCCGCGGCCCTGTCGGCGCGCTTGACGGTGCCTGGAGGTGAGATCGCGGCAGCGGCCGTCACAGGCGTCGGCGTGCGGCCCGATCAGCGTCGACGTGGCGTCTTGCGGGCGCTCATGGCACGCCAACTCGAGGATGTCCGCGAGCGCGGTGAGCAGGTGACGGTGTTGCGGGCCAGCGAGGGCTCGATCTACCAGCGGTTCGGCTACGGGCTCGCAGCCATGGATGGCTCGTTCGAGGTCTCGACCGCCATGACCGAGTTCTCGCCTGGCGTGGCTCTCGAGGGTCGCGTGCGCATCGTCGACGAGGACGAGGCGGCCGGGACGATCCCGCTGGTCTACGAGGCCATGCGAGCCGACACGCCCGGTGCACTGTCACGGACCGAGGCGTGGTGGACGGAGGGCGTGCTGGCTGACCCGGAGTACGGACGCGAGGGTGCCGGTCCCAAGTTCCGCGTGGTCTACGAGGCCGAGGGCCGACCCGAGGGCTATGCCATCTACCGGGTGAAGGAATCGTGGGACGAGCGTGGGCCGCGGGCGGTGCTCACGGTCAAGGAGGCCGTGAGCACGTCGCCGCGCGCGGTGCGCGGGCTGTGGCGCTATCTCTTCGACGTCGATCTCGTACGCACGGTCAAGGCCGTCCGCGTAGCGGTACCGACGCCGCTCCAGCACGTGCTGGCCGAGCCGCGAGCGCTGGGCCTGGTGGTCAGCGACGGCCTCTGGGTCAGGCTCGTGGACTTGCCCGGGGCTCTCACCGCGCGCCGCTATGGCACGGCCGGCACCCTCGTACTGGAGGTATCCGACAGGTTCTGCCCCTGGAACGCGGGGCGCTGGCGACTCCGCGCGGAGGGCGAAGCCGGGGTCGCCGAGGCGGAGGTGGCGCGCACCGACGATGCATCAGACCTGGTCCTGGACACCACGGACCTCGCGGCCATCTATCTGGGAACCACCCGGCCGGCCGAGCTCGCTGCTGCCGGACGCATCAAGGAGGTCGTGCCCGGTGCGCTCCGCCGCGCGAATGCGCTGTTCGCCGCCGACCGCACGGCGTGGTGCGTGATGATGTTCTGAGGCACCGGACCACCGCCGCGCCGACGTTGGTGCGTGCGGTGAACGCCGGGATGGTGCACCGACGCACCAGCGCGGTGCCCGCGGTGAAATGGCGCGTCGGCCCGAGGGCTCCCGGTGGCCGGGCCTTGGGTTCGCTGTGCTATCCTCGGCCAGTCCTTTCAGCCTTGCCGTGGGGCGACCACGCCCGGCATGCGAGCGAGGCAAACCCATTGGGAGGAGTGAACGCCTATGCGTCGCTATGAACTGATGCTGGTCCTGCGGCCGGACACCGCTGACGACCGCGTCCAGCAGATCCTCGATCGCACCACCCGCGGTATCGCCGCGGGCGAAGGCCAGATCGTCAAGGTCAGCCCCTGGGGCCGCCGCCGGTTGGCCTATCCCATCTCGAGCTACCGCGAGGGCTCGTACTTCATCGTGGTCTTCGACGCGCCCCCTGAGGCCATCGATGAGCTCGAACGTGGCCTGAACATCACCGAAGAGGTCATGCGCCACCTGGTCACCCGCATCGAACGCCCGGCCGCTCGCCGCGACAGGAAGGACGACGATCTCGACGGTCTGGACGAGGACGAGGACGAGGACCTGCCGCCGACGGACGACGATGACGAACTCGAGGACGGCGAGAGGATCGACGAATCCGAGAGCGA
This sequence comes from uncultured Chloroflexia bacterium, assembly GCA_963712745.1. Taxonomy (GTDB): domain Bacteria; phylum Chloroflexota; class Limnocylindria; order Limnocylindrales; family CSP1-4; genus JAFMJV01. The sequence continues at coordinate 162,488 of CAVQJC010000010.1, read as the reverse complement.
GGCCGCCCCCCGCGCGACCGACTAGGCGCGCACCAGAGGAGGATCAGCCATGTCGCTGAACAAGTGCATGATCATCGGCAACCTCGGCCGCGACCCGGAGATGCGCTACACCCCCAGCGGGCAGGCGGTCACGCAGTTCAGCGTGGCCACCAACCGCAACTACCGCGATCCCCAGGGGGAATGGCAGAGCGAGACGGAGTGGTTCCGCGTCGTCGTCTGGGGTGACCAGGGCGAGCGCGTGGCCGAGTACCTGCGCAAGGGCCACAAGGTCTACGTCGAAGGCCGCCTGCAGACACGCCAGTGGGAAGACCAGAGCGGGAACAAGCGCTACACGACGGAGCTGATCGCCAACCGCGTCCAGTCGCTCGAGCGGCGGGACCGCGAGGGCGAGCCGCCCATCGCGGGTGACGCGGCTGACGGCTTCTCGGGTGACTCCGGCTCCGGGAGCAGGGCTGGGGGCTCGAGTTCCGGCTCGAGTGGGTCCGGCTCGAGTGGCTCCGCGGGGCCGTCCAGCTCGGCCGAGGACTTCGACGACCTGCCCTTCTAGCCGCCGCCCAGCCGGACGGCCCTCCGAACACGATCAACACCCGACCGACCACAGAAAGGGAACCCGCCCATGGGACCGCGCAAGCGCCGTGACGACTTCTACCGCGACCGCCGTCGCCGCAAGGTCTGTGCCTTCTGCGCCGACAAGTCCAAGTCCATCGACTACAAGGAGGTCAACCGCCTCCGCCGCTACATCAGTGAGCGGGCCAAGATCGAGCCGCGTCGCAAGACGGGCACCTGCGCCCAGCACCAGCGGGCGCTGGCCGTCGCCCTGAAGCGCGCCCGCCACGTGGCCCTGCTGCCGTACGCACCGCAGCACATGCGGCCATAGCCCAGCGCAACACCAGCTACCAGCGAGACCCGGTCGTCACGGCCGGGTCTTCGACGTTCGCGGGCCCGGGTTCGACCACGGCGCGCGCCCGCGTATACTCCCGCTCATGCTGACCCAAGAGCCCTCCCCGACACCAGCCGAAGCCAAGTCCGACCCTCACGCTCGCCGTCCCGGCGCGCGTCCGCAGGACGACACGGTATGTTGGTTCGAGGACGCGTGGACTCCGCTGGCGGAGGCCAAGGTCAGCATCATGACCCACTCGTTCCTCTACGGGACCGCCGTCTTCGAGGGCATCCGCGCCTACTGGAACGAGGACGAGGAGCAGCTCTACCTGCTCAAGGCGCGCGAACACTTCGAGCGCATCGTCGACTCGAGCAAGATCCTGATGATGGATCCGCACTACAGCGTGGACGAGATGATCGAGCTGACCCTCGAGCTGCTGCGGAAGAACCAGTACCGAGAGGACTGCTACGTGCGGGCCACGGTCTACAAGTCGGACGAGGCCATCGGCGTCAAGCTCCACGGCATCGATTCGCGACTGAACCTGCTCTCGATCCCCTTCGGCGACTACATCTCGGTCGACGAGCCCATCAGTTGCGGTACCGTCTCGTGGCGCCGCACCGGTGACCTCAACATCCCCTCGCGGGCCAAGATCACCGGCTCATACGTGAACCCGGCGTTCTCCAAGACCGAGGCGGCGCTCAACGGCCACGAGGAGGCCATCGTGCTCACACACGAGGGCAAGGTCTCCGAAGGTAGCGCGGAGAACCTGTTCATGGTCCGCAAGGGCCAGCTGGTCACGCCCGGCGTCAATGCCGACATCCTTGAGGGCATCACCCGCGCCGGCATCATCGACATCGCCCGGCGAGAGCTGGGCCTGGAGTGCCACGTGCGCCCCATCGACCGCAGCGAGCTCTACATCGCCGAAGAGGTCTTCCTGTGTGGGACGGGCGGCCAGGTCTCTGCCGTCGCCTCCATCGATCATCGGCCCGTCGGAGACGGTGGCATCGGCCCGGTCACGCGCGGCATCATGGATACCTACTTCGACGCTGTACGGGGACGCAACGCGGACTACGGCAGCTGGGTCGTGCCGGTCTACCAGTAGGGACTGCCCAGGGTCCGCTCTACCGGTAGGGACTTGGGGCGGACACCGGCCACGGGTGCCGCGCTCATCGCGGCCCGGGGTGGCTGACGCTAGGGCTTCAGCGCCGCGGTCTTCGCGCCGACGGTGATGGTGAAGTCGGCTTCTGTCTGGGGATCGTCCACGAAGATGACTTCGCGCTTCTTGTCATTGAAGCTCCGCTTGAGCCTGGCGAACGTGATGGGCATCTCCGTCTTGGCGTCGTTGTAGGCGGTGATGACCGTGCCCCCGTAGTCGTTCGAGTCGGCCCTGCCGCCGCCGACCGGCGGGACCACCGCGTCGATCCCTTTGCTGGCGAGGAAGGCGGCGATATTGATGGCCTTGTTGTTGCCGCCGCCCTGGCCGTTGAGGACGTGCACGACCGCACCTTCGTCCTCGAGCTCGTTGATCTGCCGCGCCTGGGCCTTGGTGGTGCTGAAGACGTTCTTGACCGCCGCTCGCATGGCCGAGGGCTTGGCCTTGAGCAGATACAGCCCGGTGGGCGGACACGGGTAGCACTCGTCGACGTAGCGGGAGCTGTCGAAGACGAGGTTCTCACGACGATCGAGGTCGATATCGGAGGCCAGTGCCACCATCTTGGGCACGAGCTTGGGCGGGATGTTGGTCTTCACGTCCTGCTTGAGCTGGCCGATGAGGCCGGAGATGACCCCGGGCTGGAGGAGCTCATCGACGTCCATCTGCTTGCCGGCCGAGGTGATCACGCGCTGCTGCCTGGCGGCCCGGTCGAAGTCCGACGAGCCGTGCCGCGAGCGGGCATAGGCCAGCGCGTCCTGGCCGTTCATGCGAGCGATGCCGGGGGGGATGTACAGCTTCAGGTTTCCACGTCCATCGGCCGCCGAGTAGTCCTTGTCCATGACCGGCAGCTGCACGTCCACGACCACGCCGTTGAGCGTGTTCACGACGTGGCGGAAGCTGTTGAGGTCGACCGAGACGTAGTACTTGATGTCGAGGCCGTACAGCTCGCCGAGCGCGCCCATCAACGCGTTGTAGCCACGCTGCTTGGAGCTGCCGGGGAAGTCGCTGCGGCCACGGGCGACCGTATAGAGCGTGTTGATCTTGTTGTTGTACTTGCCGCCGAAGCTGTTGTAGGCGGCCCAGTCGCGCGGCAGTGGGATGCCCGAGGTGTCACGGGGCAGCGAGATGAAGGCCACGCGCCCGGTGGTCGGATCGACGCTGATGGTGATCATGGTGTCGGTCAGGGCGCTCGAGGAGAGCTTGCCCTGGCGGCCGCCGTCGTGGCCGATGAGCAGGACGTTAAGCCGCTCCTTGCCGTCCCACTCGACGCGAGGGGGCTCGGGTGTCGGTTCCGCGGTGGCCGCCGGTTGCTCGGTGGCGGGAGCCTGGGTGGGCTCGGCGCTGGGCTCGGGCGTGCCCGAGCCGCCAGCGGCACCGGGCTTGCGCGAGGCCTTGGGTTCGGGCGTGGCCTCGGGGTCGTCGGGGAGCACCAGCTGGAAGTCTGGATCCTCAGCGGCCAGATCGCCGATGTCGATGATCTCGCTCTCGTCGCCGGCGTTCTCGGCGATGTCCGTGTAGAGGTCGGTGGCGAAGAAGACCGGGCGGGCGATGACGACGTGGCTGCCCACGAGCACGATCACCAGTGCCACGAGCCCGGCCATCGAGAGTATGCGCGAGCCGGCCGACCCGACGCCCGGGTCACGCGCCAGCCGCCAGGCATCCCAGGCCGCGAGCACCCGGTAGATGACGTCGATCACGAGGAAGACGAGCATGCCGTTGAGCACGTCGGGGTCGGCGAAGATCTCGACGAGGTCGGTGGTGCTGGAGCTGGCCGCCAGGCCGGCCATGGCGGCGATGCCGAGGATGGGCAAGGCGGCCCAGAGCAGGGCCCGCAACCAGCGGCCGAGATAGGCGTGGCCTAGGCCGGGGAAGAGGGCGGAGAGGAATGCCGCGGCAAAGGCGCTTCGCCTGGGACGCACGGCTACGTCGCTGGAGGCCATCGGCGGCATCGTAGCCCCAATCATCGTTGTGTGCCGGGACCGCATGTCGCTGGTGCGTCGGCGCACCACGCTTCAACGCGGGACGCTCGGCTAGACTGCACATCCCGATGTCACGAAGCCCATTCCCGGCTGTCGCCGCGCAGCCAGACCTCGCTGCCCAGGAACACCGCACGCTCGACTTCTGGCGAGAGCGGTCCATCTTCAGCCAGCTCCGCGCGCAGAATGCGGGCGGGGATCGACTGGTCGTTCGTCGACGGCCCCATCACCGCCAACAATCCCATGGGTGTGCACCACGCCTGGGGCCGGACATACAAGGACGCCTTCAACCGCTACCACGCCATGCTCGGTCAGGAGCTGCGCTGGCAGCAGGGTTTCGACTGTCAGGGCCTGTGGGTGGAGGTCAACGTCGAGCGAGAGCTCGGCTTCACCAGCAAGAAGGACATCGAATCCTTCGGCATGGCCGACTTCGTGCGCCTGTGCAAGCAGCGCGTGCTCACCTATGCTGCGGTCCAGACCGAGCAGTCGATCCGACTGGGCTACTGGATGGACTGGAACGACCCCGCGGAGCTGCGTCGCCTGCGCGACCTGATGGAGCAGGATCCCTCGCAGGTCATCACCGTAGAGGGCCCCCGCGGACCGGTCACCGATACGGTCGAGATGATCGTGGGTCGCCTCGGCCTGCCCGAGTTGGGTGGCTCCTACTTCACCTTCAGCAACGAGAACAACGACCTCATCTGGGCCTTCCTCGCCGAGTGCGATCGTCGCGGCTGGCTCTACCGCGGTATCGACTCCATGCCCTGGTGCGCGCGCTGCGGCACGGGCATGAGCCAGATGGAGATGAACGAGGGTTACAGCGACCGCGAAGACCCGGGCCTGACCGTCCGCTTCAAGCTGGTCGACCGCCCTGGTGAGTCGCTGCTGGTATGGACGACGACCCCCTGGACGATGACGGCCAACGTGGCCGCAGCGGTTCACCCCGACCTCGACTACGTGCTCATCGAGCAGGGCGACGAGCGCTTCTGGGTCGGCAAGGTCGCGCTCAGGACCGCTGTGCAGGGCGATTTCAAGGTCATCGAGGAGCACAAGGGCGAGTACCTGCTGGGCTGGCACTACCGGTTCGCCTTCGATGACCTGCCGGTGGTGGCGGAGGCATTCGCCGAAGGTGTCGACGTCGACGGCCAGGCGCCCTATGTCCACCGCGTCATCGAATGGGACGAGGTGGGTGAGGACGAAGGCACCTCCATCGTCCACATCGCCCCGGGCGGCGGGGCCGAGGACTTCGCGCTGGGCAAGAAGCTCAAGCTGCCGGTCATCGCGCCCCTCGACGAGGCCGGCCACTACCTCGCGGGGTTCGGTAAGTTCAGCGGCAAGGATGCCGCGGGCATCGCGGCCGAGATCATCGAGGAGCTCGAGGCGCTCGACTTCTACTACCACCTCGAGCCCTATACACACCGCTACCCGCACTGCTGGCGCTGCGGCACGGCGCTGCTTTTCCGCGTCGTCGACGAGTGGTACATCTCCATGGGCGAGGTCTACGAGCAGCCGCGCGAGACGCTGACGCAGGCGCAGAAGAACGCCAGCCTGCGCTACCAGATCATGGACATCGTCGACCAGATCAGGTGGTACCCCCGCTTCGGCTACGACCGCGAGATCGATTGGCTCTACACGATGGGCGACTGGATCGATCTCCAAGAAACGCTACTGGGGCCTGGCCCTGCCCATCTGGGAGTGCACCGAGTGCGACGGGTACCAGGTCATCGGTGGCCGCGAGGAGCTGGCGCAAAGGGCGTCATCGGGCTTCGAGCAGTTGGCAGGCCGCTCGCCACATCGACCCTGGGTCGACGAGGTCGTCGTGCCGTGCCAGCGGTGCGGGGCGGACTCGCGCCGCATCCGCGACGTGGGCAACCCCTGGCTCGACGCCGGCATCGTGCCCTTCAGCACGCTGCATTACCGGACGGACCCCGAGTATTGGCAGAAGTGGTTCCCGGCCGACTTCGTGACCGAGTCGTTCCCCGGCCAGTTCCGCAACTGGTTCTACTCGATGTTGGCCATGGGCACCGTGCTGCGCGGGGTGCCACCGTTCAAGTCGCTCTTCGGCTACGCCACCCTCTACGGCGAGGACGGCCGGCCCATGCACAAGTCGTGGGGCAACGCCATCGAGTTCAACGAGGCGGCCGAGCGGATGGGTGTCGACGTCATGCGCTGGATGTACGCGAGCGCACGACCCGAGGACAACATCCTCTTCGGCTATCACACCGCCGATGAGGCGCGGCGTGAGCTGCTGGTGCTGTGGAACGTGCTGGCCTTCTTCACGACCTACGCTCGACTGGGCGGCTGGGAGCCGGCCCGTGACGTCGTCGGTGAGCAGTCGGTCGACCCCCGTCGCAGCCTGCTCGACCGCTGGATCCTCTCGCGCGCGGCGGACACTGCCACGGTCGCGGGCGAGTCCATGGCCGAGTACGACACGCGTGGGGCCACCCGTGCCATCAGCAGCTTCGTGGATGACCTCTCCACGTGGTGGTTGCGACGCTCCCGTCGTCGCCTCTCGCGAGGCGACGACGCCTCCGCCCGCGACGCCGCCTTCGGCACGATGCACCTGGCTCTGGTGAGCGTGGCTCGCACCTTCGCTCCACTGTTGCCCTTCCTGGCCGAGGAGTTCCACCAGGTGCTGGTCGCCCCGGCTCAGCCGGGTGCCCCCGAGTCGGTCCACCTCACGCGCTGGCCGTCCGCCGACCTGGCGCCGCTCCGTGACGAGCGGCTGGAGTCGGCCATGGCGGATCTGCGTCGGGCGGTCGAGCTGGGCCGCACCCTGCGCAGCCGGGCCGGTATCCGCGTGCGGCAGCCGCTGGGCCGGCTGTGGCTGGCGATGCCGTCGGGCTCACTCGCAGAGGGGCTGCCGCCCGGTGCTGCCGACGAGCTGCTGGCACTGCTGACCGATGAGCTCAACGTCAAGTCGGTAGAGATCATCGGCGACGAATCGGAGCTCGTGGACAGGCGCGTGAAGCCGCTGCTGCCGGTCATCGGCAGGAAGCACGGCCCGGCCATCCCGGCCATCATGGCCGCCGCTCGCGCCGACGAGGTGGAATACCACGACGACGGCTCGGTCACGCTCGGTGGTGTGACCCTGGCGCCGGACGAGGTCGAGGTCCTGGCCACCCCGCGCCCGGGCACCGCCGTGGCCCACGACGAGGGCATCGTGGTCGTCATCGATACCGAGCTCACGCCGGAGCTCGTCGCCGAGGGCGATGCCCGCGAGCTGACCCGCGCCGTGCAGGGATCGCGCAAGCAGGCCGAGCTGGCGCTCGATGCCCGCATCCGGCTGTGGCTCAGCGGCCCCACGGCGGTGCTCGACCGCCTGGAACCACACCTTGGCGGTGTGGCTGCCGACGTCCTCGCCGACGACATCGAGCTCGCAGAGCCACCTGCCGGCATCACGGCCGTAGAGGTGACGCTCGACAACGGCATCGTGCGCATCGCCCTGGAGGGGGCCGATGGCTGAGGCGCCAGCCTCGGTCGAACAAGAGGGGGCCCGCGAGGCGCCCGCGCGATGGCGTCGTCGCTGGGCGCTCTTCCTGGGAACGGCCGGCGCGGTGGTGCTGTTCGATCAGCTCAGCAAGGCCTGGGTCGATGGGTCCTTCGAGGTCGCCTCCCGGGCCATCCCGGCCGGCCAGCCGGGCGGACCGACCGAGCTGCTCGGCGACCTGGTTCGCATCGCCAAGACCTACAACGACGGCGCCATCTTCGGCTTCCTCGACACCTCGGCCATGCTCATGGCCATCCTCTCGGTCTTCGTCATCGCCGGCATCACCTGGTACGAGTGGCGGCACGGCGCCGGCCTGGGTCCGCTGGTGACCGTCGGACTCGGCCTGCTCGCGGGTGGCGCGGTCGGCAACCTCATCGACCGCCTACGGTTCGGCCATGTCATCGACTTCGTGGACATGGGCATCGGCGACATGCGCTGGTACGCCTGGAACGTGAGCGATGCCGCGGTCTTCATCGGTATCCTCCTGCTCTTCGCCGCGGCCCTGCTCGGGGACCGGGCCGTGTCCCTCCGCCGCGACGCACCGTCGTGAGCGGACCCCTGCACGTGACCGTGCCCGAGGGCGCCGCTGGCAGCCGCGCCGACCGCTTCATGGCCGACGCGGCCGGGCTATCCCGGGCCTTCGTGCAGCGGCTCATCAGCGACGGCCGTCTGACCAGCGAGGGCCAGCGCGTCCGTGCCCGCGACCCGGTGCGACCGGGCCAGGTGCTGGTCCTCGATGTGCCCGAGGTCACGGTGGATGCGCTCTTGCCCGAGGACATCCCGCTCGATGTCGTCTACCGCGACGACGACGTCATCGTCATCGACAAGCCGGCCGGCCTGGTCACGCATCCCGCACCGGGCCATGAGCGAGGCACGCTCGTCAACGCGCTGCTGGCCCTCGAGCGAGGCGGCGGCGGGCTGGCCACCAGAGGTGGGGCCGAACGCCCGGGCATCGTCCACCGTCTCGACCGCGACACCTCCGGGCTCATCGTGGTCGCGCGCAACGATGCGGCCCAGGCCTCGCTGCAGGCACAGCTCAAGGCCCGCCGCGTGCGCAAGACCTACCTGGCGCTGGCGGGAGGACTGGTCAATGCCCAGCTTGGCCGCATCGAGAAGCCGGTCGGGCGCGATCCACGCAATCGCATGCGCATGGCCGTCACCGCCGAGGGCAAGCCGGCGGTGACCGGCTACCGCGTGCGCGAGCGCTTCGCCGAGTGGACGTATCTCGAGCTCGACCTGGTGACAGGTCGGACCCACCAGATCCGTGTCCACCTCGCGTCCATCGGGCACGCCGTGGCCGGTGACCCGGTCTACGCTACGGGCACGGTGCGCCGCGGGCCCGACCGGCTCGAGCGCCTCTTCCTGCACGCCTGGAAGCTGGAGTTCGTGTCACCGGGGTCCGGACGGCTGGTCCGATGTGAGGCACCATTGCCCAACGAGCTCGAGTCCGTGCTCGAGCGGTTGCGGGCGAGCGAGGAGAGAAGGAGCTGACGATTCGCGCGATCGAGGGGCGGCCGGGTGCGCAGCTGGTAATCATCTCCGGGCCGTCGGGAGTGGGAAAGGACACCATCATCGAGGCCATGGCCCGGCGCGAGCCGGCATACCCGCGGCACTACGTGGTGACCGTGACCACCCGCCAGCGACGGCCGAACGAGATCGACGGTGTCAGCTACCACTTCCTCTCGCGGGACGACTACGACCGGCTGGAGGCAGCGGACGGCCTGCTCGAGGCTAGCCCCGTCCACGGCCACAAGTACGGCACCCCGCGCGACCAGGTCCAGGCGGCCCTCACGTCGGGCCGCGACGCCATCCTCAAGATCGACGTGCAGGGGGCGGACAAGGTTCGCGCCAAGGTGCCCGATGCGCTGCTCATCTTCGTCGTCCCACCCTCGCTCGAGGAGCTCGACGCGCGCCTGGTCGGACGCAACACCGAGAAGCCGAAGGACCTGGAGATCCGCCGCCGGAACGCGGCACGGGAGCTGGCGCGCAAGGACGAGTACGACCAGGTGGTGGTCAACCAGACCGGCAAGGTCGACGAGACCGCCGAGGAGATCGAGGCCATCATCGCTACCGAGCACCGCAGGTTCCCCCACCGCCGCATCCGCGTCTAGGCCGTCATGACGGAGCCGCGCTTCGTCGAGGTCGCGGTCGACGCGCCGGGCGTACCCGGCGGCCGCTGCTTCTCGTATCGCGTGCCGGCAGCGCTGGCCGATATCGCAGCAGGCGAGGCGGTGATGGTCGAGTTCGGCCGGCGGCGGGCGGTCGGTGTGGTCCTGGCCGAAGCGCCCGAGCCCGCGATGGAGACGAAGCCGCTGCTGGCCCGCGTACGCTCGGATGGTGTCCTGCTGGGTCAGCTCTGGCGCGAGCTGGCCCTGCACGTGGCCCGCTACTACCTGGCGCCCCCGGGCATGGTGGTGCGGGCGATGCTGCCGCGGGGGACCCTCGAGCGCATCGGGCTCTTCGCGGTCAGCGCGGGCGAGGGGAGCGCCGTGGAGCCGCTGCTCGCGTCCGTGGCCGCGGCCGGGCCGGCCGGCATCTCCGTCGACGAGCTGCCGCAGGCCGGCAGCCGGGCCATGCTCCTACGAGCACTACGGGCACTCGAGGCAGATGGCGCATTGCGCCTGGAGTGGCAAGTGCAGCCACCGACCGCACGGCCCAGGCAGCGTCGCTGGGCGGTGCTCACCGAGGCTGGCCGGCAGGCAGCAGCCGTGCTCGCCAGGAACGACCGACCAGCGGGGGCACCACTCGGTCCACGGCAACAGGCCTTGCTGACTGAGATGGCCGAGCCGGCCCATCCCGGGGCCGAGGTCGCGGCGCGCCTTGCCGACCGCCACGGGTCCTCGGCCGTGACCGGGCTGGTCAAGCGTGGCTTGCTCGAGCTGGACGTGCGCACCGAGGACCGGCGCCCGCTGGCCGGACGGGCCGAGCCGGCACGCGGCAGCCGGCCGGCCGGCACGGCCCTCGACCCCGAGCAGTCGGCTGTGCTTCGTGTCGTGGGCGAGGCCATCGACGCTCGACGACACGAGACGGTCCTGCTGGAAGGCGACACCGCCAGCGGCAAGACCGCGGTCTACGCGGAGGCCATCGGTCGCGCCCGTGCCGCCGGCCGTGGGGCCCTCGTGCTGGTGCCCGAGATCGCCCTGGCCGCGCCGCTCATCGACCGCCTGCGCCACGACCTGGGCGAAGACGTGGCCATGCTCCACAGCGCCATGGGCGACGGCGAACGAGCCGACGAGTGGCGCCGCATCGCGTCCGGTGAGGCGCGGGTGGTGGTGGGCACGCGCCTGGCCGCCCTCTCGCCGCCGGACCCGTTGGGCGTGGTCATCGTGGACGAGGAGCACGATCCCGCCTACAAGTCCGATCGCACGCCGCGCTACCAGGCCCGCGACGTGGCCGTGGTACTGGGCTCGCTGGCCTCGGTGCCGGTGGTCCTCGGTTCCGCCACGCCCGACATCGTCTCGGTCGGGCTGGCCCGCCAGGGACGGCTACGGCACCTGCGGCTGCATGGCCGCCGCTCGGGATCACCAGTCAAGGTCGAGGTCGCGGACATGCGCGAGGAGTTGGCGGAGGGCAATCGCGGCCTGCTCTCGGCCACGCTCGCGACGGCGCTCGACGAGCTCGATCGCGCCGCGGGCGACCGGGCCATCCTGCTCATCAACCGCCGGGGTGCCGCCAGCGTCGTGCTCTGCCGCGACTGTGGCTACGTCCAGATCTGCCCCGAGTGCCAGCGCCCGCTGGTATTCCACGCCTCGGTCGTGGCCCTGCGCTGCCATCACTGCGGCGCCTCGGCGCCCGTGGCCCGGCGTTGCCCGGCCTGCCAGTCAGTGCGCATCCGCTACCTCGGTGGCGGTACCGAGCGGGTGGAGCAGGAGCTCAGGGTGCGATTCCCCCAGTTGCGGGTCTCGCGCCTCGACCGCGATGTGGTGGAACGCAAGGGCGCTGCGGCGCGGGTCATCGACGACTTCACCAACGGTGGCTCGGACGTGCTGGTGGGCACGAGCCTGGTGGCCAAGGGCCTCGACATCCCAGAGGTCACGCTGGTCGGCGTGGTCTCGGCGGATATCGCACTCAACCTGCCCGACGAACGCGCCGCCGAGCGCACCTGGCAGCTGCTGACGCAAGCGGTCGGCCGTGCCGGTCGTGGTGAGCGGCCCGGGCGCGCCATCGTTCAGACCTATCAGCCCGAGCACCCGGCCATCCGCGCCGTCGCGAGCGGCGATGCGACTTCGTTCGTGGAGGACGAGCTGGCTCGGCGGCGGCGCTTCGGCTCGCCACCCTTCGGACGGCTCATCAAGCTCACGGTCGGCGCTGGCCAGGCGCGACTCGGCCGAGGAGGTGGCGAAGGAGATGGTGGCTCGCCTGCGCGCCCGCTCCACCGAGCTTGAGGCAGGAGTGGCGGTCCTGGGCCCGGTACCGGCCTACATCGCCCGTCGCGGCGGTCGCTGGCGTTTCCACGTGGTGCTGCGCGGACCCGACCCGGCGGCGGTGCTCGGTGGCGACCCCGGGGCGCCGTGGTCGGTCGACGTCGATCCCGAGAGCCTGTTGTAGGCCTCGGCGTTTCAGGCCCCGGCATATACTCGGATCATGACCGTCAAGCCCATCCTTACCCTCGGTGACCCTCGCCTGCGCCTCAAGGGCGAGCCGGTCGACAGCTTCGGCAAGTACCTCCACGAACTCATCGACGACCTTACCCACACCATGCGCGATGCCCCCGGCGTCGGGCTGGCGGCCCCGCAGATCGGCGAGCCGCTGCAGGTCTGTGTCATCGAGGTCGAGAACCGGCTCTATGAGCTGGTCAACCCGGTCATCACCCGCTCGTCGGGCGAGGAAAACGACCTCGAGGGCTGCCTCTCGGTGCCCGGCTACGTGGCCTACGTCCCGCGCAAGGAGAAGGTCTGGGTCGAGGCCCAGGACCGCGATGGCCGCCGCATCAAGACCAACGGCAGCGGCCTGCTGGCGCGGGCCATGCAGCATGAGCTTGACCACCTCAAGGGCATCCTCTACATCGACTACCTCGAGTCCTTTGATGACCTCATCCCGGTCTCCCGGCTGGAGGAGGAGGTGGCCGAGTCCGGCCAGGAGATGCCGGTCCTGGGCTGACCCGGATCGATGAGGACCACGACCCGCACGACGTTCTTCGGCAGCGGTCCCGTCGCGCTACCGGCCCTGGAGCGACTGCTCGAGAGCGAGTTCGTGGAGGTCGAGTCGGTCGTGACCGCGCCTCCCCGCCCGGCTGGACGGAAGCGGCTGCTGACGCCGACGCCGGTGGCCGAACGGGCCGCCGCGCGCGACCTGCCCGTGCGTACGCCCTCGACGCTGCGCGACGAGCAGGTCGTGGCCGAACTGGCCGCCGCCAGGCCTGAGCTCATCGTGCTCGCCGACTACGGTCGCCTGGTACCCGGCCCGGTGCTCGATCTGCCCCGGCACGGCGCGCTCAACATCCACCCGTCGCTGCTGCCGCGGCACCGCGGCGCCGCGCCCGTGGCAGGGGCCATCCTGGCCGGTGACGTCGTCACCGGTGTGACGCTCATGCGCATGGACGAGGGTCTCGACACCGGGCCCATCCTGGCCCAGCGCGAGGTCTCGCTCGAGGGCGACGAAGTGGCGCCCGAGCTGGAGGCGCGGCTGGCGGAGCTGGGCGCTGAGATGCTCATACAGCATCTGCCGGCGTGGCTCGAGGGCACCCTCACCGCCCGGCCGCAACCCGACGAGGGCGCCACGCTGACCCGCCAGCTGCGGCGCGAGGACGGACGCCTGGACCCGTCGCGGCCGGCCGCGGAGCTCGAGCGGCAGGTGCGCGCCTATCAGCCCTGGCCCGGGGCTTTCCTCGAGGCGGACGGGGTGCGGCTGAAGGTGTGGCGTACCTCAGTGGTCGAGGGCATGGCCATGCCCGGTGAGCTGGTCCGTGTCGGCGACACGCTGGCGCTGGGCACGCGCGAGGGGCTGCTGCGCCTCGACGAGGTGCAGCCGGCCGGCAAGCGGCGCATGAGCGGGGCCGAGTATCGTCGAGGCCGGCGCACGTAGCTCTGGACCGCTGCGCCCCTCGGGGCTCGAGCGCGCCCAGGCGCTCCACGGCCACATCTGCGCTTTGTGGGTACCATTCCGCCTCGATGCCCAAGCCCGATCCTGCCGTTGTGCCCGAACCCGCCCTGACCCCGGCGGACGGCGCCGACGCTGCCCTGCCGCTGCTCGACCTGCCGGCCAGCGGTCCCCAGGACAAACGACCGGGCATCGCCGATGCGTCGCCGCAGGAGCTGCTCTCGTGGTTCGCCGACCGGGGCGAAGCGGCATTCCGTGCTCGCCAGCTGGCCGACCACGTGTGGTCAGGCCGGGCCCTGTCATTCGATGACATCCACACCCTGCCGGGCCCGCTGCGCCAGGCGCTCGAGGAGACATACCGCTTCTGTACGCTGACCGGTACCGAGCGCAAGCAGGCAGACGGCGGCCTTACCGACAAGGCCCTGCACTCGCTCGACGACGGCCGCGTGGTGGAGTCGGTGCTCATGCGCTATCCGGCCCGCGGCTCGCGCCGTGAGCGCACCACGCTGTGTATCTCCAGCCAGGCCGGCTGTGCGGTCGGCTGCCCTTTCTGCGCCACCGGTGAGCTGGGCCTGTGGCGGGACCTGCGCACCTCGGAGATCATCGACCAGGCACGTTACTGGCGCAACGAGCTGGCGGGCGAAGGCCGGCGCCTGACCAACATCGTCTTCATGGGCATGGGTGAGCCACTGCTCAATCCCGACGCGGTGCTGGCGGCCTGCGCGGCGCTCAGCGACGGCAACCGGTTCGGGCTTGGTCAGCGCCACATCACGGTCTCCACCAGCGGTGTCGTCCCGGGCATCGAGCGGCTGACCTCGCTGCGGCGACAGTACAAGCTGGCGGTCTCCCTGCACGCGGCCCGGCCCGACCTGCGCGACGTGCTCGTGCCGCTCAACCGCAAGTACCCACTCGATGATGTCGTGGCCGCGGCCACGGCCTACGCTGACGCGACCGGCCGCCGCGTGACCTACGAGATGGTCATGATCGACCGCATCAACGACACGCCGGCGGACGCTCGTGCCGCGGCCGATCTGCTGCGCGGACGCCTCGCTCACGTCAACCTCATCCCCATGAATCCGGTCGCCCACACGCCCTGGCAGCCCTCCTCGCCCGAACGTGTCGAGGCCTTCGCGTCGACGCTCAGGGCGGTAGGTCTGCACACGACCGTCCGCCGCAATCGCGGCCTCGATATCGGTGCGGCCTGTGGTCAGCTGGCCGCGGAGAAGGCGGGAGAGCCGGCGCCGGCGGCGGTCCAGCGGCGCCGCGACGTCATCGAGCGCCGCAGCGCGGCCGCGCTGGTCGTCGTGGATCGCGACCTGCCGTCGGGCAGCCCGGCATGAAGGATGCTCACCAGGTGCAGGTCTCGGCCAGCATCCTCAACGCCGACTTCAGCCGCCTCGATCGCGTCGTGCACAAGATGGAACGCGCTGGGGCCGACCGGCTGCACCTCGACGTCATGGACGGGCACTTCGTCGACAACATCACCTTCGGGCCGGACGTGGTGACGGCCTTCCGGCGGCTCACCGACATGCCCCTCGACGTCCATCTCATGATCAGCCAGCCGGCCCGCTATATGCAGCGCTTCATCGAGGCCGGCCCAGAGACGATCAGCTTCCACGTGGAGAGCGAGGAACCGGCCGAGCAGAAGAGCGCTGCCATCGCCGCCATCCACGCGGCCGGGCAGGGAGCCGGCCTGGCCGTGAGCCCGGACACCCCGGTCTCGGCGGTCGATCCGTGGCTGGACGAACTCGAGGTCATCATGATCATGAGCGTGTACCCCGGCTGGGGCGGTCAGGGTTTCATCCCCGAGACGGCGCCCAAGATCGCCCAGGCGCGCGCCAAACTGGCTGCCGCCGGCCGCGGCGGCCTGGTCCATGTCGACGGCGGCGTGAATAGCAGGACGGCCGAGCTCGTGGGCAGCCACGGCATCGACGTGTGCATCGTCGGCTCCGCCCTCTTCCAGCGCGGCAGCGACGCCTCCGACGAGGTCGAGCTGGTCAGGGAGCTTGCCCAGCGCGGGTTCGAGGCCGGTCCGGCCGAAGTCGAGAGCCGGGACCGTGGCCCGGCTGATCCCTTCACTACCTCCACGCACGACGCCGCCGCCGCGCGCTGAGCGATGCGGGTCCTGCTGCAGCGCGTAACCCGGGCCCAGGTCAGCGTGGCCGATGCGGTTCGCGGGTCCATCGGCCCGGGCCTCATGACGCTGGTCGGAGTCGGACCGGGCGACACCCCGGCGGTGGCCCAGGCGCTGGCCACCAGATCGGTCGACCTGCGCATCTTCCGCGACGACGAGGGTCGCACGAACAGGTCGCTGGCCGACGTCGGCGGCGCGATGCTGGTGGTCAGCCAGTTCACCCTCTACGGCGACACGCGCAAGGGCCGGCGGCCCTCGTTCATCCAGGCGGCCGCGCCCGATGTGGCCGAGGAGCTGGTGGAGGTCTTCGCGCGAGCGGTCGAGTCGCGCGGCGTCGAGGTCGGTCGCGGCGAGTTCGGCGCCGAGATGCAGGTGGAGCTGGTCAACGACGGACCCATGACCATCTGGCTCGACAGCGACGCCTGACGTGGCCGGCAGCCCAGTCCGGACCCGGATGCGCAATCGCCTCGAGCGCTTGCGTCAGCGACGGTGGCGGATGGCTGGCCATCGCTCCGAGGAGCGGCACATCGTCATGGGCGGCGCTCCGCGCAGCGGCACGACGGTGCTGCGCCGACTGTTCGACCGGCACCCCGCGGTCTGCTCCGGGGCCGAGACGAAGCTCTTCGTGCCCGCCGCCTTCAATCTCGAGTGGCTGGCTCGGTCGTACCAGATCCCGCTCGTGGAGCTGGAGGGGATGCGCCGCTCCGCTCGCTCCCAGTCAGCCTTCGTGGACGACTTCGCGGCACGGGTCCGAGCCGACCGGGGCAAGGAGCGCTGGGCCGAGAAGACACCCCAGAACATCCGCCACCTCGACTGGATCCTGGCCCGCTGGCCGAAGGCATCGGTCGTCCACATCGTCCGCGACGGGCGTGACGTCATCTGCTCCATGCGCCAGCATCCCGACTGGCGCTGGGTGGACGGCCGATGGCAGAAGGTGCTGGTCCCACGCTCGCTCGAGTGGTACGCAACGCGCTGGCTGGATGACACCGCCAGCGGCATGGCCTGGCGCGACGACCCTCGCTACGTCGAGGTCCGCTACGAGGACCTGGTGGCCGATCCCGGGCCGGTGCTGCGGGCCATCTGCGACGGTGTCGGCGTCGCGCCCGACGGTGAGTGGCTGGCGCGCGCCGGGCGGCGCGAGGACGATGCTGATGCAGGGCAGACGAAGCGCCCCGATTACGAGGGTGCCGTGAGTGGGGCCTCGGTGGGGCGCTGGCGCGCGGACCTCGATGCGGCCGAGCAGCGCGAGGTCGAGCGGCTCTGCGGGCCGCGGTTGCGGGAGCTCGGCTACGAAGCCTGAGAGGTCGCGCCTAGGAGGCGGACTTCATCATCGTGCGGCGGCAGCGCGTGCAGATGAGCGTACGCGTGACCTGACCGCCTTCGTAGACCTTGAGCTGCTGCAGGTTGACGTTGTAGCGACGACGGGCACGGACACGGTTCATCCCAGACGACTGGGGGTTGTAGCCGCCCATGGAGGCCTTGCCGCACTTCGCGCAGGAGCGAGCCATGATCTTCCTCAGGAATGCATGAAATGGGGGCGGGTCGAGTGACGACCGCACGGCCGCGTACTATACCATCGGCCTCGCGAGAACGGAGGGAGCCGACCCGTGCCATGCCCTAGGAACGCCCTGACCGGTTGCCCGCAGCGGGTGTTGAAGACGCTGTCATGACCCGCCTCTATGTCGACGGGCCGACGCTCCTTCGCGCGGTCGAGGCCGCCACCCGCAACCTCGAGCGGCACGTGGACGAGATCGACTCGCTCAACGTCTTTCCTGTTCCCGACGGGGACACGGGATCCAACATGCTGGCCACCATGCGCTCCGCCCTGGCCGAGGCCAACTCGTTGCCGGAGGATGGGCGGGACCTCGACTCCGTGGCGGAGGCCCTCAGCCGTGGGGCCCTGACCGGCGCCCGCGGCAACAGCGGGGTCATCCTCTCGCAGATCATCCGGGGCATGACCCACGGGGCCGATGGGCGCCAGCGTGCCAGTGGCATCGAGTTCGCCCAGGGTCTGCGCAAGGGCTCCGACGTGGCCTACGAGTCGGTGCTCACGCCGGTCGAGGGCACGATCCTGACGGTCATCCGTGACGCCGCTGACGCGGCCGAGGCGGCGGCCGGACGGCAGCCCCACGTGGAGGCGGTGCTGGCTGACGTCATCGAGGCTGCCGCCAGCTCGGTGCAGCGCACGCCCACGCTGTTGCCGGTCCTGGAGGACGCCGGCGTCGTCGATTCGGGCGGGCAGGGCCTCTATCGCGTGCTCGAGGGCATGCTCCAGGTCGAGGCGGATCGTCGAGCCACTCTCGCGCGACGCATGGCGCGGGCGCCCACGACACCGTCCGGTCCAACGCCGGTGGCCGCCGCGAGGGAGGCCTCGGCAGCTGCCAGCGAGGGTGCCGCTCGCCTTCATGGACATGAGGGCCAGGCGGTTACCGATGAACACGGCTACGAGACGCAGTACATGCTGACGTCACCCGAACGTGGCATCGACGTGGCCGCCTTGCGCGAAGCCATCCTGGCCGTGGGGGACTCGGTGGTGGTGGCCGGCGACGAGGGCCTCACGCGCGTGCACGTCCACGGGGAGCGGCCGGACTTGGCCATCGCGGCCGGCCTGCGCTGGGGCCGCCTCAGCCAGGTCGAGGTCCTCGACCTGGACGATCAGGTCGCCCACAACCCTGCCCGCGCCGAGGGGACCGGGGCCGCCGGCGCGGCGGACGAGCCTGCGCCCGAGCCCGCGGCCGGGCCGACGGAGGCCGAAGGTCCAGCGGAGAACCCCACGGTCGGGCGCACGGACGCGGCCACGACTGCCATCGTGGCCGTCACCGGCGCGGACGGACTGGCCCGGGTCCTCCGATCGCTCGGTGCCCGCATCGTCCGTCCCGGCCACGGCACTCGACCGTCGGTGGGCGAGATCGCCGAGGGCATCCTGGCTGCCGGTGCCTTGCAGGTCATCGTGCTGCCCAACGACCGCGATGCCGTACTGGCCGCGGGCCAGGCGGCCGAGCTGACGCCGATGGTTCGCGTGCAGGTGATCCCCACCCGCAACGCTGCCGAGGGCATCGCCGCCGCCATCGCCTTCGATCCCGCCGCCGATCTGGAGGCCAATCTCGAGCGCATGACCGCGGAGTCGACCCTGATCCGCTCCTTCCGTGTCACCACCGCGGCCAAGGACTCGGTGGTCGACGGCGAGCCGGTGCGCGAAGGCCAGATCCTGGCGCTCGACGCTGACCGTCACCTGCTGGCTGCCGGAGACGACGTGGAGGCGGTGACGCTCAAGGCCCTGGCCACCTTCGAGGACATCGAGCTGGTGACCCTCTACTGCGGCCGGGGCGAGACGCCCGGCCGCCAGATGGACCTGTGTGAGCGCATCGAGCTGGCCGGTTTCGGCGCCGAGGTGGAGCTCGTCGAGGGGGGCCAGCCGCACGACCACCTCCTGGTCGCGGTCGAATAGCGCGTGGCCCGAGCCTCCGGCGCGGCGGCACCGTCCGGCTCCGGACTCGAGACGCCCATCGGCCGCTCCGGGCTTCCCGGCGCCAGTGTGCTGCGGCGCCACGGCCGGCGCATGGGCATCGAGACCGTGCGAGATCTGGTCACCACGTTCCCCAAGCGCTACGAGGACCTGCGTGAGTTCACGCCCGTGGCGCGTCTCCCGCAGTTGGATCCGAAGACGCCCGTCACGGTCCGCGCCACGGTCGACTCGCTGCGCGTGGAGAAGACCTTCCGTCGCCGCGTGCAGCGGACGATCGCGGTCCTGCAGCAGGACGGTGCAGAGGTGGAGGCGGTGTGGTTCGGACGTCGGTTCATCGAGCGCCAGATCGGCGAAGGGGACAGGCTGGTGCTCAGCGGCAAGGTGAAGCTGCGCGGTTGGCGCCCGCAGCTGGACAACCCCGATTTCCAGCGCGACGACGGCGGCGACCTGCTGCACGCGGGCCGCATCGTGCCCATCTACCGGCTGACCGCTGGCGTCACCGCGCGCACCCTGCGCGCCGCCATCCGCGCTGGCCTCGACCGCTACGGCCAGCTGCTCGAGCCGGACTACTTGCCGGGGCGCATCCGTGGCGGCCAGCCCTCGATCCGCGCAGCCATCACCGCAGCCCACTATCCCGACGACTTCGCGCAACGCGACGCAGCCGTGCGGCGGCTGGCTCACGACGAACTGCTGGCCCTGCAGGTGGGCATGGTCCAGCGCCGCCGTCAGCGCCGCGAAGAGCGGGTCAAGGCAGGCCTCAAGATCACCGACGCCGAAGACCAGTCGCTGCGCGGGGGCATCGCACGAGGGCTGTCCGGGCGTGTCGGCCGCGAAGTGGGACTGACCCCGGACCAGGCGGCAGCGATGGACGCGGTCCGCGCCGACGTGGCTGCGGTCGTGCCCATGCTGAGGCTCATCCAGGGCGACGTCGGCTCGGGCAAGACGGCCGTAGCGGCCTATGCCCTCGCCCTCGCTGCGCACGGTGGAGGGCAAGCCGCGCTGCTGGCGCCGACCGACCTGCTCGCCCGGCAGCTGGCCGAGACCATCGGAGATCTCCTTGCGCGCGCCGGCATCGCGGTCACGCTGCTGACCGGCTCCCTGAGCACAGCCGGACGCAAGGCCGCCCACGAAGCCATCGCCAACGGGCAGGCCCAGGTGGTAGTGGGCACGCACGCGCTGCTACAGGAGTCGGTGTCGTATGCGCGACTCGACCTCGTGGTGGTCGACGAGCAGCACCGCTTCGGGGTGGCCCAGCGTGAGGCCATCGCCGCCAAGGGCATCTCGCCCCACGTGCTGCTGATGACGGCCACGCCCATCCCGCGCACTCTGGGTCAGGTGCTGTACGCCGATCTCGATGTCTCCGACCTGCGCTCGGCCCCGTCGGGCCGTCCCACCACCCTGACGGGCGTGAAGCCGTCCCACGATCTTGAGACCACCTGGGCCCAGGTGCGCAAGGAAGCCGCGGCGGGACACCGCACCTTCGTGGTCGTACCGCACATCGACCCACAGGGCTCCGACGAGGGCGATGATGCCGCCGAGCTACCGCCCTCGCTGCCGGCGGCGGACGGGCACGACGAGGCCCGCGGCGCCGAGGAGGTGGCCGCCCGCTTGCGGGCACGACTGGCGCCGCTGAAGGTGGGTCTCGTCCACGGCCGTATGCGCGCCGATGATCGCGATGCCGAGATGGGCCGCTTCCGAGACGGCGAGCTCGATGTGCTGGTGGGCACGACGGTGGTCGAGGTCGGGGTCGACGTGCCCGAGGCCACGCTGATGATCGTGCTCAATGCCGACCGCTTCGGGCTGTCGCAGCTGCACCAGCTACGAGGACGCGTGGGTCGGGGTACGGCTCAGTCGTACTGCGTACTGGTGGCCGAGGTGGGCGAGGACACGACCGCCCGCGCACGACTCAAGGCCATCCACGACTCGAACGATGGCTTCGAGCTGGCCGAGGAAGACTGGCGCTTGCGCGGCGAGGGCGACGTGCTGGGGTTGACCCAGAGCGGCCTGCCGCGGATGCGCCTGGCCTCGCTCACGAACGAGGAGGACCGGGAGCTGGCGGTGCTATGTCGCGAAGTGGCCGAGTCACTCGTCGACGAGCACGGTCGTCTGGCCCCGGAGCACGAGGCCCTGGCGCGCGAGCTTGAGACGGGTTGGCTGGCGGCTATCGCTGCGGGCGAGGGCGCCGACGAGGAGGCGGTGGGTGCCTGACGCCGGCCGGGTCATCACCGGCGTCGCCGGCGGCCTGCGGCTCGAGGCCCCGGGACCGGGCACTCGGCCCCTGAGCGACAAGGTCAAGCAGGCCCTCTTCTCCATGGCCGAAGCTGAGCGCGCCGACATCTGGGCCCGGCCCATGCTCGATCTCTTCGCCGGCTCCGGCGCGGCCGGCATCGAGGCGCTCAGCCGCGGAGCGCCGTCGGCCGTGCTGGTCGAGAAGGACGGCCGCACCACCGCGGTCATCCAGCGCAACCTGGAACGGACCCAGCTGGGCCATGACGCTCGGGTCGTGCGTCGCGGCGTCCTGGCATTCCTCGCCGATGGCGCCCGGGCAGCACCGGAGGCGCCCTTCGGCTGCGTCGTGCTGGATCCGCCCTATGCGCAGGTTGCGGATCTGCTGGCCGCGCTCGAGCTGCTGGCCCGGGCCGGCTCCGGCTGGATCGACCCGGAAGTGGTCATCGTGGCCAAGCATTTCTGGAAGGACGCGCCGCCGCCACGCATCGCCAGCCTGGAGCGCATGCGCGAGCGGCGCTTCGGCGAGACCGCCCTGAGCGTGTATCGTCGCCATCCAGAACACGCCGAGGGAGGTCGTTGATGCGCCTGGCCGTCTATCCGGGGTCGTTCGACCCCATCACCCGTGGGCACGTCGACATCATCGAGCGTGCGGCCGTGGTCTTCGACCGGCTGGTGGTGGCCGTGCTGGTCAATACTCGCAAGACGCCGAGCATCCCCGCCGCCGAGCGCGCGGAGTTGATCCGGGCCGCCATCGCCGAGGAGATGACCGAGGAGGCCGCGAGCGGCATCGAGGTCATCACCTACGAGGGGCTCACCGTCGATCTTGCCCGCGAGCGCGGCGCAACCTCGATCGTGCGGGGCCTGCGGGCTCTGTCCGACTTCGAGAGCGAGCAAGCCATCGCGCATCTCAACCACCAGCTGGCGCCGGAGATCGACACCGTCTTCTTCATGACCGGCATCGAGCACGCCTATCTCAGCTCCAGTCTGGTGCGTGAGATCGCCGCCTTCGGCGGAGATCTCAGCGCCATGGTCCCCGACTCGGTCGCGCGCCGGCTGCAGGGCCGCGACCGCGGCTAGGGCAGGCCAGGGGGCGATGTCGGGGGGCTCGGCCGCGACGGGGCTCTCGACGCTTCCGCTACAGTAGGGCGAGCATGGAAGGTTCGCTACAATCCTCAGTCGTCCTTCCCTGTCCACAGGAGTCCGTGCCATAGACCTCATGTTCCTCATCGAGCGACTCGATGCTCTCGTCGAGCAAGGTCGCCGATTCCCCGGCACCAATGCCGTGATGGTCGACAAGGTGGCTGCCACCGATCTCATCGAGCAGCTGCGTGTGGCCGTACCCGAGGAGGTCCGCCAGGCCAAGCGAATCAACGAGGAGTCCAGCCGTCTCGTCGAGCGTGCGCAGGACGAGGCCGAGCGCATCATCGCCCGGGCCCAGGAGCAGGCCGCCTTCCTCATCGAGGAGCGCGAGCTCACGCGTGCCGCAGAGCAGCGCTCGGAGGAGATCATCGAGGAGGCCCGGGGCGAGGCACAGGAGATCCAGCAAGGCGCCGACGCCTACGCCGCCAACGTGCTGGTCAAGCTCGAGGGCGAAGTCGTCAAGGCCCTCCAATCCATCCGCCGCGGCCTCTCCGCCCTCGACGAGCGCTACCCGGCCGACGGCAGCGAACCCGTCGAAGCCGACGCCGAGTCCGCGACCGATGAGCGGACGCATGCTCAGCTTTAACGTCGCCGACCTGCTGCGCTCGGCACCCGGCACCAGCGAACGTTTCGACATCGCGGTCTCCGGGCTGTCGATGGCAGACGGGGTCGAACTGGCGCGACCGGTCACAGGCGAAGTACGCCTGACGCACTCCGGCCGGAGCGTGCTGGTCCAGGGGCACCTGCAGACCGCCCTCGCCGAGCGCTGCTCGCGCTGCCTCCGGCCGGCCCAGGCTTCGGTCGCGGTGGAGCTGGAGGAAGAGGCGCTACCCTCGGTCGACCTCGAGAGCGGAGCTCCTGCGAGCATCGCCGAGGCCGATGTGCTGCGCGTGTCCGACCACCACGAACTGGACTTGGAGCCGGTCATCCGCGACGCCATCTCGCTGGCAGAGCCGATCGCCCCGTTGTGCCGGCCCGACTGCCCCGGCCTGTGCGAGACGTGCGGCGCGGACCTCGCCGATGATCCCGCTCACGCGCACCCTGATGATCCGATCGATCCTCGCCTGGCCGCCCTGGCCGGCATCCGTGACCAGCTCCAGTAACGCTTCAGCGTCAGCATGAACAGCAACCCCCCAGAGAAGGAAACGAGGTAATCCATGGGAGTCCCCAAGCGACGTGTCTCGAGCACCCGCAAGCGCGAACGGCGCTCGCACCACGCGCTCACGGTCCCAAGCCTCGAGGCGTGCTCGCATTGCCACCAGCCCAAGCGTCCGCACCATGCCTGCCCCAATTGCGGCTGGTACGGCGGTCGTGAGGCGGTGAAGATCCGCGAGAAGACGCCCGAGCAGAGCGCCTGACGGTCGCCCACGCGCAGCCATTGACCCGAGCCGCCTGACGTGGACGTCTCAGCCCTCGAACAGGGCACAGGTGACGGCTTCCTCGAACGACCACGCGTGGCCGTCGACGCCATGGGCGGCGATCACGCCCCCGAAGAAGTCGTGCGCGGCGCAGTCGAGTGGGCCCGTGAGCACCCCGACGTGGAGGTCATCCTCGTGGGCGATGAGGGCCGCATCACGCCCTTCATCGACGAGGCCTTGCCCGATCATGTGCGCCTCGTCCACGCCAGCCAGGCGGTGGGCATGGGCGAGGCACCGGCGGTCGCGGTCCGGCGCAAGAAGGACGCCAGCATCAACGTGGCCATGCGCCTGGTGCGTGACGGTGAGGCCGATGCCGTCGTCTCCGCCGGTCACACCGGCGCCGGCGTAGCTTCCGCCATCCTGCACCTGAAACGGCTGCCCGGCGTGGATCGTCCGGCCCTGGCCGTCCAGATGATCACGGACAAGGGCCCGCTGACCCTGCTCGACATCGGGGCCACGACCGACTCCACCGGTGTCAACCTGGCCCAGTTCGCGCACATGGGCTCGCTCTTCAGCGAACGCGTGCTGGGCGTGACCGACCCGACCGTGGCGCTGCTTTCGATCGGCGGCGAGGAGGGCAAGGGCGAGACAAGAGTGCAGGACGCGACCATCCTGCTGCGCGACGGGCACCTCAACTTCATCGGCAACGTCGAAGGCCGTGATGTGCCCCACCACCCCGCTGATGTGGTCGTCTGCGACGCCTCGGTGGGCAACGTGGTGATGAAGTTCTTCGAGGGTCTGTCGCTGACCATCTTCGGCATGCTCGAGACCGAGTTCCGCCGTCCGCCCTGGGGCCCGCTCGGCTACTTCTTCATGCGTCCCGGCATCCGCCGCATCCGCTCGCGCTTCGACTACGAGAAGCTGGGTGGTTCACCACTGCTCGGCGTCAACGGCACGGTCCTCATCACCCACGGCAGCGCCAAGCGCCGCATGATCGGCTACGCCGTTGAGGTCACGGCCGCCGCGGCACGGGCCAACATCCCCGAGCGCATCACGGCCACGCTGGTGTCCGAGGGCGTGGACAAGTCGACGGCCCAGAAGAAGACCGCGGCTCTGCATCCAGAGTCCGGGACGACGCCCGAGCCGGCCGAGGTGGCCGAGGTCGCCGAGGGTGACTGACACCCCCGCTGCTCGTGCCAGGACCGGGCCCACGGTCCACGGGCCGGAGCGCGAGGGTCGCCAGCTGGCGCTGGCCGCGGTCTTCGAGGCCGAGTTCGGGCAGCGTACGGCCGGAGCCGCCCTCGAGCGTCGGCTCGCGGAGGGCGATATCGGTGAGCGCGCTGCCACGCACGCCCGCCGCATCGCCGAGGCCGTCGTGACCTACCGTGACTCCATCGATGAGCGCATCGAGTCGGTGGCCACGCAGTATCCCGTCGTCCAGCTTGCGCGCATCGACCGCGCTCTGCTGCGTTGCGGCGTTAGCGAACTGCTACACTGCCCGACGACGCCAGCCCGGGTCGCGATATCGGAGTGGGTCGAGCTCGCTCGAACCTACAGCGGAGAGCCCACCCGGCGGCTCATGAATGGCGCTCTAGGACGTGTCGCTCAGGAGGCGGCCGCGAAAGCAGAGGAGACCGATCGGGACGGAAGCCCCGCAGGCCCCGAGAGCGTGACCGATACAGTGACCCAAGCCCATAGGGAGGGACCCAGAGAGTGACCGCTTCGACCTTCGAGCGACTCAAGAAGATCATCGTCGAGCAGCTCGGTGTGGACGAGGCCGATGTCAAGCTTGAGGCTTCGTTCGTGGATGACCTGAACGCCGACTCCCTTGACCTCGTCGAGCTCGTCATGAGTCTCGAGGAGGAGTTCGGAACCGAGATCTCGGACGAGGATGCAGAGAACATCCGCACCGTCCAGGACGCTGTCGACTACATCGACGAGCGCCTCAACCAGTAGCCCCCCGACCGGGGTCGATGCCCACGAGCACCGCCGAGCTCGCCGACCGTCTCGGCCTGGAATTCGACGACCCCGCGCTCCTGACCGAGGCCCTCGTCCATAGCAGCTATGTGAACGAGCATCCTGAGAGCCTCACCGAGTCCAACGAGCGGCTCGAGTTCCTCGGCGATGCCGTCCTCTCCCTGGTCATGTCGGAGGCGCTCTTCAAGCGCCATCGCGACGAGCCCGAGGGAACGCTGACCACCAGGCGTGCTGCCATCGTGTCCACGCGTGGCTTGGCCCGGATGGCTCGCCGCCTCGAGATCGGCGAAGCACTCGTCCTGGGCCAGGGTGCCGAAAACTCCGGCGAGCGTCGACGCAGCTCGGTGCTGGCGGGTCTCTTCGAATCGATCGTCGCGGCCATCTACCTCGACCGTGGCCTCGATGCCGCCCGCCACTTCATCCTCGAAGCGGCTGCTCCCGAACTCGATGCCGCCTTGCCGCTCGACGCCCTCAAGGCGCCAAAGAGCCGGCTGCAGGAACACGCCTTCGCGTCTACCGGCCGCGCGCCGGCCTATCGCATCGTCAGCAGCGAAGGCCCCGACCACGCCCGTCACTTCATCGTCGAGGTAGCTGTCGACGGCGACGTCATCGGCACCGGCGAGGGCCGGAGCCGGCGCGAGGCCGAGACCCATGCGGCCGAGGCCGCCCTCGAGCAGATCGGCGCGACCGATGGCCTGGTGGCCGAAGCGGAGGCCGCAGCCACGTGAGCCTGGCGCGTCTGCGCGAGCTGCGCATGGTCGGCTTCAAGTCGTTCGCAGAGCGCACAGTGGTGGAGTTCGGGCCCGGGATCTCGGCGGTCGTCGGTCCCAACGGCAGCGGCAAGTCCAACCTCGCCGACGCCCTGCGCTGGGCTCTGGGGGAGCAAGGCCGGGCGCTGCGCAGCCGCCGTGCTGAGGACCTCATCTTCGCCGGTTCGGCCAACCGACGAGCCGTGGGCATGGCCGATGTCAGCCTCGTCATCGACAACGAGGACCGGCTGCTCTCGGTCGACTTCGGCGAGGTCGAGCTCTCGCGCCGCCTCTTCCGCTCCGGCGAGAACGAGTACCTGCTGAACCGCCAGCGCATCCGTCTGCGCGACCTGGTCGAGCTGCTCGATGACGCCAATATCGCCGACAACGCCTTCCTCTTCATCGGCCAGGGCATGGTCGACCAGGCGCTGGCCTTGCGTCCGGAGGAGCGACGCCCGCTGTTCGAGGAAGCGGCGGGCATCCGCAAGCACCAGCGACGGCGCAAGAAGGCGGAGAACGAGCTGAGCGAAGCCGAGTCCAACCTCGAGCGCGTGCGCGACGTGCTCGCCGAGCTGCGCCCGCAGGCCCGCCGCCTGGCGGCCCAGGCTGAGCAGCAGGAGGCTCGCATGGCCGCCGGCGCGGAGCTGGCGGAGGCCCTCGTGGCCGGGGCCCGGGCGCGCCTGAGCGCGGCCGAGATCGAATCCCAGCGTCACGCTGAAGCACTGGCCTCGTCGCGTCACGAGGCCGACGCTGCCCTCGGAGCGCTGCGAGACGCGGAGGACAGGGCCGCTTCACTGACGCGCGCCCTGTCCGAGCGGGCCGATGCCGAGCAGCGCCTGCGCCAGCGTCTCGACGAGGCCAGGACAGTGGTCCAGCGTATCGAGCTGGCGCAGACTCGCTCCGCCAGCGAGGCTGAGGCGCTCGTGCGCGAGCGGTCCCGCATCGGCGAGGAGAAGGCTGCCACAGCCGCCCGCGCGGAAGAGGCGCGGCGCCGCATGGCGGCGGTGCTGCCGGAGCCCGACCGAGCCGCCGAGGATGCTCTTGAGCAGGCCGAGCAGCGCCTGGCCGAAGCCTCACGCGATGCCGACGAGCTGCGCCAGGCCGGGCGCGCCGACGAGGAGCGGGCCACCACCGCCCGCGCTGCCCGCGCCCGCCTCGCCGCCGACGCGGAACGAGCCGCCCGCCGCCAGGCCGAGGCTGAACGCCGCCTGAGCGCCCAGCAGGAGCAGGTCGCTAGCAAGGTCGAGACCGCGGCGCTGGCTGCTGAGAAGGCCGCCGCCGCGGCCGAGTCTCGCGCCGCCGCACACGCCGCGGAACAGGCGGCTGAGTCCGAGGCCACCATGGCCCGCGTCGCGGTCAACGAAGCCGAGGCCGCCACCTCCTCCGCCAACGAGACCCTCAGCCGGCTACGAGCCGAGTTCGAGGGGCTCAAGGCCAGGCGTGAAGCGCTCGAGCAGCAGTTGGAGTCCGGGCTCGATCAGTCGCTGCTGCGCTCCGCGCGCGCACGGGGAGGACGTCGCTTCAGCGAGGGCCTGGAGGTCGAGCCTGAACTGCGGCCCGCCGTCGAAGCCGCCCTGGGCGACATCCTCACCGGCCTGGTGATCGACCCCGACGACGCGCGCGCGCTGGCCGATGCCGCCGCGGTGATGGTGCTGCGCGACGGCGGCGACGGTCGCAGTCGCGCAGCCGACCGGGCTGCCAGCAGGCTTACTGAGCAGGTCGGCGAGGCCGGCGGCGGGTCGCTGTCGACAGCGCTCCGGCTCGACCCTGAGTCACACGCTGCCCGGCTGCTCTCGCGCTGTGCCTGGGTCCCGACGCTTGACGACGCGCTCTCCCTGCGAGTCGATCTACCCCCCGGCTGGCGGTTGGTGACCAGGGACGGCGTGGTCATCGACGACATGGGTGTCATCCATCCCGCGCCCGGAGCGTCAACGCTCGAGCGGCGCGCCACTCTCGACGAGGTCGCCCGGCGGCTGGAGCGGACCGAGACAGAGCTCCAGGCGGCCGCAGCGACCGCGGACGCGGCCGAGAAGGCCGGCACGGCGGCAGTGGAGCGATCACAGAGCACGCGCGAGGCCCTCGACGCCGCGCGGCGCGAACGGCGGGTGGCCGATGAGACCGACCGTTCCGCGGCCTCCGCGGCCGAGAACGCGACCCGTGACCTGGCCTGGCAGGAGGCCGTGCTGGAGCGCGCCGAGGGCGATGCGGCGACGGCCCGCGAGGAGGCGGCGCTACGGGCGGCCGGGCTCAAGGATTTCGACGAGCACCAGTCCGGGGAGGGAGCCAGCGACGAGGTCCGCGACGCCCTTGCTGCCCTCGAGGCGCGCGTGACTGCCCTGCGCGGGGAGCGAGACGCGGCTGCCTCGGTGGCCGGCGAGGCACGTACGGCGCGCGACCGGGCCATGGAGGACCGGCGCCGGGCCGAGGTCGCCCTTGGTCTGGCCGAGGCCCGGATCGAGGAGCTCGAGCGTGATGAGGTCGGGCTCAGTGGCCGCGAGGCGGACCTGGTCACCGAGCGCGAACGACTGGCCGGCGAACTGGCCGCGGCCCGCTCGCGCCAGCGCACCGAGCACGAAGCCTTCGAGTCCTCGATAGCCTCGGCGCGGGGCGAGCGCGATGAGCTGCTGGCTGCCGAGACGGCTGCCAGTGCTGCTCGCGAGCGCCTGCGGGTGGCGGAAGGCCGCAGCCGCCACAGCGAGGTGGCCGAGATGGAGGCGCGCATGCAGGTCGACGCGGCCCGGGAAGGTCTGCTCGTGGAGCTGGCCTCGATCGGTGATGACGGCCTCACCACGCTGCTGGCCCAGGCGGATCAGGCGGTACCGTCCGGGACGCCGGGCGCGGACGAGCTGCCGGAGCTGCTCGAAACGGCACTCGACGCCGCCCTTGACGCCTGGCGCGAGGCCTCAGCCGTCGGCGCGCCGGCGGCTGAGCCCCCCTCACGGGCGCGCATCTCCGCCCTGCGCCGCCGTTTCAACGATGTCGGAGCCAGCAACCCCTTCGCGGTGCAGGAGCTGGCCGAGGTCAAGGTGCGGCTGGAGTCGCTGGAGTCCCAGCGCGAAGACCTGGAGAAGGCCATCCGCGACACGCGTGAGCTGATCGGCCGCCTGGGCAACCTCATGACCGAGCAGTTCCGACAGACCTTCGAGGCGCTGGAGGGCGCCTTCAGCCGTCGCTTCCATCAGCTCTTCGGCGGTGGGGAGGCGGTGCTCTCGCTGACCGATTCCAACGACCTCTCGACCACCGGCGTCGAGATCACGGCCCGCCCACCGGGCAAGAAGCGCCAGCCGCTGGCGATGCTCTCTGGAGGCGAGCGCGCCCTCACCGCGGTGGCCCTGCTGATGGCCATGCTCGAGGTCCGGCCCGTGCCCTTCTGCGTGCTCGACGAAGTCGACGCCGCCCTCGACGAAGCCAATATCGGGCGCTTCTCATCGGCCCTTCGTTCCCTGGCTGAGGAGATCCAGTTCGTGGTCATCACGCACAACCGCGGCACTATCGAGGCCGCCGATGCGCTCTACGGCGTCACGGTCGGTGACGACGCGGTCAGCCATGTCATCTCGCTGAAGCTGGCGGACCTGCCCGAGGGCGACCCGCGCCTCGCGGGCCGGGCGCTCGCGTGACCGCACCCGGGTCGGGTGCAGCGCCGCCCGAGCGGATCCTGCTTCAGGATGCGCTCAAGCCGACGCGACTCGGATTCGCCGAACGGGTCCGCGGCCTGCTCGGCTCCGGCGATCTCGATGACGAGACGTGGGAGGAGGTCGAAGAGGCGCTCATCTCGGCCGACCTCGGTGCCGAGCTGGCCATCGAGGTCTGCGACCGTGCCCGCGCCCGCACCGAAGTGGGCCCTCAGAAGGCCCTGCAGCTTGAGCTGCTCAACCTGTTCGCCGAGCGCAAGGCGGTTCCCTGGCCGCGAATCCCCGGGCCCGGTATCCCCGCGGTCATCCTCGTGGTCGGCGTGAACGGTACGGGCAAGACCACCACCATCGCCAAGCTGGCCTACCGCTTCAAGTCCCTGGGGGCCAAGGTCCTGCTCGCTGCTGCCGATACCTTCCGTGCCGCGGCCATCGAACAGCTCACGGACTGGGCCGGACGTATCGATGTACCGGTCATCTCGCACGCCGCCGGCGCGGACCCCTCTGCGGTCGTCTTCGATGCCATGGACGCGGCCAAGGCCCGGGGCATGGACGTGGTCATCATCGACACCGCCGGTCGGCTGCACACCAAGGCCAACCTGATGGAGGAGCTGGCCAAGATCCGCCGCACCATCAGCAAGCGCATCCCCGAGGCGCAGCCGGAGGTGCTCTTCGTGCTCGACGCCACCACCGGCCAGAACGGGTTGATGCAGGCCAAGGCCTTCCACCGCTCCTCCGGCTTGACCGCCATCGCGCTGACCAAGCTCGACTCCACGGCCAAGGGCGGCGTGGCCTTCGCCATCGAGCGTTCGATGGACGTCCCCGTGCTCTTCGTGGGCCTGGGCGAGAAGATGACCGATCTGCGTGACTTCGACCCCAACGCCTTCGTGGCCGCCCTGTTCGCGGTGGACGGGGATCCACCCCCGCGCAGATAGGCCCGCGTACGGCGGGGAGCCCAAGGCCATGGCCCGGCGCGCCGGGCCCCGAGGCGGCCTCCGCTGTGCGCTCGGCGGCGCAGCCCGGGCTCGGCCTCAGCCGCAGTCCCGGCCACATCCGCAAGCGCCGCTAGACTGACGCCCATGTTCGACGCGCTCTCCGACCGACTCCGCACCGCCCTGGCCGGACTCACCGGCCATGGCCGCATCACCGAAGACGATGTCAACGTGGCCATGCGCGAGGTCCGTCTCGCGCTGCTCGAGGCCGACGTCAACTACAAGGTCGTCAAGGACTTCGTCAAGCGCGTGAAGGAGCGTGCCATCGGGGCTGACGTCATCGAGAACGTCAACGCCGGTCAGATGGTGGTCAAGATCGTCCACGAGGAGCTCACGGCTATCCTCGGGGCAGGGGACCGTACGTTCCGTTTCGACGGCTCGCCCGCGGTCATCGCCATGGTCGGCCTGCAGGGCTCGGGCAAGACCACGTCCTCGGCCAAGCTGGCACGCTGGATCGTGCGGCAGGGACGCCAGCCCATGCTGGTGGCGGCGGACATCTACCGGCCCGCTGCCATCGACCAGCTCAAGACGCTGGGCGCCTCGCTGGACATCCCCGTCTACAGCGCTCCGGCCGGCACGCGGGTAGTCGACATCGCGACCGGCGCGGTGGCCCAGGCCAAGCAGACTGGCCGTGACGTGGTCATCCTCGACACCGCCGGCCGCCTCCAGATCGACGAGCAGCTGATGGCCGAGATTCGCGAGGTCCACGAGGCCGTCCAGCCCAGGGAGACGCTGCTGGTGGTCGACGCCATGGTCGGGCAGGAGGCTGTGTCGGTAGCAGAGGCGTTCCACGAGAACACGCCGGTAACCGGCCTCGTGCTGACCAAGATCGACGGCGATGCCCGCGGTGGCGCGGCCCTCTCCATCTCGGCGGTGAGCGGCCTGGCGGTGAAGTTCATGGGCACCGGCGAGAAGGTCGATGCGCTCGAGGTCTTCCACCCCGACCGCCTGGCCGGACGCATCCTGGGCATGGGCGACGTGGTCAGCCTCGTCGAGCGAGCGCAGGAGACCTACGACGCCAAGGAAGCGGAGAAGCTCGCCGAGAAGCTACAGAAGAACGCCTTCACGCTCGATGATTTCCTCGAGCAGATGCAGCAGGTCAAGAAGATGGGTCCGCTCGGCTCGATCATCGACATGATCCCTGGGCTGGGCGGGGCGGCCAAGCAGGCACAGCAGGCCATCGACCGCGGCGACCTGGCACACGTCGAGGCCATCATCCGCTCGATGACGCTCGAGGAGCGCAACGACCCGGGCGTCCTCAACGCCTCGCGCAGGCGGCGCATCGCCAAGGGCTCCGGCACCAGCCTGCCGGAGGTCAACCGGCTCGTGAAGCAGTTCGCCGAGATGCAGAAGATGATGAAGATGATGCGCGGCAGGGGGGGCAAGATCGCCGGCCTGCCGATGGGACCGCTGGGCTAGGGTGAATGCAGCGCCATCGGTGAGACAATGGCCGCGCAGAGTCGTCCATCAATACGATCCGACGCAACGGAGGTATCCATGTCCACTTCTGCTGAGACGTCCATGACCGCGCGCCGCGGCCCGTGGCGTTGGGCGGTCGCACTCGTCGCGACCGTCATGCTCGTCGTCTCCGGATCGGGCCTCGTCGTCTTCGCCCAGAGCGGCGCGGGCGAGTCCCAGGGTCCGCAGTTCGTGCCCGCTGGCAGCTCCATCTACGTCGAAGCGCGGCTGGATATGCCCGCGGGTCAGGACGAGGCGCTGGCGCAGATGATGACTGCCTTCCCCGGCTTCGCCGATGCCGGCAGCTTCCAGATGAAGATCGACGAGGTCATGACCGGCCTCGGTAGTCAGATGGGCCTGGATCTGCCCGCCGGCGACCTCTTCGGCGATGTGTTGACCGGCGAGATCGGCCTCGCGGCAGGTGACTTCGAAGCGGCCATGATGGGCGAGGACCCGGCCATGATCATCGGCCTGGCCGTGGCCGACCAAGACGCGGCGGCCTCGCTCTTCGACTCCCTCATCGGCAGCGGTGGGACCGAGACCACAGAAGAGATGTACAACGATGTGGCCATCGTCAGTGATCCAAGCACCAGCGCGGCCATCACTGATGGTTGGCTGCTGCTCAGCAACGACCCGGCGCAGGTCATGGCCTCCATCGACGTCCTCGCGGGCGACGCTGAGAGCCTCGCCGACGACCAGGACTTCTCGGCTGCCTGGTCGCAGCTGCCGACGAGTCGGCTAGGCGCGGCCTACATGGACTTCGCACCGTTCACTGGCTTCATGGACCTCGCCGGCATGATGGCCGAAGGGCAGACCGGCATGGCTCTGCCCACCGCGGACCTGGCCGCTCTCCTGCCACAGGACATGGTCATGTCACTGGTGGCCGAGGACGACCGCATGACCCTCACTGCGGCGGTCACCCCTGGCGAGATGACACCGTCCCTGGCGGTCGGGGAATCCGACATGGCCAGCCTCTTCCCCGCTGATACGCAGGTCTATTTCGAGATGCGTGAACTGGGTGCAATGGTCGAGTCCGGCCTCAACGCGCTGGTCGACTTCATGGCCGCCGCCGAGATGCCGGCCGACGATCCGAGCGGCGCCATGGGCGCCGCGGCCCAGATCGAGGTTCTACTCGGTGAGAACAGCCCTCTCGCGGTCCAGCTTGAGGCGACGCTGCCCGAGTTCCTCGACTTCGTCGAAGACGCCGGCATCGGCGTCGGACTGAGTTCCGATGGGCTGTGGCTGGGCATCGCCGGCGAGGTCACGGACGAGGCGCTGGCACAGGAGCGTGTCGATAATCTCATGCGCATGATCACGACGTTCACGATGATGATGGAGGATCAGGGCGTCAGCGTCGGGACCGATTTGGTCGGTGATGTCGAGGTCAGCACCATCACGCTCCCGATCGACCAGATGTTGGCCGGGTCGGGGGTGCCGCTGGCTATGGGGAACACCATCAGCGTCGCCGTCTCCGACGGGGCCCTGCTCATCGGGCTCGGCGACTTCGTGCAGGCGGCTCTCGCCGCCGACGGTGCCGACTCCCTGGCCACCAGTCCGGGCTACGTCGACGCTATCGGCGAGGACACCCCCAACACGGGCGTGATGTACATGAACATCAGCTCGCTGCTGACGGCTCTCGATCCGATGCTGGCCACGATGTCGCCTGATTGGGCCCAGGTCGCGCCCTACGCGGAAGGCCTCGACCGCATGGTCGTCGTCAGCACCGCCGATGACGGTGGGCCCGGGGCGCGCATATCGGTCATCGTCGACGGCTGACCTCCCGACGCGGACCGTCGCATAACGCGGTACCATTCTCCGGGCATCGCCTAGCGGTGCCCGGCGTGCCCATGCCCGCGGGACTTCATCGTCGCGGCAACGCCGTCGCCCCACAGGAGGTTTCTGAGAACACCTTGGCAGTCCGAATCCGTCTCACCCGAGTCGGCGCGAAGAAGCAGCCCAGCTACCGCTTCGTCGTTGCCGATAGCCGCAATGCCCGTGACGGTCGCTCCATCGAGACGCTGGGTCACTACAACCCGCGCGCCGAGCCCGTCGAGATCAACGTCGACGCTGAGAAGGCCACCAAGTGGATGGCACAGGGCGCCAAGCCCTCCGCCACCGTGGAGCGGCTCTTCCGACAGGTCGGCATCCTGCCTGACCTCAAGTAGCCATGGCAGCAGTCGATCTGGTCACCTACGTAGCCAAGTCCCTGGTCGATGATCCCGACGCGGTCAGCGTCGAGGTCCACGAAGAGGATGGCGGGCAGGTCATCGAACTCACCGTCGCCGAGGACGACATGGGCAAAGTCATCGGCCGCAACGGCTCCGTGGCCAAGGCCCTGCGCACCCTGCTGAAGGTCGTCGCCACGCGCGAGGGCCAGCCCATCTCCCTGGAGATCGTCTAGCGCGACGTGGCGACGCCCGCTGACGAGCGTGTCACGGTCGGTCTCGTGCACGGACTCCACGGGCTTCGAGGCGCCGTCCGTGTCGAGGTCCTGAGCGACGACCCCGATCGGTTCGCCGTCGGCTCCGTCGTGTTCGCCGAGGGCGACGCCCGGGCGCTGACCATCGACTGGACGGGGCCGGCCAGGCTGGGGCTCCTCGTCAGTTTCTCGGAGCTGCCATCGCGCGAGTCGGCCGAACACCTGCGCGGCCGCTACCTGGAGGCCGAACCGGGCGAGCCGCTGCCCGAGGGAAGCTACTACTGGCACCAGGTCCAGGGCCTCGAGGTGGTGACCACCGCCGGAGACGCGCTGGGCAAGGTGGCCGACGTCTTCCGCGCCGGAGGAGGGGAGGTCTACGTGGTCCAGGGTGGACCGC
Organism: uncultured Chloroflexia bacterium; assembly: GCA_963712745.1. GTDB lineage: Bacteria > Chloroflexota > Limnocylindria > Limnocylindrales > CSP1-4 > JAFMJV01. The sequence continues at coordinate 127,005 of CAVQJC010000010.1, read as the reverse complement.
TGGGCGAGATCCTGGTGCCTGGCACCAGGGACGTGGTCGTCGACTTCGACCCCCCGGCCGGCCGCTTCGTCATCGACCCCGTCGCACTGGACCTGCCCGACAAGCCACCACGTCGCCGCCGCCGCCACGAGCTCACTCGCCGCGATCGCAAGGCTGCGAAGGCGGCCAGGTCCTCGCGCAAGGCCAAGGCCGGGGCTCCGGCCTCCGAAGCGGTGCCCGAGGAACCCGCGGGCTCGCAGGACCCGGCCTGATGCGCATCGACGTCATCACGCTATTCCCCGCCATCTTCCCCGGGCCCCTGGCCGAATCGATCCCGGGCCGCGCCCTCGAGCGCGGGCTCGCCAAGCTGTGCGCCCACGACCTGCGCCAGTGGGGCCTGGGCAAGCACCGCTCGGTCGACGACTACCCCTACGGCGGTGGTGCCGGCATGATCCTGCGCCCTGAACCGCTCGCCGATGCGCTCGATGCGGTCGCACCCGAGGGCTCCGCTGCTTTCCGCATCCTGCTCGACCCTGGCGGTGAGGTGTTCCGCCAGGCACGCGCCCAGGATCTCAGCGAACGTGCTCACCTGGTTCTCATCTGCCCGCGCTACGAAGGTGTGGACGACCGTGTGCGCGCGATGGTCGACCTGGAGCTCTCCGTCGGCGACTACGTCGTGTCGGGCGGCGAGATCCCGGCGCTGGCGGTCATCGACGCGGTGCTGCGCCTGTTGCCGGGAGCCATCGACGAAGCTTCAACCGAGGAGGAGTCATTCTCGCGGGGCCTGCTCGAGTACCCGCAGTGGACGCGCCCGCCGGAGTTCCGCGGGGTGTCGGTGCCGGAGATCCTCGTGTCGGGCAACCATGGCGCCGTGGACGAGTGGCGCCATGAGCAGGCCCTCGAGCGGACGCGACGGAACCGGCCGGACCTGCTGCCCGGGGAGGCCGACCGAGCCGGCTGAGCAATCACACGGCTGACCGCGTCGGACGACGGGCCTGCTATACTCCGCCATCGACCCAGCCGGATAGACCCCGCCCACGCATGCCCACTGCATTCGATGCGGTCGTGGCACCAGCACCAGGAAGTGACCCAAGTGACCGTTCTCGACGAGATCGTCGCCGACCAGATCCGAACCGACCTGCCGGAGATCCAGCCCGGTGACACCGTGCGCGTCTCGGTGAAGGTGGTAGAGGGCAATCGCGAGCGCATCCAGGTCTTCGAGGGCACCGTCATGCGTATGCGTGGTGGCGGCATCACCCGCTCCATCACCGTCCGCGCCCTGCGCAGCGGCGTCGGCGTGGAGCGCACCTTCAAGGTGAACTCGCCGCGCATCGAGAAGATCCAGATCGTGCGGCACGGCGTCGTCCGCCGCAAGCAGCTCTACTTCCTGCGCAAGCGCGTCGGCAAGGCCGCCACCCTCCGCGAGCGCCGCGCCTAGTCCCGTCGCCGCGGCGGGGCTGCGGTCGCTCCCGGCGTTCGCCTGATCGGGTTCGCCCGGAGCTCTGCCTGTCCAGGACGGCGGTAGCATCGGGCAGTGTCGCCCCGTCAGCCCCACCTCAAGGCCGAGTTCGCGCTCTGGCGCGACGGTTCGCGCCTGGTCGTGGGCGTCGATGAGGTCGGTACCGGGGCCCTCTGCGCGCCGGTCGTGGCCGCTGCCGTGCTGGTCAGGCCCCACGCCCGCAAGGTCAAGGGCGTGCGCGACTCCAAGACGCTCAGCGCAGCCCAGCGGGAGCGCCTCGCGGACGAGATCAAGCAGCGCAGCCTGGCCTGGGGCATCGGCGCCGCCTCCGTCGCCGAGATCGAGACCCTCAACGTGCGCAACGCCGCCCATCTGGCCATGCGTCGTGCCCTCCGCCGCCTGCCGCCCTACGACCATGTGCTCATCGATGGCCAGAAGATCACGGGCATTGAGGAACACATCGGGCCGTATACGCCCATCGTCAAGGGTGATGCCTCGTCCTATGCCATCGCCTGTGCCTCGATCATCGCCAAGGTCACCCGTGACCGGTTGCTGGCTCGGCTGGCGCTGCGCTATCCAGGCTATGGCTGGGAGCACAACGCCGGCTACGCCACTCGGGACCATGTGACCGGCCTGCGGACACTGGGTATCAGCCCCCACCACCGGCGCACCTACCAGCGCATCCGCGCCATCCTCGAAGGTGACCAGCTCAGCCTGGACCTCGACGGCACCCTGGCCGAGCGCGACGACGACCCGCGGGAGAGCCGGTCGAGTCAGAGCTAAGCAAGAGGTAAGCAGCCGCCATGGGCCCGGTCTCACCATCACCCCATGGCCCGACCACCACGGGGACGACCCGCGCCCTCAGCGCAGCCGCCGGCCGGACCGCGGGGGGCCGTGGGGGCGGCCGCCGAAGCGGCCGCGGCTGCCTACCTGCAAAGCCTGGGCTGGACGATCCTCGCGCGCAACATCCGCGTCGGCCAGGACGAGCTCGACATCATCGCCCTCGATCCGCGGCCCCGCGAGACGGTCGTGGTGGTGGAGGTTCGATCGCGCTCGGGTCGCCGCTACGGGCAGGCCGTCGAATCGGTCGATGCGCGCAAGGTCGCCCGGCTCTACCGCGCGACCATGAGGCTGCGTCGTGCTGGCCATGGTGCGCTCGATATCGATCGGGTCGGCGCTCCGCGATGGCGTGTGGACCTGGTCACGCTCGGCCGAACCAGCGGAGGTGCCTGGTCGGTCGAGTCTCACCTGTGCGGTCTGGTCCCGCCCTGAACGTGGCTGCCTCGCCGGTGTCACTTGGGCATCGGGGACGGGTTCGGGCCCCTTCGTGATATCCTCCCGCGGGCTCGCTCTGACGAGTCCGGAGCGCAGCATCCGCTGCGTATCACACACGCGTACCGCTCCCCGCAGGGGTGCCGTGCGGCCCATCATGGCCGACGGTCTGCGGACTATGAGGCACGCGGAGGCAGAACCGTACAGGAGGTCCACGCCCCATGCCGTCCATCTCGATGCGCCAGCTGCTTGAAGCTGGTGTCCACTTCGGGCACCAGACTCGCCGCTGGAATCCCAAGATGAAGCCGTACATCTTCGCGGAGCGCAACGGCATCCACATCATCGACCTGGCCCAGACCGCCAAGCTTCTCGAGAATGCGCTCGACTTCGTCAGCGACACCGTCTCGAACGGCGACTACATCCTCTTCGTGGGCACCAAGAAGCAGGCCCAGGAGCCGGTCCGCGACGAAGCTACGCGGTCCGAGATGCCCTACGTCAACCACCGCTGGCTGGGCGGCATGCTCACCAACTTCGTGACCATCCGCAAGCGCGTGGGCCTGCTTGACCAGCTCGAGGCCCGCCAGACCAGCGGCGATCTCGACCGGCTGTCGAAGAAGGAGGCCTCGCGCCTCACTGACGAGATGGCTCGTCTGCAGCTGAAGCTCGGCGGCGTGCGCAAGATGCGTCGCCTGCCGGGCGCCATCTTCGTGGTCGACCCGGTGCGCGAGAAGATCGCCGTGACCGAGGCGCGCCGCCTGGAGATCCCGGTCATCGCCACCGGTGATACCAACGTCGACCCCGACTTGATCGACTTCATCATCCCCGCCAACGACGACGCCATCCGCTCGATCCGACTGCTCTGCAAGCTCGTGGCCGATGCCGCCATCGAGGGCATGGGCCAGCGCGCCGCTCGTGCCGCCGAGGAGCCGCCGCTGGGCGCCGAGGTCAGCGATGCTGAGACCGCCAGCGACGAGATGGTCGCCGCGGTCGCTGCAGGTGGCACCTACAGCTTCGCACCTGAGCCCGACGAGGACGAAGCCGTCCTGCCGGGCGAAGAGACCGCTGAGGCCGCCCCCGCTGCCGATGCCCAGGAGCCCGCGGTCCAGGAGCCCGCGGCAGAGGAGCCCGCGGCTCAGGAGGCCAGGGCAGAGGAGCCCGCGGCAGAGGAGCCCGCGGCCCAGGAGCCCGCGGCCGAAGCTCCGGTCGCCGCAGTGTCGGAGGCTGCCGCCGAGCCGACCCCGGCCGATGACACCGAAGAGAAGGAGGAGGCTACCGCCGAGGCGGCCTCCTAGCAGCACCAACGAAAGGGATAGCCACGAGCATGGCAACTGAGATCACCGCCGCACTGGTCAAGGAACTCCGTGACCGCACCGGTGCCGGCTTCATGGACTGCAAGAAGGCGCTTGCGGAGACCGATGGCGACCTAGAGGCCGCCATCGAGTCCCTCAAGCAGAAGGGCGTGGCCAAAGCCGCCGGCAAGGCCGGACGGGAAGCCCGCGAGGGCCTGGTCGGCTCCTACATCCACGCTGGCGGCAAGTTGGGCGTGCTCATCGAGGTCAACAGCGAGACCGACTTCGTCGCCCGCAACGAGGACTTCCAGAGGCTCGTTCGGGACATCGCCATACAGGTCGCCGGCATGGCCCCCAGGTACGTCACCGTCGACGCCATCCCGGCCGAAGAGCTGGCCGCCAAGAAGGCTGAGCTGCTTGCCGACGAGGCCACGCTGAAGAAGCCCGAGGAGATTCGCGAGAAGATCGTGGAGGGTCAGCTCAACAAGTGGTACAAGGAGGTCGTGCTCTACGAGCAGACCTTCCGCGACACCGAGATCACCGTGGGTGAGCTGGTCACCGAGGCCGTCGCCCGCATCGGCGAGAACATCCGCGTCCGTCGCTTCACGCGCTACCAGCTCGGGGAAGCGCTATGACCGACGGCTCCGTCCGAGCCGCCGAGGCCGGGGCGCTCCCCGAGGAGGCCCGCTACGGCCGCATCCTGCTCAAGCTCTCGGGTGAAGCGCTGCTCGGGTCTCGCCAGTACGGCGTGGACCCGGCCAAGTGCGTCTTCATCGCCGAGCAGGTTCACACCGCGGTCGACCGCGGTGTCAAGGTCGCCATCGTGGTCGGTGGCGGCAACATCTTCCGGGGCCTGGCTGCAGCGGCCAAGGGCATGGACCGCGCCACCGGCGACTACATGGGCATGCTGGCCACGGTCATGAACGGCCTGGCCCTGCAGGATGCCATGGAGTCGGCCGGGGTCGAGACGCGCGTCATGACCGCCATCGGCATGAACGAAGTAGCCGAGCCCTACATCCGCCGCCGGGCAGTGCGCCATCTCGAGAAGGGCCGCGTCGTCATCCTCGCTGCCGGGACGGGCAACCCTTACTTCACGACCGACACCGCTGCCGCGCTGCGGGCCGTCGAGATCGGGGCCGACGTGTTGCTCAAGGCGACCAAGGTCGACGGCGTCTACAGCGCCGACCCGGCCAAGGATCCAGCGGCCGTGCGCTACGAGGAGCTCGCCTACACCGAGGTCCTGGCCAAGCGCCTGGCCGTGCTCGACTCGACGGCGACCAGCCTGTGCATGGACAATGAGATGCCGATCCTGGTGTTCGACATCAACAAGGAAGGCAACATCAGTCGGGCCGCGCTCGGCGAGCCCGTCGGGACGCTCATCCATGGAGGGACGAACGAATGAGCGATGCTCAGGACCAGACCGTCGAGAAGCGCATGTCCGATGCGGTCGAGGCGATGGACCGTGACCTCAACCACATCCGCACGGGTCGAGCTTCGACCTCCCTCGTCGAGCGCCTCACGGTCGACTACTACGGCACGCAGACGCCGCTGAACCAGCTGGCCAGCATCAGCGTGCCCGAGTCCACCACCATCGTCATCCAGCCTTGGGATCGCGGCGTGCTTGGCGCCATCGAGAAGGCCATCCAGAAGAGCGACATCGGCATCACGCCCAATGTCGACGGCACCGTCGTGCGACTGAATATCCCGCCCCTTACCGAGGATCGCCGCAAGGAGCTGGTGAAGCTCGTGCACAAGCGAATGGAAGAGGCCAAAGTCGAGATCCGCAATCACCGTCGCGACGCGGTCGATGCCGTCCGCCAGGAGGAGAAGTCCGGGGATATCGGCTCGGACGAGGCGTACCGGCAGCAGGAGTCCATCGAGAAGCTGACGCACAAGTGGACCGACGAGGTCGACCGCGTGGGTGCCGCCAAGGAGGCGGAGGTCCTCGAGGTCTAGGTGGCCGCACCGTCGGTGACGCAGCGCATGGACGAAGCGAACGTCCGCCCGGCCCAGGGTGGGCGTGTGCCCCGGCACGTCGCCATCATCATGGACGGCAATCGCCGCTGGGCTCGCGAGCACGGTGTGCCCGAGGCTCAGGGGCACGCCGCCGGCGTCGAGGCCATCCGGCCCATCGTCGAGCACGCTGTCGCGCTGGGCATAGAGGCTCTCACCATCTACGCCTTCAGCCGCGAGAACTGGCGGCGCTCCAACCACGAGATCGAGACGCTCATCGGCCTGCTGGAGGCCGCCATCCGCGACGAGACTCCGAAGCTTATCGAGGAAGGTGTCCAGGTCCGGCTGGCCGGCCGGCTGGAGGAGCTCCCCCCGGCCACGCGTGCCTCGATCGAGGAGGCCATCCTGGCCACCGCCGGCGGGCAACGCATGGTCCTCAACGTGGCCTTCAACTACTCGTCGCGCTCGGAGATCGTCGATGCTGTGCGGGCCTACGTCGATGATGGCAACAACCTTGCCGATCTCGACGAGCAGGCCCTCTCCGACTACCTCTACACCGCCGGCCTGCCCGATCCGGACCTGCTCGTCCGTACCGGAGGCGACCAGCGCGTGAGCAACTTCCTGCTGTGGCAGGCGGCCTACGCCGAGCTTTACTTCTGTGACCGCTACTGGCCCGACTTCGGACCGGCTGAGCTCGACGCGGCGGTGGCCGAGTACGCCAGCCGTGCCCGCCGCTTCGGGCGCTAGGACCTCAGCCCATGCGTGAGCGGGCCATCTCCGCGGCAGTCATCGCCGTCGTCGTCATCGTCTTCTTCGTGGCCGGCCAGCCGTGGCTCACCTTGGGCATCGCCGCGCTCTCCCTGCTCGCTGCAGTGGAGGCCTTCCGCCTGTTGCCCCCCGCGGGCTTTCCGGTGCGACTCCTGCCCGGCGTGGTCCTGCCTCCGATGCTGGTGCTGGCCATGGGCCTCGACGTCGTCGACGCCGGCTGGGTCGCGGTCTACATGGCCGCTGTGCTGGTCATCCTCGCCATGGATGCCTTCCGTCGCCCGGAGGTCCGCGACGGCTTCCTGGCCTGGGTCGGCGGCAGCTTCGGGGCCGTATACGCCTCGTTGCTGGCGTTCATGGCGGCCATCCTGGTGGCCGCTCCAGCCATCCCCGAAGGCGCCCTGCTACATGGCTACTTCAGCGCCGGGCAGACCTGGCTGCTGGTGCTGGTGCTGACAGTCTGGTCCTTCGACACGTTCGCCTACCTCTCGGGTCGCACCTTCAAGAAGGGGCGATTCCTCAACCACATCTCGCCCAACAAGACCTGGAGTGGTGTGATCGGCGGGACGGTAGCCGCCGTCATCGTCGGTGGCGTGCTGGCCTCGGCCGCGGGACAACTGCTCGTCGGCGGCCTCTTGATGGGCCTGCTGGTGGCCATCGCCGGCCAGTCCGGGGACGTGGCGGAGTCGATGCTCAAGCGCACGGCCGGGGCCAAGGATTCGGGCAACCTCATCCCCGGGCACGGCGGTATCCTCGACCGCACCGACTCCTTCCTCTTCGCCGCACCGGTCGTCTACGCCTACCTGCTCATCGTCGGCTCGTGATGGACGCTCCAACGGGGGAGCGGAACGAGCGCACGGGCGTGGCTCTGCTGGGTTCGACCGGCTCCATCGGCCGCCAGACCGTGGACGTGCTGACGTCCGCGGAGGCGGGATCGTTCGACGTGGTGGCCCTGGCGGCCGGCCGAGACGCGGCGAAGCTATCCGAACAGGCCGCGCTGCTCCGTCCACGCGTGGCCTCGCTGGCTGACCCGGATGCTGCGGCGAGGCTGGATGTGCCTGACGGGACCGCCCGACTCGATGCGGACGACGCCCTCACGCAGATGGCCGTCAGAGATGACGTCGACCTGGTCATCATCGCCACCGGCGGTGTCGTCAGCCTGCGTCCGGTGCTGGCCGCGCTGGCGGCGGGCAAGGTCGTGGCCACGGCCAACAAGGAAACGCTCGTATCCGCTGGACACCTGGTGATGCCCCTGGCCCGCGCCCGCGCAGCCGAAGCCGAGGGCCGTGACCCGGCCGACCCGAAGGCCTCGCCGCTGGCCTGGCTGCGGCCCATCGACTCCGAGCATTCGGCCATCTGGCAGTGCCTCGTGGGCGAGGAGCTTGATGTCGTCTCGCGGCTCATCCTCACCGCTTCCGGCGGCCCGTTCCGCGATTGGAGCACCGAGCGCATGGCCGGTGCGCGCCCAGAGGATGCGCTCAAGCACCCCAACTGGGTCATGGGCGCCAAGATCACCATCGACTCGGCCACGCTCATGAATAAGGGCCTGGAGGTCATCGAGGCGCACTGGCTATACGATGTGCCCTACGAGGACATCGACGTGATCATCCACCCCCAGAGCCTGGTCCACTCCTTCGTCGAGTTCATCGATGGCTCGCTCAAGGCCCAGTTGGGCCTGCCCGACATGCGCATCCCCATCCAGTACGCCGTCACCTACCCCCGGCGTGCGGCCGGACCGGCCCCACGACTCGATCTCACGGAGCATCCCCTGATGACCTTCGCCGCCCCCGACGAAGCCCGCTTCCCGGCGGTCCCCATCGCACGCGCTGCGGGCAAGGCCGGTCCTGGCGCGACCGCCGCGCTCATCGCGGCCGATGACGTCGCGGTCGAGCGCTTCCTCGGCGGCAGCCTCAGCTACCCGGGTATGGCCCGCCTGGTGGAGACCGCCGTCGAGCGCTTCAGCGTCCGCCACGCTCCCGGGCTCGAAGAGCTCGAAGCCATCGACGCCGAGGTCCGTGCCTGGGCGCGCTCGGCCCCCGAAGGGACGGCGGCATGATCGACATGCTCGTCAACATCGTCATCCTGCTGACCTTGCTGACCGGCCTCGTGCTGGTCCACGAGCTGGGTCACTTCGTGGCGGCACGCATGGCCGGTGTCAAGGTCCACGAGTTCGGAATCGGCTTCCCGCCGCGGGCCCGCGTTCTCTTCAAGCGCGGGGACACCACCTACACGCTCAACTGGCTGCCCATCGGCGGCTTCGTGCGCATGGAAGGGGAGGAGGTCAGCCCCGCCGACGGCACTCCCGAGGCCGACGAGGAGGCGACGCTCGAGCCCGAGCGGGCCGACGACGTCGAGTCGCTCGATCCGCGCGCGTTCTCCAACCAGCCGCTCATCACGCGGTTGCTCATCCTCGTCGCGGGCGTTCTCGTGAACTTCGTCCTGGCCTGGATCATCTTCACCTTGATCGCCTTCATGGCAGAGCCGACATGGAAGGTGCGCATGGCCGAGGTCATGCCCGACTCGCCGGCGTCCGCGGCTGGCCTCGTCGGCGGCCAGCTCATCGAGTACGACCTGTTCACCGTGCTGGACGACGATGGGAACCCCACCGGCGAGGTCGATCCCGTATCCCGTGTACGACCGGAGCGGCGACCTCATCGTGGCCATCGACGGCCAGACCTTCCCCGTGTTCGACGACCTTGCCCGCACCGATGCGGCCGCCAGCGGCCGCATCACGCCCATCCAGTACCTGGCCGACCGGCCGGGCGAGACCGTCGCTCTCACCATCGAGCGCGCCGACGGCAGCGTGGATGAGATCGAGGCCACCCTGCGCTCGGCCGAAGAGATCGAGGCCGGATTGGGTGCGCTCGGCTTCCGCCAGGGCCCGGCCGACTTCGGTGAGCAGCAGAACGGGTTCCTCGATGCGGCGGCCATCGGCGTGCGCATGACCGTCGAGACCTCCACGCTCATCCTGCGCGCGGTCGGCAACATCTTCGTCTCGCTGCTCAGCGGCTCCGGTGACGGCCTCGATGATGTGGCCGGCCCTGTGGGCATCGTTGACGTCGTCGGCAACGTGCGCACTTCTCTGCCGCCGGTCTTCCTGCTCTGGTTCGTGGGTCTGCTCTCGGCCAACCTGGCGGTCATCAACGCGCTGCCCATCCCGCCACTGGATGGCAGCCGCATGGTCATGGGCGTGGTGCAGGCGGCCAGCGGCAACCGCGTCAGCCCGGCCACCGAGCGCCTGGTCTACTTCACCGGCTGGGTAGCCCTGATGGTCTTCCTGGTGGTGGTCACGTTCTCCGATATCCAACGGATGCTGGCATGAGCCCTGACGCCCGGCCGCAGCGGCGTCAGACGATCCGGGTCGATGTCGGCGGCGTCGGCATCGGTTCCGGCGAGCCGGTGGTGGTGCAGTCGATGACCAATACCGATACCGCCGACGCCGATGCCACGGCGCTGCAGGTGGCGGCCCTGGCGCACGCAGGCTCCGAGCTCGTGCGCATCACCGTCAACAACGACGCGGCCGCACAGGCCGTGCCGGTCATCCGCCGCAAGCTCGACGATCTCGGCATCGGCGTGCCGCTCATCGGCGACTTCCACTACAACGGCCACCAGCTGCTCGTCGAGCACCCCGAGATGGCGGGGGCCCTGGCCAAGTACCGCATCAACCCCGGCAACGTCGGCTCCAAGCGTCGCGACGAGAACTTCGCCACCATCGTGCGGGTCGCGGTCGATCAGGACCGGCCGGTCCGCATCGGTGTCAACTGGGGCTCGCTCGACGCCGACCTGTTGACGGAGCTGATGGACGCCAACGCCCGCACCGCCGCGCCGCTGGAGGCGCGCGAGGTGATGATCGAGGCCATGCTGCAGTCGGCCCTGCGCTCGGCCGAGCTGGCGGAAGCCACCGCTCTGGCACACGATCGCATCATCATCAGCGCCAAGGTCAGCGGCGTGCGCGACCTCGTTGACGTCTACCGCGAGCTGGCCCGCCGCTGTGACTACCCGTTGCACCTGGGTCTGACGGAGGCGGGCATGGGCATGAAGGGCACGGTGGCCTCGACGGCCGGCCTGGCCATCCTGCTCGACGAGGGCATCGGCGACACCATCCGCGTCTCGCTCACGCCCCAGCCCGGAGGCGATCGCACCGAGGAGGTGCGGGTCGCGATGCAGGTGCTGCAGTCGCTGGGAATGCGCTCGTTCCGCCCGCAAGTCTCGGCCTGTCCGGGCTGCGGCCGAACCACGAGCACGTTCTTCCAGGAGATGGCCCAGTCGATCGAGGCTCATATCGCCGAACGCATGCCCGCCTGGTCCGAGCGCTATCCCGGTGTGGAGGACATGTCGGTGGCGGTCATGGGCTGCGTGGTCAACGGGCCCGGCGAGTCGAAGCACGCCGACATCGGCATCAGCCTGCCAGGCACGTTCGAAGAGCCCAAGGCGCCCGTCTTCATCGACGGCGCGCTCCGCGAGACGCTCCGTGGTGATGGCCTGGTCGACGAGTTCATCGGCATCCTCGAGGACTACGTCGATCGCCGCTACGGCGCGCCGGTCGGGTAGCGCCGCGGCCGGGCCGCTGCGCTACGATTCTCCAACGCCCGCACCATCGACCCACCAGGAGGCCCTGTGTCCAAGTCCGGTTTCGTCAGTGAGCTGACCGCTCAGTCGGTGGATTTCCCCGGCTGGTACAACGACGTCGTCCTGAAGGCGCAGCTGGCCAGCTACTCGCCGGTGCGGGGCTGCATGATCATCCGTCCCTACGGTTTCGCCATCTGGGAGTCGATGCGCGACGAGCTGGACCGCTACATCAAGGCCACCGGGCACGACAACGTCTATTTCCCGCTCTTCGTGCCCAAGTCGCTGCTCGACCGCGAGGCCGACCACGTCGAGGGCTTTGACCCGCAGGTCGCCTGGGTCACCCGTGCGGGCGGCAACGAGCTCGAGGAACCCCTGGCCATCCGGCCCACCAGCGAAGCCATCATCGCCGAGGTCGTGAAAGACTGGATCCAGTCCTACCGGGACCTGCCGCTGTTGATGAACTCCTGGAACAACGTCGTGCGCTGGGAGATGCGCACGCGCCTGTTCCTGCGCACCGCCGAGTTCCTGTGGCAGGAGGCTCACACCTTCCACGCCACGGAGGAGGAGGCGGCCGAGGAAGTGGCCACCGGTCTGGCCGGCTATGTCAAGGTCTCCGAGGAGTGGCTGGCGATCCCGGTCATCCAGGGTCGCAAGAGCCCGGCCGAGACGTTCCCCGGGGCCGACTACACGCATGCGGTCGAGGCCATGATGCGTGACAAGAAGGCGCTGCAGGCCGGCACCAGCCACATGCTCGGCCAGAACTTCGCCAAGGCAGCCGGCATCACCTTCCTTGACCAGAAGAACGAGCGGGTCCATCCCTACGGCACCTCGTGGGGCTTCTCCACGCGCATGGTCGGAGCCACGATCATGGCCCACGGCGACGACTCGGGCCTGGTCTTGCCGTCCAACGTGGCGCCCACCCAGGTCGTCGTCGTACCCATCTTCCGCAGCGAGGATGACCGTGTGGCGGTGGCGGTCGCCATCGAGCGACTACAGGCCTCGCTCGCAGAGGTAGCGACGGTCTCAGGCCCGCTGCGCCTGAAGGTCGACTGGCGCGAGGAGACGCCTGGCTTCAAGTACAACCACTGGGAGCTGCGGGGCGTGCCCTTCCGTCTCGAGATCGGACCGCGCGACGTAGCCAACGAGTCCGCCATGCTCGTCCGCCGCCTCGACCGGGCCAAGGACTCCGTGCCGCTGTCTGCTCTGGCAGACGAGCTGCCCAGGCGGCTCGCGGCCTACCAGGCAGAGGTCTTCGAGCGGGCCAGGGACTTCCAGGTGGAGAATACCCATTCGGTGGACACGCTCGGCGAGATGACCGAAGTGCTTGACGCATCCGGTGGCTTCCTGCTCGCGCCGTGGTGCGGCTCGGCCGCGTGCGAGAAGGCGGTCTCCAACGAGAATGGCGCAACCATCCGGGTCATCCCGTTCGACTCGCCCGACGAGCCCGGCACGTGCGTCGTGGACGGCGAACCCAGCGAGCGCCGCGTGCTCTTCGCCCGCGCCTACTGACCCAGGGGCGCCGGAGCGCGATCGGTCGTGGCCATCCTCTGTCGTGACATCGGCCTGCTTTTCCTTCAGGCCCCGCATACCGGGTCGACCTCCCTGGGCACGCTCTTGCGCGAGGAATTCGGCGGCGTCAAGCTGCTCGAGGATCGAGTCCGCGATGCGCGCGGTCGCATCGTCCTGCGCCAGAAGCACCAGACAATGGCCCAGCTGCTCGAGGCCGGGCTTATCACGCCGGCGGAGCGCGAAGGCCTGCTCGTCGTGGTCGGCGTACGCAACCCGTTCGACCTGGTCCTGACCGAGTACGCGCGCAACCGCGAGGCGGGCACGGTCTCCGCTTCACAGCGCTTCATCCGACGCCTGCCCGGCATCAGCGGCGACTTCTCCGCACCTGACTTCGAGCGTTTCGTCGTCCGGCGTTACACGCCGAACCGCTTCTACCGGCTCCTCGGACGCCGGCCGATGGTTCCTCTCGACTGGACCGCCGGAGCCGACCACGTCATCCGTTTCGAGGCCATGCAGCTCGGGCTCGACGAAGCCCTGCGCAGGGTCGGGGTGAGCGAGCCGCATCCGCTGCCGCACCGCAATCCCACGACCTCGCGACGCGACCGCGACTATCGGACCATCTACACGTCACGTTCGCGCGAGATCGTGGCTCGAGCGTATGCTCGAGAACTGGAACAGCATGGCTACGACTTCGAGACCGGTACCGAGGGAAAGCAGACGATGGGGTGATATACTCTCGGTCTGTCCGCCAGGCCGCCTTGAACGTGGGTGACCCCCACGTTTTGTTGTGAACGGCGGTTGAGCGAACCAACTGAAAGGAGGGCGACGAATGAGCCGGGACTTCATCGGCGCGCTCCTGCAGCTCAATGCTGAGAAGGGCGTCCCTCGCGAGCAGCTCATCCGTACGGTCGAGGACGCCATCCAGAGCGCCTACCGCCGGGTGGCGCCGGGCTACGAGGACGTCTACGTCAGCCTCGATGCCGAAAGCGGCGAGATGCGCATCTACCGCGCTCGCCTGGTCGTCTCAGAGGTCGAGGATGAGACCATCGAGTGGTCCATCGCCGAGGCCCAGGAGCACGATCCCAAGGCCGTTCTCGGCGACCTCGTCGAGTATGAGCAGCTGGAGCCCACCCACTTCGGCCGAGTCGGCGCTCAGGTCGCCGGGCAGGTCGTGCGGCAGCGCCTGCGCGAAGCCGAGCGTGAGACCCTCTTCGACGAGTTCGCCCACCGCGAGGGCGAGATCATCACCGGTTCGGTGGGACGCGTCGAGCCGTCGGGGGTGATCCTCGACCTGGGCAAGGCTGAAGCCATCCTGCGCACCACCGACCAGTCGGCCACCGAGCACTACCGCATCGGCCAGCACGTCAAGGCCTATGTGCTGGAGGTCCGCCGGACCACCCGCGGGCCGCTCATCTACGTGAGCCGCACCCACAAGAACTTCCTGCGCCGGCTCTTCGAGCTAGAGGTGCCGGAGATCCAGGCCGGCACGGTCGAGATCCGCGCCATCGCGCGCGAGGCCGGCAGCCGCAGCAAGATGGCCGTAGCCAGCCGCCAGGAGGGCCTTGACCCGGTCGGGGCCACGGTCGGCCAGCGCGGCGGCCGGGTGCAGGCCGTCGTCGCCGAGCTGGGCGGCGAGAAGATCGACGTCATCCCCTGGTCTGACGATGCCGACGTCTTCGTGGCCAACGCGCTCAGCCCGGCCCAGGTCGTGGGCGTCGAGATCGACGAGGATGAACGTATCGCCTCGGTGACCGTGCCGGAGCGCATGCTCTCGCTGGCTATCGGCCGGGAGGGCCAGAATGCCCGGCTGGCCGCCAAGCTGACCGGTTGGCGCATCGACATCCGCTCCGAGTCGGGGACTACCCCGGAGAACGGCGGTGGCGTGGCCTTGCCCGAAGCGGTGGCCGAGCCCGGAGAGCCGGACATCGAGGAGTCGGGGGCAGCTGCGGCCGGCCCGGCCACGGCTGACGCAGCTGACGAGACCCAGGCCGACGAGGCTCAGGCCGAGGAGCCTGCCACGGAGACGCCGGAGCCCAGCCCGGCCGAGGAGCCTGCCGGGGCCACCGAGACCGAGGACACCGGTGAGGCCACCGAGACCGAGGAGCCTGCCGGGGCCGACGAAGCGGCAGCGGCGCAGACGGAGACCGCGGAGGTGCAGCAGTAGCGGGGGCAGCGGTCGCGGAGGTGCGACACGTTCCGGAGCGAACCTGTGTCGCCTGCCGAACGCGCCGTGACAAGGCCGCTCTTGTTCGCATCGTCCGACGGCCCAGCGGCGCTGTGCAGCTCGACCCTGCCGGGTCGCTCGAAGGACGCGGCGCCTACCTATGCGCCGACGGCTCCTGCTGGGAGCTGGCCCTGCGGCGTTCGTCGCTGCAGCGGGCGCTGCGAACCTCTCTACCCGATGAACTGAGGACACGACTGGAGCACGGTGACGTGGCGGCGCTGGCCACCGCGGCCGACCACGGGGCTCCTGCAATGATCACAGGAGGCACCCATGGCACGTAGCCGCAGCGGGACCCGCGGACGGCGGGGACCCCGAAAGCCGCGCAAGCGGAACGATAACGTCCAGACCACGGTCCAGGTCGCCGATCCGGCGACCCGGGGTGCCGTCGAGATCCCGGAGCAGATCACCGTCAAGGAGCTCGCCGAACTCATCGGCATCAACTCGGCGGACGTCATCCGTGAGCTCATCCGCAGCGGCATCTTCGCCACCATCAACCAGGCCATCGACCGGGACACCGCAGCGCTCGTCACCGAGGAGCTCGGCTTCCAGGTAGCTGAGGGCGGACCGGCCCAGCCGAGTGAGGACGAGGCCGAGGCCGAGAAGGCCCCTGCGGCCAAGGACGAAGACGTCTTCGCCGAGCCCGAACCCGACAAGCTCGTCGAGCGCGCACCCATCGTCACCGTGATGGGCCATGTCGACCACGGCAAGACCAGCCTGCTCGACGCCATCCGTGAGACCGCCGTGGCCGATGGCGAGCGGGGCGGCATCACCCAGCACATCGGAGCTAGCGAGGCCGTCGTCAACGGACGCCGCATCGTCTTCCTTGACACACCCGGTCACGAAGCCTTCACGGCCATGCGCGCCCGCGGCGCCAAGGTCACCGACATCGCCGTATTGGTGGTGGCGGCCGATGACGGCGTGATGCCCCAGACCATCGAGGCCATCGATCACGCGAAGGCTGCCGGCGTGCCCATCGTGGTGGCGCTCAACAAGATGGACCTGCCTGATGGCAAGCCCGATCGCGTCAAGACCGAGCTCAGCGAGCGCGGCATCATCATCGAGGAGTACGGCGGCGAGGTGCCGCTCGTTCCCGTCAGCGCCAAGACCGGCGAGGGTCTCGACGACCTGCTCGAGACGATCCTGCTGACCTCTGATGCCAACGTCGAGCCCAAGGCCAACCCGGGTCGTCCGGCCATCGGCACGGTGGTGGAGGCGGAGCTCGATCGTGGTCGCGGCCCCGTGGCCACGATCCTCGTCCGCACCGGCACCCTCAGGCAGGGTGATGCAGTCATGGTGGGCAACACCTACGGCAAGGCCCGCGCCCTCGAGGACAGCACCGGCAAACGCATCAAGTCTGCCGGTCCCTCATCGGCTGCGGTCCTGCTGGGACTGTCGAGCGTGCCCGAGGCGGGTGAGATCCTGCGCGTGGTCGACAGTGAGAAGCTGGCCCGGGCCCAGGTCGAGGAGAAGATCCTCGCGGCCGAGGCCAAGTCCGAGTCCAGCGGTCACACCACGCTCGAGGATCTCTACCGGCAGGTCCAGGCCGGCCAGACCAAGGAGCTGCGCATCGTCCTCAAGTCGGACGTGCAGGGATCGCTCGGCGCAGTCGTCCACGCCCTCGAGCAGATCGAGAACGACGAGGTGCGCTTCAGCATCCTGCTCGAAGGCACCGGCGACATCACCAACAACGACGTCAACCTTGCGGCTGCGTCGGACGCGGTCGTGGTCGGCTTCAACGTGCGCATCGGCGGTACGGCCAAGGCCATGGCCGAATCGGAGCGCGTCGAGGTCCGCCTCTACGACATCATCTACAAGCTCACCGAGGACATGGAGGCGGCGCTCGCCGGCATGCTCGAGCCCGAGATCGTGGAGACGGTCCAGGGTCGCGCCGAGGTGCGCCAGATCTTCAGCGTCGGCAAGAGCCAGCAGATCGCGGGCAGCTACGTCACCGAGGGACGCATCGTCCGCGGCGGCGCTCGCATCTACCGCGGTGGCCAGCTCATCGCCACGGACAAGATCTCGTCGGTGCGTCGCTTCAAGGATGACGTGCGCGAGGTCACGGCCAACCTCGAGTGCGGCATCGCACTGGCCGGCTTCCACCAGTTCGAGGAGTACGACGTCATCGAGTCGTTCACCACGGAGACTATCGCCCGGGCTGTCACGAGGTAGCACGTGAGCGAGCGCACCAGGCGCGTCGACCACCTCCTGCAGGAAGAGATCAGCGCCATCGTCCAGCGCGAGGTGCATGATCCGCGGGTGGGCTTCGTGACCATCACCAGCGTCGAGACCACGCCCGACCTGCGACATGCCACCGTGTTCGCCTCGGTCATCGGGGATGACGATCAGCGCAAAGCCACCATGGCAGCGCTCGGCCGGGCCATGCCCTTCGTGCGCCACAACCTGGGCAAGCTGCACCTCAGGCGCATTCCCGAGTTGCACCTGCGCGAGGATGACAGCGCCCAGCGGGGTACCCGCGTGATGCAGCTACTCGAGCAGGTCGAAGCGGAGTTCGAGGGCAGCGGCGGTCACGTGGATGAGCCGGCCCCCGAGGTGCCCGCGCTGCCCACGCCGACATCGCTCAACGACCCGGCCGATCCCGATGTCGTAGCGGAACCTCTGCCTCCGGGCTACCGCCGTCGCGTTGACCGGGTGTCTTTGCGCAAAGCCAGGAAACGACGTGGTCGCTGAAGGCATGCGCTCCCTGCTTGCGTCGGACCTCGAGGCTGTGCCCGCAGAGGTGCCGGAGCGATTGCTCGCTGCCAAGCGCGTGATGCTCACGTGCCACGAGAACCCCGATGCCGACGCGCTCGGCTCGGCGCTGGCGATCGGCCTTGCCCTCGAGTCGCTCGGCGCGCGCACGAACTTCGTGTGCGCGGACCCGGTCCCAGAGATGTACGACTTCATGCCCCAGGTCGAGCGCTTCCGCACGGCGCCCGAGCCTGATCTCGACCCCGACCTCATCGTCGTCTGCGACTGCGGTGACCTTGCCCGGGTGGGAGCGGTCGCGACCCAGGATGCGGGGCTGTTCGCGCGAGTGCCCATCGTCAACATCGATCATCACGTCTCGAACCCGGGGTTCGGGACCACCGACTGGGTCGATGCCGAGGCAGCGGCTACCTGCGAGCAGGTCTCGCTGCTGATGCCTCATCTCGGGCTCGGCTACGACGCGGCTGGCGGCGACATCGCCCAGGACCTGACCGCCGGGCTGGTCTTCGACACTGCCAACTTCGCCCACTCCAATACCACGCCGCGCACGCTGCGCGTGGCCTCCGAGCTGGTGGCCGCCGGTGCCGATCTGCCGATGATCGCGCGGCGCATCTATCGCACCAAGCCCAACGCCCAGCTGAGGCTGTTCGGGCGGGTGCTCGCGCGCCTCGAGACCTCCGCCGATGGCCGCCTGACCTGGTCGGTGGCGAGCGAGGATGACTACCAGGTCACGGGCGCGACCCAGGAGATGTCAGAGGGGCTCATCGACCTGCTTGCCCAGTCGGCTACAGCCGAGGTCACGATCCTGTTCAAAGATGTCGCCGGCTCGGTCCGCCTCTCGGTCCGAACGCGTGACGAAGGCGTGGATGCCACCAGGCTGGCCGGGGTCTACGGCGGCGGCGGACACGCGCGTGCCGCGGGGGCCACCTTCGACGGCCCCATCGACGAGGCCGTGCCCGCAGTCCTGGGCCTGGCACAGCAGCTGCTCGACGAGCTCTCGGCTCGCTGATGGGGCGGCGGCGCGACGACGGACCCCGCATCGACGGCATCATCGTCGTCTCCAAGCCCGCGGGCCCGACCTCCCACGACGTCATCGATACGGTGCGTCGCCTGACGGGGGTTCGGCGCGTCGGTCACGGCGGCACGCTCGATCCGTTCGCGATGGGCGTGCTGCCGGTGTTCCTCGGCCGCGCCACGCGCATGGTCGACTACCACCGCGGGGACACCAAGGGCTACCGCGCCTCGGTCGTCTTCGGCGCCAGCTCGACGACCGACGATATCGACGGCGAGATGACAGCGACGGACGGGCCGCCTCCGAGTCGCGGGGCCGTCGAGGCCGCCCTGGCCGGGTTCAGAGGCCAGATCGAACAGATACCGCCCGATCACTCAGCTGTCCACGTGGGAGGCAAGCGAGCCTACGAGCTGGCGCGGGGCGGGGAGAAGCCGGAGCTGACAGCGCGCAGCGTGACCATCCACGAGCTCACGCTCACCGACTGGGACACGGCCGACCCTTATCGGCCGATGGCCGAGCTCGAGGTTCGCTGCAGTGCCGGCACGTACGTACGCTCGCTCGCTCGCGACCTGGGTCGGGAACTCGGCTGCGGTGGCTACCTGGGCGCCCTCACGCGGACCGCCAGCGGTCCCTTCACCCTCGATGCCGCGCATTCGCTCGACCGGCTCAAGCAGGAGCTGGCAGCGGGCAACATCGAAGCGCTGTTGCTCTCGCCCGACGCCGGGCTCGACCACATCCCCATGGTGCAGGTGCCGGAACGCGACCGCGAGGCCATCGCCCGGGGGCAGATCATCCGCGTCCGGGGCACGGTCTCCGGCCCCCTGGACCCTTCGAGCGTGCTCGGGGCGGCCGATATCGTGCGCGTGCTCGACGAGCGCGGGGTGCTCGTGGCCATGGCGCACGTGGAGGCTGGGCGGCTCTACCCTGACAAGGTCTTCATCTCGCCGGAGGCCGCGGGCTAGGCATGGTCGACTACCTCCTCGGCATCGACGCCCTGCCGAAGGACACGCGTCTGGCCGTCACGGTCGGCGTCTTTGACGGGGTGCATCGCGGCCACCAACAGGTCTTTCGTGTGCTCGAGGAGACAGCGCGCCGGCTGGGCGCGATGCCGGTCGTGGTCACCTTCGACCCGCACCCTGATGCGGTCGTGGCCGGGCGCGCACCGGA
Organism: uncultured Chloroflexia bacterium; assembly: GCA_963712745.1. Taxonomy (GTDB): domain Bacteria; phylum Chloroflexota; class Limnocylindria; order Limnocylindrales; family CSP1-4; genus JAFMJV01. The sequence goes on along the minus strand of CAVQJC010000010.1, from coordinate 107,101 downwards.
CATGCTCATGGATCGCCGAGAACGCATCGAACGCATCACCCGACAGATCGGCGGCCTGGTCGTGCTGCAACGCTTCGACGAGGTCTTCCGCCGCACCACGGCGCAGGAGTTCGTAGAGCGGCTTGGTGGCGGACGCAACCTGGCGGCGCTGGTGATGACCAGGGTCTCCGCCTTCGGGCGGGACCGTGGTGGGACGCTGCCGGTCCTTCGCGAGATGGGCGCGGTGGGCGGCTGGGAATTGGTGGAGGCGCCGACGCTCGAATCGGGTGGCGCACGTGTCTCGAGTGCGCGCACGCGCGAGCTCGTGGCCGAGGGTCAGCTGAGCACGGCGGCAGAGTTGCTGGGCCGGCCCTTCGCGCTGGTGGGCTCGGTGGTGCACGGGGAGCAGCGAGGCCGTGAACTCGGATACCCCACCGCCAATCTCGACTTCAGCCAACCGGTGGCCCTGCCTCCGGATGGGATCTATGCCGCCAGGGCCTCATGGGGCGGCCCGTCGGTGCTCGAGCCGCGAGACCGCGCCGATGCCGTCATCTCCCTCGGGACGCAGCCCACCTTCGGCGGGCGCGTGCGGCTCATGGAAGTGCACCTGCTCGACCGGGAGGAGGACCTCTACGGAGAGCGTCTGCGGGTGCAGTTCTGCGAGTGGATACCGCGGCCAGCGACGCTACGACTCGGTCGACGAGCTGGTCGAGAAGATGGGCGACGACGTGGCGCGCGCACGCGAGGTGCTGACTCGCCGTGCCGCCGGCACGGCCTCGGACTGACAGCTACCGGAGTAGCGAGCGAGAGCCTCGCGTCATCGAGGGTCGGGTCCCAGCCACGACGTGCCCACGGTCGCTGGCGGGGTGGCCAGGTCGACGAGCGCACCGTCGTGGACGAGGCGGAACGCGGCCTCAAGGTCCGGCCCGGGTTCGCGGTCGCGCTCGAGGCGCTCGATGACGGCTCTCACGCGCGCATGCGCCTGCGCCACGCCGGTGCCTGGTGCCGTATCCGGCTGCAAGTCGAGTCGCAGGTCAAGCCCTTGCGAGGCGCAGATGAGTTCGATGGCCACGATGCGTTCGCTGTGCTCGAGCACTGCCTGTGCATTGCGCGCGGCGATCGAGCCCATCGAGACATGGTCCTCCTGGTTGGCCGAGGTGGGTATCGAGTCGGCCGAGGCCGGATGGGCCAACACCTTGGACTCGGAGGCGAGGGCAGCCGCGGTGTACTGCAGGATCATCAAGCCCGAGTCGAGCCCGGCCGAGGTGCCCAGGAACGCCGGCAGCCCATCGTTGAGGCGAGGGTCCAGTAGCAGGGCCACCCGTCGTTCGCTGATCGAGCCGATCTCGGCGATGGCCAGTTTGGCGTAGTCGAGCGCGAGCGCGATGGGCTCGCCGTGGAAGTTGCCACCGCTGATGACCAGGCCGCGGCCGGTGGCGAGAGCGTCCTCGGGCACGTTGCCGCCTTCGGGGAAGACGAGTGGGTTGTCGGTGGCCGAGTTGAGCTCGATGTCGAGCACCCGGCGGAGGTTGTCGAGCGCATCGCGCGCTGCACCGTGGACTTGCGGGACGCAGCGCAGCGAGTAGGGGTCCTGGACGCGGTGGTCGTGGCCATGATGAGCCGACTGGATGGTCGAGTCGCGCAGCAGCCAACGCAGCTCGGCCGCCGTCTGGACCTGGCCGGGGTGCGGGCGCGTGTGCTGGAGCGCGGCGGAGTACGCGACCTCGGTGCCGCGCAGCGCCTCCACCGAGATGGCAGCGGTCACGCTCGCGGTCCGGGCCAGCCGGTCGGCAGCGGCCAGTACGAGCGCGCCGATGGCACTCATCATCTGGGTGCCGTTGAGCAGAGCCAGGCCTTCCTTGGGCTCCAGCGACAGCGGTTCGAGGCCGGCTGCGGCGAGGGCCTCTGCCGCCGGCAACTCCTGGCCCTCGACCTCGACCCGGCCGCGGCCGATGACCGGCAGTGCCAGATGGGCCAGGGGGGCGAGGTCTCCCGATGCGCCGACGCTGCCCTGGGCCGGCACGACCGGGTGGAGGCCAAGACGCAGCAGCTCCAGCAGACGATCGATGAGTTCCGGCCGACAGCCGGAGTGGCCCAGCGCCAGGGTGTTGGCACGCAGCAGCAACATCGCGCGCACTACCTCTGTCGGCAGCGGTTCACCGACTCCGGCAGCGTGGCTCGACAGCAACCGCTCCTGCAGCTCGCGAGCCCGCGCTGCGGGCACGAACGTCGAGGCCAGGGCGCCAAAACCGGTCGTCACCCCGTAGACGACCTCACCGGAGGCGACCAAACGCTCGACGACCGCGCGCGCCTCGGCCACGCGCGCTCGGGCATCGTCGGCCAGCACCGCGTCCCGCTCACCGCGTGCCACCGACTCCACGTCGGGGACGGTCAGCTCGGCGCCGTTGAGCACGACTGGCGCAGAGGCCAGGGGGTCGTCGGTCACCGCGCGCCGAGCACCGGCATGCGTGCTTCGCGTTCACGCCCGACCCCGACGGCGCACGCGTGGTCGGCGTCGACAACGTGCACAACGCCCATGCCCGGGCCGCTGGTCGCCATTCTCGTCCTCCTGTCGTGGACAGGGTAGCGTGCGGGCCGACCACAAGCCTCTGCGTCCGGGCGACAACACAGCCCTGCCAGGTGCGGGCGCGTCCAGGATCAAGGTCAAGCCCAGCCGCGATGAGCGATCGATCGAGAGGCGGTCGGACGGCCGACTGGTTGGCCAGGGCAGCCGTCAAGGCAATGATCATGACCGGCACGATCAAGGTCGAGGGCATGACCGGCAAGTGCAAGATGAACCGCGATCTCGACATGACGCGCCTGACTGGCCCGGCGCCGCTCGTGCCTGATGATGGTGAGGCAGTTGAGCCAGGCAGCAGCCGTGCACTGGCAGATCCTGGAACGACCCCCGGCTTTGCGCAGCGGGGCCTGATAGGTCACAATGCTCTTCAACCAAGCGACGGGCGCCCGCGCGAACCACAGACTATGCGGCGGCTCGCCGCCTTATCGCGCGTCCAGGTGCACGCCTATCCTGAGACACTGTGCTATGCTGCCGCGCGGTAACAGATAGGTATATGGATAGGCTGGAGGACCAGTTGCCGCTGACGCGGGAAACGAAGGCAGGCGTCGTTGCCGATTACGCCACCAAGGAAGGTGACACCGGATCGCCGGAAGTCCAGGTCGCACTGCTCACGGAGCGGATCGCGGGGCTGACCGAGCATCTACGACGCTACCCCAAGGATCACCACTCGCGCCGCGGCTTGCTCAAGCTCGTTGGCACGCGACGCCGCCTGCTTGCGTATCTCATGCGCAAGGATGCTGCCCGGTACCAGTCCGTCATCGAACGGCTCGGCCTGCGCCGCTAGGCGACATGGCCCCGGCGGGCGCGGCCCGCACGCACTACCACTCGCATACGCCAGGAGACCTCAGGTGAGGTCCGCGTAACACATCCCAACGCGCCTCGGTCCGTCGGTCGTCCCGTTGGAGGACAGATGACGGTAACCACTCTCACGACCGAATTCGGCGGTCGCACGCTCACCATCGAGACGGGCAAGCTTGCTCGGCTTGCTGGCGGGTCCGTGACCGTGCAGTACGGCGACACCATGCTGTTGGGTACGGCCAATCGGGCCGACCCCCGCGCCGGTCTCGACTTCTTCCCGCTCACCATCGATTTCGAAGAGCGGATGTACGCCGCGGGCAAGATCCCCGGCGGCTTCATCAAGCGCGAGGCTCGCCCGTCGGAGGCAGCCATCCTCGCCGCCCGCCTCACCGACCGTCCCATTCGTCCGCTCTTCCCCACGGGCTACAAGGACGACGTGCAGTGCGTTCTCACGGTCCTCTCCACCGACCAGGAGAACAACCCTGACACCATCGGCACCATCGCCGCATCGGCCGCGCTGACCATCAGCGAGATCCCCTTCCTGGGCCCCATCGCGGCGGTGCGCATCGGTCGCATCGGTGGTGAGTTCGTGGTCAACCCCACGGCCAGCCAGATGGATGAGTCCGAGCTGGACCTCATCGTCAGCGGTACCCGCGACGCCATCATGATGGTCGAGGCTGGCGCCAAGATCCTGCCGGAGTCGGTCATGGCCGACGCCATCATGTTCGGCCACAAGAGCCTGCTGCCCGTGATCGAGCTCCAGGAGGAGCTGCAGGCCATGGTCGGCAAGGCCAAGCAGATCCCGTATCTCGAACCTGCCGTGGATTCCGTCATCGACTTCGTCGACGCGGTCGAATCGGGCGAGTCCTTCGTCGTCTTCGACACCGAGACCACGAGCAAGGACGCGCGGACCGGCGAGCTGGTCGAGATCGGTGCCGTGCGACTCGCCGGCGGCAATGTGACCGACCGCTTCGAGACGCTCGTCAAGCCCACTCGCGGCATCGTGGGCAAGCAGATCCACGGCCTGACCGACGCCGACGTGGCCAGCGCCCCCAGTCCATCCGAGGCGGCCGCCCAGCTGCTCGACTTCGCCGGGGACGACATCCTCGTTGGCCACAACGTCGGCTTCGACATCAGCTTCATCGAAGCTGCCCTCGCCGACGGTACCCGCATCGAACCCGGTCAGTACCTCGACACGCTGGTGCTCGCACGGGCCGGCTACCCCGATCTCGACGCCCACAAGCTGGCCGACCTGGTCGAGTTCTTCGAGCTTTCGGTCGATCCCACTCACCGCGCCCTGGCCGATGCCGAGGCCACCGCTGCCCTGCTGCAGCGCATGGCCGAGGACCTGCCGGTCCGCGTCAACGCCTTCAAGTCGGCCGTGGCCGACTCGGTGCGCATGCGCAAGGGTGGTGGTGACGCCGATGTCGCCGACGCTGCGTTCGAGGCGGCCCTCGTGGCCTCCGGCATGAGCAAGAGCCTGACCACGCTGCTGCACAAGAAGACCGTCCGGGAGCTCGTCCTCGACGAGGGCCTGCGCATCGACGGTCGCGACGTGGACACCATCCGGCCCATCTCGGTGGAGGTCGGTCTGCTGCCACGCGCCCACGGCTCGGGCCTGTTCACGCGTGGCGAGACACAGGCGCTCACCGTGGCCACGCTGGGCCCCTCGAGCGATGTGCAGCGCATCGACACCATCAGCCCCGAAGAATCGAAGCGCTACCTGCACCACTACAACATGCCGCCGTACAGCACCGGTGAGAACAAGTTCATGCGCGGCCCTGGCCGGCGCGAGATCGGTCACGGCGCGCTAGCCGAGCGGGCCCTCGTCCCGGTCCTGCCCGACCAGGAAGAGTTCCCCTACGTCATCCGTCTCGTTTCCGAGTGCGTCACGTCCAACGGCTCAACGTCCATGGCCTCGACCTGTGGCTCGACGCTGGCGCTCATGGATGCGGGCGTGCCCATCAAGGCTCCGGTCGCCGGCGCGGCCATGGGTCTGGTCACCGATGGCGACCGTTTCACGGTCCTCACCGACATCCTCGGCAAGGAGGACTTCTTCGGTGACATGGACTTCAAGGTCACCGGCACCGCTGACGGCGTCACGGCCCTGCAGATGGACATCAAGGTCCAGGGCATCAACGAGGACATCATCCGCCAGGGCCTGGAGAAGGCCTACACCGCGCGCATGACCATCCTGGGCAAGATGACCGAGGTCCTGCCGTCCGCTCGCGGCGATGTCAGCGACTTCGCGCCGCGCATCATCACCATCAAGATCAACCCTGAGAAGATCCGCGACATCATCGGCAAGGGTGGTGCCACGATCCGCAAGATCCAGGAAGAGACCGGCACGGAGATCAACGTCGAAGACGATGGCAGCGTCGAGATCGCGGCCGTCAACTCGGAGCACTCCGCCAAGGCCATCCAGTGGATCGAGTCACTCACCCGCGAGGTCGAGGTCGGCGCGCTGTACCTGGGCAAGGTCACGCGCATCATGGGCTTCGGCGCGTTCGTCGAGATCCTGCCGGGCAAGGAGGGCCTCGTGCGCATCGGCGAGCTGGCCGACTACCACGTGCCCACCGTCGAGGATGTCGTGCAGGTCGGCGACGAGATCATGGTCGTGGTCATCGAGATCGATCGCCAGGGTCGTGTGAACCTCAGCCGCAAGGCGGCCATGCAGCGCCACCTGGCCAAGAACGGGGGCGAGGGCTAGCCTCGACCGCTCAGCCGGCGGGGTCGCTCTCGGTGAGGACGGCCTCGTAGGCATCCCGGGTCGCCATGGCGACCCGGGACCAATCGAAACGATCAAGGCTGTCGCCGTTATGGCGGCCCATCGCTTCCAGATCCGCCGTCATCGCGACCCGCAGTGCGCCCTCGAGGCCCTGCGGGTCGTCTGCGTCGTAGAGGATGCCCCCACGCTCGTCCAGCACATCGGTGACACAGCCGCGGCGAGGTGCCAGGACGGCACGCTCGAAGGACATGGCCAGCAGCACCGAGCCGGAGGTGAAGATCTCGAGGAAGGGCGTGGCTACGACGTCGGCGGCGCGCAGGTATACCTGCAGGTCCTCGTCGGGGATGAAGTCCAGGTCGAGCAGGATGCGCTCGTCACCCTTGGCGGCTGCGGTCAACCGTGCTGCGTACGCTCCGTCGATGGCGCGTCCGGCGATGACCAGGCGTGCCTCCGGCTCGTCGAGTCCGGCGAAGGCCTCCAGCAGCTCCCACACGCCCTTGTAGGAGCGCACCCAGCCGACGAACGAGATGACCTTGCCCTCCGCGGGCAGCCCCAGCCGCCGGCGAGCGTCCTGGCGGCTGATGGTGTCGGGATAGGCCCCGCGGTAGTGCCCGTGGGGGATGACCGCGATCTTGTGGCGGCCGGCCTCGCCCAGGGCCAGTGTCTCGAGCAGTCCGTCCGCGGCGGCGCGGCAGTGCACGATGACCGTGTCCGCCAGCCCGAAGAGCGAGCGCATGAAGGCAAGCTCGTTGGGATCCTCGCGGCGGTCGTGGCGGAAGAGGTCGTGGGCCGTCCACACCAGCCGCACACCGGCGCGCCTGGCCAGACGCAGCTCGACCAGCGTGCGGCGTGCCTTCAGCCGGCTTACGCGGCTGCTCCCGCCGGCGATGTAGGGCTCGGTCCAGTGGAAATGGAGGATGTCGGGACGGCCATGGCGCCGCAGCGCCTCTGCGATGGGCAGGATTCGGCGAGCACGGGTGGGGTCGCCGCTGACCGTCACGCCCAGTCCTTCGAGTCCCTCACTGAGTGCGCGCTGGTAGGCGTTGGCCTCCGAGTAGTCGGGCAGGAACAGGACCTTCACGTCGTGTCAGACCCCCAAGTCGTCGTAGACACGCAGCAACTCCCGGGCCTGGTGCTGCCACGCGTAGCGGTGGCGGGCGGCGCCGAGGCAGCGCAGTCGCAGCGCCAGTCGGTCGGCCTCGGGCGCATCGATGATGTCACGGATGGCTCGTGCCAGGTCGGCCGGGTCGGTCGGGTCGCAGAGCACGCCGCAGCCGGTCTCGTTCACGATGGGAGAGATGCCCGGCAGCTTGCTGGCCACCACCGGCACGCCCACGCCCATGGCGTCGTAAAGCTTGGTGGGCGTGTTGAAGCGGTGGTTGAGCGTGTCCGGCTGCACCGGCATCGCGGCGACGTCCGCGCCGCGTGTCCAGTCGGCGATCTCCGCAGGCGGTACCGAGCCAGCGAAGTGGATACCGATCACGATGGGGCAGCGCTGCGGCCATCGTGCGGTAACGCTCGTAGTCGGGTCCGAAGCCGGCCACCACGAGGTCGGCATCCTCCACCAGCGCGATGGCCTCGAAGAGCTGGCGCAGCCCGCGTCCACGCATCACCTGCCCGATGTAGAGCACGATGCGCCGCTCCGGTGGCAGCTCGAACTGCTCGTGGAAGCGGTCGCTGCGCTCGACGTCCTTGGCCTGCGGCTCTGCGTGCAGGTCGTCGACGACCGCGGCGTTGCGCACGACCGCATCGACGGGCCGACCCAGGATGCGCGCGAGTATCTGGGCGTAGGGGTCAGACACGGTCACGACCGCATCGGCCGCGCGCGCGAGTCGCCGCTCGTGCCGGCGCAGCAGCTGCTTCCACGGTCCCGGCAGGCTGGCCATGCGACCGGCCTCGCTGTCGATGTCATTGGCGTCGTAGATGACGACGCCGCCAAAATGCTGGCGCAGGGCCACGGCCTGCGAGAGCGTGATGACGCTCTCAGCTTGCCACACGTCGAAGCCCTCGACCTGGCTGGCGATGACCTTCGACCAGGCGCGTGACATACGCAGGTAGCGCAAGGCCTGGCTCGCTCGTCCGGCCGTGTCACGGATGCGTCGTCGCAGGCCGCCGGTGCGGCCACGTGGGTCGTCGCCGGTCTCGGGCAGGCTCGGAGCGGGCAGCCAGCGCAGCACCTCGGGCTGACGGATGCGGGTGACCGTGTGATGGTCGAGCTGCTCGGTGGTGGCCAGGCCAGGGCCCCAGCGCGCGATGACGGTCACGTGGTAGCCGGCCTTGCCCAGCGAGACCGCGGTCTTCCAGGCGCGCGCGTCGGCGACGTAGGTGTTGTTGATGAGGATGGCCACGCGCACGGGTGCGTGTCGAACCGCGGATCTGCCGCTGCGGGGTCGGTCGCGGGTGGTCGAGGTCAAGGCGTCGGCAAGAGACGATCACGAATCACCATTCCACGGTAGCGTAGACACGCTCGAGGGCGCGCCACCGACGCGGTATCATCGTCACGTGCCCTCGATGGAAGTCCCATAGGAATAGCACCATGCCCATCGAGTCCTCTCACCGGCCCCTCACCGTCGCCGTCGTCGGCGCCACTGGCCTGGTGGGCCGAACCATGATCGAGATCCTCGCCGAGCGGGGTTTCCCCATCGGCGAACTCCGCCCGCTGGCCTCCCGCGCGGACGGTCGTACCGTCGACTTCGGTGGCCGCGCCTGGCCGGTGGCGGTCACCACGCCCGAGGCGTTCGAGGGCGTCGACATCGCCATCTTCTCTGCCGGCGGCGGCACCTCCAAGGTGTTCGCGCCCGCGGCTGCCGCGCGCGGCGCGGTCGTGGTCGACAACTCCAGCCAGTGGCGCATGGAGCCGGGCGTGCCGCTGGTGGTGGCCGGCGTCAATGACGAGGATGCAGCCGATCACGAGGGCATCATCGCCAACCCCAACTGCTCGACCATGCAGTTGATGCCCCTGTTCAAGGCACTGCGCGACAGCGTGGGTATGGAGCGCGTCATCGTGGACACGTACCAGGCCGTCAGCGGCAGCGGCAACAAGGCCGTCGTCGAGCTGGAGGACCAGGTCCGTGCGCACGTCGCGGGTGAGGAGCTGGTGGCGTCGGTCTACCCGCACCAGATCGCATTCAACGTCCTGCCACACATCGACGTCTTCCTTGACAACGGCTACACCAAGGAGGAGTGGAAGGTCGTCGTCGAGACACGCAAGATCCTGCATCTGCCAGACCTTCCCGTCTCGTGCACCGCGGTGCGCGTGCCGGTCATCACCTCGCATTCGGAGGCCGTCCACGTCGAGCTGACCGGCTCGATGTCGCCCGACCAGGCTCGCGAGCTGTTCGCGCAGGTGCCCGGTGTCCTCGTCCGCGACGACCCCGCTGAGAATGTCTACCCGCTGGCCATCGAGGGCGCCGGCCGCGATGAGGTCTACGTCGGGCGCATCCGTGCCGATGCCTCGCTGCCGGCCGGGAAGGGCCTGGCCTTCTGGGTCGTTTCCGACAACCTGCGCAAGGGCGCCGCCACCAATGCCGTCGAGATCGCCGAGGTGGTCGTCCAGAACGGCTGGCTGAGGAAGGCGTCGGAGCGCGCTGCCGGGGCCGCGTGACGACCGAGGAACGACAGGCAGCGCTCGAGAACATCGCCAGCGAGGTCCGTGCCTGCACGAGCTGCCGCCTCGCACAGGGGCGGAACAACGCCGTCCCGGGGGAGGGGAGCCCCGATACCGAGGTGGTATTCGTGGGCGAGGGCCCGGGCCAGAACGAGGACCGGCAGGGTCGTCCCTTCGTGGGCGCAGCCGGAGCACTGCTGGAGGAGCTGCTGGCCATGATCGGTTGGCGCCGCGAGGATATCTTCATCACCAACGTCGTGAAGTGCCGTCCGCCCAACAACCGCGATCCCGAACCCGACGAGATCGCCGCCTGCCAGCCCTTCCTGCAGCGTCAGCTGGAGGTGCTCGACCCGGCGCTCCTGGTCACTCTCGGGCGTTTCAGCCTGCAGACGTTCATGCCCGGGGACCGCATCAGCCGCGTCCATGGCACCGAGCGGCCGATCGACCCCTCGACCGGTGCCCGCGCGGCCACCGGCTACGCCCTCTACCACCCCGCGGCCGCCCTGCGGCAGGGCTCGCTCAAGGAGACGATGCAGCGAGACATGGCGGCCATACCCGAAGTCCTGATCCGCGCTCGCTCTGGGCGTGCCGATAGCGCCGCCGACGATCAGACGGTGACGGCTGCAGCCGCTTCGCCCCAGCGCGATCGGTTTGTCGCCGGTTCCGAGCCTACCCAGGAGACCAGCGCCGAAGCCAGCACACCGGCAGCGATGCCGGAACCACCCGAGGATGAACCCATGCACATCAGCAACGACCAGATCGGACTGTTCTAGATGACCGTCAAACGTGCTCCGACCACGAGCCAGGACGTCTTGCGCGTCACCCCGCTCGGTGGCATCGGCGAGATCGGCAAGAACATGACCGTGTTCGAGTTCGACGACGAGATCATCGTGGTCGACTGCGGCCTGGCCTTCCCCGATGAGGAGATGTACGGGATCGACATCGTCATCCCCGATATCTCGTATCTGCGCGAGAAGCGCGAGAAGGTCAGGGCCTTCGTCATCACCCATGCTCACGAAGACCACGTCGGTGCCTTGCCGTACGTGCTGCCCGAGTTCCCTGGCGTGCCGGTCTACGCCTCGACCCTGGCCCGCGGCCTGCTCGGCAACAAGATCAAGGAGCACAAGCTCCGCAACAATCCGCTCAAGGCACTCGACCCCGGTGAGACCGTCGAGCTGGGCCACTTCGAGGTCACGGCCTTCCGCGTCGGCCACTCCATCCCCGACGCCATGGGCCTGCGCATCCGCACGCCCTTCGGCGACATCGTCCATACCGGCGACTTCAAGTTCGACCAGACCCCGGTCGACGGCAAGCCGGTCGACTTCCAGGCCATCGCCCGCTTCGGCGAGGAAGGCGTTCTCTGCCTGATGTCCGACTCGACGCGTGCCGAGGTGCCCGGCTGGACGCCCTCGGAGAGCACGGTCCGCGAGGCTTTCCACGACATCATGGAAGGACTCGAGGGTCGCGTCATCGTGGCCACCTTCGCCTCCAACATCGCGCGCGTCCAGCAGGTCTTCGACGCGTCGGAGAACTTCGGTCGCCAGGTCGCGGTCATCGGGCGCTCCATGGAGCAGAACACTCGTATCGCGGCGGACCTCGGTTACCTCCGTCCGCCCAGTACCGGCCTGGTCAACAAGGGCAAGATCAGGGGCATCGCCGACGACAAGCTGACCATCATGACGACCGGATCCCAAGGCGAGCCCATGGCCGGCCTGGCACGTATGGCCAACCGCGATCACCGCTTCGTCGAGATCACGCCCGGAGACACGGTCATCGTCAGCGCCAGCCCCATCCCCGGGAACGAGGAAGGGGTGGCGCGCACGGTCGACAACCTCTTCAAGGCCGGTGCCAACGTCTACTACTACGCCATCAAGCGGGCCCATGTTTCCGGTCACGCCAGCCAGGAGGAGCTGAAGCTGATGCTCAACCTGACCAGGCCCAAGTTCATCATCCCGGTCCACGGCGAGTTCCGGATGCTGGTGCAGCACGGTCGGCTGGCGGCCGAAGTGGGCGTCGACTCGGAGAACATCCTCATCCTCGAGAACGGCCAGCCTATCGAGTTCCTCGCCGATGGCTCAGCGCGCCGTGGAGAGCGGGTGGAGGCCGGTCAGGTCTACGTCGACGGCGTCTCGGTCGGTGAGGTCGGGGACATCGTGCTGCGTGACCGCCGCGCGTTGGCCAAGGACGGTATGTTCCTCGTGGTCGTTACCGTGGACAAGCAGCACGGCACGCTGGTAGGAGCCCCTGAGGTCGTGACCCGTGGTTTCGTGTCCAAGGCCGACGAGAAGCTGGTGGCTGGAGCTGCTCTCCGGATCGCGTCGTCCATCGAGCGACCAGGCGAGCATTTCTCCGAGCCTGGCCTGCTCAAGGCCCAGATCAAGGACGGTCTCTCGAACTACCTCTACGAGCAGACCCGCCGGCGCCCGCTCGTCTTCCCGGTCATCGTGGAGGTCTAGCGCCGCATGGCCCAACGCAAGAAGAGCACCCGCAGCAGTTCCCGCGCAAGGAAGGACCAGGCACCACGCGTCTCGCCGGGGACGCTTCGCTCGGTCGCCGCAGTGGCGCTCATCCTGATCGGGGCCACCACTCTCATCGCCCTGTTCCTGCCCGGGGGTGGACTGCTCAACGGCTACGTCGACGGGTTCCTGCGGCCGCTCTTCGGCCAGGGCGCCTGGCTGCTGGGCATCCTGCTCATCGTGGCCGGCGTACTCGTGGAGCGGGCGCCGAGCGTCGACTACAGCTGGATCACCGTGGCGGTCGGTGGGCTCATCGTCTTCGTCGGCGGCCAGGGACTGATCCATCTGTTCAGCGGCAAGGGCGACAGCGCCAACGACCTGGAGCAGGGTGGGGGAGCGCTGGGGGAGGCCCTGGCCTCGACCCTGTCCGACCTGGTCAGCCCGCTCGGTGCCTTCGTCATCCTCGTGGGCATCGTGCTGGTGGGCATCCTGCTGCTCTTCAACATCACGCTGGTCGCCTTCGTGACCCCCTTCATCGATGGCGGCCGGGCGGCCTGGATGATGATCACGGCCGGCGCCGCCAACGCTGCCCAGGCCTGGCGCAGGCGAAGCGGGCCCGAACCGCACGAGGCCGTGGCTATCCCGGTGGCCCGTGCCGCCCACGGCCGGGCCAGGGCCGCCACGGAGCCGCCACCGGAGCTGCCGGAGCCGATGCCCTCGCCGGCACCGGTGAGCCAGACGGTCTGGATCGGCGGCAGCAAGCACAACGTTGCCTCTGCTGCGGCGGCGGTGGCGGAGGCCGCACCGGCGTCGGCCGTCGCGGTCAAGCCACGCGGAGCGACCGCGACCGCGGTCGGCGGCGCGACGGCGACCCTGGACCAGCAGGCCCTCGAGAAGCCGGCCCTGGCCGACTACCAGAGCGCCGAGAAGGCCGACGCCCATCCCGACCGTGCCGAGGTCGCCAGGCTGAGGCTGCACCAGAAGGAGTGGCGGCTGCCCAGCGTGACCCTGCTCGACCCCGCCACCGAGAAGGCCGACGCGGAGCGTCACGACCACGAGACCAACGTGCGCATCATCGAGGAGAAGCTGCGCTCCTTCGCGATCCCGGCCACGGTCGTGGGCACCAATACCGGCCCGGTGGTCACGCAGTATGAAGTCCGGCCCGACGCGCGCATCAAGCTCAGCCGCATCGAGGGCCTCGCCGACGACCTGGCCATGGCGCTCGCCGCCCGCAGTATCCGCATCGAGGCGCCCATCCCCGGGCGCGACGTGGTCGGCATCGAGATCCCCAACCATGCCTCGGAGATGGTCGGCTTCCGCGCCGTCTATGAAGACGCCCAGATGTCCGAGGCCACCAGCGACCTGACCTTCGCGCTCGGCCGGGACGTCTCGGGCAAGCCTTATGCGGTGGACCTCGGGCGCATGCCCCACCTGCTCATCGCGGGCGCCACCGGCTCGGGCAAGAGCGTTTGCGTCAACGCCATCGTCACCAGCATCCTCATGCGCGCCCGTCCGACCGAGGTGCGGTTCGTGCTGGTCGACCTCAAGCGTGTCGAGCTGGCGCCGTACGGCCGCATCCCGCACCTGCTCACGGACGTGATCATGGAGGCGCACGAGGCCCGCTCGGCCCTGGCCTGGGCCGTGGGCGAGATGGAGGAGCGCTACAAGAAGCTGGCCAAGTCCACCTCGCGCAACATCGCCTCCTACAATGCGTCGCCCGAGCTCGACCCCATCGACCGCATGCCCTACATCGTGCTCATGATCGACGAGCTGGCCGATCTCATGATCCAGGAGGGCCGCAAGGTGGAGGAGCCCATCGTCAAGCTGGCCCAGAAGGCGCGTGCGGTGGGCATCCACCTGGTGCTGGCTACGCAGCGTCCCAGCGTCAACGTGGTCACCGGCCTCATCAAGGCCAACGTGCCCAGTCGCATCGCCTTCGCCATGGCCTCGAACGTGGACAGCCGCACCGTGCTCGACCAGCCGGGCGCGGAGGACCTCATCGGCCGCGGAGACATGCTCTACCAGCCCGCGGACCTGCCGCGACCTGTCCGCATCCAGGGCGTCTTCGTCTCCGATGCCGAGGTCAAGGCGGTGGCAGACTTCTGGCGCGAGCAGGAACCCGAGCCGCCCTACGACCCCGATATCCTTTCGGGCAGCGGCGACGGCGACGACGGTGAGAATGGCGAGTTCGCCTGGCTGGCCAGGCTGGCAGAGGACGAGCTCACGCCGCGCGCTGCGGAGCTGGTCGTCCTCACCGGCAAGGCCAGCACCTCCATGATGCAGACCAAGCTGAAGGTCGGCTTCAACCGGGCCAGCCGCATCATCGACGAACTCGAGCGGGTGGGTATCGTGGGTCCCCAGGACCCGCGCAACCCGGCCGTGCCGCGAGCGGTCTACGGACCCGAGAACTGGCTCAAGGGTCCCGACGACGCGGACGCTCTCTGATCTTGGTGATTCTTCACCGAACTCGTCGTCCGCGAGGGTTCCCGAGCGAGTAGACTTGGCGGAACGTCGCGACTGCCGTGGTCGTGGCGGAAGCCGTGTACGAGTGAGGGCTCCATCGCCGGATGACCGCGCGCCAAGAAGCACGCGCCGGGACTCGAGCGACGAGTGGGGACACGTGGTCGTATGAGACCCAGCGTGCCCCTGATGTCGGTGAGATCCTGCAGACCGCCCGCCAGCGCAAGGGTGTCGATCTCGCGCGCGCGGAGCGCGAGACGAAGATCCGCGCGCGCCACCTCATGGCGCTCGAGAGCGGCGATGTCGGGGACCTGCCGGCACCGGTCTACGCCAAGGGCTTCCTGCGCAACTACTCGACCTACCTTGGCCTCGACGCGGACGAAATGCTCGCGCGCTGGCACAAGGAGATCGACCGGCCGCGTTCTGCGGACGTGCCCAGCGTCAAGCCGCCGCCCCAGCCCATCACCACTCCCAGCCGTGGCTTCAAGCTCACCAGCGGTCTCGTCGTCGCACTCGTGCTCGCGGCCATCGTGTTCGCCTTCGTCGGCTATGTCGGGCTGCAGCTGATCCGATTCACGCAGAACCCGGAGATCACGCTCTCTGGCCCGGCCATCCGCCAGCTCCCGCCCGACATGGACTTCGTGCGCATCGACGGCAGCGGGACGCCCAATGCGGCCATCACCGCCACCGGCACGGACGCGGTCGGAGCGGAGCCCATCGTGCGCACCGACACCGCCGACAGCCGGGGTGACTGGAGCCTGAGCCTGCCGGTGAGCAAGGGCGAGAACCATTTCACCATCATGGGTCGCGACCCCGAGACCGCGCGCGATTCCGCGCCGCTCAAGGTTATCGTCAGCGTTCCCGTCGAGGACGGCAGCCTGCCCCAGGGGGACATCGCGCCGGCCCTGCCGGAGGGCGTCGAGGACACCAACATCACCGGTATCCCGTCGGCTGAACTGACCCTCATCGAGCCCGTGTCCGGCCTCTCGACCAAGGACGGCAAGGTGAACGTGGTGGGCACGAGCGATGCGCCCAACGTGACCATCAGCTTCCAGTGGCGGGGCAAGACCGACCGCGAGAAGACGGCGCCGCCTGAGAAGGTCCTGCCGGTCGACGAGAACGGTGTCTTCCGGGGCACGTTCTACGTGCCCAAGGGCAAGTGGTTCGCCTCGGTCTCAGCCTCGATCGATGGCGGCTACCCGGCGTACGCCCAGGTACCGGTCAAGTCGCTCAACGACAAGATGACGATCAAGGTGGAGGCTGTCGGTGGGCAGACGCGCGTGCGGATCACCACCCCCGAGGGCGACGTCATCGATGAGCGGGTCCTGCTCACGCCCGGCCAGAAGCGGTCGTGGCGCGTCGACCCTGACATCGTCCTGCGTGTCGGTAACGCCAAGGCCGCGAAGGTGACCGTCGATGGCATCGAGTACGGATCGGTCGGCAGCAAGGCAGTGGCGAAGGAATGGCGGATCAAGCAGGGTCACAAGCCGAAGACGGTCGACTGAACAGGTCGGACCAACGACCGCTCACGGCACTCGCGTCTCGCCTCCAGCAGGTCGCGCTCGCGCGACACATCAGCGTGGGCACGGCCGAGTCCTGTACCGGAGGGCTGATCGGCCATGCCATCACCTCGGTGGCGGGTTCGTCCGACTACTACCTCGGAGGTATCGTCAGCTATGCCGATGCCATCAAGACCGGGCTGCTCGGCGTGGCCCCTGAGGCCATCGAGCGTCACGGTGCGGTGTCAGCGCAGGTGGCCGTGGCCATGGCTGAAGGCGCTCGCCAACGGATCGGCTGCGACTACGCTATGGCCGTGACCGGTGTCGCGGGTCCCGGCGGAGGGTCCGAGTCGAAGCCCGTCGGGCTGACCTACGTGGCCGTGGCCGGTCCGGCGGGCCACGATGTGCGCCGCCACCTTTGGCAGGGCGAGCGTGAGGCGAACAAGGAGCAGAGTGCGGCGGCTGCACTCGAACTGCTCCTCGAGTGGCTCGCCCCGGAACCAGCTGGCACATGATTCGCGGCGCGAACGACGTCGGACGCGGACTCGCGCCGGCTCGACCGGCTCGACCCATCGCCCCCGGTGAGCGGATCCACGTCATCGGTGCAGCCGGCGCGGGTGCCTCGGCCGCGGCCTTGCTGGCCCACGAGGCCGGCGGCGCGCCCGACGGCTGCGACCCCGGCGCGCCCTCGCCCTACACCGCGGCGTTGACGGCGCGCTCGATCGTCGTTGCCGACCGGCACTCGAGGGGACACGTGACGATCACGCCACCCCCGGCACGGCTGGCTGTGACCAAGGCGCTGACCTCGGTACAGCCCGACCACCCCGAGTTGGTGGCTGCACGCGAGGCGGGTATCCCCGTCGAGGCCTGGCAGCAGACCGTAGCCGATGCGGCGGCGAGCCAGGGCGGACGGCTCGTGGCCGTGGCCGGCACGCACGGCAAGTCCACCTCGGCGGGCTGGCTCCTGCACATGCTTGCCACGGCCGGCCGGGACCCCGCTGCCTTCGTGGGGGCGCTGCTGCCGGCCGGATTGACCGGCGGCATCCCGGCCACGGCTCGCTGGGGGAGGGGTGATGCGTTCGTCGTCGAGGCGGACGAATACGCCGGCAACTTCGACCCCTACCGGCCCGATGTGGCGGTCGTGCTCAACGCCGAATGGGACCACCCGGACGTCTTCGCCGACCGATCCGCGGTGGTGGACACGTTCGAGGCGTGGTTGCGAGCGCCCGGCTCCGAGGGGCGCCGGGTGGTGGTCAACGTGGGCGATGCCGGAGGTGCCGAACTGGCCGGACGACTGGCCGACTGGGGCGATCGCCTGGTGCGGGTGGCGCCGGCTGAGGCCGACGTGCCGGGGATCGAGCCACCGAAGGTCCGATACCGACTGAGCGGCACGCTCCTGTGGCTCGACGGCCTGCCCGGACCCGACACGCAGGTGGCCGCTCCCCTGCGCCTGGCGGGTGCGCACAACGCAGCCAACGCCGCCTGCGTCGCTGCGGCAGGCGCGCTGCTCGGCCTGGGCGGACATGACATCGCCGATGGGCTGGCATCCTTCGAGGGCGTCGGCCGCCGCTTCGAGGTCAAGGGTGAGCCGCGGGGTGTGCTCGTCATCGATGACTACGGGCATCACCCGACGGCCATCCGTGCCACCGTCGAGGCCGTCCGCAGTCGGTATCCCGGCCGTACCCTGTGGCTCGCCCACGAGCCGCTGACCTACCATCGCGCCGCCGCCATGCTCGACGACCTGGCCGAGGCGCTCGCCATGGCCGACCACGTCGTCATCGCCGACATCTGGGCCGGACGAGATCCGGACACCACCATCGCGAGTGCGGCCGAGCTGGCTGCGGCCGTCGCCCGCATCTCCGGCCAGGAGGTATCGGCGCCCGGCAGTCCGGAGAGCACGGCCGACTACCTCGCTGAGCAGGTGCAGCAGGGCGACGTGGTGCTGGCCATGGGCGGCGGGCGCTCCTACGTCATCGCGGAGCGCCTGGTCACGCTGTTGGGCGACGGTAGCGCCGAGTAGAATGCCCCTGATGCCCGAGACTCTGACGCCCGGCGACGGGCAGGACCTGTTTGCCCGCTGGAAGCGCGCCTGGGAAGGGCGTGATCCTGACGCTGTGCTCGAACTCTTCAGCGAGGAGGCCGAGTATCGCATCGACCCCTTCATCCAGCCATTGACCGGCGCGGTCGCTATCCGCGAGCATGTGAATCAGATCGTCGCGACGCAGGACCACATCGAGTTCGACGCGGAGCACGTATGGGTCTCCGGTCGCACCGTGCTGGGCAACTGGCACGGAGCTCTGACGCTCCGTGCCTCGGCCGAACGCGTCCGCGTGCGTGGGTTCAGCGCCATCGAGGTCGATGATGATGGGCTCATCGCACGCATTCGAGAGTGGCCGGTGACGCGGGTGGTCGGGACCGACAGCAGCTACAAGAAGCAGGCAGGCGGGGCAGGGGAGTAGAGCGATGGCCAGCAGCGTCTCATTCGATGTCGTCAGCGAGTTCGACCGCCAGGAGCTGGTCAACGCCCTCGACCAGGTCAGGCGTGAGGTCGCCACGCGCTACGACTTCAAGGGTTCCAAGGTGCAGGTCGACCTCAGCGACAAGGACATCACCGTGGTGACCGACTCGGAGATGCGCTCGGCGGCAGTCCAGGATCTCATCGGCTCCAAGGCCGTGCGACGTGGGCTCTCGTTGAAGATCTTCGACTGGGGTGAGATCGTGCCCGCCGGCGGCATGATGTACAAGCAGGTCGCCGGTCTTCGTCAGGGCCTGCCCGAGGACCTCGCCAAGAAGATCACCAGGCTCATCCGCGACGAGTTCCCCAAGGCCAAGGGTCAGATCCAGGGCGGAGCGGTCCGAGTCACGAGCAAGTCCAAGGACGAGCTACAGCGTGTCATCGCTCGCCTCAAGGAAGAGGCAGAGGACTACCCTGTCGCACTGCAGTTCAAGAACTACCGGTAGGTATCCATGATCGACACCCAGAGCCGGGGCGTGCGCCTCATCCTCGCCGTCATCGCCATCTTCATCATCGCCTCGCTCATCTTCACCTTGGTGCAATAGCTTGACCGATCCCCAGAACGAGCGGCTCTCCGCGCAGCCGACCATGCCGACCGATCCTGCCGAGCCGCCGGTGACGCCAGAGCCCGCTCCCGTCGAGGCCACGGCCAGCCCCGACCGCCGGCCTGAGCAGCAGCCTGCGAATCAGCCGCTCGACGAGCCGGTCGTGCCCGAGCCATCCCTGGTGGATGAGCCGTCCTCGGCCGTCGTGGAAGCGGAAGCGGCGCCCGAGCCGGCGCCGGAGGACACGCCCGGGCTCGATGTCGGCCCTGCCCCCGATGAGCCGTCCTCGGCCGTCGTGGAAGCGGAAGCGGCGCCCGAGCCGGCGCCGGAGGACACGCCCGGGCTCGATGTCGGCCCTGCCCCCGATGAGCCGTCCTCGGCCGTCGTGGAAGCGGAAGCGGCGCCCGAGCCGGCGCCGGAGGACACGCCGGGGCTCGATGTCGGCCCTGCCCCCGATGAGCCGTCCTCGGCCGTCGTGGAAGCGGAAGCGGCGCCCGAGCCGGCGCCGGAGGACACGCCGGGGCTCGATGTCGGCCCTGCCCCCGATGAGCCGTCCTCGGCCGTCGTGGAAGCGGAAGCGGCGCCCGAGCCGGCGCCGGAGGACACGCCCGAGCCGGCGCCACCTCCCCCGACCGTCCGCCGCACTGTCTCACAGGAGATCGCCCGGCAGTTGCACGCCGCCGGCGCACGCTACTGCTTCACGGTGCCGGCGGAGCCGATCTTGCCCTTGCTCGACGACCTAGCCACCGCAGGTATCCGTGTCGTGACCGCTCGCCACGAGGGCGGCGCGGCCTTCATGGCCGAGGCGCTCGCGCAGTCCACCGGCCGTCCGCAGATCGTGGTGGTCTCACGCGCGGTGGGAGCGGCCAACGCTGCTGTCGGCATCCACACCGCCCAGCAGGACTCGGCTCCACTGGTCGCCCTCGCCGGGCAGGTGGAGGCGTCGCTCATCGGCCGCGAGGCATTCCAGGAGGCCGACCTCGTCGGCAGCTTCGGGTCGCTGGCCGCTTGGGCTGCCCAGATCGACGCGCCCGCTGAGACACCTGCGGTACTGGCGAAGGCGTGGAACCGGATGAACACCGGCCGACCGGGACCCATCCTGTTGTCGATACCGATCGATATCCAGCGTCACGACGTCGAGCTGCTCGACGAGCCGCTGCCAAAGCCGCCCGGGGCGCGTGGTCCGGCTGCCGACCGTGCGACTGTGAGCCGGGCCATGAAGATGCTGGCGGCATCGGAGCGCGGCGTCATCGTGGCCGGCGCCGGCGTTCTCCGCGCCCGCGCCACCAAGCGCCTGGTGGCCCTTTCGGAGGCCCTGGCGGTGCCTGTCATCGCAGCCTGGCGCCGTCCGGACGTCTTCCCCAACGATCACGCCAACTACCTGGGCATGGCCGGCTCCTGGGCTGCACCGACGGTCACGCAGCGGCTCGCCGACGCCGACGTCATCCTCTTCATCGGCACACGGCTGTCAGAGATCACCACCGACGGCTATCGCATCCCCGCGCCCGCGACCCGCTGGATCCATGTCGATGTCCAACCCCGCCCGGCCCGGGGCGGATCAACGGCTCCCACGTTGTCGATCACGGCCGACGCGTCACGGTTTCTCGATTCGGCCTGGTCCGATCTCCGTGCGGCGGCGTTGGACAACGAGATGCGCGATCGTCGCGAGGCTCGCAACGCCGCGGACCGGGAGGCCTATCGTGCCGCCACCGCGCTGGGGCAGGGGACCTGGGATGGTCCCGGTGCCCACCCGGGGCGGATCATCGCGATGCTGCGAGCGGCCCTGCCCGACAACGCCACCATCGCCACAGACGCCGGCAACCTGGCCGGTTTCGTCGCCCGCAACTTCCACTTCCGCCGAGCCGGCTCGTTCCTCGGCGCGACCTCCGGCACGGTGGGCTTCGGGCTGCCGGCTGCCATCGCGGCGTCACTCATGGACCCCGACCGCATCGCCGTCGCACTCTGCGGCGACGGCGGTTTCGCGGTCTCCATGGCCGAGCTCGAGACCGCCGTTCGCGAAGGAGCCCATCCCATCGCCGTCGTGTTCGACAACCAGAGGTACGGCTCGATCGCGGTGCAGCAGATGAGCGAGGGCCGACCCACCACGTCCACCGAGCTTGGCCCCATCGACTTCGCGGCCGTGGCTCGTGCCCACGGCGCCCTCGGGTTCACCGTGGGCAGTGATGCCGAATTCCTGCCGGCGCTCCGCGAGGCCATCACATCGCGCCGACCGTCGGTGATCCACGTCGCAGTCGACCGCGCGTGGTTGTCGGTCGATGACAATCCCCTGAGCTCATAGCACGGGTCGCACAGACGACCTATCGGCGACGCGCCCAGAACCGACGGCACGGAGTGGTCCATGAACGCACCATCTGATGGTGCGTTCGGTCAACGGCCGCGATCGGGGCGAGTCAGGGTGCGGGTGCGTCGATCTCTCGGCGCATAGCGAGAGCGCCGAATCGAGCGCCGGACTCGGCATCGTGGCCTCCGCGGACCGGCGTGAAGCCGAGGTCGCGGTAGAACTCGATGGCGGACTCGTTGGCACCCAGGACCCACAGGATGGTCTGGGCCGCGTGCCACCCGACGGCCCAGGCCTCCAGGCTCTCGATGAGCATACGTCCCACACCCAGGCGGCGGGCGGACGGGTCCACCCACATGCTGAACAGGAGCAGCGTCGAGGGGCGGCGCCGGCGGCCCTGGACGAGTCCTACCGTGCGCTCACTGGTCTCGGCGATGAGCCAGATGCGGTTGTTGCCGCGCGACGACTGTCGCGCGCTGCGGTCCCATTCGCCCTCGGGCCGCACTCGGGCCTCCGAGAGCGGCTGGCCGAAGGCATCGGGTGCGTCAGCCAGGCTGCGCAGCCGCAGCTCGCGCAGGATCAGCCCGTCGCCCGGGCGGATGCGCCTGATGCGGATATCGGCCGCTGCTGCCACCGCCACACGGTACCAGCGGCCGGCCTGTCTGCACGCAAAGACACCAGCGGCCGGCCTGTCTTCACGCAAAGACACCACCGGCCCGGGCGACCGGGCCGGCCTGGCTACTCGATGGGAACGCCTGCGCGCGCGAGGTCGGCCAGTCCACCAGCGTCGGCGATGTCCATGATGCCGACGTCTTCCATCTTGTCGGCGGCCACCGCGGACCGGTTACCCGAGCGGCAGTAGACCAGGTACGGCTCATCGGGGTCGAGTTCCCTGATGCGGCTCTCGAAGTCCGCGCTATCGACATCGATGTTGAGGGCGCCGACCACGTGGGCGTCGGCGAACTCAGCTGGGGTTCGTACGTCGATGGTAGTGCGCTCACCGCCATCGATCATACGGGCAGCTTCTGCGGGCTTGACGGTGTACGCGCCGGGCGCCCCGGCTGCGCCGTCATCACCGCAGGCGACGAAAGCGAACATGGCCACCAGGGCCAGGGCGGCGAGCAGGACGAGGCGACGGGACATGTGAACCCCCAGGAAACGCGGCGTGGTCGGAGTAGTCGGTCCGAGCTATCATTCCAGTAGTTGCGCAATTACGCAAGTGTTGGTCCCTTCTACGACCGCGGCTCAGGCCGCGACCGTCTGGCGATGCGGATCCCGGGCCTCCAGAGACCCCGGGACTCAGCGGATACGGAAGCCGTCGCCGACCGGGAAGCCTTCGAGGACGAGACGGTTGACGCCGGCATCGACCCTGATGGAGGGCAGGGGGCCCGACCGGCGGACCTGGACCACGCCAGTGTCGGTGACCACCGTTCGACAGTTCCCGCTACTGTCGCAGCTGACGCTTGGGGCTCCGCCACGGATGCCGGTCAGCTGCATCCGTTTGTCGATGCCGACAGGCCCGCGCTGACAGCCGAGGAAGTACAAGCGGTCTCCCGCAGCCGCAGACGCGATCTCGGTTGCGAGCGTGTGGCGGCGAGTACCGCCAGCCAAGCGAAGCAGGTCTCGGCGTTGTCGAGACCGAGCCAAGGGGTCCGTCCAGCGGTGCGCTCGCCCCGGATCTCCCCCGCGCGAGGGCGAATGTTACATAACTTGCATTATCGGAAGTGACGCCAAGCTGGCGAGAGCGTGAGGTGGCGCACGCTGCACACGTCCGGCGCACACCACTATCGTGTCGTCCATGCGAGTGGACCAAGGTTTCGTCGTCGTGGGTGCGTTCGGCATCGACACCAACGTCTATCCGGTCGGCGAGCGCGTTGGCACGGAGATGACGTTTGCGCAGACCACAGATGGACTGGGCCAGGCCGGCTGTTACAGCGCGCTGGCAGCCGCGGCTCTGGGTGTCCGGACTCATGCTATCGCCGCCCTGGGTGACGACCGGGCAGGCGCCTGGGTACGCGACGAGCTTTCAGCAGCCGGCGTCGCCGTCACCGAGTTGCGCGACCCTGCCGGCACGCATCGCAGCGTGAACATCGTGGAGGCCGACGGCTCGCGCCGCAACTACTTCGACCCTCGTGGCTCCAGCAGCACCGAAGTCGACATCGAGGCCTGCCGGGCGGCACTACAGGGCGCAAGCGTCGTCCACGTCCACCTCGACGAATGGGCCCGTAGCATCCTGCCGCTGGCGCGCGAGGCCGGCGCCACCGTCTCCTGTGACCTGCAGGACGTGGCGGACCTTGACGACCCGTACCGGGCCGACTTCGTGGCCACAGCCGACGTGCTCTTCATGTCGGCTGTGAATCTCGACGATCCCGGCAGTGCCGCGCGTCATCTCGCTGCGCGGCGATCAGGTCTCGTGGTGGTGGTCGGTGCCGGCACCGACGGCTGCCTCGTCGCCCACGACGGTCGAGTCGATGCGTTCCCGGCTGTCGAGCTGCCGCTGGCTCCCATCGTCGACACCAACGGCGCTGGCGACAACCTCGCGGTGGGCTTCCTGGTGGCGCGGGTCATGGACGGACTTCCGCTCGACCGGGCAGTCGGACGCGCCCAGCTGGGAGCACGCTGGATCTGCACGCAGCAGGGCGACGCCAAGAGTCCCCTCGCGCGGTCGCAGCTCGATGACCTGGAACGGCAGGTGCCGGGGGGTTGGTGACGTGAGGCCACCCGCAGCCTCGATCGCCGGAGTGCCTGCATCGCCGCCGCCGAGGACCGACTGGCGAGCCGCTTCAGCGGCGGACGAGCCTGATGCTCCTAGCCACCGACATCCGCCAGTACCAGGATCTCGACAGCTCCGGTATTGCCTCCGCTCGAGGTGACGACATCGAAGCGCAGCACCTGGGCCTCGAGGTCGACCTCGCTTGGCACGTCCGCCTCGAACCGGCCGATCTCCACGCCGTCGGCCGTGATGGCGTAGGTCTCGGTGATGGCCGTGCCGTCGGTCATGGAACGCGTGCGGAACTCGACCGCGTCGATGCGCTGCGCTGAGCCGAGGTCGATCTCGACCCAGGCGTCATCGCCGTCGCCGCGGCTCGACCATTCGGTGGTGGCGTCGCCGTCGAAGGCATTGGCGGCGCCGAATGCGTCGGACCACTCGGAGCTGACGCCGGTTATCGTGGCACCAAGTGCCACATCGACTGGACCACCGATCGGTGCTGCCGGTGTTCGGAAGGACATCACGTCGCTGACATAGATGGCGCCGTCAGGAGCCGTGCCCTGCAGGCGGTAGGCGTATTCGGAGTCGGGAGCCAGCCCTCCCATCACGGGGTGGTGGTCGGCATGCGCGCCCCCATCCATGTCGCTGTCGACCGCGATCTGCCCGAATGACTCGTCGAGCCCGTAGATCACCGAGCAGGCCACGTCGATGGTCGTATCGACCTCGAGCACGGCCGAACGACCGCTCGGGTCGGGCGTGATGACCACGTCCGATGCCTGGATCTCGCTGAACTGGTGCAACGGGCCGGCGCTGGCGGGTGCGGCGGCTCCGAGCACGAGCGATACGGCTGCGATGATGACCCCCGAGGCGCGAACGTAGGCTCTCTTCATGCGAGACAGCGTACAGCGTGGGCGCTGGTGACCCGACTGCGCTTGCTGGCTGATGAGCGATGCTCACGCGGCGATCGGGTCTCGTAGAGCTCAGTGCCCCAGATGCAGACGCCTGCCTGGCTCCATCGCGGCTGCATGGGTGGCGGTCCGGTCGTCTCGATGCCTCAGGCCTCGCGCGTTCCGACTACCGATCCATGCGCGCGAAGTGGAACAGCGTACGGCTACTGCCTTCGAGTGCTGTCTCGGACACGACGCTGAAGTGCGCAGCGAACGCGGCCCTGAAGCCATCGATGGTGTAGTCGTCGAAGACATCGCGGCGCGACGCAAGCAATCGCTGGACCATCGCGTCCTCCTTGGGCACGAACTCGACGATCGCGTGCGGGCCAAGGCGCGCGAACAACGCGGCGATCATCGGCAGCGGTACGTTCGAGCCGATCGCGAGGTGGTGGACGAGCGCGAGGGCGAGGATCACGTCGGCGTGGATCCGGTCGAGCAGTCCGGCTCGTTCGGCACTCCCCCACCCCAGGGGGGGACTGGGGTCGGTTATGTCGGCGAGTAGCGGAAGGATGTCCTCGCGACCGTCGGACTTCACGGCCAGGTAGCCGCGCTCGACCGCCGCCGGGTCGATATCGAGCGCCACGACCTGGTAGCCGGCGTCGGCCGCGATGCGGCTGTAGCGGCCGGTGTTGGCTCCAAGATCCCAGGCGCGTCCGCCGCCGACCACGCTCAACGCCTCCCCTACCGCCTGGGACTTGGCTGACGTGGCGGCGTCCCCGTAGCTGGTGTTGTCGGCGTAGTCCGCCCAGGCCGTGCCCGCGGGCTCCCACGACAGCCCACTCACCGTGTCGCGCAGGCTCTCGATGAGCGTGGCCAGCTTCTTCGGCGACATCGTGGCCTCAGCACCGGCTCCGGGTGCCGAGGCGTCGTCGGCATGCTGGCGTTGCGCGCGCGCATGGAGGTGGATGTGGGGTCCGAGGCCGAATGACAGCCGGGTGCGACCGGGTAGGAGTCGCGCGGCCAGGTCGAGCGGGATGCCCTCGAGGTGATCTCGCAGCATGCGCCCCAGGCGGACGTCGACCTTGGCCATCAGCGCCAGTGGTGCGAGGAAGTGCTCACAGAACTGGCGATATGGCGCCCAGGGCCGGCCCGAGTCGGCGCGTTCGAAGGAAAGCGAGTCGATGAGGATGGGCCTGCCCCGGTAGAACTGGATGTTGTAGGCCGAGGCATCTCGCAGGGTCATGCCGGCCTCGGTCGCCCTGGCCTGTGCCCGCAGTGTCAGTAGCGCAGCGTCCTGGAGTTGGCTGAAGGACCACTCGTAGGGGTAGGAGATGACCTCGATCGGGTCCGGCCGGATGACCCGGTAGGCGGGTGGCGCAGCGGCCAGTCCGAGATCCACCTCTTCATCGTTGACGACGACACCCTCGGCCGACAGGCGGTCGTGAAGGCCAGAAGCGAGGTAGTAATCCCAATCGGCCGCGAAGGACGGTTCGATCTGGCGGTAGACGACCGAGTCCCGGCGGAAGACGAAGCCGGCGGGGTCGCGATAGGAACCGGGGTCGCGGCCGACGTCCGGGTCAGGCACCCTTGCTGGCGTCGTCCTGTGCGGCGGGCTCCGGCGCCGCCTCGGTCTGACCGCGGACCGTGCGCACGATGCGGGCGATGTGGCGACGGAAGAAGATGGGCACAGCCACGAGGCCGGCGATGAGCGCCTGGATGACGAGGCTCCCTGAGCCCGGGTCGATATAGGCGAGGATGAGATCCATGGCCGACTCCCTGGGAGAGGTCCCGTTGCGGTGCGCCGATCCACATTCGTGCACCACGCATGCTCCACGATAGCACTCCCTGCCTCTGCGGCTGCTGGAGCGGCATCCTGTCCTTGTGCAAAGACGGCCGACCGGAGAGCTGGGTCGGCTGCGACATCCCGGCGGGGAGCCGGCTAGGTGGAGTTGGCCTATGCTTCCCCGCGATGGAGACCGGCGTCAGCGTCAAGAAGGCCCTCGGCATCGGCTTCGGGCTGGCCCTGCTCTCGACGGGCTCGTGGCACGCTCCCGCGCTGGCCGCGAGCGATGACGTCTCCCGCCCCAACATCCTGCTCATGTACCTGGACGACGTCAGCGTCAACCAGCGGAGCCTGTGGTGTGACGCGGAAAGGACGCCTCGGCTCGCGCGGTTCTGCACCGAGGGCGTCGAATTCACGAACTCGATCGGCTCGACGCCGCTGTGTGGGCCGTCCAGGGCGACCCTGCTGACGGGACGACATGGGCACAACACCGGTGTCACCCGGAACGACAACGCCATCGAGGACTTCGACGCCTCCGTCACACTCGCCACGGAGCTGCAGGACGTCGGGTACCACACCCTTTTCGCGGGCAAGTACGTCAACGGCATCTCGACCTCGAAGAAGAAGGACGTGCGCGACTACGCCGGGGGCTGGGACGAGTTCGATGTCATCTGGCGCCGGGGCGGCGACAGGTACAAGCACTTCTACGACTATCGGCTGTGGACGCCCGAGGGCGTGTCCAAGCAGGGCACTCGACCCGGCGATCACTCGACCAAGGTGACCACCGAGCGGCTCGCGGGCCATATCCGCGACGCCCCCGAGGACCAGCCCATCCTGGCGGTGGCTTCGCTCTATAGCGGGCACGTGCCGAACATCGCGATGAAACGCCATGTGGGCAGTCCGAAGTGCGCGGATGTGCGGCCCTGGCGCGGACCCTCGTACAACGAGGCGGATGTCTCCGATAAGCCCGCGTACGTCCAGGACCGGCCTCTTCTCGAGAAGCGTGGCTTCGACCTGCGCAAGCGCTGCGAGGAGATGCTCAGCGTGGACTGGGCGGTGGGCAAGCTCACCGATGCGCTGCGGGACGCGGGCCGACTCGACGACACCCTCATCATCTTCACCTCGGACAACGGATTCCTCCTCGGCGACCACCGACTGCCGAGGGGCAAGTACTGGCCCTACGCCGCTCCGGTGCCCATGCAGTTGTTGTGGCCGGCCGTGACCGGCGACGAGCGGCGCGTGGTCACCGAACCGGTCTCCAACGTGGACATCGCACCGACACTGTGCGAGATCGCCGGCTGCACGATGCCCGAAACCGACGGCCTGAGCCTGTTACCGCTCATCACCGGCGAGGCAGACACGCTCGAGCGGCCGTTCGTCTACACCGAGAACCTGCACCCGGCCGGCGACATGCCGCCCTGGTACGGCATCCACACGACCGGGTCCTACTCCGACGCGGCCTACTGGGTCTACACCGAACTCGGCACCGGCGAACGGGAGCTCTACGACATCACCCAGGATCCATACCGGCTCGAGAACCTGGCCGGCCAGGAATCGCAGGCGGAGCGTGTGGAGGAGCTGCACGAGCTCCTTCACCGCGAGATGATCGAGCCAGAAGCGGTCAGCTTCGCGGCCGACTGACCGAGAGTCACGAGCCCAGGTGGCGGCGGATCTCGGTCTCGTAGCCGGGGAAGTAACGCTCGATGACCGGTAGCTCGAAGCGGCGCAGGATCGACTCCCTGGGCTCACGCTCGAGCAGGAACGCGAACGAGGCAGCCACCAGCTCCTCGGGGTCGTAGTGGCCGGCTGCGAGACGCGCCAGGTCACCCTGGCTGACGAGCACGGTATGGCGCGTGGCGCCAGGGTCGGTCCCGACGCGCACCTCGCAGGCCCAGCCCTCGGGTGTGAGTCGGCAGATGACATTGACGGGCTGGCTCACGGGGCCTCCTCCTGTGCCTGATGCCAGCGCGCCGCAGCCGCACGCAGCTCCCCAGCCAGCGACGGCACCACGCGCCCGCTGATGTGCACCTCCGCGTTGCGGTAGTCGACCTCAACGGTGCCGCGCTCGCGCACGCGCGCCAGCAGTTCGCCCTCGGCATAGGGCAGGCTCACGTCGACTTCCTCCCACAGCCGGGCGATGGCGCTCGAGAGCGACAGCCGCAGCATGTCCAGGCCGTAGCCGGTGAGGGCGGATACGGGTACGACGTCGCCCAGAGCCGGTGCCGGCACATCCGCTCCGGCATGGGCCGCGTCGTATAGATCTGCCTTGTTGAGCGCGACCACGCGCGGCTTGTCGCCCGCGCCGAGCTCTTCGAGCACGGTCTGGACGGTCTTGCGGTGTTCGCGTGCGTGGGCGTCAGCCCCATCGACGACCTCGAGCAGCAGATCGGCCCGCACGACCTCCTCGAGCGTGGCCCGGAAGGCGTCGACGAGCTGGTGCGGCAGCTTGTGGATGAAGCCCACGGTGTCGGTGAGCACGGCCGACTGCCCGTCCCCGAGCTTGACGCCCCGACTGGTGGGGTCGAGCGTGGCGAACAGCTGGTCCTCCGCTCGTGCCGCCTCGCGGCCGGCAAGGGCATTGAGCAGGGATGACTTGCCGGCGTTGGTGTAGCCCACGATGGCCACGCTGGGCACCAGCCGGCGATCGCGCGAGCGACTGGCCGTCTCACGCTGCTGGCGTACGTGCTCGACCCGCTCCTTGAGCTTCTTGATCCGTCCGCGGATGACGCGGCGGTCCGTCTCGAGCTGGGTCTCACCGGGGCCGCGCGTGCCGATGCCGCCGCCGGTGCGCGAGAGGTGCGTCCACATCCGCGTCAATCGGGGCAACTGGTACTCGAGCTGAGCCAGCTCGACCTGCAGCCGCCCCTCGTGCGTGCGGGCATGCTGGGCGAAGATGTCGAGGATCAGGCCACTGCGGTCGAGGACCTTCACCGAGAGCGACTCCTCGAGCGCCTTCTGCTGCTTGGGGCTGAGCTCGTCGTCCGCGATGAGCATGGTGAAGCCGGTGTCGCGCATGGCCTCGAGGAGCTCGTGTGCCTTGCCCTTGCCGAGGTACCAGTTGGGGTCGATGTGACGCCGGTTCTGCCACTCGGCCCCGACCACCTCGGCACCGGCGGTGTCGGCCAGGCTGGCCAGCTCCTGCAGCGATTCCTCCGCCGTCCAGCCGGCGTCGTCCCCGGTATCGACGGCGATGAGGAAGGCGCGTTCGACCTCGGGGGTCAGGTCGATCGGTGTGGAACGGTTCATCGGGCACCAGCATAGACGTCACGGCCCGTGCCCCGGAGGAACGGCGCAAGGATGTCGGCCGCCGCCTCGGGGGCTCCCGCTCCTGCCGCGACCCAGGTGATGTCCGGCTCCGCCCGGAACCAGGTGCCCTGCCGTCGCACGTAGCTCCATGTGCGCTGGGCGTCGCGAGCCTTGGCTTCCTCGACACCGATCCGGCCAGCGATGACGTCGAAGGCTTCGCGGTAGCCCATCGCGCTGAAGGCAGGCAGGTCCTCGGGATAGCGCTCGAGCAGGAGAGCCGCCTCCTCGAGCAGCCCGGCCGCGAAGTGAACGTCGATACGGCTGGCGATGGCGCGGCGATGCTCTGCGGCTTCCCGCCTCAGGCCCAGCCAGGTCACGGGTGCGGGGTAGCCGGTCGGTTCGGGCGGCGTGGCCGACCCGGTGACCATGGCGCGCTCAAGCGCCCGCACGACCCGCCTCGGGTTCCGCAGATCGACCGCCTCGGCGCCGACCGGGTCTCGCTCCTTGAGCTCCTTGGCGAGCGGCTCCAGCCCGAGGCGCTCGAGGCGAGCGTCGAGCTCTGCCCGTAGCTCCCGATCACGGCCGCCGGTATCGAGGGGCAAGCCACGGGCGACCGCCCGCAGGTACAGGCCGGTGCCGCCCACCAGCAGCGCCAGGCCGTCGCGCTCGGCGATGCCGTGGAGCGCGTCGAGAGCGGCACGCTGGTAGTCCGAGGCACTGAAGGGCTCATCCGGGTCGACCAGGTCGAGGCAGTGATGGGGCGCCGCGGCCAGCTCGGCGGGCGTGGGCTTGGCCGTGGCGATGTCCATGCCGCGGTACACCTGTCGTGAATCGGCCGACACGATCTCGGCGTCTGACAGCTCCTGCGCAAGCGCGACCGCGAGCGCGGTCTTGCCGGTGGCGGTCGGGCCGGCGATGACGATGAGCGGCGGCAGGTCAGGCGTGGTCGGGCTCCTCCTCGCGACGGCCGGACAGCGCGTAGGGCCCTGCCCGCTCGATGGTCACCGTCACGAGCGTGCCCACCAGCGACTCGGGACCATCGAAGTGGACGAGCTTGTGCTCGCGGTTGCGTCCGACCAGGCGAGGGCTGCGCCGATCGCCATCCTCGTGGTCGTGAGCGCGAGGCTGGCGGGCCTCATCGACGAGCACCTCGGTGCTTCGGCCGAGCCAGGTCTCGTTGAGGGCCAGGCCGATCTCCTCCTGCACCGCCAGCAACTCGTTGAGACGCCGTTTCTTCTCGGCCGCGGGTACATCGTCGGGCAGGCGCATGGCCGGCGTTCCCGGCCGCGGTGAGTAGGCGGCGGCGAAGACCTGCTCGAAGCGCACGCTGCGCAGGAGCTCGAGCGTGGCCTCGAACTGGGTCTCGGTCTCGCCGCAGAAGCCGACGATGACGTCGGTCGTGAGGGCGATGCCGGGCACAGCCTCCCGCAGCCGGCCGACCAGCTCGAGGTAGGCCCCGAGGCTGTACTGCCGGCCCATGCGCCGGAGCACCTCGTCGTCGCCCGACTGGACCGGCAGGTGCAGGTGCTCGCAGACCGACTCGCACTCGGCCATGGCCTCGATGAGCCGGTCGGTCAGATCCCACGGATGGGAGGTCACGAAGCGCATGCGTCCGATGCGAGGACGGCCGTCTTCGCCTCTGATGGCATCGATGGCGCGAAGGAGCGCGGCGATGTCGGGCCGGCCGTCACGGTCCTGCCTTCGCCCCAGCGTGCGCTGGCTGTCGAGACCGGCGAAACGGGGATCGGGTGGCAGGTCGTGGCCGTAGGAGTTGACGTTCTGGCCCAGCAGCGTGATCTCCCCGAAGCCGGCCTCAGCCAGCGTGCGGGCCTCGGCCACGATGTCGTCGAACGGCCGGCTGCGCTCGGGGCCTCGGGCGAAGGGCACGATGCAGTAGGTGCAGGTCTTGTCGCAGCCGTACACGATCGGCAGCCAGGCCTTGACGCCCCGGCCGCGAGCGATGTGCCCCTCCTCCACCGCTGCCGCCCGCGTGCCCGCCAGGCGGTCGGCCACCGCGGCCACCGAGCGTCCGACCCGCTCGAACCCGGGTGCTCCCAGCGCCTGAGGCGTGGTCGGACCACCGAGACCGAGGCGCGCCGTCAGCTCCGGTTCCTCGTCGGGGCGCAGGAACAGGTCGACCGCGGGGTAGCGCCGCTCGAGGATGCGCTCGTTGTCGGCACGGACAGAGCACCCGGTCAGCACCACGCGCAGGCCGGGCCTGGTCTCCTTCAGCCTGGAGAGCAGGCCCATGCGGCCGATGACCTTCTGCTCGGCGGCCTCGCGGATGGAGCAGGTGTTGATGACGATGAGGTCGGCCGACTCGAGTCCCGGCGCTTCGGCACAGCCGGCCGCGAGCAGCGCCCCGGCCATCTCCTCCGAATCGGACATGTTCATCTGGCAGCCCAGCGTCCAGACGTGGAAGCTCGGCAGCGTGGCTGTGTCGGTGGCGTATTCGGAGACGGCGTCAGCGGGGCCGGAGGGCAGGCGCGGCGCTGACGTCGCGGGCGGCGGCGTCTCGAGCATCGGCAGCGCCGGTCGATCAGAACGAATCGGCATAGTCCTCCACCTCGCCGGCCAACCAGCGGAAGAAGCGGTCATGGTCGCGGGCACACTTATCCCAGGCGTAGTAGTCGCGGACACGCTCGCGGCAGGCTACCGCAGCCTGGGCCTGCAGCGCCGGTGCGTCGAGCTCGACCTCGTTGATGCACGCTCGCAGCGAGCCCGGTGTCTTCGTCCAGAGCAGGCCGTTTCCGCCCAGGACCTCGCGATTGAAGGGCACCGCGTGGGCGAGCACGATGCGGCCACAGCCCATGGCGGTCACCAGCGAGGGATTGGTGCCCCCGACCTCGTGGCCGTGGATGTAGGCCCTGGCGCCCAGGAACAGCGCTTCGATGTGCTCGGGTTCGTACACGGGCCCAAGGAAGCGGACCCGGGCGTCATCGGCGGCCTTGAGGGCTTCGAAGTACTCGCTCTCGTAGTTCGCGCCGCCTACCACCAGGAGTGGGCCCGCAGCATCAGAGCCGATGAATTCGCGCACCACGACGTCCGTGTTGTTCTCGGGCTCGATGCGGCAGACCTGCAGGTAGTAGCCACCGGGCTCCACACCATGCTCAGCGAGGATCTGGCGGTGGCGGGTCTCATCGGCGACCTGGTGGACGTGTCCGCCATTGGTCAGGAAGGCGCTTTCGGCCCCGTATTCTTCGCGGTAGAGCCGCTGTAGCTCCTTGTTGTCCGAGACCAGGCAGGAGGCCATCCGGCGGGCGAGCCAGTAGTTGGCCCGGAGATAGGCGCGGGCGAAACGACCCCACTTGCGACGCTTCCAGTCGAGCCCGTCGGTGTTGAAGACGATACGACGGCCAAGCAGGCGGTGCGGCAGGTAGGCCCACACCGTGCGGCAGCCGAGCACGTAGTAGACGTCCTGCCCGGGCCGGGTGAGCGCGTAGAGGCTGCTGAACAGCTCGTGCAGGAGCGTCTCGGTGGATTTGCCGTAGATGGTGGGCAGCCGCACCACGCGCATGCCTTCGTAGTCCGGCCCGACCTCGTCGCCGGTGTAGCGGGGCATGGCATAGAGCGTCACCTCGTGTCCGGCCTCCACGAGGCGCGGGCCGAGCTCGGTGACGATGGTGTCCCAGCCGCCCCAGCGGGCGGGCACGCCTCGCGCGCCGAAGATGGAGAGTCTCATGGGCCCTCGAATGGTAGCGCCGCGAGCAGTCGCTCCCCGACGGACTCGGGGACGTAGACGTACGCCTGGGCCTCCTGGTAGCTGACGTCGTCGCCGTGGTAGTCGGAGCCTCCGGTGCGGAGCAGACCGCGGGCATCGGCGAAGGCACCCATGCGCTCGACGACCTCCTCGTCCCAGTAGTGGTAGTGGACCTCCAGCGCAGCCAGGCCCCAGTCCACCAGCTCATCGATGATCTCGGGCTCGTCGGGCGCCCACGGGGAGTGGGCCAGCGAGGCGATGCCCCCGGCTGCGGTGATGGCCTTGATGGCAGCGCGCGGACCGATGCCTTGGCGTCTGACGTAGCCAGGCATGCCCGGCACGAGGTAGCGGGCGAAGGCGTCCTGGACGGACTCGGCATGGCCGGCCGAGACGAGCGCGCGAGCGACATGGGGACGACCGAGGGAGTCGATGCCGCCCTCCGCCTGCGGCAGGTGCCCCCCGACGTCCATGTCCAGCTCACGCAGGCGATCGAGCGTGAGCTGCAAGCGGCGCTCACGAGCCCGGCGCTGTCGCTCCAGCAGCGATCCGAGGGCGGCATCCTCGGGGTCCACGCCGAGGCCGAGCAGGTGGAGCTCGCCCAGGCGGTCTTCGCTGCCGCCGACCGCCTCGATCTCGTCATCGACCATGGTGTTGATCTCGACACCGACGATGATGCGGGGCCCGCTGGTACCGGCCGCGCCGCAGCCGGCCGCCAGCAGCTCCCTGGCCCCCGCGAGGGTGTCGTGGTCGGTGATGGCCACCAGCGTCGAACCCCAGCGGCGCATCTGCTCGTAGAGCTCGAGCGGTTCCTGCACCCCATCCGATCGGGCGGTGTGGGTGTGCAGGTCGACGGTATTGCGCCGGAGCGTGGTCACACTTCGATGATGCGGCTGATGCGCTCGATGCTGTGGGCCCTGCCGGAGGACGGCTCGATGTCGATGAGGACCGCGTTGAAGACGACCGGGCCCGTGCCTACCGCGAAGCGGGTGGGCAGGCCGTTCAGGAAGCGCGGCAGCACCGTCTCGGGCTCGAAGCCGATGACGCTGTCGAGCGGTCCGGTCATACCCAGGTCGCTGACGTAGGCGGTGCCCCGGGAGAGGATGCGCTGGTCGGCGGTCGGCACATGCGTGTGGGTGCCCACGACCGCGCTGACCCGCCCGTCGAGGTGGAGCCCGAAGGCGTTCTTCTCGCTGGTCAGTTCACAGTGGAAGTCGACAAGGCAGACCGGAGGCAGGGTGTCGGCGCCACCCTCGAGCAGCTTGTCCATCTCGGTGAAGGGGTTGTCGATGGGGATCATCGTGCTGCGGCCCTGCGCGTTGACGACCGCGACCTCCGTGCCGTCCGCGGCATGGAACGTACCCCACCCGTGACCCGGCACGCCCTCCGTGCCGTAGTTGAGCGGTCGCAGGATGCGAGGCTCACCATCGAGCGCGGGCATGAGCTCGCGCTTGTCCCAGATGTGGTTGCCGCTGGTGATGACGTCGACGCCAGCGTCGAAGAGCGCACCGGCGGTGGACATGGTCAGGCCCATGCCGCCGGCGAGATTCTCGCCGTTGGCCGTGACGAAATCGATCCCGCGCTCGGCACGCAAGCCGTGGAGTTCGCGTTCGAGCGTCTGTCGCCCGGGCTTGCCGATGGCATCGCCGATCATGAGCACGCGCAACGTGCCCGGATCCGGCAGCAGCGGCAGCGCCGGCAGCTGGTCCGCCGCGAGCGTGCGGGTCTTCTCGCGGCGACTCATCTGCAGTCGCCAGCCCCTGCCCTGTCGCCGCCCGAGCGCGGCGACGTCACTTGGCGTACTCGACCGCGCGGGTCTCGCGGATGACCGTCACCTTGATCTGGCCAGGGTAGGTGAGCGTCTCCTCGATCTGGCGCACGATGTCCCGCGCCAGCCGGCCTGACGCGAGATCATCGATCTCGTCGGGCCGCACGAGGATGCGGACTTCGCGGCCGGCCTGCACCGCGAACGACTTCTCCACACCGGGGAAGCCATCGGCGATCTCCTGCAGCTCGGTCAGCCGCTTGACGTAGGTATCCATGGTCTCGCCACGAGCGCCCGGGCGCGAGGCACTGATGGCATCGGCGATCTGCACGATGGGCGCCTCCTGGCAGGTGTAGTCGACCTCCATGTGGTGCGCCGCGATGGCGTTCACGGCCTTGGGCGAGAGATTGTGGCGCGTGGCGATCTCGGCTCCGATGGCGGCGTGAGGACCCTCGACCTCGTGGTCGATGGCCTTGCCCATGTCATGGAGCAAGCCGCCCAGCTTGGCGGCCTGGACGTCGGCACCGAGCTCGGCCGCGATGATGCCGGCCAGGTGGGAGGTCTCCTTGACGTGGTTGAGCACGCTCTGACCGAAGGAGGTGCGGTAACGCAGCCGGCCGAGCAAGGTCAGGATCTCGGTGGGCAGGCCCGGGACGCCTGCGTCGTAGGCGGCCGATTCGCCGGCCTCGCGGATGACGACGTCGACCTCAGCCTGGGCCTTGTTGACGATGTCCTCGATGCGGCCGGGATGGATGCGTCCGTCCTGGACGAGCTTGGTCAGGGCGATACGAGCGACCTCGCGTCGGACCGGGTCGAAGCCGCTGAGCATGACCGAGTCAGGCGTGTCGTCGATGATGAGGTCGATACCGGTGGCCTGCTCCAGGGCACGGATATTGCGGCCCTCGCGACCGATGATGCGGCCCTTCATCTCGTCGGAGGGGATGGGTACGACGGTGACCGTGGCTTCAGCGGTGTGGTCGACGGCCACCCGCTGGATAGCGGTGATGACGACATCGCGAGCCTTGTCCTCGGCGCCCTCGCGAGCAGAGCGCTCGATGGCACGAACGAGCCGCACCGCGTCCTTCTCGGCCTCCTCGCGGACCTCTTCGACGAGGGTGGCCTTGGCCTCATCGGCGGAGAGGCCGCTGACGCGTTCGAGCGCTGCGACCTGCTCGGCCTTCGCCGCACTCAGTTCCGCGCGCTGCGCGCCAAGCTCCTGTTCGCGGATCAGCAGTTTGCGATCGCGCTCTTCGAGCATGTCCGTGCGCTGGTCGAGCTGCTCATCGCGCTGCAAGAGGCGACGCTCGAGGTTCTGCAGGTCGAGGCGCTTGGCGCGTCCCTCCTCGTCCACCTCGCGCTGGAGGCGGACCTGTTCCTCCTTCGCCTGGAGGATGAGATCCTTCTGTTGGGCTCGCGCTTCGGCGACGATGCGCTCGGACTTATCGGTCGCCGACTTGATGGCCTGGTTGGCCACGATGCCGCGCCCGATGAATCCGACTGCGAGCCCGCCGACGGCCACCACGAGGATGACGACCGCCATGACGACGGGTTCGTTCACGTTTCCCTCCCGTCCAGCCCGGAGGCTGGAGGTGTCAAAGTCTCTGGGTAGGCCACCTTGCGGCGGCTGAGCGGCCATTACTCCCTTGGAACCGCTCGACCAGGATGGTCAGAAGAAGAAGCCTAGCGGTGCACGGAGTGGAGCGTCAAACGCCCCGATGGTCACCCACGGCTGTCCTCGGCGACCGTGGCAGCGACCTCTTGGCACACGTCCGGGGAGAAACCGTTGCGAGCGAGCAAGGCGTACGCCTTCTGACGTCGGCGGCGAGGATCGGCCTCACGGTGGAGCGAGGAGGCCCTGCGTTCGATGAGCTTGCGAGCGGCTTCGCGATCGGGGTCGCCGGTGGACCCAGTCTGGGGATCCACGCGGGCAACGGCCCCCTCCGTCCGTTGGGCAAGGATGGTCGCGATGGTGTCGTCAGCTATGCCCTTGCGCTGTAGCTCACGGCGAAGCGCCAGGGCACCGCGCGGCCGGGCCCTGTCGCGGCTTTCCACCCAGGCGCGCGCGAACGCCTCGTCATCGAGATACTCCAGCTCCACGAGACGCACGACGACCTGGTCGCAGAGCGGGGCGGGATAGCCGAGGTGGTTGAGGCGTCGGCGCGTCTCCTCGACCGAGCGGGAGCGGACCGCGAGGAAGGCAGCCGCGGCCTCCATGACCACATCGGGATCGGTGACCGCGGCACGGCGAGCACGTCGGGCCTCGGCAGCTTCCCGCCGCTCCCCCGCCGAACGCGCTCGATGGGCCACCTACTCGGCCTCTTTGATGCCCTCCACGGGGATGTCGATGTCCGCGACCTTGGCGCGGATCTGGTTCTCGAGCTGCTGGGCGATGTCCTGGTTCGCGCGCAGGAACTCCTTTGACTGCTCGCGGCCCTGGCCCAGGCGCGTCTCACCGTAGTTGAACCAGGCACCCGACTTGGTGACCACGTCCGAGGCTACGCCGACGTCGAGCAGCCCGCCCTCGCGCGAGATGCCCGTGCCGTACATGACGTCGAACTCGGCCACGCGGAAGGGGGCGGCGACCTTGTTCTTGACGACCTTGACGCGGGCGCGGATGCCGATCGCATCCTGGCCCTGCTTGATGGTCTCGATGCGGCGGATGTCGAGACGGACGCTGGAGTAGAACTTGAGCGCGCGGCCACCGGGCGTCGTCTCAGGGCTGCCGAACATGACGCCGATCTTCTCGCGCAGCTGGTTGGTGAAGACGAGCGCCGTGTTGGAGCGACTGACGATGCCGGTGAGCTTGCGCAGGGCCTGGCTCATGAGGCGCGCCTGGATACCCACGAAGGAGTCGCCCATCTCACCTTCGATCTCCGCCCGCGGCACGAGCGCGGCCACAGAGTCGACCACGACGCAGTCGACGCCACCGGAGCGGATGAGGGTCTCGGTGATCTCGAGCGCCTGCTCGCCGGTGTCAGGCTGGCTGACGAGCAGGTTGTCCACGTCTACGCCACAGGCCCGGGCGTAGATCGGGTCCAGGGCGTGCTCGACGTCGATGAAGGCGACGACGCCCCCGAGCTTCTGGGCCTCCGCCAGGACGTGCTGGCAGACCGTGGTCTTGCCCGATGACTCGGGGCCGAAGATCTCGGTGACGCGGCCGCGCGGGACGCCTCCCACGCCCAGCGCCAGGTCGAGGGCGATGGAACCCGTGGGGATGGAGTCGATCTGCTGCCGTGCGTCCGATCCGAGGCGCATGATCGAGCCTTGCCCGAACTGCTTCTCGATGGACATGATGGCGGCATCGACCGCCTGTTGACGTTCCTTCTGCTGGCCGTCTCCGGCCCCGTTCTTACCGATCTTGCTGTTCCCGGTCGACCGACCGGCGCTGGTGACGGTCATGCCTGGTGTCCTCCATGGCTGTCACCCGAGAGCCGGTCTGGCGGCGGTCCCTACTCGGGCCGCTCCTCCTCTTCCTTGGGCTTCCGCTTCGGCTTGATCACCTCGACGGACGGCATCGGCGGCTGGGAGAGCGGCTCGAGCGTGGCTTTCGCCTTCTTCGACTTCTTGGGCTTCTTCGCTTCACGGCGAGAGGGGACTTTTCCTGCCATCGATCCTCACGCCTCCAACTTGTGCCGCCTAGTGTGGGCGGCGGGGTTTCACTCGGACTTCACCCTCCCTTCAGCGACACTTTCAGCGCCGTTGGTGCCAGCTCCTGTGGCACGCAACTCCCGCATCGTCTCGGGGAAGGTGCCGGCCGCGATCGCGGACCGGATCCTACGCATGAAGTCTATGGTGAAGGTCAGGTTATGACAAGTTGCGAGGCGGTAGCCGAGCATCTCGTCCGCGCGCAGGAGATGGGCCAGGTAGGCTCGCGAGAACGTGCGGCAGAGACGGCATGGGCAACCCTCCTGCACCGGTCGAGGGTCGTCGAGGAAGCGTGCGTTGCGGATGTTCAGTCGGCCGTCGGGCACCCACAGCGAGCCGTTACGTGCCACGCGAGCCGGCAGCACCGAGTCGAACATGTCCACGCCGGCATCGATCGCGTCGAGCAGGTCCATGGGCGACCCCAGGCCCATCAGGTACCGTGGGCGCGGGTCATCGGCCAGCAACGGCACCACCACGTCGAGCGCGGCGCGTCGCTGCCGGGGGGTCTCGTCACCGGCCAGCCCGCCGATGCAGACGCCGTCGAACGGCAGCCCCGAGATGACCTCTGTCGATTCAGCCCGCAGGTCCGGCTCCAGGCCGCCCTGGATGATGCCGAAGAGTGCCTGGTCCGCCCGCGTGTGGGCATCGAGGCAGCGTTCTGCCCAGCGGTGGGTCCGAGCCGTGGCCTCGGCCACCTCGGACCGGGTCGACGCGTGAGGCGGCACCGGCTGGTCGAGGCAGACCGCGATGTCCGGCCCCAGTGCCTCCTGGATGGCGATGGCGTACTCGGGCGTGTAGTCGATGAGCGCTCCGTCGAGATGCGATCGAAACTCGACGCCCTCGTCGTCGATCCTGCGCAGCTGGCCCAGGCTGACCACCTGGAAGCCCCCCGAATCGGTGAGGATGGGTCGGTCCCAGCCCATGAAGCGGTGGAGCCCGCCGAGCTGGCGGATGCGCTCGTGTCCGGGACGGATCGAGAGGTGATAGGTGTTGGCGAGCACGATGCTGGCGCCGACCTCATGCAGGTCGTCGGGATCCAGGGCCTTGACCGTGGCGTTGGTGCCCACCGGCATGAAGACGGGCGTCTCGATCTCGCCATGCGGCGTCCGCAAGCGGCCGGCCCGAGCGCGGGTGCCCTCCCCTTGCGCGGTGGCGAGCACCTCGAAGCTGAGCGCCGACGAGCGGCGCGTGGGGGTGCTCACTGCGTGATCTGCGCCCGCCAGGCCGCGATGGAGGCGATGGCGAGAGCCAGCACCAGGTAACCCACCGACCAGAGCACAGCCGCGTCCGCGTCGAGCGTGGGCAGGTCCCCGAACCCGCCAGTGCCGAACTCCTCGGTCGTGGGCACGACCGCGCCGGCCACGCTAAAGGGACCGTAGATGAGCACGTCGCGCAGGAGCGGCACGAGGAACAGGAACATCTCCGCGAAGTAGAAGGCCAGCCCGGCGCCGATGCCCGCGAGCTGGCTCTTGAAGAGCATGGCGATGGCGAAGCCGATGGCTGCCGGTTGGACGACACCCAGCCAGGTACGAAGCAGCAGGTCCGGCAGCGTGGCCAGCGTGTCGGGGTCGGTCGCGCCCTCGCTACCGATGCCCGCGATCTCCGCCCCGGCCACGGCTGCGAGCGCCCCGATGGCGAAGGTCACGAGCACGCCCACGCCGAGCACGATGGCGATGGCCAGGAACGTGACGAGGGTGTAACGCACCCGGCCCTCGCCACGCCCGACGATGGCGCGGATGGTGCCCCAGGCCCAGTCGGCCCCGATGATGGCGGCCCCGAAGGCGACCGCCAGCAGGCCCCCGAAACCGACGATGACCCCCACCACCATGAGGTAGGCGTTGGGGAAGCCGAGCAGCAGCCGCACCTGGAACTCGTCGCCGAGGGACTCCATCTGGCCGGCCGAAGCGGCGAGGCCGAGGAAGACCATCACGATGAGGCCCGCGAGGATGGCGAACACGACCCACGTGGCCGGCCGGCGGACCAGCTTGACCAGCGCCATGTACAGCAGGGCCATCTAGCCGCGCTCCCCCCAGCCGACCGCGGGCGTCCCGGGCGTGTCGGTGGCCGCTGGCGTGGCCGTGAGCGACAGGAAGATGGACTCGAGGTCGCTGCCCGAGCTGATCTCGCTGGCGTAGACGCCGGCCTCCGCCAGGGCCCGGTTGACCTCCGCGGCGCGCGAGGGCTGGATGCGTACGTCGATCCAGGCGGCACCGGGGATATCCGCCGGGCGCGCACTGCTCGGTGCGCCGAAGCCGCTCAGGGCCGCCCGAGCCGCGTCCAGATCCGCTTCCGATACTCGGGCCTGGACGTGTCCTCCTTCGCTGAGGAGTTCGCTGAGGCTGCCTTCGCGGATGAGCCGTCCTTCATTGACGATTCCCACCATGTCCGCCAGCTGCTGGACCTCCGGCAGGATGTGGCTCGAGATGAAGACCGTCTTGCCCTG
Organism: uncultured Chloroflexia bacterium; assembly: GCA_963712745.1. Lineage (GTDB taxonomy): Bacteria > Chloroflexota > Limnocylindria > Limnocylindrales > CSP1-4 > JAFMJV01. The sequence continues at coordinate 65,458 of CAVQJC010000010.1, read as the reverse complement.
TCGAGTCAGATGGCGCAGCGTCTCGCGCATGGCCACGATGCCACCGGGGTCGAGACCGTTGGCCGGCTCGTCCAGCAGCAACAGCTGCGGGTCCGAGAGCAGGGCCGCGGCGATGCCCAGCCTCTGCTTCATGCCCAGCGAGTAGCGGCCGGCCTTGTCACGGCCGCGTTCGGCGAGGCCCACCAGCGCCAGCACCTCATCGACACGAGCCGTCGGCACGCGGGCGCCCGAGGCCGCCAACACGCGCAGGTTGTCGCGGCCGGAGAGGTAGCTGTAGAAGGTCGGCGACTCGACCAGCGCGCCGACATCATGGAGGCGCTGGGGCTGACGCCAGGTGTACGGCCGGCCCAGGATCTCGATGTCTCCGGCGTCCGGGCGGATGAGCCCCACCAGCAGGCGCATTAGCGTGGTCTTGCCCGCACCGTTGGGGCCGAGGAAGCCGTAGACCACCCCGCGGGGCACGGCCAGGTCAAGCCCCTGCAGGGCCGGCCGCGCTCCGTAGCGCTTGTGCAGGCCCCTGGTCCTGAGGGCGAAGTCGCCGGCCGGCGGGATCGCCGCCGGCGGTACGGCCAGCGGTCCTGTCACGGGCCCCCCTCGGCCTCGTTGCGGCCCTCGCTGGTGACGCCGTCCCACAGTCCCGGGTCATCGCGTTCCGCCCGGCGAGGTGGCGGCACCTCGTAGCCCAGACGTCGCAGGTGCTCGCGGGCCAGCTCCGTGGCCATCCTGCCCTGCGGCGTGCGGTCGAGGAAGCCGAGCTGCAGCAGGAACGGTTCGTAGACATCCTCGACGGTCTCCACCGACTCGCCGATGACCGCGGCGATGGCCGCGCCGCCGACCGGGCCGGATCCGAACTTCTGGACGATGGCCGCGAGCAGGCGGCGGTCGGTGGTATCCAGGCCGGCATCGTCGATGTCCAGTGCCTCCATGGCCGCCGTGGCCTGGTCTCGCGTGATGCGACCGTCGCCTTTGACCTCGGCGAAATCGCGCGTCCGTCGCAGCAGGCGATTGATGACGCGAGGCGTGCCCCGCCCGCGCGAGGCCAGCATCTGCACTGCCGCCTCGTCGATCTCGACATCGAGGATGCCCGCCGAGCGGCGCAAGATCTCCGCCAGCTCCGCGTCCGCGTAGTAGTCCAGGCGGTAGATCGCCCCGAAGCGGTCGCGCAGAGGGGCCCCGATGCGGCCGGCCCGCGTGGTGGCGCCGACGACGGTGAACGGCTTGAGCGAGAGCCGCAGGCTGCGAGCGCTGGGTCCCCGGCCGATCATGACATCGATGGCGAAGTCCTCCATGGCCGGATAGAGGATCTCCTCGACCGCGTGGTTGAGGCGGTGGATCTCATCGATGAAGAGCACGTCGCGCTCGTCGATGTTGGTGAGGATGGCGGCCAGGTCCCCCGGCCGCTCGATAGCCGGACCGCTGGTGGTGTGGATGTTCACGCCCAGCTCGCGGGCGACGATGTTGGCCAGGGTGGTCTTACCCAGGCCGGGTGGGCCGTAAAGCAGGATGTGGTCGGCCGCTTCCTCGCGCTTGTTGGCCGCGGACAGCAGGATGCCCAGGTTGTCCTTGACCTGCGTCTGGCCGATGTACTCATCGAGCTGCCGCGGGCGCAGTGACGATTCGACCGTGTTCTCATCGAGCGCCTCGAGTTCCGGCGAGACGAGACGGGCGTCGTCATCCATGGACGTGGAGTCTAGCAGAGATGAGCCCGGAATGGAACGGACGTTCTACCGATGCCTGGTGCTTCGCGGTCACTGGCGCAGCGTTTGGAGCGCCTCCTTGACGCGGTCCTCCAGCGAGGCCTCTGGTGGCAGCGCGGCCACCGCGGTGCGGGCAGCGTCGCGACCCTCGCGAGAGCTGTAACCGAGGGCTTCGAGCGCAGCGACGACCTCCGCCTCCCCGCCCCCGTCGCTGATGGCGGCGCTGCCGGCAGCATCGACCTTCTCCTTCAGCTCGAGCACGATGCGGCCGGCCAGGCGCTTGCCCACGCCGGAGACAGAGGTGAGCACCGCATCATCACCCTGCAGGATGGCCAGCTGCAGATCGGCCACCGGGCGCGAGGAGACGATGGCCAGGCCGACCTTGGGGCCTACCCCGCTGACGGTGGTGATGAGCTCGAAGAAGGCCAGCTCCTCCGTGCTGCTGAAGCCGTAGAGCGCCTGTACGTCCTCGCGTACCAGGTGGTGGGTGTGCAGCTTGACCCGCTGGCCGCTCGAGAGACCGCTCAGCGTTGAGGGTCCAGCGTAGACGCGGTAGCCGATCCCCCCGACCTCGAGCACGACATCGGTGCCCGAGATCTGGGTGACGGTGCCATCGAGGGAGGCGATCATGCGCTGGCCACGATCTCCGGCCTGAAGGCGTGGGCGGTGCACACCGCGACCGCCAGTGCGTCGGCGGCGTCATCGGGCCGCGGCAGCTCCGGCATCGAGAGCACCATCTGCACCATGCGCTGGACCTGGTCCTTCGGCGAGCGCCCGTAGCCGGTCACCGCCAGCTTGACCTCGTGGGGGCCGTATTCCATCACGGGCAGGCCGTGCTGGGCCGCGGCCAGCAGGACCACGCCGCGCGCCTGCCCCACGGCCATGGCCGTCTGCACGTTCTTGTTGAAGAAGAGGCGCTCGACACCGACCGTCTCGGGCCGATGGCTCTCGATGAGGTCGGTGAGGGCCTCGTGGATGAGCAGCAACCGTCCTGCCAGCGGACGGTCGTTGACGGTCTCGAAGCAGCCATAGTCGAGCATCGTCAGGGTGCTGCCCTGGCGTTCGATGACGCCGTAGCCGAGGCGGGCAGTGCCGGGGTCGATCCCCAGCACGATCACGAGGCGGCGGCCTCGGCGACGATCTCGTCGGGCAGGTCGAAGTTGGCGGTCACGCGCTGGACGTCGTCACTGTCCTCGAGCGCTTCGATGAGGCGGAGGTTCTGGCGGGCCTTGTCGAGGTCGACCTCGACCGGCGCCGTGGCCACCATCGTCAGCTCTGCCGATTCGACCTTCAGCCCGGCCGCCTCGAGCGCCTTCTGCACCGCCATCAGCTCCGTCGGCTCGGTCGAGATCTCGATGGGATCGGCCTCAGTGTCCACGTCCGTGGCGCCGGCGTCGATGGCGGCGAGGGCGATATCGTCAGCGTCGCCGGCACCGGTCTCGACGCTGACCAGGCCACGCGGTTCGAACTGCCAGGCCACCGAACCTTGACCGGCCAGCGAGCCGCCGGCCTTGGAGAAGATGGAGCGCACCTCGGCCGCAGTCCGATTCCTGTTGTCGGTCGCGGTCTCCACGAGCAGGGCCACGCCACCCGGGCCGTAGCCTTCGTAGACGATCTCCTCGTACTCGATGGCCTTGTCGCCGCCGGTCGCGCGCTCGATGGCGCGCTTGATGTTGTCGGCCGGCATGTTGGCTACACGCGCCTTGTCGACGGCCAGCCTCAGGCGGTAGTTGGCCTCGAGATCGCCGCCCCCCTCACGGGCCGCGATGCTGATCTCCTTGCCGAGCTTGGTGAAGAGTGCACCACGCTTGGCGTCATTGGCGCCCTTCTGGCGCTTGATGGTCGACCACTTGGAATGTCCGGACATGGCTTCGGATTCTATATGATTGGGTCCACGAACCCGACTCGGTCGGCCCGGAGGGACGAGGCCCGCCCAGATGCCTCTGCCGACCTCACACCCGCTTCTTGGAGGTCCCCGCGTGCCGCACGTCGACATCTCACGACTCCGCAACGTGGTCCTTGCCGGACACGCAGGGTCCGGCAAGACGACCATCGCCGAGCACCTGCTCCACAAGGCCGGCGTCATCAACCGCATGGGCAACGTCAACGAGGGCACGGCCTCGCTCGACTTCGAGCCCGAGGAACAGAAACGGCAGCTGTCGCTCTCCCTCGCGGCCAACACCTTCGACCGGGACGGCAGCCACGTCACGCTCATCGACACGCCCGGCTACGCCGACTTCGTGGGCGAGGTCATCAGCGGATTCGCAGCGGCGGACGGTGCGCTCATCACCATCGACGCCTCCGGCGGGGTCGAGGCAGGGACGGAGAAGGCGGTTCGCCTCTCGCGTTCCACGCACACGCCGGCCATCTTCGTCATCACCCGCTGCGAGCGGGAGAACGCTGATCCCACCGCCGCCCTCGATGCGCTGCGGGAGGAGTTCGGCAGCAAGATCGCGCCCATCCAGATCGCCATCGGCAAGGGTGAGGATTTCTCGGGATACGTGGACCTGGTCCACGGCAAGGCCTACCGCTACGACGGCGGCAAGCGCGAAGAGGTGCCGGTCCCCGAGGACATGGCCGACGAGGTCGCCATGCGCCGCGAGCAGCTGCTCGAGGCTGCGGCCGACGCCGACGACGAGGTGCTGATGAAGTTCCTCGAAGGCGAAGAGGTCAGCGACGAGGAGCTCGAGCGGTGCCTGCACAAGGGCGTCAAGGATTCGGTGCTGGCGCCGGTGATGGTGACCTCGGCCAACCGCGACATCGGCATCACGGCCATGCTCGACGCCATCATCCGCTACCTGCCCACTCCGCTCGAAGAGCCTCCGGTCAAGGCGACCGACAACCGCGGTGACGAGATCGAGGTGGGGGCCGATCCCGACGGGCCGCTCCTGGCCCAGGTCTTCAAGACCACGGCCGACCCCTTCGTGGGGCGCCTGACCTACTTCCGCGTGTGGTCGGGTTCGGTCAAGGCCCACGACAGCGTGTGGCACGCCGAGAAGGGCGAGGAGGAGCGCATCGCCCAGGTCTTCTACATCAAAGGCAGCGAGCAGGAGCCGGTGGACGAGATCCGCGCCGGCGAGATCGGGGCCGTGGCCAAGCTGGCCCACACCGTCACCGGTGACACGCTCAGCCGCAAGGAGACGCCGTTGACGATGGCGCCCATCGTGTACCCGGAGCCGACGCTGCCGGTGGCCGTGGAGCCCGCCAGCAAGGCCGACCTCGACAAGCTCTCCGGGGCGCTGGCCCGCCTGCAGGAGGAGGACCCGACCATCAACGTCGAGCGCAGCTCCGAGACCGGCGAGCAGCTGATGTGGGCTCAGGGTGAGAACCAGATCCAGGTCGCAGGCGAGCGCCTCACGCGCAAGTTCGGCACGTCCATCGTGACCAGCGCGCCGCGGGTGCCCTACCGCGAGACCATCCGCGGCACGGCCAAGGTCGAGGGCCGCCACAAGAAGCAGACCGGCGGTCGTGGCCAGTTCGGCCATGTCTGGCTGGAGATCAGCCCCAATCCCGGCGGCGGCGTCGAGTTCGAGACCAAGGTCGTCGGCGGGGTCGTGCCCAAGCAGTTCTTCCCGGGCGTGGAGAAGGGCGTGCGGGCAGTGGCCGAGAAGGGGCCCATGGCTGGCTACCCGGTCATCGACTTCAAGGCCGTCCTCTACGACGGCTCGTTCCACACCGTCGACTCCGACGAGCTCAGCTTCCGGCTGGCCGGCATGCAGGCTACCCGCAAGGGCATCGCCGAATCGAAGCCCATCCTGCTCGAGCCCATCATGGAGGTCGAGGTGCGCGTGCCGGAGCAGTACATGGGTGACGTCAACCGTGACCTCAACACCCGGCGCGGACGTCTCCTGGGCATGGACGCCAAGGATGGACAGCAGATCCTCTCGGCCCACGTGCCGCAGGCCGAGCTGTTCACCTACGCCACCGAGTTGCGCTCCATCACCGGCGGGCGCGGTACCTTCACGGCCAAGCTGGCGCAGTACGAGGAAGTACCCGCGCACGTGGCGCAGAAGGTCATCGACGAGCACCAGGCCGAGGAGGAAGAGGCCTAGATCGCTCTCTCCACTCCGCGCCTCGATCCTGCGGCGAGCACCGGACCAAGGCGCTGCGACTTGCTCATGGGGTGAGCGATCTCGACGCGCCACCTGCCGCATCCGCCGGTCTCGCTCACGTCGTGAGCAGCGGTGTCAGTTGTGCTCAGCGGGTGAGCAGCGCTTGCACGTCGGGGTGTGATCACGTCGGGTTTGCTCGCGTGGCGAGCAACGGTGAGAGCATCGCTCGCGTGGAACCAGCGGTAGCCGGTCGTGTGGAACCAGCGGTAGCCGTTGTGTCCCCTACGCAGATCATGGGCATCGCCGCGATCAGGAAGGCCAGGTGGATTCGCAACCACCCGACATCGCCCGACGGGGCAGACTTGCTGTCATGAGCGGTGAGTCCAGCCTCTCGGTCCTGCTTCGATCGATCGACCCGCAGTTGCGACCCCGTGCCTACGTCTTCGTCAGCGTCCCGCCGGGAAGCGCTCTGCCCGAGGTCGAGGTCCTGGCCAGCGTGTGGGAACCGGAGGGCCGCAGCCTGGTGATCCGCCGCGAGGACGCCGATGCTCATGGCTTGACATACGACTACGTCGCGGCCTGGATCGTCCTGCAGGTCCACTCATCGCTGGAAGCCGTCGGTCTCACGGCCGCGGTGAGCAGCGCCCTGGCGGCGGCCGACCTGAGCTGCAACGTGATCGCCGGTTTCTACCACGACCACCTCCTGGTCCCCATCGACGATGCCGACCGAGCGCTGGCCATCCTCCGCCGGCTGGCGTCCGGGGGCTAAGGGTCGGTCGCCCGACCTCGCTACCGGCGCGGCGCATGACCCTCGCCTACGGGAACAGCGGGTCCTGCCAGGCGGGACGCGCGGGTGCCTGCCCCTTCCTCAGCATCTCCCACCACTGCTCGTCGGTCAGCCGACCCTCGGACGTCGGCCGGGGAAACTCGTAGAACGAGTACACGCCCCCGGTGGAGACGTGGAACCGACCCTCGTCGTCGGGCACGAGGACGAAGATGCGGTCGATGCGGCCGGTGCCGATCTCGAGCACGTCGTCGATGTCCTTCTCAGGGTCGATGCCACGCCCGATGTCCGCGATGATCGCGGCATCGTCATCGCGGATGGGTCGCGAGGTGTCGACGCGGTCGCCGCTGCGCCACCAGAAGCCTTCGAGCTCGCCGCCGATGGCTCGAAGCCACTCGTTGTCGGCCCTCCAGCTGTTCCTGCCCTTGCCCTGCTCGATGGGCTTCCCGGCCAGCTCGTCGGCCGCGAGCCGCTCGAGCCGATCTACGAACCCGATGTAGTCGTCGAGCAACTCGCGGACCTCCTTGGTCAGCAGGTTCCGGGCAGCCAGGCCGTCTCGCGAGAGGCTGGCCATGGCCGAAAGGCGGCCGAAGGCCACGGGATCAGGCTCCACCCAATTCCGCACCTTGGGCAGCTCGACCGCGACGCTGCCCATCTCACCCACGAACTGCTTCGTGTACAGGATGGTGTCGTGCCGCAGCTCGGCATGCGAGCCGAAGCCCGCCTGGTGTGACTTGGCATCCCAGGCAGGTGTCCGCATGAAGTCGGGGAAAGCCTCGCCGTGCGGCAGCCACATCGGTTGGACGGCGGCCAGCCAGGCGTCGTAGACCGTCTCACCCCAGGCATCGCCCGGACGCGCGGCCACGGCGGCTCGCATCGCCTCCATCTGCTCGGGGTAGTTGACGTAGGCCGTCTCACCGGCGTCATCCTGGATGGCCAGGGCGAAGTCGGATCCGAAGGCGGCGGCCAGGTCGAGCACCGAGGGGAGAGCGCGCCAGTGGCCGGGCTCACCCACGTTGAACTTGATCAACTGGTCCAGGATCCAGGAGTCCAGCACGAAGCGCGTGCCCATGAGCCGCACTGACGGTCGCTCGGGATCGATCCTGATCGGCCGGCTCGACGTCAGCGCGTCGGCGACCTCCATGAGCATGGCCTCATCCGCGGACGTGACCGCATCTTGCCCCAGGTCTGGGTACAGCTTCTCCAGCACCGCCACCAGTTCGAAGGGCGTGTAGTCATCGGAGACCCCGACGAGGAAGGCCGTGGGTTCGAAGATGCGGCGCCACAGTACCTCCAGCTCGGGATCGCCGACCAGTGTTCGCGAGGCCAGCAGGGCCAGGCGCAGGCTGTCCGCATCCTCGACCACGGTACCGTCGGTCTGGAGCGACCCGGGCAGCTGGAACGCGTGCTGGCCGAGCACCGACATGGCCTTGAAGTAGCGAGTCAGCGCCTTGGTCCGCGTGTAGTGTCCGCGCGGGGCAAAGAGCGAGTAGTCGGTCAGGGTGCCCAGGATGGGTGAGTCGGTCGTGTCGGAGTGGGCGTCGATGAGTGCCTTCTCGGCCCGGGCACGCGGGCTCAGCTTGCCAGTCTTCAGGCCCAGCTCTGCCGCGGCCACGGCGATGAGATCGACCACCCGGGCCGCGTCATCCTCGAGGGCAGTGCCCGCAAGGTCCTCCTGCTGTGCCAGGGCGTTCTTGCGCATGCCTTTGAGCAGCTTCGCGAGGGCGGGCGAGAGCTTCCTGGTCTCGAGGTCGCGCAGGGTCTTGTCGAAGACCTGGTGCCAGGCGTGATAGGCCGCATCGGTGGTCACGAAGACCGGCGTGCCCTCGTAGAACTGTTCGTCGTAGGCGTGGTGGAAGAGGCGGAACTCCTCGGGCACGATGACGAACCCCTGCTCGGCGAGCTTCGCGCGCGCCCCGGGGTCGAGCAGCTTCTTCACCTGCTTTGTCATGGCCACCGCGTCGAGTGAGACGGGAGTCGCCGGGCCGGCGTAGGGCGTCCCATCGCTTAGGAGGGGGACCAGCTGGTAGTCGCCGAAGCCAGAGTCCACCGAGGGCATCTCGTCCTGCCCGGTGGCGGGGACGCCGGCCGCCAGCAGCGTGGCGGCAAGGGCCGTCACGATCAAGCTTCGCAGCACGACACGCACGTGTTTCACCGATCACTCCTTCCTGTGATGGCCGGCTCTGTCCGGCCGTCGCCATCGATATCGACACAGGTGGGGGTGCCCCCACCCGCTAGTGGTGCTGTAGGCAGGAAGCCGAAGACGACCCAGCGCCAGGCCCCGGTCTCGACGACGCCGGGTTCGTCGAATGATCCGTAGGCCACGGCCAGGGCGCCATCGCAGGCTGCGACCTCCTTCACAGGACTGACCAGCGTGCCAGCGATCCAGATCGCGGAGAGGTCGTCCGGCCGATAGAGGCCCAGGTGAGCGCTCAGGCCGTGACCATCGGTCCAGGCTCGACGTGGACGCGTGATGTTGATGCTGGTACGCCGGAAGGGACGGCGAAACGAGAGCACCAGTTCGTCGCTGCCATCGAGTGTGACATCGCCGACGGCCTGGGCGATGAGCCGGTCGGGTAGCCGTTTCGTCGCCGCGGGCGCCACCACCTCCCGGATACGAGCCATCGTGGCGTCGTCGAGGTCAGGCGGGGGCTCCGCGGCGATGGGACGGAGTGGCGTCCACCAGCGCTCCTCGAGCAGCACCGCGTCGCCGCTCGGCAGCTGCCAGTCGCCGCGGCCAGAGCGGGTGCGAAAGGCCAGCGGGCCGGCCTCGTCATAGAGCAGCTGGGTCGTCAGCGGGAAACCGGGCAGCAGCACCGTCTCGTAGCCGGACTCGTCGGCGGCCGCCGGTGAGCCCAGCAGCGACACGGAGAACAGCCAGAGCCACAAGATCGAGGCGCCGCGCAGGTGCGACATCGCGGGGCCACGGTATGGCCCCGGGCGGTGTGCAGCAAGAGCCTTCCGGCCCCTCGGCCTGGGAGTCGTAACGGCCGGCCCGTCCGGGTCGCTCGCTGTTCCGGCAGACATCGCGATCGCGGGCGCGAATGCCCCGCTGCCCTTCCTCGGGCACTATGAAGAGGTGAAGTGGCAGAGGCTCCCTGGCATGGGGTCCCCACCCGGCGCAAAGAGGGAATCTCCCCGATGAAGGACACGGCGAAGTCGGTCGACACCAGCGCAACGAGCGACCAGGCGTCCGAGGGTTTCTCGGACGAGGAGCGAGCTGCGATGAAGGAGCGCGCGAAGGAGCTCAAGGCGGAAGCGCGCGCGAACAAGAACAAGGCGGATGGTGAGCGCGACACACTCGCGAAGATCGCCGAGATGCCAGAGCCGGATCGCTCGATGGCTCAGCGAGTGCACGCGATCATCAAGTCCAGCGCACCGATCCTCTGGCCCAAGACCTGGTACGGGATGCCTGCCTATGCCAAGGACGGCAAGGTCGTCTGCTTCTTCCAGGGCGCGGACAAGTTCAAGGCCAGGTATGCGACGCTCGGCTTCAATGACGCGGCGAACCTCGACGAGGGCAACATGTGGCCGACCACCTTCGCTCTGAAGGAGTTGACCGATGTCGAGGAGGCGAGGATCGCAGAGCTCGTGAAGAAGGCTGTGAGCTGACGGTCGAGCTCACCAAGCGACTCATCACGGCTGGCTGCGTGCTGTCGGTTCGCGCAGCATCGGCCACATCGGCGGCATGGCGCCCGTCTTGATGACCCGGACCAGACCGGCACGCAAGACGCCCGGGTGATGGTGAAGATCGCGCCCCCCGATCGCGCTCCAAGATGGTGATGGGCATGGCCACCCTCCGCCGCGCCCCCGTGTATCGCTCCTCGGCGCGTTGCGCCAAGGTGTCCGCGGCATCATCCCACTCCTGTTCGTGACGAGCGAGCCCCCTTGGCCCCGCAGCGTTCGATCGGCTCTCGACGCAAGGGTATTCGCAGGAAGACGATCGCCCCAGTGCGACGGATCTGATCGGCATCGAGTTCGTCGTGTCGGTTGTCGCGCTTGGCGTGATCCTGCCTTGGCTCAAGCGCCTCGATCCCGACGAGCACGAACGGACGACCTTCCCGTCCGTGGCCGGCCGGGGCCAGCCGGAGGGCATGTTCGGTTGGATACCACCCATCCTCCTCGCGCCGGTCGTGGGCGTGATAGCTCAACAGGTCAAGCGCCGGACGACCCGGGGCGTGGTGCGGCTACGGTGATGCCGACCGGGCATCACCGTGTTTCCATGGCTGCTCACCCTGAACCTCGGCGGTCAGGAACTCGATGGTCTCATCGACGGAGCGCCCGCGTGGCAGTCCCAACGGCTCTTGCCGGTGCCTGCGCCCGGCGCGCTTCATGGTCGGAGAATGGGAGGTCGCTATGCGCACGCTTCATGTCTCACTCATCGTGGTGGCCCTGCTGCTGGGCTTGGCCGTCGCTGTCGCCGGACAGTCAGACGAGGAATGCGTCGACGAGAGGTGCGTCCTGGGCGAGTTCACCGGCCGGCTCGTATTCGGCCCGATGTGCGAGGGTGTCGACCCGAATGGCCTCACCTGTGATACGCCAGCGGTCCTGGAGGCCTTCAGTGACGCGCGGCTCGATGGGGAGGTCGCCATCACCGGGTGGTCTCGAGAGATCGGGGAGACATCTGTGCTGTGGCTCGGCTCGTGGCTCATCGGCGACTCGGCTGACGGCTGGGTGGAGGTGGCGTCGCCACGCCTGCAGCACCGTGACGGGGCTCCGACGCAGTACACCAGCGTTCTCGTCGGCACCGGGGCGAACGAGGGCCTCTCTGCGGTCGCCGAGGTGACGGTCACGGGATCTGTCTTCGACTTCCATGGCCGTATCGTTCCGGGCAGCATGCAGGCGGGCGTGCCCGATTTCGCGGGAGTCATCAGGACGGGCGACCGCGCGGAGCTGGACTGGTAGCCCCGCGTCGCTGTCAGCTGCCGATCGCGCGGACGGGCCCAGGGGGGCGTGCTGGAGATGGCGGCGACGGCCGGGTAGCATCCGCTATCAAGGCGACGTAATGGAGGCTATCGACGGGCCCGGACCGACCCTGAACGGACGCGGCCGGTGACCTCTGCCACTTGATGCCGGTCCGGCCTAGGTGTTCGATAGCCCCCAGCGGGAGGCGATGATGCACGGCTCGCCACCGATGGCCGCCAGGGCGCGGTCTCCGCATGCTGCTGGGTGACCAAGGGCCCTTGTCCCACCGAGCACGGAGCCACAATGTCGAGCCCATGTTCGAGGACAGGAGCGATCGCGAGCATGTCTCCGGCGATCCGGGGCCGGAGCGCACCGAAGAGCCGGAAGTCGGCACCCTGGCCTGGGGATGGGACCAGCTCAAGCGGTCGGTCAGGCACGAGTGCTGCTGTTCGAGCATGCTCGTGCTCGCTTTCGTCGCTACGTTCGGGCTCGTGCTCGTCGCGGTATCGGCTGGTCGAGCCTGGCACGGGATGCGGTAGCGATCACCCGTTCCGTCTCGACGCTGGTCGGCCCGTGGCCGATGTCTCCAGATCGAGCCATCTTTCGCGCCCCGCGCTCGATGACATCAGGCCCTCGGCGCACCCTCTCTGGTGACGGCGGAATGGGTGAGAGGAGTGAGTGTTGAAGAGGCTCCTCGCGCCGATCGCGGCCATGACCGTGCTTGTGGTCTCGACGGCTGACGTCGTAGCTGATCCGGCCGGACTGGGACCGGAGTTCACTGGGCGGCTTGAGTTCGGACCCTGCGAGCCCGACCAGTCACATGAGCTGGGCTGTGGTGAGCCGCGGGTCGTCGAGCTATTCTCCGACTCAAGGCATGAAGGTGGTGTCGCCATCACTGCCTGGTCAGGCGGATATGACCCGACGTCCGAGATCGCCTCCTGAGCGCTGCGACTACTCCTTGGCGATCAGGCTCGCGAAGAACGCTCAGCGGCACGGCTCGCTCGGTCACTCAGGCTGATCGGCCGACCGGGGCGCTACTAGCGGTGGAGGCGGTAGACCGACTGGATCGCGACCTGCCACGCGTGCTTGATTGGCCTGCGCGTTGGCTTCCGCGCGTGCTTGATTGGCCAGGGCATTGGCTGCCATGCGTCCTGCCGGCGGTGGAACGGGTGCTTCATTCTCGCCTGGCGGCTGCAGCTGGTACACCACCGTCAGCTTCTCGCCGTCCCAGGATCGCGACGTCGCGGTGTAGCCCAGTCGCGCGGCCACGACAGCATCGGCGGCGAAGTGCCCGGCGGCGATCGCGGCCATAGTGGCGATGACCAGATACCGCCCGCTATTCATGCGATTCCGGATCGAGTGGGTGCCATGCCTGGTGGTTGTCGACGTTGCCGCGGACCGGTCGGCGCGGGTCTCCACTCTGGGACGGTGTCCACAGGACCAGCTCGTGCGCCGCTCGCAGACGAGCTGCCACATGCCGACGCCCTCCGCCACCAGGGCCGCACACTCTCTGACCCGCTGGCCCACCCGCCGCGGTCCTCTTGGCCCTTGGCACCTTGGGCCCGGCTGCCGAGACTCGAAGCAGCATCTTGCAGGACCTGTTGAGCGCCCAGCTTGGCCCGGTTCCTCGATCAGGACACGGGACCGCTCGAGGCGGTCGAAGGGAGCCGTGATGACGCAGTATGGCCATTCTTGGATGGAAGCCCTACAGGGAGGCATCGAGACCGGCGGCGCCATGGTCACACCCTTCCTCAGGTCGCGACGCCTGAGATGGGGAGCGACCGACGAAGAGCTCGAAGGACCCTACCCGGGCGACGAACTTGTTCCCGATCCGAATTGGACTGCGACGCACGCGACCTCGATCAACGCGATGCCGCAGCGCATCTGGCCCTGGATCGCGCAGATCGGCCAGGGTCGAGGCGGCTTCTACAGCTATGAGAAGCTCGAGAACCTCGTCGGCAGCAAGATCGAGAACACCTCTCGTATCCTCGACGAGCATCAGCATATTCGAGCGGGCGACCCCATCAAGCTGCACGTGGAGACGCCGCCGATGACCGCAGCCATCGTCGAGGAACCCACGACCCTCGTCCTCTACGGCAATCCTGCCGGAGCGGATGGCAGCGCGGTGCTCTCGAACAGCTGGGCGTTCCTACTCTTCGTGCAGCCAGACGGGACCACGAGACTCCTCTCCCGAACCCGCTACCACCACGCTGACGATCGCCGCTCCAGGCTCATGGGAGGTCCGCTGTTGATAGAGCCGGTTTCGTTCGTGATGGAGCGCAAGATGCTAGGCGTTGTCAAAGCGCTCGTTGAGTCATCACGAAGAGCTTGACCCCCGCCAGCGACGGATTGCCACGGCTACTCCGCCTGCGGCAAGAACTCGAAGGTCTCGGCGATGGAGAGCCGGCACGTCACGTGGTCGACGTACTTGCGACACGGGCAGGCGTCGTACTCGAGGTCCTCGCAGGTGGTCAGTCCTTGATCGTGATGGTGATCGACATGGTCTCCTCGCCGAGAGGGGCATCGGGGTCCATGGCCGTCGTCACGTGGACAGTGCTGTCCGGCAAATCGGCTTCCGCGTCCATCCCTTCGAGGAAGGCCCCCCGCAGGAGCGCATTGACGATGAAATCGAGGCTCTCGGGATGGAACTGCTGGGCCCATAGGACGATCAAGGAGCCCGCGTAGGAGTCGCTGTCCGTGCTCGTCGTCAGCGACGCGCTCGTCAGCGCCTCGGGGGATCCGACGAACTCCAAGGTGATATCGGCTCCCGCCTCGCCCATGGAGAGGGTCGCCTCCCAGCGCAACTGTCCGTCCGCCGTCGGGACAGCTTCGACGCCGACGATGCCCATGGAGGTGAGCCAGGCGAGCGCGTCGGTCCCTGTGCCCAGGACGGGCGCCCCGATGGTCGGTGATGGTGACTGCGCCGCGGTGGCGGAGACAGGGACAATGCAGAGGCAGGCCATCAGGATGGTGATCATCGGTCGTCGAATCGCGGTCCCCATGTCAGACACCCCAGGCCAGGCTTCTTCGTGGCCCCTCCCCTCTATCCTCCCCGCCCCGGTCAGCGGGTCAAGGGCCGGACGGCCCGGCGTCGTCCATCGCCATGGCGGCGACGACTTGAGATAGCCCGCTACTCATGGCGATCCCTGAAGCCAGCGGACCCTGCACTGGCCCTCGCCCGCCTACTCCTCGGCGGGCAGGAAGGCGAAGGTCTCGGCGATGGAGAGCCAGCGGTCCTCAGGACGCTCCGAGCCACGGCATCGCAGGGAGTCGTGGACCTTCCCGTCGGTCAGCAGGTACAGGGAGCCGAAGACGCCCTCGTCGATCCACTCGGTATCGACCCGGACGGCGTAGCCCGCCGGGAGGTCCATCGCCGCGGACTCATCGGTCCGGGAGGACGACTCGTCGCCCTCGAAGTAGGCGACCATGCGTGCGGCTACCTCGTCGAGGGCCGCAGCGCAGTCGCCGAACGAGGACCCGGTGCAGGGGCCGTACAGGTATACCTCGCAGGTGACATCGCTCGCGGCTTCCCGACCGGAGACCACCGCGAAGGTTCCCCCTTCGCCGGGCACATCGCTGGTGTCGATGCTGACCTCCCAATCGAGCGGGAACGTAACCGCGAAACCTGCCTCGGGTACCTCGACCCGCTGGCCGAACGATGGCGGGGCCACTGACTCCGCGGTGGCGGCGGGTCCGTCCGTGCCGTCGGCTGCGCCAGCCGTCCTGGTCGACATGATCAGGAGGGCGATGACCACCCCCACGATGACGGTGATCACGAGGACCACGCGGCCAGCTCTGCCCATGGGTGCCCACTTGGGAGGCGGATCTCCGGGATGGTCCCTATTGCGAGCCGGTCTGAACCAAGCCATGGCCCCATCCTCCGCCCCCCGCTCAGCGGGTCAAGGGCCGGACGGCCCGGCGGCGCGCCTTGCCATGGTGGCGACGACCAGGCCAAACCCGCTATGCATGGCGATTTCGGATGACTCCGGAGGATGTGTCCGGGCAGTAGGGTTGGCTTGGCCATGGGATGCGGGGATCGGGCGTGATCGGACCGCCGACAATCCCGCGACGTCGAGGTCGGGGATACATCGAAGGAGGCGGTCAGCGATGCTTGGCCGCGCGGTCGATTTCGGCGACGGCGACGGCGACGGCGACGGCGATTATCTCCATGCCTTCTTGGAGCCGGCCTTGCCTACGGGCAGCGGAACTCCGGCGTCAGGAAGAACGACGCGACCCGCACCGGCTTCGTCTCACCGGCGTCGTTGAACGCGGCGACGTACAGGTCGTAGAACTGGTCGTTCGAGTAGGGCGATTCCGGCACCTCCGGCAGGGCCGCGTCGATGGCCTCGTGGTCGGGCCGATAGCGGTTCGTGTCGGCGGGCAGCTCTTCTATCAGCGCGGCCTTCGTACGTGAGCGCCGGAAGTCGTCCTCGCCCACTGGCTGGTTCGGGTCGGAGCCGGGCCTGAGCTCGCAGAAGCCACGACGGGCATAGACGCGGAAGCCATCCTCGTCGTCGGCGCGGTCGCGCCAGCGGACGACCTCACGGTTCAGGTCCTCGATCCGGTCCGGCGGGACGCCATCGCGCATCCAGGCGGGAAACCGGGTCTTGACCTTGCCTCGCGACCTCGGAGCCGTGGGCTTGCTGGCTCGCTCGCTGCCACCTGCCTGGGACCCGCCATCTGCGGTTTCGGTCGCCTCGAGCGCATCGACGCGTGACCGCAGCTCGCTCACCTCGGCGCGCAACGCCTCCAGCAGCGCGACTACCGTCGCGAGATCCGGCTCCTGCCCGGTGTACTCGAGGATGACGGCACCTTCGGCATCGAGGAGCTGGAGCCCCGCGTCGGTCGACTGCCACGAGTTCGTCGTCGGCAGCAGGGCCATGTACGCAGTCTCGAGTTCCTCCGCCGCTGGTTTGCAGGCCATCATCGTCAGCGCCAACTCCGGCGCGAACGTGAGCGATGCACCGTCGAGCTCGTAGCTGCCGGAGAACTGGTTGCAGCCGGCGCTGCCCGACGCGACGCCGTCAACCAGCATGAGGGTCGCGGTCGGGTCGTCCGGCACCGTGGCCATGCCGGCATCGTCCATGTACGCGGCAAGCTCCCATGTCCGCCCCTCGGGCGAGGCTGGCATGTCCTGCGCGACGACCGCTCCAGGCAGTGAGATTGCCAGGGCCACCACGGTAGCCGATCGAAGATGCGACCTCTTTCGATCCATAACAAGACCTCCGGATGCCAGCCCCCAGCATGTCAAGGCCGGAACGCTACTCCCCGCCAACCGCCATGTCCACCGGGACGACGAGTCGACGGCGCTACCTCCGCGAGACGGCACGGCCGCCGAACCACGGTGGCGGCTCTGGCATCGGCTCCTGCGCCACCACCCCAGTCCCCAGCGTCAAGACCACCACCAACCCAGCCAGCAGCCCCACTCGCTTTGCCATTACGCCCCCCAACCGGCTTGTCACCCGATCCTCCGCACCCCGCTCCGCGGGTGAAGGGCTGGACGACCCGGCGGCGTTGCGGCGCGGGAACGGGTGTGCTCATGCAAGGTTCACGGAACGAACCTTGCCCGCGCCAAAGAAGGTCAGGCTGGCCGCTGTCGCCGAGAGGTGAGCATCCGTGCTCCCGCGATGGCCGAGCGCAGCGCGAGCCAGGCGCCGAACACCGCGGCTGCCGTGTACAGCCCAAAGAGGCTGCCGAACATGGCGACGAACACGACGAACACGAGGACAGCGAAGCCTCCGAGGATCGCTCCGACGATGACCACCGACCAATCGAGCCACTTGTCCGGTCCCTTGGCCAGATGCTCCGAGCGCACCCCGAAGACGACCCCGAGGACGAGCAACGACAGCATCGCGACGGCACCGACGCCGGTGGACACGCCGGTGTCTTCGAGCAGGACCGACGCGATGACGGGAACGGCGATCGCAGTCAGGATGGCCGCGGCGTACCTGCGGAACCCGGCCAGCGATCGCAGCGACCACTCAGCCAGCTCCAGGCGTGGGTCCTCCCCAGCGAACCGTGCATAGGTCGCCACCAGGGTCGGCCGCTGCGCCTGCACGTCCCAGGCCACCGAGTGGACGGCCCAGCCGGTGCTCGTGAAGAGGGTGGCGTCCGCAGAATAGCGGCGCTGCGCATCGTCGATGGTCCGGGCGCTGTAGCGCACGGTCTTGGTCTCGACGCCCTGCCGACGCGGTCCTCGTCCCACCGTCCCCACGAGCGAGAGGACGACCGCTAGCAGGATGACCAGCACCAGGCCGTCGGGCATGTGCACCCCCCTTGGCCTACATCCTCGCCGTCCCGTTCAATAGGTCAAGGGCCGGAGGGCCCGGCAGCGTGCGATGCCATGGCGGCGACGACCAGACATCACCCTCTATGCATGGCGGTTTGGCCGGTGCCTTGCCGCAGTCCGTGAGTCGAAGAGGTGAGCCCGACGACCTGCGCAGACTGGTCGTCGGTGTCGTGGCCCCGGCTGGCTGGCCCGTACGCCCCGCTCCGCTCAGGACGAGCCCAGCGGCTCACATGCGCCGAAGCCGACCTCGCGGATCTCCAGGGGCAGGGGGCCGTACCTCATGACCGCGATCAGGTTGGTGGCCTGCTCGATGGTGAAGTCGCCGCTTATCTGAGCCTGGCCACCGAAGCGCCTGGCGTTGATGGAGGGCGCCGACTCGACGATGCCGTCGAGGACGATGGCGAATTGCTCGCCGAAGTGGTCGGCGGCGTGCTCGTCGAAGAGGCGTGCGCCGTTGTCCTTGAGCTCGAGGTTGACCACGATCTCGCTGGTGGTCTGGTCCTGTTCGACGCGGGCTGCCGCGATTTCGGTGCCATCGAAGATCGGTTCGACGCCGAGCATGCACGCAGGCAGTCGAGCACCTTGGAGGACCTCGGATGCACAAGCGGGTGGGACCGGGGTGAACTCGAGCACACCGGTCGTGCCGATGAGGCTCCTGACGCTGCCGAAGTCGGACTCGGCCTCCAGCCCTGTTAGGTCGACCGAGATGCGGTCCTCGCCCTGGGTGACGACGACAGGCTCTGCCACACCGGTGGCGTTGACGCGATTCGCGATGATCGTTCGCGTCTGCTCGAGGATCTCCGGGGTGGCCGCCCGGTCCTCGGTAGCGACCACCTGATAGGTGGCGCAGGTCCCTGCCATGGGGAGTCCGCCCGCGCCATCGGGCAGGAGTGCCCCGAGCAGCTGGCACCCCGACAGAATCGCCGTCAGGAGCCCGAGCGTGAGGATAGCCAGGTACCGGTGCATGACGGTCCCCCAGTGCGGATACGACCTATCCTGTGCGCGCCACCCGGTGGGTCAAGGGCCGGACGGCCCGGCGGCGCAGCGACGACGACCAGGCATCACCCGTGCAGACCTCACCTCGTTCTGCGGAGTCGGCCAGCAGCTGGGCGTCCGCGCGAGGGTCCGAGCCCGCCATCAGCGACGCTGCGCCCGCGGGTGTCGGTTCCCGGACGGTCCAGTCGTCGGGGAACGTGACCGCGAAGCCCACCTCAGGTCGCACGATGCGGCCGGCCTCGATGACAGGGCCGAGGTCAGTGATGACCGGGCGGGTCTCAGTCTCGTCGGGTGGGACCAGGTCGATGGAGTCGGCCGCGAGGAATGCCGAGAAGACTGCTGCACCAGCGTAGATGCGTCTCGCGCGTAGACGCAGGGCCGGACGGACAGCGGCGCGCCTTGCCATTGTGGCGACGACCAGACATCACCCGTTGTTCAACGCGATTAGCCTTCGCCGCCGCGCGCAGGGACCGTGGTCCTGGACTCTGCGGTCGTCAACGACCCCGCACTCGTCAACAGCGACAGGCGAGCCGAGGCCTTCGAGGACCAGTTGCAGCGCCTTGATCGCTCGTGTGACGCGTGGGAGGCGTGTCCCGTGTCGGACATCGGGCTCCTGTCGGCCATCGCAAAGGTCCGTGACGAGCTCATCAGGCACGGCGACATCGGGTCGTTGGAGGAACCACGGTTCGAGGCTGCCATCGACGCGCTGTACACCTTCCCCCGGGTCATCCTCGATGTGGCCCCCGGGCTGGCCATGGCGCTCGATGGCGATGGTTCGCTGCTGGACGTGACCAGCTTCTTCGCGGCTCCTGCGGGAGGTGCGGCTTCACGCGAGGCTGTCATCTGCGCGGACGGGAGCCCGTACGCGGGTACCTCCGCGGACCTGCTCGAGGAGGCGGAGCGGACCTTCGCGCTGGCACCCAACGCCGGCCCGGTCTGGAGTGTGCCCTGCGATCTGTGGCCTGTCTCGGGCTCCGGTATCCCGGCCGTGGACTACACCGGCTCGGCCCCGATCGTGGTGGTGGGCAACTCGTACGATGCCATCACGCCCTATGCGTGGAGTGTCGCCCTGGCCGAGGAGCTGGGGCCGAACGCGACCCTGCTGACCTGGGACGGGTCCGGTCACGCAGTCGCCTTGGCCGGCGTCGACCCGTGCCTCGACGAGCGACTGCTGCAGTTCCTGCTCGATGGCGTGGTGCCTGAGCCAGGAGACCTCTGTCCGCAGCTCGGCTGGCTCGGGATCCGGATGGACTACTCCATCACTCCGAACCTCATCAACGGTGTCGTCCCCGGTGGCGCAGCGGATGCGGCCGGCGTCCAGGTCGGCGATATCATCCTTGAGGCGGACGGCCGGCCGGTTGAGACCAGCATGGACGTGCCAGAGGGAGCGATCGGGCAGAACCTCGACCTCAAGCTGCAGCGGGGTGACGAGATCAGGGAGCTGTCCATCGTTCGCCGCCCACCCGTCTGGGAGCTGTGGCGGACCGCTGATTGACAGATCCGCTTGCGCAGAGCGTGAACGCACCAGACCAAACCCGCTACGCATGGCGATCCTGACTTTCGGAGCCCTCGGGTCGGCTCTCATCGCCCAGACCGTATGGCCTCCGCGTGTGCCAGTCGAAGCGAAGGCCGCGCTGGCCCGGGATGTCGACGGAGCACACTTGGGGATCGAACGCGGAACTCCCTGCTGTCGTCGGTTCGGGCGTCGCGGCCTTGCATGTCATGTCGGTGGTCATGGTCTGGCAGAGCCACCTCCGCGGCGCCCCGTCCGTCGCCGACCCTACGCGGACTGCCGTCGTGTCTGCCGGGTGGTCCGGGTCACCGTCACGGTACTCGAGACCAGGTCCGTCAACGTTCGGCGGTCGGCGCGGAGTAGGGCGACCAGGAGGTCCAGGAGTCCGAACGCCACCCATGGCAGCCCGATGATCAGTAGGGGCAGGTAGCGGATCATGGCTCGTATCAACAGCTGATGGAGACGTGCCGGGGAGCCGTCGCTCGCGCTCACCGCAAGGTGCAGGGCGGCTGTCCCCGGCGTCGCGCGGTCCGCCCGCCGGCTGGGAACGACCACGAGGAGGAGCCCGAGGACGACCAGCTGGACGGCATCGATGGCAAGCTCCGCGCCGTCGAGGACCTGGGCCCCGGTGGCATCGAAGGCCAGCAGAACGCCGAGCGCGATGAGCGCGCTGATGATGACGATCTCGAAGATGACGAGCACGTCGATGAGGACTGCTCCGGCTCGCCGGATCAGTCCGGGCGATGCAGCGTCGGCGACCGCCTTCGGATCGGGGTCGGGCAGGCGATCGCGCAGGATGAAAGCCACGAGCCAGCCGATAGCCGCGCCGGTCGTGTTCGTGATGAGGTCGTCAACCTCCGCTACCCGGTATGGACACGGGAAGAGGCCCCAGACAGCCGAGCCCTGCGTCGACTCGATGAGCAGCGAGACCCCGAAGCCGATCAGGAAGGTCGTGACCAGGCCCTTCCGCCAGCGGTGACCGAGCAGGAACCCCAGCGGCACGAAGAACACCACGTTGAAGACGATCTGGAGCGTAGCGAACGAGGTCAGCGACGCGACCGGGCCGATGCGGCCGACCTCGGCCCAGGCGCCCGCGAAGGATTGCAGGGGCATGAGGCGAAGATGTGCGCCCGGGACCTGGTCTGCGCAGATCTCGGGGCTGAGCTGCGGCACCGGGAAGAGCGTGAACGCCACCAGGGCGCAGACGTAGGCCACGGTGCCGGCGGACAGTAGTCCCGGCCAGCCCGTCAGGCGGCCGTATCTCGCGTACTGGCGTGAAAGCCACGGGGCCAGCAGTAGGAGCACGAGCACGACGAAGAAGGCGAGCGAATACTCAGATTCGACGAGCCAGGTCGACACTTGACGGGATCTCCCTCACGAGCCAGCGCAGATGTCAATCCCCGGAGCCTGCGTACGGACGCGACCGGACCCCTCAGGGCTGACAGCGAGCTGCAGGGCGCGGGTGATGATGCCACAAGCCTCGGACCATCTGCGGCCGCCGTCGGAGACGGCCGAGCGGCGCGAGCCCAGAGCGGAAGTACTCACCAGACATGACCCGCTGTTCATGGCGATTCATGGGTGGACCCCTCGAGTCGGCCAGTCCTAGTCGGTCGGTCGCCTCTGGGTCAGGCACTCCCAGTGCCGCCAGACTGTCACTGGTGTTGAGCGTGTGCGGGTGCTCGAGCCCGAGGAGGCGGGACTCTGCCTCCAGGACGCGCCCAAGCAGGTCGCGGGCTCGCGAGGGCGAGGGCGGTCGAGGTCGCGAGGAGATGCCGCATCTCGGGTCCTCCCTCGTGCGTCCCCATCCTCCGCGCCCTGCCCTGCGGGTCAAGGGCCGGACGGCGCTGGGCCGTACGTCGCCCTGGCGGCGACGATCAGGCCAAACCCGTCATACGTGGCGATTCTGGAGTAGCACTCGGGGCTGGTAGACGCCCGCGGGAGGATCTACGTAGCGGGAGGCTGCGAGACGCGGCCCACGTACGTTGGCCGCCTGGACCGCGATGAGCCACTGGCGAACCCGACCCGTGTACGAGCCGAGGAGGCTTGTCATGCGTCAATTCCGACTATCTCTGGTTGGGGCGGTCATCCTGATGCTGGTCGGTGGTCTGTCCGTGACTGTGGCTGCGCAGGACGAGGAACCGGCACCCGTACCTTCGTCATCGTGACCGTGGTCGAGCAGTGGGCTCACGACGGTGTGTCGGCAGCGGACGAACCGGAGCCGAGCCCGTGTCCCGACGTGCGTGGCTACTCCAGAGTGTGTGATGCGCCCGTTGGCCTCATCGAGCAGTCGGTCGAGTGGAGCGACCCCCGTCTTCCGGCCAGGCACTGGTTCACGGCGCGCTACCAGATGGTCTATGACTGGGACACGGAGAAGGGCGCGGTCACGACCACCACCAACCACCTGCCGGAGGACGAGGACGGGAGTTGGCACGGGAG
Source organism: uncultured Chloroflexia bacterium (assembly GCA_963712745.1). Taxonomy (GTDB): domain Bacteria; phylum Chloroflexota; class Limnocylindria; order Limnocylindrales; family CSP1-4; genus JAFMJV01. Next base: position 42,786 of record CAVQJC010000010.1, on the reverse strand, counting down.
TGGGCGCTTCGTCAAGGCTGGTTCCGGCGAGGACCAGTACGGCTTCTACAGGCTCGAAGGCGAGGGCGCCTACGAGGGCCTCTACGCACTGTTGCACGGGACGGCCGAGGTGCTGGCCCACGGTCCCTACGAACTGACCTACGAGGGCTACATCTTCGAAGCCGAACCGCTGTCTCAGCCGGGGACTCCGGTTCCGGTCATGTCCGAGGGCATGCTGAACTACAGCGCCGACTGGCCCACCGAATAGCGACATCGTGCCGCCTCGGCCGCCTGCAGCGCGTGCATCGCCATGGTGGCGACGACCAGACATGACCCGCTCTCTTTCAGCGGTACTCGACGTTTGACAGCGGTACTCGCTGCATCTCTGCCTCGTAGGCGAGCCGGCCTGGCGAAGCACGCACCTGCCGCTCCCCGCGTCAAGCGGGTCCCCGGGTATTGCCACTTCGGCCCATCCGCCGCATCGTGGTGGACGAGGAGGATGTCATCGACGCGACACGCATCACCATCCGCCGCACCACGGACGCCGACGTCCGACAGCTTCCCGCTGTCGAGCGGTCTGCAGCCCGCTCCTTCGCGACCATCCCCGAGCTCTCGTGGATCGTCGGCGATGACGTGCTCGATGAGGCCCAACATCGCCGCTTCGCCGCAGCCGGCTGGTCATGGGTCGCCGATATCGCCGGCGCCCCGGTGGGGTTCATCTGTGCCGAGCTCGTCGAGCACGAGGTCCACGTCTGGGAGGTCGCCGTCGGCGAGCCGTATCAGCAGCAGGGCATCGGCTCGCGGCTCATGGCACGCATCGAGGCACAGGCCCGTGACGCCGGAGCCTGTGCGCTGACCCTCACGACCTTCAGCGATGTGCCCTGGAACGGACCGTTCTACGCGTCGCTCGGCTACGAGGTCATCGACCCCGAAGCGTGCAGCTCCCGACTGCGCCGCATCCTCGAGCTGGAGGTCCAGGCCGGGCAGCAAGCCGACCGCCGATGCGCCATGCGCCTTCGGCTCTGATACGTCCGGGTACGGCGATTGGCAAGTTCGCGGTGTAGGACGCAGCCACAGACGAGGACGGGCGGGTCTACGCGGTCGGCGGGAACCCGGTCAAGGGCTTCGATGCGCGAGCAGGACGGGGCCGCGACGGAGCGGTAGAGGTCGCCCGCGGGTCAGCTCGCTTCGTCCTTGTCCTCGGCTGGTCCGTGTGAGGGCGTCTTGCCGTCGTCAGGCAGGCAGCGGAAGCGTGGCCGCTCGTTCGTGCTGTAGCGGTTGCGGATGTAGCCGTCGAGGTGGACACGCCCCGCGGGGCCCCTCGGACACGGCGGTCGCTCGATCCCGAGCTTGAGCGGACGACCTCGGCGCGGCGGCGGCGATCGTCTGGGAGCTGCTCGAGTACGTGACCTCACCCGAAGCCGCGACAGCCAATCGGGATACGCTCGGCGACCTCGGTCTGGGGCTCCTGGACAGCCTGGTCGGGGCCTCACTCGCCGCCTGGGTCGTGGACCGAGCAGCCCGCGATCGCGCCTAGCGGGCGAGGCCACGCCCGAGCGGCAATGGCCTTGGGAGCCCCGAAGGGTCCGCCACTCGTGGCGTTTCGTGCGCGTGCCCGCGGAACCGATGGACAGCGGGGGAGAGTCATGCGTAGCGGGAGGCATCGACGTGCGGCCCGTGTACGTTGGCCGCCTTGGACCGCGCCGAGTAGCCCTATGTCAACCCCTGATCACGCCGCCACCCCGGTCGAGGCGAGGTTCACCCGCTGCAGGGCGCCGTGGCGGGCCGGGTCGTAGGGGACACGGTCCTGCCAGCAGCGCCAGATGACGTGGATCCACGCCCGGGCGAGGATGCGCACGGCATGGGGATGACTCTTGCCGCGCGCACGTGCCCGGCGGTACACCTCCTCGGCCCAGGGGTTCGCCCGACGGCTGTAGGCCACGAGTCGCCTTGCCTGCCTCGCGTCAACCTACTGTAAGGCTCTCGGGAAGCCCTCAGCCCAGACATGGCGGTGTTGCCCGCAGCGCCCGCGCGCAGCCGACGAGGTGGTGAAAGCTGAACCTCGTGCCAGTACCCGGAACCCTCGAACCAGGTCGGCTGCCACGATGGCGAGATAGTGTCGACGAGGCCCTCGGCCCGGGCCGGGATCAATGCCGGCCCGCCCCAGGGCGTGGCTGAGGGCACTTGTAGATGGCAGCGTCGCCATGCGCGGCTATCGCAATCGTGCGGCCCACGACACGCCAGGTGGCCAATACAGGAGCAACCTGACGACGATGACTGCGCAGAGGACCGGCTCGATGAGGCCGAGGAGGAAACCCGGGTCGAGAGACCGGCTGAGGCCCCAGACGACGTAGCCAAGCCCCTGTAGCGCGACGAGGGTCGCACCGATGACAGCGGGCCATCGTGCCCAGCCATAACCCAGGAAGAGCCCCATGGCCGCGATGAGGACCCCCAGCCCGATGGCTAGGCTGAGCGCCGGTGTCGATTGCGCCCCGGGCACCACGCCGACGATGTCCGCGTAGATGATGCGCTCGGCACCGAGAAGGCCGAGCACGACCGCGATGATGCGTCGTGATGTCGTCATGCCCCGAGCGTGCGCCTGAGTCGAACCCGCCACATCGGGCGGCGACTCAGCTTGCGACTCATCCGTCGCCGGGCTGGGTGTGACCATCACCTACCTGATCAGCGATCGGGCGAGGACCATGAGCATCCCAGACATCACGAGCGAGCCCACGAACGCGCCGCATCCCGGGAATAGGGAGCAGCCAAGGCCGATCCGATCCCTGACGGAGACGAGGTCGCGCTGCTGGTTCTCGGCATCTCGATCCGAGGACGGCCCCAGCACGTGCCCCGACCCTGCATCCTCCGATCGTCGACCATCGCGATCCGTGGCGACCACTTCCAGTCCAGGGCAGCCGGCTACGGCCCCGGCGAGCAACCGTAGGAGCCTCTGGCGCCGGGTACCGGCGCCGCGATCCGATCCTTCCATCTCAACGATCCTTCTGCGGCGGACGCACAGGATCGGCCCATGGCACCAGCGTCGCCCCAAGGCGACCTCGTTGCCGCTGACGGTCCCACAGGAGTACCTCGATCCGAGACGTGGCTCTCATGCCCGGAGCGTGCGCGTGAGTCGGACCCGCGACATCGGGTGGCGACTCAACTCACGCCTCATCCTCCGCGTCCCGGTCGGTGGGCCAAGGGCCGGACGGCCCGCAGCCACGGCGGCGACGACCAGACCAATCCCGTTGTTCATGGCGGTTCGCTGAGAATCAGGCAGCGACTCGGCTAGGCCCCCCAGCCGAGGTTCGCTTTCCCGTACTCGAGGATGAGCATCACTGAGATGAACGACACGACCGGTACGAGCGGCGCGAGCCACGCGTCACGGATGGCGAGCCAGATGACGACCACCATCTGAGCGAGCCAAAGGCACGCGAGAACGAAGATCGCGGGTGGCGGGACCACGAATATGGCCCAGCCGATGTAGAGGAGCGCGAGCCCGGTCTGGGCAAGCACAGCAGCCACACCGACCGCCACTCGAGCGACCTCGCGGGCTTCGAATGCTCCCATCGGCGATGGACCTCCCGATCACCCTATCGACCTTGCCGATATCCCCATCTTCCGCGCCGGCCTCAGCGGGTCAAGTGACGAATGGCCCGCGCGCGGCGGCGCAGGAGATGGCGGTCTTCGACGCGGGAGCGAGCTCTCGTGGCACCCACACGATTGCGCGATCGTGTGCGACGGTCGGTCACCACCCTTCTTGTTGGCGGTGACTCACTCGTCGGCGGGCAGGAGCTCGAACGTCTCGGCGATCGCCAGCCAGCGATCCTCGGGCTGGGTACCCCACGTCGAGCAAGGAAGCTGAAACCATCTCCCGCCGTCGGTGTACACGTAGTCGCGGGCGACCAGGTCATCCTGCCAGTGGCTGTCGATGGACAGCACGCGTCCGGCGGGAAGAGCGACGTAGTCGGCCTCGAAGGCGGTCAGTTCGGGATCGGCCCTCCACCAGACCCGGAAGTCCTGCTCCGCATCCTCGAGCGTGGCCCAGGCCGGGGACATCGTCGCCAGGTCCGTGAGGTCGACGAGGTCGCATCGCTGCATCGCGGGCTCGGTGGGCAGGTACGCGCGTGCCGTCAGGAGCAGGCCATCGGCGATGCGCGACTCGTGGTATGCCTCCACGTCGTCGACGACCTCGGCGTCCCACCACTCGTGGGGATCGGCCTCCGCGGCGTCCATGTACTGCCAGCCGTACGGCAGGATGAGCGCGAAGCCCGCCTCGGGGCGCTCGACGCGCTGAGGTGCGGGGCTGGCTACGGGCCGGGACATACCCTCGACGGGCAGGAACTCGAAGGTCTCGGCGACGGAGAGCCAGCGGTCGTCGGGCGCGGTCTCCGCTCCGCAGTCCAGCTCATACCAGCGCAGCCCATCGGCGAGGTAGAAGTCGCTTCCGTCCCAGCCATCCCACCGGCGCACGTCGACGCGCAGGGCAGGACCCGCGGGCAACTCGAGGAAGGTGGCCTCGGCGTCGATGACCTCGGGGTCCTCCTCGAAGGCCTGGACCTCGCTCGTGACATGGGCGAGGGTGGTCCAGGTAGGTGGTTCGGCGGCGCGAGCAGAGAAGTCGTACAGGATGCAGCCGTCGGTCGAGAACGGTGAACGGCTGCGGGCCAGCAGCAGGCCTCCATCGGCGAGGACCTCCCGATGATGCGCCGCGACCGAGACGACCTCGTCGGGGTCCCACCACTCGTCGGGGTCCGCATCGACAGCGTCGGCGTGCTCCCAGTCGAGCGGCAGGGCGATGGCGAAGCCGGCCTCGGCGCGTTCGATCCGCTGGGGCCCGACGAGCGGTGCCAGGACCGTGTGGGGCACCCACGAGGCCAGGGAGACGAGGAAGGCCACCCCGGTCAGGATTCCGATGGTGCTGATGACGAGCCGCCCGACCGAGCGAGACCGCTCCATGAGCCATCACCTCCGTTGGGTCCCATCGTCCGGCGGGGCCTTCAGGGGGTCAAGTGACGAACGGACCGCCGGCGGGCACGGTGACGGTGGCGACGACCAGTCATCGTGCTGCGCACGGCGGCGGTCGCTCAACCCAGCGGGGGTAGCCGGCCACTAGCACATCATCTCGGTCCCCCTTGTGCTGCTTCCCATCATCCCCGCCCCGTTCAACGGGTCAAGTGACGGTCGGCCCCACGCCGTGGCGGCGACGACCAGACAGAGCACGCCTGGCGATTTCCGGGCAACCCGCGGCGTCCCTTGGTCACCATCCGCCGATCGTGTGCCGGCCCAGCCTGGGCGAGGTGCGGGGACGACCAAGACTGGTCGCCCCGCTGGTGCGTCTGACCGCGAGTCAGTCGATCCGGAGCGACTCCAAGATCCGATAGCAGTGGTCGGCTGTGAAGACATCGGCGCCCGCCAGTCGACCCGTCCAGTTCGGCACCACTTGCGCCTCGCAACTCGAGACGAGTGCGTCGAAGTAGCTGTCGAACAAGAGCCACGGATTGGCATAGCCGGTCTCGGCGGCGATGGGGTCGAGTGCCACGCTCTGCAGCGCGGCCAGGGCAGCGGCCTGGATTTCGGCCATGTACTCCTTGTTCAGCTCGACGTCCGCGATCGTCCCCAGCCGACCCATGTGGCCGGTCACGATCGTGTCGGCCCCGAAGGCGAGGATCTCGTCATGCGCGGCCAGGTATCCGAGGACGTCCTCGGCCTGGGCCAGGTCCTTGAAGGGTGACCAGCCGGGGAAGACGAGATCGATGACGGCGAGCACGTTCTGCTCCGGCGCGAAGATGAAGATGTTGCCCGGCTCGTGCGCGAGCACGTTTGGCGTCGAGAGCTCGAGCGTCTTGTCGCCAACTTCCAGGGTGTAGGCGTCATCGAAGGTCACCGTCGGCAGCGGCACCGGGCCACCACCGACGAACGCGCCCCAGGCAGGGTTCGTGGCCAGTGACTTCTCGAGTTGGGCGGCGGTGTCCGCGTGCGCGACATACGTGGCCTCGGGGGGATAGTTGCCCGCCCCGGCGATGTGGTCGGCGTGGCTGTGGCTGTAGATGACGTGGGTGATCGGTTCGTCCGTGACCGAGGCGATGGCGCCGGCGATGTCCGGGATGCTCGGCGGGGCATCGACCACGATGACACCCTCACCGGTCGTCAAGAACATCGCCTGGTACACGCCCTCGGTGACCCAGAAGATGCCATCGGCGATCTCGCCGACGTAGTGGCCAGTCTCGGGATCGGGCGCGGGACCGTAGGCATCGGCACCGGGCGCGACCGCGCATGGCGCGCCGACACTGCTCTCGGTCACGAGTGCGTCCGCCTCGTCCGCGGGCACGATGACGGTCTGAAGGCCACCGTTCGCGGCATCGGGGCAGACGGCCACATAGCCCGCGGCGTTCGGGGGCAACTCGGGTGTGGTGGCCGTGGCGACAAGAGCATTGGCCGCCACGAGGCTCGAGCCGAGCGCGAGCGCGGCCAGCAAGCGACGAGGCATGGTTCGGGACTTGGGCACTGTTCCCTCCAGGGATGGAAGAGATCAAGAGCCCCCCGACCGACACTTCCTCGCGGCCCTCTAGGTTCACGGTGAGTATAGGAGCTCGACCCCGGAACCAGCAGGCGGACGGCCAGGAAGACGAAGTGGCCCGGCCGGCGAGGACTCGTGCGATGGCTTCAAGACCGTCGCCGACCGCTCGAGCCGCTCATCTCGAGCCACCACCGTGGTTAGCGTCCGCAGGGCGTCGGCGTCCGGATGCACGGCGGTCACGTCGACGGTCGAGCCGTCCTCATCCACGACGTGCACATCAAGCCTCTGGCGCGATAGGTCCAAGCCGGCGTACGACATGTGCGGGCCTCCTGGTGCTGGTTGCTTGACAACCCAACGATGTCACCGGTGAGGCCCTTCTCCAAGGCATTCATTGTGTGGGTCTGAGCACGCAGCTCACCGGGGATGGCGCTCGAGCCACGCCCGGGCGACTCGTACGCGTGGCGGCCTTTCGACCTTGTGCGCTAGGCGCCCCTCGCCGCCTCCAGGGCCTCTTCCAGGGTGAACGCGCCTTCATACAGCGCACGGCCCGTGATGGCGGCGTCGAAGCCGCGCGCCGCAAGCTCGCGGATGTCAGCTACTGAGCTGACGCCTCCGGACGCGATGATGGCCGCGCCGGGTACCGCGGAGCGCACTGCCTCGAGCAGCTCGTAGTCGGGCCCGCTCATCTGCCCGTCACGAGCGATGGCGGTGACGGCGAACCATCTCAGCCCGACCTCCGCCAGGCGCTGCGCCAGGCCGATGACCTCGGCACCGCGCGCACCGTCGACCCAGCCGTCGCCGAGCGCCTGGCCGGCGCGAACGTCGAGCGCGGCCACGATGCGATCGGGCCCGTAGCGCTCGCTGAGCGTCTTGGCCAGGAGCGGGCTGCTGATGAGCGCTGAACCCATCACGAGCCGGTCCGCACCGGCCGCCAGCCCTCGCGCCACCGCGTCGGCATCGCGGATGCCCCCGGCGACCTGGCAGGGCACGTCCACCGCCTCGACCACGCGGGCGACGACTTCCGCCTGCATCGCCCTCCCCTCGCGCGCGGCATCGAGATCGACGATGTGGATGCGCTCGGCGCCTGCGGCTGCGAACTCGCGCGCGACCTCGATGGGGTCGTCCGCGTATTCGGTGACCGCGTCATAGGCGCCCTTCGACAGGCGCACCACGCGACCGCCCAGGAGGTCGATGGCGGGGATCAGCTCCATCGGCGGGACTCCGCCTGGCTGTTGTAGCGTTGTAGCATGCTACTATGCTAGCATAGCGATACAGACACGTACGACCCACTGAGACGCACGCCCACTCAACGGGCTGGCACGCCAGCAGGAGACCATGAGCATCGATCCCACCGAGTGGCGCTCGGAAGACACGAGCGACCTCCTCGACACCATCCTCGCACTGCCCGACCGGGCAGCCGCTGAGCGGTTCTTCCGCGACCTGTGCACGCTGCGCGAGCTGCACGACCTGGCGCAGCGCTGGCATGTCGTGCGCCTGCTCGACGAGGGATCCCCTACGCCGAGATCAGCCGTACCACCGGCGCCAGCACGGCCACCGTCACGCGCATCGCGCAGTGGCTCAACCACGGCACCGGCGGCTACCGCGAGGCGCTCGACCGCACCATCACCGGGGAGACGTCCAGGTGATCGCCAACGAAGGTCGCGTGACCGCCTTTCCCGGCAGCGAGTCGGGCCGGGTACGCCTGGCCATCCCCAACAAGGGCCGGATGCAGGGTCCCTCCCTGCAACTGCTCCACGACGCAGGCCTGCGTTTCGAGGACGGCACGCGCGCGCTGACGGCCAAGGTCGAGGGCTTCCCGCTCGACATCCTCTTCGTGCGCACCGACGACATCGTCGAGTTCGTGGCCGACGGAGTAGCCGACCTCGGCATCACCGGCACCAACCTGCTCATCGAGGCGGGAGCCGACCTCGACACGTTCGTCGAGCTGGGCTATGGCTACTGCCGCCTGGAGGCGGCGGTGCCCAACGAGTCCCCGGCGCGCTCGCTCGAGGACCTCGCCGGCATGCGCCTCGCTACCAGCCATCCTCACGCGACCGAGACGTCCTTCGCCCAGCGCGGCATCGAGGCCACCATCGTGACCGTCTCCGGCGCCGTCGAGGTCGCGCCCACCATGGGCCTCGCCGACGGCGTCGTCGACCTCGTCTCGAGCGGCTCGACGCTGATCATGAATGGCCTGCGCTCGGTGGGCCCGCTCTTCGCCAGCCAGGCCATCCTGGTCGGGCGCAAGGACGGCACGCCGGAAGCGTCCGCCATCATGGCCGAGGTGCGCACGATGATCGAGGCGGTCATCGCCGGGCGCGGCGTGAAGTACCTGATGATGAACGCGCCGACCGCATCGCTCGAGGCGATCGAAGCCATCCTGCCCGGGCTGGAGTCCCCCAGCGTCCTGCCGCTCGCCCACGAAGGCATGCACGCCGTCCATGCCGTGGTGGGCGCCAACGACGTCCACCGCATCCTCGTCCCACTGCGTGAAGCCGGCGCCACCGGCATCCTCGTTGTCCCCGTGGAGAAGCTCCTGCCATGACCGACGCCCCCGCCCCGACCCTCAGACGCCTGCGGCTGGCCGAGGCCAGCGAGGATGAGCGCAAGGCCCTGACCGAGCGCGAATCGACGGCCACGCCCGACATCCGAACCAAGGCGCGAGCCATCGTCGACGCCGTGCGCGTCGGTGGGGACGAGGCCCTGCGCGAGGCCAACAAGCGCTTTGGCGGTGGTCTGACCGAACCGGCCGATGCGCCCGCGCTGCGTGTGCCCGCGGAGGACCTCCGAGCCGCTCGCGACCGGCTGCCGACAGCCCTGCGCGACGGCCTCGAGCAGATGGCTCGCAACATCGAGTCCTTCCACGCCATCGAGGTGCCGCCGCCGGCGCAGTGGGTGGAGACGGAGCCCGGCGTCGAGGTTGGCCGCGTCTGGCGTGGGCTGGACCGGGTCGCAGCCTACGTTCCCGGCGGCACGGCCGCCTATCCCTCGTCGCTGCTGATGAGCGCCATCCCTGCGCGCCTGGCCGGCGTGGGCACGTTCGTGGTGGCCAGTCCGGCCGGCGCAGGTGGCGAGCTCTCCCCTGCCCTGCTCGGCGCTGCCGGCCTCATGGAGGTGGAGGAGTTCTGGGTCATGGGTGGCGCCCAGGCGGTGGGGGCGCTGGCCTACGGCACCGAGTCCATCGGCCGCGTGGACAAGATCGTGGGTCCGGGCAACGCCTGGGTCACGGCGGCCAAGCTGGAGGTGCTCGATTCCTGCGCCATCGACATGCCGGCCGGCCCCACCGAGGTCATGGTCGTGGCCGACGATTCGGCCGACCCGGTGCACGTGGCCGCCGACCTGCTGAGCCAGGCCGAGCACGGTCCCGATTCCCCGTCCCTGCTGGTCACGCCGTCGGAGGCGCTGGCCGATGCGGTCGAGGCCGAGATCGCGGCTCAGCTGCCCACACTCCTGCGCCGCGACACGCTGGCCGAGTCCGTCCGGGCCGCCGGCACCGTGGTGCTCACGGCCGACATCGAGGAGGCGCTGGCGTTCGCCGACGAGTACGCTCCCGAGCACCTGTCGGTCGTGGTGGCCGACCTCGACGGCGCGCTGGACCGGCTCAGCCACGCCGGGTCGCTGTTCCTGGGCGCCTATGCGCCCGAGTCAGCGGGCGACTACGCGGCGGGTTCGAACCACGTCCTGCCCACGGCCGGGGGCGGCCGGGCCTACAGCCCGTTGGGGGTCGAATCGTTCGGACGTTGGATGCAGGTCAACCGCGTCACGCGCGACGGCCTCGCACGCATCCTGCCCGCGGTGGCGGCCGTGGCCGAGGCGGAGGGCCTGACGGCACACCGCCGCGCCGTGGAGATCCGGTTCGAGGGCCAGGACTGATGTCGCTCGAGACGACACAGGCCCTGGTAGCCGGTTCCAACGTCTACACCTGGGAGCCGCCGAACCGCGTCATCGCCGCCCGCTACGGGCTGGACGAAGCGGACATCCTGCGCTTCGACACCAACACCAGCCCGGCCGTCCTCTCGTACCTGCCCCATGCGCTGGAGGGTCCGTGGGACCCGCCCCTGCACGAGTACCCCGACTCGACCTATGCCGAGCTGGCCGAGGCGGCGGCCGCCTACGCCGGTGCCCGGCCCGACGAGATCCTCGTCGGCTGTGGTGCTGACGAGGTGCTCGACATCATCGCCAAGACGTTCCTGTCCCCGGGTTCGGGCTCGGTGGTGCCGGTGCCTACCTACTCGATGTACGCGGTCCTGACGCAGCAACGAGGGGCCGTCCTTCGTTCGGTGCCAAGGCGCGGGCCGGAGGACGGCTTCGTGCTCGACCTGCCGGCTACGCGGTCGGCCCTGGGTGACGCCGGAGTCGTGTGGCTATGCGCGCCCAACAATCCCACCGGCTCGGCGGAGGCGCGCTCCGACATCGAGGCCTTGCTGGAAGTGGGCGCTTCGCTGCCGGCCGGCGGTCCGGCCATCGTCGTCGATGAGGCCTACATCGAGTTCCACCCCGGGTCGCTGGTCGACCTGCGTGAGCGTTACCCGGCCCTCATCGTCGTGCGCACGATGTCGAAGGCCTTCGCGCTGACCGGGCTGCGCATCGGCTACGCCGTGGCCGCCCGCTCGACGATCGAACAGCTCGAGCGCCTGCGCCCGCCCGGCAGCGTCAACACGCTTTCGGCCAAGGCCGCCGCGGTCGCGCTGCGGCAGCCCGAGGTAGCCGCGGCCAATGCAGCCGCCCTGGGCCGGGAACGCGAGTGGCTGGCCGCCCGGCTCGCGGAGCTGGGTCTGCCACCGACCCCGAGCGTCACCAACTTCCTGCTCTGCCCGATCGGCACGCCCGCTGAGGCGGATGCCGCCAACGAGGCTCTGCTGCGTGGCGGCATCGTCGTTCGCACCTTCGGGCCGGACACACCACTGGCCGGCTACCTGCGCTTCACGGTGCGGGACCGGCCGCAGAACGAGCGATTCCTCGAGGTCATCGGAGCCTGGATCGATGGGAGGTCAGCATGAGTGAGCCACGACGTGGCGAGCGCGTCCGCGAGACACGAGAGACGAAGATCACGGTCAGCGTCGACCTCGACGGGAGCGGAGAGGCCGCCATCGCCACCGGCGTCGGCTTCTACGACCACCTGCTGACGTCGCTCGCGCACCACTCGCTCATCGACATCGAGCTCAACGCGGTCGGCGACACCGAGGTCGATGACCATCACACCGTGGAGGACGTGGCCCTGGCCCTGGGCGGAGCCATCTCCGATGCGCTCGGCGATCGCGCCGGCATCACACGCTTCGGCGCGGCCCGGGTGCCCATGGACGAGTCCCTGGCACAGTGCGCGCTGGACCTGTCCGGCCGACCGTACGCGGTCATCGACCTGCCCTTCAGGGGCGACCGCATGGGCCAGCTCTCGACCCAGATGGTGGAGCATGCGTTGATCTCCTTGGCCCAGGCGTCCGGCGCGACCCTCCACCTCGAGGGCAAGGGTCGAAACGACCACCACCTCGCCGAGGCCGCCTTCAAGGCACTCGCCCGCGCGCTGCGCATGGCCGTCGCACCCGATCCGCGCCGGACGGGCGTGGCCTCGACCAAGGGCTCGCTGCCCTCCGCCGGAGGTGGTGCGTGACCGATCCCATCCGCGTGGCCGTCGTCGACTACGGGGCCGGCAACCTCGTCTCGATCCGCAACGCGCTGACCCTGCTCGGTGCGCAGGTGAGCGTGGCCGAGGCGCCCGATCAGCTCCAGGGCGCGGAAGTCATCCTCGTGCCCGGTGTCGGCGCCAGCGAGCCGGCCATGGCTCGCCTCCGCCGCCAGGGGCTCGTGGAGCCGATGGTGGAGCGCGTCCGCGCCGGCACCTGGTTCGTGGGCATCTGCCTCGGTCTGCAGTTGCTCTTCCAGACCTCTCATGAGGACGGGGCCCGCATGCTGGGCCTGCTGGAGGGCGATGTCGAGATCATCCCCGACGCGCCGAGCCTGCCGCACATCGGCTGGAACAGGCTCGAGTTCAGGCGCTCGCACCCGGTGCTCGAGGGCCTGTCGGACGGCACTCCCGCTTACTTCGTGCACAGCTACGTGCCGGTCCCTGCCGACCCCGAGGTGGTGGTGGCCGAGACCGAGCACGGCGGCCGCTTCGCCAGTCTCGTGGCCGTGGAGCGCATCCTCGGCTTCCAGTTCCATCCGGAGCGATCGGGCACCGACGGCCTGCGCATGCTGCGCAACACGCTCGACCTCATCGCCGCCGACCGGCCCGCTCCTGCCGAGGTGACCGCCTGATGCTGCTACGACGTGTCATCCCCTGTCTCGACGTCAAGAACGGCCGGGTCGTGAAGGGCGTCCGTTTCGTGGATCTGACCGACGAGGGCGATCCGCCCGAGCTGGCCAGGCGCTACGCGGAGGCCGGTGCCGACGAGATCTGCTTCCTCGACATCACCGCTGCGCCCGAAGGTCGAGGCACGCTGCTCGACATCGTCGAGCGCACGGCCAGCCAGGTGTTCGTGCCGCTGTCGGTCGGCGGAGGCGTTCGCTCCGCGCTGGAGATGCGCGACGTGCTCCGCGCGGGGGCTGACAAGGTGGCCGTCAACACGGCCGCGGTCGACGACCCGGACCTGGTCAAGACGTGCGCACGCCGCTTCGGCAACCAGTGTGTCGTCATCAGCGTCGACGCTCGGGCCGTGCCCGGCCAGCCCGGCAAGTGGGAGGTGGTGGTCCAGGGCGGGCGCAAGCCGACCGGGCTCGACGCGGTCGAGTGGATCGAGCGTTGCGTCGACAACGGTGCCGGCGAGGTGCTGCTGACCTCGATCGACCGAGATGGCACCCAGGAGGGCTTCGATATCGAGCTGCTCAAGACCGTGACCTCGTTGGTGCACGTGCCGGTCATCGCCTCCGGCGGCGCGGGCTCCCCGGCCGACATGACCGCGGCAGTGACCGAGGGTCATGCCGACGCCGTGCTGGCGGCCTCGATCTTCCACCGTGACATCCACTCCATCGCCGCGGTGAAAGCGGACATGGCCGCGGCCGGTGTGCCCGTACGGCTCACCGAAGGAGTGGCCTGATGGACAGCCGGAGCCCCCGCGGGCTCGACCCGGCTGCCGTCGGCTATGGTCCCGACGGGCTGGTAGCGGCGGTCGTGCAGGACGCCGACGACGGGCGCGTGCTGATGGTGGCCTGGCAGGACGCCGAAGCCATCGCGGCCACCCTGGCCACCGGCGAGGCCCACTTCCACTCGCGCTCGCGGGACGCCCTCTGGAAGAAGGGTGAGACCAGCGGCAACACGCTCGCGGTCGTGTCGCTGGAGCTTGACTGCGACGCCGACGCGGTGCTCATCAGGGCTCGCCCGGCCGGTCCCACCTGCCATACCGAAGCACGCTCCTGCTTCGACGTCGCGCCCCGAGAGGCGCCAGCCGCGCCCGCGGAAACGCCCGCCGACGCGTCTGCCGTCGCCATGCCCACCCAGGACTTCGCCTGGCTGGAGCGGTTATGGGCCACCATCGAAGAGCGAGCCCGCACTCGGCCCGAGGGCTCCTACACCAGCAAGCTGCTGGACAAGGGCGTGGACGCGACCGCGCGCAAGGTGGCCGAAGAGGCCACCGAAGTGGTCATGGCGGCCAAGGACGACGCCGTCGCCCAGCACTCGGGCGGCGCCCGCCCGCAGGCGGAGCTGGCCGGTGAGCTGGCCGACCTGCTCTACCACTCGCTGGTGCTCTGCGCCGAGCGAGGGCTGCCGCCGTCCGCGGTCATCGACACGCTCAAGCGCCGGCACCGGGCCTGACGCAGGGCCGCTGGCCCGGGATCGGTCAGCCGGCGCGCCGGCCCACGAAGCGGCGTTTCTTGCCCATGGCCACCCACCAGAAGCGGCCGTCGATGAGCGCCGGCGGGGCGGCTGCCGGGTCGGTCAGCTTGTCGCCGTTGACCGAGAAGCCGCCCTGCGTGATGAGCCGGCGGGCCTCCCCGCGCGACTGGCCGCCCGCCGCGACCGCGATATCGAGCGCGGTCCAGGCCTCGGCCTCGGCTCCGAACTCGAAGCCCCCGACCGCGTCGTAGAGCGCAGCCAGCACGGCCGGGTCGTCGACCGACTGCGCGAACGCGGCGCCGGCCATGGCCACCTGTCGCTCGGCCTCCTCGGCGCCGTGGATGCGCGCGGTGAGATCGTGCGCGAGCGCCTTCTGCGCCGTCCGCCGCTCGGGAGCCGTCGCGTGCTCGGTCCCGATGGCCTCGACCTCCTCACGCGTCATGGTGGTCAGCCAGCGCAGGTGGTCGAGCACGAGCTCGTCGTCATCGTTGATCCAGTACTGGTAGAAGTCGTAGGGACTGGTCTGCTCTGCGTCGAGAAAGACCGCGCCCTTCTCTGACTTGCCCATCTTCTGGCCGGAGCGGTTGAGCAGGAGCGGGCTGCACAGGCCGAAGGCCGTGGGCTCGTGACCCTCCTCGGCGGAGTCCCCGTCGGCCGCACGACTGTCGACCCGGCGGATGAGCTCGAGCCCGGCGGTGATGTTGCCCCACTGGTCGGCCCCGCCCATCTGCATGTCCACGCTCTCGCGCTGGTGCAGATGCAGGAAGTCCGCCGCTTGCAGGGTCTGGTAGCTGAACTCCGTGAAGCTCATCCCGGCGGCCAGGCGGGCCTGGACCGAGTCCTTGGCCAGCATGTAGGGCACGGTGAAGTACTTGCCGATATCGCGCAGGAAGTCGATGACCGACATCGGGCCCAGCCAATCGAGGTTGTTGAGCATCAGCGGCTGCGTGGGCCCGGGCGTGAAGTCGAGGAAGCGCTCGAGCTGGCGCTGCAGCGCGGCCGAATTGCGGGCGATGGTCTCCGCATCGAGCAGCTGGCGTTCGCTGGACTTGCCCGAGGATCACCGATCATGCCCGTGCCGCCGCCGATGAGGATGACCGGACGTCCACCGGCGCGCTGCAGGTGGGTCAGCAGGAAGACCTGCAGCAGATGGCCGACATGCAGCGAGGTGGCGCTGGCATCGAAGCCGATGTAGGCGCTGACGGGACCGGCTGCGAGGCGCTCCTCGAGTCCCTCCGAGCGGAGGTGGACGAGCCCGCGCCAGCCGAGCTCGTCGAGCAGGGCCGATGAGGTCACGAGCAGCGGCCCGTGCGGAGATAAGTCTGTGTGTGCATCCCTTCATGCTAGCCACGGCCGAGCGTGCGCGTGATACGGGCGTCCATCCCTGCCGGCCGACAAGGCTCGGGACCGATGCTATCGTCCCTCGGGCATGCAGCCGTATCCCCCGTACCGACCACCCGGGCCACCCCAGCGTCCGGTCACCCACCGACCCTCCGGCGGCCGCAAGCCGGGCCTGCTCAGGGTGCTCGTCGTGCTCGTCTTTGGCCTCTTCACCCTGGTCGGCATGCTTGGCTTCGTGGGTTTCGTGGGCGGCGCTTTCATCTACAGCCGTGGACTGGAACCCCCCAGCGAGCTCGAGAGCCTCGTCTTCCCCGAGGACTCGATCATCTACGACCGCAACGGCAAGATCCTGGCGCGCCTCACCGCCGGCGGTCAGAGTCGCCGCACGATCGTCTGGAAGGACGTGCCCCCGGTGCTCGCCGACGCCGTCACGGCCGTCGAGGACAAGACGTTCTGGGCCAACACCGGCATCGACCCCATCGGCATCGCCGCCTCGCTGGTGGACACGCTGCGCGGGGCCCCCAGGGGCGGTTCCACCATCACCCAGCAGCTGGTCCGCCAGAAGCTCCTGCCCGACGAGGTCGTGGCCGAGTCGTCCCGGCTGGGCGAGCGCAAGATCAAGGAGATCATCCAGTCGGTCCGCGTCACCGACTTCTACCGTGGCGAGGAGGGCAAGCAGACCATCCTCACGGCCTACCTCAACCAGAACTTCTACGGCAACAACAGCTACGGCGTGCTGGCGGCGGCTCGTTCCTACTTCGGCGTAAACAGGCTCGAGGAACTGACCCTCGCGCAGGCGGCTACGCTGGCGGCCATCCCCCAGGCACCGTCCGCCTACGACCTGGTGCGCAACGCTATCGAGAACGAGGACGGCGAGCTGGAGGTGCCCTCCGATTCGGCCATCGTGCAGCGGCGCAACCTGGTGCTGCGCCTGCTTGCCGACGATCCTACGCGCCGAGTCCTGTCGGATGACCAGTACAGCAGCGCCGACTATCGCGCTGCCATGCTGGAGCCGCTCATCATCGAGGGCCAGGCCCAACCGGCCTGGCGAGCGCCGCACTTCGTCTGGTACGTGCGCGAGGAGATGCGGGAGTTGCTCTGCTCGGACGGGGCGGAGTCGTGCGACCCCCTCGCGCGCGGTGGCTTGCGGGTCACGACCACGCTCGACTGGGATATCCAGAAGAAGGCCGAGAAATGGGTCGAGGCCACGGCTCTCGTGCCGCACCGCAACAACCCCTCGCAGGCGGCCAACAAGCTGGGCGTTCCCTATGCCTCCTGGATGGCCAGGCTGCGCAACCAGAACGTGTGGAACGCAGCCCTGTCCGCGCTCGACTACCAGACCGGCCAGATCATCGCCTACGTCGGCTCGGCCAACTACTACGAGCGCAACAAGGTCAACAAGAAGATGCAGCCCCAGTACGACGTGCTCAGCCAGGGCTGGCGGCAGCCCGGATCGGCCTTCAAGCCCTTCACCTATGCCACGGGCATCAACGACCGCACGCTCACCGCCGCGACCATGCTGATGGATGTCACGACGGATTTCGGGGGCTACACGCCCACCGACTTCAATGGCCGCGAGCGTGGGCCGCTGCGGGTCCGCGACGCGCTGCAGTTCTCGCTCAACATCCCCGCCGTCAAGGCGCTCGGGCTGGTCGGCGAGAACAAGGTCTTCAAGAAGTCGCAGGCCTTCGGCATGGAGTTCCAGAAGGACAGACCGACCGCCGGGCTGTCCATGGCCCTGGGTACCCTGGAGGTCCACCCACTCGACCTCAACCAGGCCTACGCCACGATGGCCAACAGCGGCCTCAACGTGGGCCATACCTCGATCCTCAAGATCACCAGCGTCAACGGCGACAACCCGGTCGACTACCGCTACCGCAAGCCGGAAGGCAGGCAGGTCATCGGCCAGCAGGCCGCCTACGTCATGACCGACATCCTCAAGGGCAATACCGACCCGGCCCAGAACCCGGTCTGGTCCGGCTACGCCCAGATCACGGCCAGCAACGGGCAGCGTCGCCCGGCCGCACTCAAGACCGGCACCACCAACGACGCCAAGGACCTCAACGCCTACGGCTACATCGCGCCACCGTCCAAGCAGGGCCGCAAGAACGGCGAGTACGCGCTCTCGGTCGGAGTCTGGGCCGGCAACAGCAACGCCAGCCCGGTGACGACGGTCTCCGACCCGGTCTTCTCCCTCGACGTTGCGGCTCCGCTGTGGGACGCGTTCCTGACCGATGTCACGCGGACCTGGGAGGTGCGCGACTTCCGGCGTCCCTCGGGCCTCACCAGCGCTCGTGTAGACGCCTGGACCGGCCACATCCCCTCGCAGTACTCGCGACGACAGGTCAACGAACTGTTCATCAAGGGCACGTCGCCGACCGAGGATCCCTACATCCGTGCCATGGACGCGGTCAAGGGCAGCGACGGCCAGTGGTACCAGTGGCAAGACAGCTGCGACGGCAGGCCTCGGTCGAGGGGTTACCTCGTGCTCGACGACGCGGAATCGCACACGCGCAGTTGGAATGACGCGGTCCGGGGCTGGATCAAGCGGGCCCGCAGCGGCGCCGGCGTGGGCGCCAACGTCTCGAGCAGCAAGACGACCTACACGGCCTACTTCTTCGAGCCCTACTACCAGCCCTACGGCCAGTCCTGGGGCGGCGCCTTCCCGCCCAGCACGTCATGCCGCAAGATGCCCCTCCTGGACCCCACCGCCGAGCCTTCGCTCGAGCCGAGTCCCGAGCCTTCGCTCGAGCCAACCCTGCCGCCCGAGGTGACCCCGGAACCGACCCTCGAGCCCATACCCGAGGCGACCAAGAAGCCCAAGCCGACACCGACGCCCACGCCCAAACCGACTCCCAAGCCGACGCCGGAGCCCACCCCGGAGCCCACGCTGGAGCCGGCCCCCGATCCCTCGTCCGAGACGAGCAAGAAGCCCCAGCCGTCTAGCGCACCAGCGGCCGAAGAGCCATCCCCTGCGCTTCCCGCCGACCCCCCGGGTGAAGCCCCGAACCCGGAGGCGTCGCCGCCCGCCTGATCGGGCTCGCTAGAGCGAGACCACGGTAGCGCCGTCGCCGCCCTCACCCTGTTCGCCGGGCCGCCACTGCCGGGCCAGCGGGTGGCCGCTGAGCATCTCCCGCACCGCGTCGCGCATGGCACCCGATCCGTGTCCGTGGATGACCGTGATGCGGCCGGCACCGGCGTGGACCGCGTCATCGAGGTACTGATCGAGCAGGGCCAGGGCCTCCTCGACCCGTGCGCCGCGCAGGTCCAGGCTCGAGGCCACGGCCCTGGCGCGACGTTCGGTCGCCTTGGAGGCCTTGGCGCTGGCGGCACCGGTGGCGAACGTGGTGCGAGGCGGTTCGCCGAAGTCGCCACGCCGTCCGCTCTTGGGCGAACCGCCCGCCCTGGTGCCGGCGCCTCCACCCGAGGCCGGCTGCAGCTCATCCAGCTTGACGTCCACGCGGAGGCCGTTGACATCGAGCGTGGCCCGGCCCCGCTCCGCGTCGAGCGCCGAGATGGTGCCGTTCCAGCCGCTCGCCGCGAGCGCGCGATCGCCCACCTGCCAGCGCGGCCGGACCGGTTCGGGAACGGCCGTGTCGTCCACCGCGGGCATCACTCCCAGACGCGCGTCGATGCGCGCCATGGCCTGGTCGAGCCGCTCCTCGGTCAGCGTCTCGCGGGCCAGCGACCCGCGCATCTCGGCGATCTCGGCCTCGATGGCGGCCAGGGCGATCTCAGCCTGGCGCCGGGCTTCGAGGGCCGCTGTCCGGCGCTCCGCCCGTGCCCGGCGTCGTTCCTCCTCGGCCTCACGCAACGCAGCCTGCATGCGCCGCTCGGCGTCGGCCGCGCGAGCCTCGGCCGCGGCGATGTCGACCTGGGTCTCGCGGATGGAGGCGAGGGTGGACTCGAACTCCTGCTGGGCCGCGGAGAGGCGCGATCGAGCGTCCTCCACCAGGGGCAGCGGCAATCCCAGACGCTCCGCGATGGCGAAAGCCTGGCTCGTGCCGGGCAGGCCGATCGAGAGATGGTAGGTCGGTGCCAGCGTGGCCAGGTCGAAGTCGACCGAGGCATTGCGCGCCCTCGACTCGTTGTGCGCGTAGGTCTTGAGCTCGGCGTAGTGCGTGGTGGCCACGACCAGCGAGCCGGCGCGGATGAAGTAGTCGAGCAGCGATTGGGCCAGGGCCGAACCCTCGGTGGGATCGGTGCCGGCGCCGAGCTCATCGAGCAGCACGAGCGTGCGCTCGTCGGCCTGCTCGACGATGCGCGTGATCGCCCGCAGGTGGCCGCTGAAGGTCGAGAGCGACTGGGCCACCGACTGCTCGTCCCCGATGTCGGCGAGGACGTCGCCGAAGAGCGGCAGCTTGCTGCCGGGCGCCACGGGCACGTGGAGGCCGGATTGGAACATCAGCGCCAGCAGCCCCACCGTGCGTAGGGCCACCGTCTTGCCCCCGGTGTTGGGGCCGGTGATGACCAGCGCGGAGTAGCCCTCGCCGAGATGGACGTCGATGGGTACGACCTCGCCCTCGAGCCCCGGATGGCGGGCCGAGAGCAGCGAGACCACCGGCTCGGCAGCGAGCTCGGGCCGCGTGGCGTCGAGCTCCTCGGCCAGACGCGCTCGGCACATCCACAGGTCGAAGCGTGCGAGCGCCTCGAGGTCGGCCGCCAGCGCCTCGGCATCGGCAGCGACGCGAGCGGAGAGCTCATCGAGCACCCGTTCCTCCTCTGCCTGCGCTGCCAGCTCGGCCTCGCGCCAGGCGTTGGACATCTCCACCGCGATGAGCGGCTCCACGAAGACCGTCTGGCCGCTGCCCGACTGGTCGTGGACGATGCCCTTGACCCGGCTCCGGGAATCGGCTCGCACCGGCACCACGTAGCGCCCGTTGCGCAAGGTCACGATCGGTTCCTGGAGGGCTCCCGCCACATCGGAATGGATGAGCGCCTCGAGACGGTTGCGCAGTCGCTCGTGGGCGAGACGCACTGCGCGGCGTAGCCCGCCCAGGGCCGGCGATGCGGTATCGAGCACCTCGCCTGCCGGGTCGACGCTGGCCTCGAGCCGCGAGCGCAACGCGGGCAGCGGGTCGATGCTGCGGTAGAGCGCGTGCAGCAACGGCCGGTCCAGCTCGCGTAAGCCGTCGACCAGGCGCCCGGCCGCGATGATGGTCTCGACGATGGCCCATAGTTCGGCGGGGTCGAGGCGGCCCCCGCGGCTGGCCCGCGCCAGGATGGGCTCGATGTCGCGGGCACCACCGATGCCCACGCTCGGTTTCTCCGACAGCAGCCAGCGCGCCTCGTCGGTCTCGTCGAGGCGGCGGCGGACGATGACCGGGTCGGTCGAGGGCTCGAGCGCTCGAGCCAGCCGGCGCGACGGATCGAAGGCCGCGTATGCCGCCAGGCGGTCGCGGATGATGGGGAACTCCAGCAGCTCCGCGGATCGCTGGTCCATCAGCGCCTCCCGGGAAAGGGCCGGCTCAGGGCCGCGCTGCCGGCAAGCCCGAAGCGCCAGGGTTTGGAGGCCCACACCGTGCCGGCGTGGTCCACGCCGATGCGCGGTCCGTTCACGATGCGCTCGGCGCGCCGCGGGGACATGCCGTCCTCCGCCAGCCACAGCCGTTCATCGGTGATGAGGTCGATGCCGTTCAGGCCGCGGTCGATGTCGAGTGCCTGGCAGGCCCGACCTGGCCCCGCCGCCAGTCGCGCGTCGGGCCCCGCCGCCCGGCCTCGGCGGTGGCGCATGGCGTCGACACCTTCGACCGGCTCGAGCGCCCGGATGAGCACGGCCGCGGCCTCGCCGTCGGGGCCGCAGACGACGTTGAGGCAGTGGTGCATGCCGTACACCAGGTAGACGTAGGCGTGGCCCGGCGGGCCGAACATCACGCTCGTGCGCGGTGTGCGACCGGCGCGGCTGTGGCTGGCGCGGTCCTGGGGCCCCTCGTAGGCCTCGGTCTCGGCGATGCGGCCGATGTACCGACCGGCGTCATCGTCGCGGACGAGCAGGAGCCCCAGCAGTCCGCGCGCGGTGGCCACCGCTGGGCCCGCGACGCGCTCACGCGCGATCGGTCGGAGCTCGGATGGGCCTTGGTCTGGCTGCTCGGAGTGGGCGTCGTCCGCGCGATACGCGGTCAGGGTCAACCGAAGACCTCGCGCACATCGGGGGGCAGGAAGGGCCCGAGCACGAACCCGATGAAGGGCACCAGCCGCTCGTTGATGGCCTCGCCGATGTTGGACTCCAGCAGCGACACGTAGAGGTTAGCGGTCCAGTCCGGCCCGCCCGTGGACGCGAAGATGTCGTCGCCGGTGCCGTAGAAGGTGGCCAGCACGATGATCACTCCGGCGATGCCGAGCACGGCCACGAGGACCGCGAAGAAGGCACCCACCAGGTCGTCAAGCACCTGGTACTGGGTGATGTGCTGGTTCCCGCGCAGGGCCACCACGATGATCACCGGCGCTGCCAACAGGAGGCCCATGTAGATGAGCCCGAAGGCGGCCATGTCGTTGAAGGCCGGCGGGAAGTTGTCCCAGTACTGCGCCAGGTATGACCCCAGCTCGACCTTCAGGTACGCCCCCACCAGGAAGGCCAGCACCCACGCGGCGAGCAGCAGCAAGCTGCGGGCAGCTCCCCAGAAGAAGCCCACCACCAGGGTGGACACGATGATGACCAGGAGGAAGATATCGGTCGTGCCGATGGTCATGGCAGGCGCCTCATGGGTGCAACGCTATCAGGCGCGCAGGCGGGCGCCAAGTCGCTCGGACAACACCATAACCACCCGCTCTACCGCCGATTCGACCGTTTCCTCCTCGAGGGCGCCGTCGACCGACTCGAAACGGAGCCTGTAGGCCAGGCTCTTCTCGTCGTCGGCGAGCGGGGCGCCACGATACTGGTCGAAGAGGGTGACCGCTCGCAACTGGGTTCCGCCGTGGGCGCGGATGACGGCCTCGACGTCGCCGGCTGCCTGGCCGCCAGGCACGACCACGGCGATGTCGCGCTCGACGCCGGGCAGGTGCTCGAGTTGGCCCACGCGGAGGCGCTCGGGCACCAGTCGTTGGAACGCGTCGAGGTGGATGTCAGCAAAGACGACGTGGTCAGCGCGGACCTCATAGCGCTCCAGCAGACGCGGATGCAACTCGCCCACTCGGCCGACGAGGGTGCTGTCGCCGTTGGGCGCGATGGCTACCACCGCGGCAGTCCGGCCGGGATGCTCCACGCCATCGCGCGGCTCCACCGGTTCGTAGGCCAGGCGGCACCACACCAGGCGGGCCGTCGATCTGCTCGAGCAGACCCTTGGCCGTGGCCACGTCCGCGCGCAGCTGCGGGCGATCGTGGGTCACCGGGCGTTCGCGCCCGGCGAAGAGCAGGCCCATGACGAGTCGCTCAGTCGGCTCTCCATCCTGCCATCGGTGCAGTGCACCGATCTCGAAGAGGTGGATGTCGGGCGTGCGCTGGCGCTCGTTCTCGACCAGGACACGCAGGTGTTCGGGGATCATCGAGCGTCGCAGCTCGGAGTGGTCGACGGTGACGGGGTTGGCAGCGCGGATGGTGTCGGGGTCGTCCGGCCCGTAGCCAAGGCTGGCATGGTCGTCCGGCCCCACCAGCCCGTGGGTGATGACTTCGGAGAGGCCTGCCCCGGCCAGCGTATTGCGCAGCTCCTCGAGCAACAGCCGCGGGTCGCGCCGGTAGGCGGGCATGGTCGTGTGCGGGAGTTGACCGGCGATGGTGTCGTAGCCGCGGACCCGGGCGATCTCCTCGATGATGTCAGCCTCGATGGCCAGGTCGCGGCGGTGTCCCGGTACGAGCGCGACCAGTGCCTCTGAGGCATCGGTGCACTGGACGGCGAGGGGTTCGTCGCCGGCGATGACCGGGATGGCCTCGCCCGCGGACGCAGGCTCGGTGGCGATCTCCACGCGCTCGAGCTGGGCCCGCTGCTCATCGACGCCGATGTCCTCGCCCAGCAGCCGGCTGACGCGAGAGGGGCGGAATGGGATGCGGACCTGCGCGGGTGCCTGGGGCTGGGTGTCGATGGCCCCCACCGCGACCCGGCCCCCACTCCAGCGCTGGATGAGCGCGGCCGTGCGATCGGCGCCGAGCCGCGCCAAGCGGTGTTCCTGGCCCTTCTCGAAGCGGAGGCTGGCCTCGCTGCGCAGGGAGTAGCGGAAGGCCGTGCGGCGGACGCTGACCGGATCGAAGATGGCCGACTCGATGATGACGTTGGTGGTCTCATCGCCGACTTCGCTGGCGGCGCCGCCCATGACGCCGGCGATGGCCAGCGGGCCCGCGGGATCGGCGATGAGCAGGGTGTCGTCGGTCAGCTCCCGTTCGACATGGTCGAGGGTCTCGAGTCGCTCGCCGGCTGCGGCTCGACGCACGATGATGTGTCCCTCATGGACCGCGTCGGCGTCGAAGGTGTGGATGGGCTTGCCCAGCTCCATGAGCACGTAGTTGGAGGCGTCGACGATGTTGGAGACGGGGCGGACGCCGGCGGCGATGAGCCGCCGCTGCACATCCCAGGGCGAGGGTCCCACCGTGGCACCTTCGACGTAGCGCCCCACGAAGGCCGGGCACAGGTCCGGGTCGACGACGTCGACCCGGAGGTGGTCGGCGGTCGCATCCCCACTCTCCGCGACCGACAGGTCAGGCGGTCGCAGCTCTGCACCAGTGGCCGCCGCGACCTCGCGCGCGAGCCCGAGGATGCTGAGTGCGTCACCACGGTTGGGCTTGACGTCGATGTCCAGCACGACGTCGCCAGCCATGACGGCCATGTCCAGGCCCAGCTGCGAATCCGCGGGCAGGATGAGGATGCCGTCAGCATCGCTGGTGAGGCCCAGTTCGTCACCCGAGCAAAGCATGCCCTGGCTCTGGGTGCCGGCGATGGTGGTGATGTCGATGCGGCGGTCGCCGGGCAGCACCGATCCGGGCATCGCCACGGGCACACGCTGGCCGGCCTCGATGTTGGTCGCGCCGCAGACGATCGAGAGCTCCGCCTCGCCATCGCCGGTGCGCACGCGCGTGAGCGAGAGCTTGCCGGAGTTGGGATGCGGGGCGACCTCGAGCAGTTCGCCCACCACGATGCGGTGCCAGTCGGAGCCGATGCGCTCGATGGCGCTGACCTCCATGCCCAGCAGCGTGAGCCGTTCGGCCAGCTGCTCCGGTGTGAGCGTGATGTCGACGAACTCGCCGAGCCACGAAAGCGGGACACGCACTACAGCCGCTCCAGGAAGCGCATGTCGTCGGCCAGGAAGGCGCGGATATCGGTGATGGCGTAGCGCAGCATGGCGATGCGGTCCGTGCCCATGCCAAAGGCGAAGCCCTGGTATCGCTCGGGGTCGATGCCGCCGTTGCGGAGCACCACCGGGTGGACCATGCCGGCGCCGAGGATGGTCATCCAGCCGGTGCGCTTGCAGGCCGGGCAGCCCTCTCCCTCGCACACGACACAGCCGATGTCAAAGGCCACCGAGGGCTCGGTGAAGGGGTAGTAGCCGGGGCGGAATCGCGTGTCGCGGTCGGCACCGAACATGGCGTGCGCGAAGGCGTCGAGCAGTCCGCGCAGGTGGCCCATGGTGGTGCCCTCGTCCACCATCAGCCCCTCGATCTGGAAGAACTCGAAGCCGTGGCTGGCATCGACCGCCTCGTAGCGGTAGCAGCGGCCGGGGGTGAGCACCCTGATCGGCGGCTCGGCGTCGCGCATGGCGCGGATCTGGCCGGGCGAGGTGTGGGTGCGCAGCAGCAGCCGGTCGTCACGCTCCGCGGCACCCTCGGGCGGCCGGACGTAGATCGTGTCCCAGAGGTCGCGCGCAGGGTGGTCCTCGGGGATGTTGAGGGCCTGGAAGTTGAGCTCGTCGCTCTCGACCTCCGGGCTTTCGACGACGACGAAGCCGAACTGTCCGAAGATTCGCGCGATCTCGCTCTCGGTCTCACTCAACGGGTGGAGCGAGCCACGCCATAGCGGGCGGCCCGGGAGCGTGACGTCCTCGGCTTCCGCGAGCAGGCGGGCGTCGAGTGCCTCTGACTCCAGGCCGACGCGGCGTTTCGCCAGCGCCTCCTCGATGGCGCTGCGCACCGGATTGGCGAGCGCACCGACCTTGGGCCGGTCCTCAGCGGGGAGCTGCCCGATACCGCCCAGCAGTCCTTTGAGTTCGCCCTTGCGGCCGAGCATGCCTGCCTCGATGGCCTCGAGCGCCTCCGGTGAATCCGCGGCGGCGATGGATGCGACGGCTCGCGCCTGCAGCTCCGTGAGCTGGGCGCTGAAGGAGGCGACGTCCACGACGGGCTAGATGCTCGTCGCTATGCGGACTTGGCGACCTCGGCGATGCGGGCGAACGTCGCCCCATCGCGGACACCGATGTCGGCCAGGCTCTTGCGGTCGAGTTCGACGCCTGCCGCCTTGAGGCCGCTCATGAGCTTGCCGTAGGTGGTGCCGTTCTGCCGCGCGGCCGCGTTGATGCGGGCGATCCAGAGCGCGCGCATCTGGCGCTTGCGCTCCTTGCGGCCACGGTAGGCGTAGGCCATCGCGTGGAGCTGCGCTTCGCGGGCCGAGCGGATCAGCCGGCGATGCGTTCCGGTCTTGCCCTCGGCTGCCTTGAGGAGACGCTTGTGACGCTTGTGGGCGGCGACGCCGCGCTTGACTCGTGCCATTGGACGGTGGTGACTCCTACAGGTACGGCAGCATCCGCTTGACGGCGTTCTTGCTGGAACCGTCAACGGTGACCTTGCCGGCATAGCGACGCTTGCGTCGCGATGACTTGATCTCGAGATGGTGACCGCGCCAGGACTTGACTCGGTAGATCTTGCCACTGCCCGTGGCGCCGAAACGCTTCTGGGCACCCTTGTGGCTCTTCATCTTCGGCACTGGCGTCAGCCTCCTGTGCTTGTCGCCGGAGAGGCCTCTGGCTCTTCCGTCGCGACCGGCGGGACCGCCTCGGGCGCCGCCTGTTTGCTCTTCTCTGTCTTCGCCGTCGCCTCAGCCTTGTCGGGCTGTGTGATCGGCTTGTGGGTCGAGGTCAGGACCATCGACATGGACCGGCCTTCCAGCACTGGCTGCCGGTCGACGCTCCCGTATTCCGACACCTGCTCAGCGAACCGGTTGAGCAGGTCGCGCCCGATGTAGGCGTGACTGACCTCGCGGCCACGAAACTGGACGGCGACCTTGACCCGGTCGCCATCCGACAGGAAGCGGATGGCACGCTTCACCTTGGTATCGAAGTCACCCTTGCCGATCTTGACCCGGAGGCGAACCTCCTTGAACTCGACCGAGCGCTGGTGCTTGCGAGCTTCCTTCTCCTTGCGCGCCTGCTCGTACTTGTACTGGCCGTAGTCGAGGATCTTGGTGACCGGCGGGCTGGACATGGGAGCGACCTCGACGAGGTCGAAACCGCGCTCCTGCGCCAGTTGTAGGGCCTTGGGCGTGGGCATGACACCCAGCTGTGTCCCCTCTTCGTCGATGACCCGTACCTGGGGGATCCGGATCATCTCGTTGATACGCAGGTCCTTGCTCAGCCTAGTCCCTCACCGATACATCATTCGATCAACACGCTTCCGCGCAGACGCGACACAAGGCCACGACCTACCCGGGTCGCTGCCGGACTATAGCACACGAGGATTCCACACCGCGGCCGCCGGCCACGCTCGGGCCACGCTCGGGCGGAGCTCAGTCGGGACGGCGGCTGGCGGCCTTTTCGGCGAGCTGATCGGCCAGCTCTTCCCAGCCGATGGGCTCGAGCTGGTCACCGCTGCGCGTGCGGGGGGCGGCGGTGCGTGCCTCGGCCTCGCGGTCGCCCAGCACGAGCATGTAGGGGATCTTCTGGTCCTGGGCCAGCTTGATCTTCTTCTGCATGCGGTTGGAGCTGTCATCGACCTCCACGAACAGCTTTCTGGCGCGGAGCACGGTCTCGAGCTCGCGTGCGGCCTCGATGTGCCGATCCGCGATGGGGATGATCACGGCCTGCACCGGTGAGCACCACAGCGGGAAGGCGCCCCCGAAGTGCTCGATGATGATGCCGATGAAGCGTTCGAACGAGCCGTAGATGGCGCGGTGTACGGCGATGGGCCGCCGCTGCTGGCCGTCCTCGTCGATGTAGGTCAGGTCGAAGCGTTCGGGCAGCATCATCATGTCAGCCTGGATGGTCGAGATCTGCCACTCGCGGCCAAGCGCGTCGTCGACGTAGATGTCGATCTTGGGCGCGTAGAAGGTGCCGTCCTTGGGCTTGACCGTGTACTCCACGCCGGCCCGTTCGAGCGCCGCTTCCATCAGCCCCTCAGCGTGGTCCCACTGGGCCTGATCACCGAGCGCCTTGTCGGGTCGTGTCGCGAACGAGAAGCGTGGCACCAGGCCGAACCAGGAGAAGACCTCGTTGACCTCGCCCAGCAGGCCCTCGACCTCGTCGTCGAGCTGGTCAGGCCGGACGTAGCAGTGCGCGTCGTCCTGGATGAACTGACGCACGCGGGTGAGGCCCGACAGGGTGCCCGAGCGCTCGTTGCGGTGCAGTCGGCCGAACTCCGACAGCCGCAGCGGGAAGTCGCGGTACGAGCGCACCTTGGTGCGGTAGATGATCGTCGACTCGGGGCAGTTCATCGGCTTGAGCGAGAACGTCTGCTCCTCGGACTCCATCTTGAACATGTTGTCGTCGTAGTGGTCCCAGTGCCCGGACTGCTCCCACAGCTTCTTGTGCACCAGGATGGGCGTGCTGACCTCCTGGTAGCCGCGCCGGTCCTGGAGCTCTCGCACGGCGGTCTCGAGGGTGCGCCACAGTCGCTGGCCCTTGGGGTGCCAGAAGGCCGATCCGGGGCTGACGTCATGGAAGCTGAAGAGGTCCAGCGCTACCCCCAGGCGTCGGTGGTCACGTTTCTTCGCCTCCGCCAGTCGCCACAGGTACAGGTCGAGCTCATCCTGCGTCGACCACACGGTGCCGTAGATGCGCTGGAGCATCGGGCGCTTCTCGTCGCCGCGCCAGTAGGCGCCCGAGACCTTGAGCAGCTTGAATGGACCCAGCTTGCCGGTCGACTCGACGTGAGGCCCGCGGCAGAGGTCGGTGAAAGGGCCGTGCGAGTACGTCGAGACCGGCGGCGTAGGTTCGCCGGCGGCTTCGGCCGCCGCGCGCAGGTCATCGAGGATCTCCACCTTGTAGTCCTGGCCGGCCGCCGCGAGCATGGCCCGCCCTTCGTCCGGGTCCCACTCCCGCCGCTCGAAGGAGTGGTCCTTGTTGACCGACTTGTGCATCCGCTTCTCGATGGCCTTGAGGTCCTGCGGTGTGAGAGCCCGGGGAAGCTCGAAGTCGTAGTAGAAGCCGTCCTTGATGGCGGGACCGATACCCAGCCTGGTCTCGGGGAAGAGGTCGATGACCGCCTCGGCCATGATGTGCGCAGCCGAATGACGCATGGGGTCGAGCGGGTCGTGCGCGCCGGCATCGAGCAGCTCGTCGGCGGAACCCCTCTCAGGGGCCTGGAACTCGAGCTCGTCCTCGCGGCCTGCCTTGGCGCTGTCGGCGGCGCGCTCATCTGCGCTCATCTGGCTACTCCTGATCGAAGTGAACGCCCCTCGCACCGCGAAGGTCGAGAGGCGCCTGGGCGACGCTGGGACCACGATCCTCAGCCGGCTCCGATCGTACAGCAGGTGCCGCGCCTAGGCCGTCGTCTCCCCTTCCCTGCCCAGCAACTCGTCGAGTCCGGCCAGGGGGATGCCCAGCCAGTCGGAGCGTGAGCCCAGCCGCGATGTCAGCTCGTCGCAGGCCCGCGAGACGAGCAGGGCCTTGAAGAGCACCGACCAGGGGTCATCGTCGGTGGGGTTGAAGTCCGTTCCGACGGTGGCCTCGCGGTAGCCCCGGACGCAGGCCGCCGACACCCACTGGAACCAGGCCGTCGACCAGGCAGCCAGCCCGTCGGCTTCCACCGCTCCCTCGCTGAGCAGCTCGCGTTCCACGCGCGGCCAGTGGGCAGCGAAGTGGAACGAGCGCACCAGGCTGGCCAGGTCGGTCAGCGCCGGGCGCTTCAGTCGTCGCTCACTCAGCGGCCGGCCCGTGTCGCCTTCGAAGTCCACGATGACCACGTCGTTGCCCGTGTCGAGCACCTGGCCCAGGTGCAGGTCTCCGTGTACCCGGATACGCCGACCCTCGGTGGGCAGCTCGCGCAGGCGGGCCAGCAGCTCGTCGACCCGGGGGGTGGCCTTGAGCACGACCCGGGCGGCCTCCTGGTCACGGTGCGGCAGCGACTCCCGTCGTTCCTCGAGCAACTCGAGGGCGTCGTTCACGCGGCGGCGCACCGATTGATGGAGCGCGCGCACGTGGAACGACGACATCGGCTCGGGAGCGAAGTCAGGGTCCGTGGGGTCGGCAGCGGCCAGCAGCACGTGCATGCGGCCCAGCCGTTCGCCCAGCACCCGGGCGGTCTCGAGAGGCGCCCCGATACGCGTAGCCATGCGCGCGGGTACCGTCCGACTGGAGATGTCGAGGAAGAAGCGGTCGCTGTCAAGCGCCAGCTCCGGCGGCTCCGACTCGGCCTCGGCATCGTGCAGGAAGGCGCCCACCGCTTCACGCATCGTTTCCCACATGTTGCCCTCGTGCGGCACGTAGGCCTGCACCATGGCCATGGTGGCGGCGCCGCGGCCGCGGCCGATCTCCACCGATCCGAGCACGCGCGGGACATTGGCGAAGCCCGCCCTGCCGAGGTAGCGGCCGATCTCGGTGTCGGGATTGGGGCCGTCCTCGAGCACGCGGTAGAGCTTGAGCATCAGGTATTGCCCGAAGGCGGCGCTGCTGTTGGACAACGTGGGCTGCTCGCGGAGGGGGGCCACCGCGAGGTCCCTTCCCGACAACCCGGCGAGGTGCGCCT
Source organism: uncultured Chloroflexia bacterium (assembly GCA_963712745.1). GTDB lineage: Bacteria > Chloroflexota > Limnocylindria > Limnocylindrales > CSP1-4 > JAFMJV01. The sequence continues at coordinate 12,363 of CAVQJC010000010.1, read as the reverse complement.
TAAGACCCCCGAAGGCGTGCCCCACGAGGTCTCCGTGGGAATCCTTGATGCGGCGCCGCTTGGTGACGATACCCAGCAGGGTCTCGAAGACCCCGGGCACGACACTGCCGTCGATGAGACGGCACGCGCCCGCGTCGCCGACCAGCCGCGCGACCGCCGCGTCTGGCCAGCTCGCGAGCAGCTCGTCGGCGTCGAGGTGCTCGTCGGTGGTGAGGGGGAGCACATAGGTGGAGGGCTCGGTATCGCGGTACTGCACCTGCAGGAAGGTCAGCACCGCCGGCGGGTCGGAGGGGATGGCCACGACATCGGTCACCTGCGCGCGAGCCACCGGGTGCTTGTCGCCGCGGTACCAGCGGCGCGCGACCACCCAGCGCAGCAGCACCTCGGCGACCTCGTCCGATGAGCGCTTGAGCCGGGCTGCAAGGTCACCGCGCCAGGCCAGCTCGGGCAGGTCGGCGCCGCCCGGCGCGAGCTCGGCGGCGACCGGATCGGCCGCCAGGCGGAACCAGAGGAAGGAGTGCGGGCCCAGGCTGATGAGGTAGGGATCGCTGCCGATGCGCGGGAACTCGACCGAGCCGAAGAGCTCCACCGGCACGCGGCCCTCGTAGTCGGCCAGCGGCAGCTCGGTCCACTGGGCGTAGCGCGAGAGGTTGGCCACCACCAGGATGGTCTCGTCGGGATGCTCGCGCACGAAGGCCAGGATGCGCCGGTTGTCCGGATGGAGGAACTGGAGGCTGCCCCGGCCGAAGGCGGGATGCTTCTTGCGCAGCGCGATGACGCGCTTCATCCACCACAGCAGCGACTGCGGGTTGGCCTGCTGGGCCTCGACGTTCACCGCCTCGTAGTGATACTCGGGATCGATGATGACGGGCAGGTACAGTCGCTGACGATTGGCGGAGCTGAAGCCGGCGTTGCGGTCCGAGGACCACTGCATCGGCGTACGCACGCCGTTGCGGTCACCGACGTAGACGTTGTCGCCCATGCCGATCTCGTCACCGTAGTAGATGACCGGCGTACCTGGCAGGCTGAAGAGCAGCCCGTTCATGAGCTCGATGCGGCGGCGGTTGTTGCCCAGGAGTGGGGCCAGCCGGCGACGGATGCCGAGGTTGATGCGCGCCTGCGGGTCGGCCGCATAGACCCGGTACATGTAGTCACGCTCCTCGTCGGTGACCATCTCGAGCGTGAGCTCGTCGTGGTTGCGCAGGAACAGCGCCCACTGGCCGGTCTGGGGCAGGTCCGGCGTCTGCTCCAGGATGTCGAGGATGGGGAAGCGGTCTTCCATGCGCAGGGCCATGAACATGCGCGGCATGAGCGGGAAGTGGAAGGCCATGTGGCACTCGTCGCCGGGACCGTCACCGAAGTAGGCCACCGAGTCCTCCGGCCACTGGTTGGCCTCGGCCAGGAGCATGCGATCGGCGAAGCGTTCGTCGACGTGGGCGCGGAGCGCCTTGAGGAAGGCGTGCGTCTCTGGCAGGTTCTCGCCGGTGGTCCCGTCCCGCTCGTAGAGGTACGGGATGGCGTCGAGGCGCAGTCCGTCGACTCCCGCCTCCAGCCAGAAGTCGGTGACCTTGAGCAGGGCCTCCTGCACGCGAGGCTCATCGAAGTTGAGGTCTGGCTGGTGGCTGTAGAAGCGGTGCCAGAAGTAGGCACCCGCGACCGGATCCCAGGACCAGTTGGAGACCTCGAAATCCTTGAAGATGATGCGCGCGTCGGGGTACCGCTCGGGGGTGTCGCTCCACACGTACCAGTTCCGTTCCGTGGAGCCGGGGGCGGCCTTGCGGGCCCGCTGGAACCAGGGGTGCTGGTCGGAGGTGTGGTTGAAGACGAGCTCGGTGACCACGCGCAGGTCGCGCTGGTGCGCCTCGCGGATGAAGGCGCGGACATCGCGCAGTGTGCCGTAGTCGGGGTTGACGCTGCCATAGTCGGCGATGTCGTAGCCGTCGTCGCGTCCGGGCGAGGGGTAGAACGGCAGCAGCCAGACGGTGGTTACGCCCAGGTCGGCCAGATAGTCGAGCCGCGAGGTCAGCCCTCGGAAGTCGCCGATGCCGTCGCCGGTGCTGTCCTGGAAGGCTCGGACAGGCACCTCGTAGATGATGGCGTCCTTGTACCACTGAGGGTCGGCCGGAAAGCCGGTCGAGTGGCGCTCGCCAGTCTCGCCCGTCCGTTCACCGTTCCGCTTCATCAACGCTCCCCTGCCATCGCGCGGGCAGCGTACCCGATGCGTATGCGCAGGGTCAGACGTCCTCGATATGGCGGGCCAGCACGAGCGAATGCTCGACCAGCGTGACGGGCTCGGCGGCGCGGCAGACCTCGCCCGGGCGGGCTGAGAAGGGATCGTCCAGGGCGGTGTCGAGGACATATGCCCAGGCTCCGCCCAGCCAGCCGTCGGGCAGGCGGAACTCCATGGGCGTGGCCGTGGCGTTCAGTGCGAGGTAGAACGAGTCGTCGTCGAGGGCTGCGCCGTCGCGGTCAACCAGGTGCCGGCCGGAGAGGTAGACGGCGATGGCTGCGGCCCCTTCGATGTGCCAGTCCCCGTCCCGCATGCGTCCGCCATCAGGTCGGCACCATTCGATGTCTCGGGGCTCATCCTCGCTGGCGTCGCCCGGTACCCCCACGCGGAACCAGTGGCTGCGTCGGAACACCGGGTGCGACCGACGGAGCGCGATGAGGCGCCGGGTGAACTCGAGCATCTCCAGATCGACTGCCTCCCAGTCGAACCAGGAGAGCTCAGAGTCGTGGCAGTAGCCGTTGTTGTTGCCCAGCTGGGAGCGACCGATCTCGTCGCCGCCGAGGAGCATGGGCACACCCTGCGACAGGAGCAGCGTGGCCAGGAGGTTGCGCTGCTGGCGGGTGCGCAGGGCCAGGATCTGGGGATCATCGGTGGGACCCTCGAAGCCGCAGTTCCAGGAACGGTTGTCCGACTCGCCATCGCGATTGCCGTCGCCGTTGGCGTGGTTGTGCTTGTGGTCATAGCTGACGAGGTCGGCCAGCGTGAAGCCGTCGTGCGCGGTGACCAGGTTGATGCTGGCGGCTGGCGTGCGCGCCTCATCGGCGTACAGATCGGCACTGCCGGTGAACCGGCGGCCGAAGGCGTGGAGCATGTCCGGCTGGCCCCGCCACAGGTCGCGAACCTCATCGCGATAGCGGCCGTTCCACTCTGCCCAGATGGGTGGGAAGTTGCCCACCTGGTAGCCACCCTCGCCCACATCCCATGGTTCGGCGATGAGCTTGACGGAGCGGATGACCGGGTCTTGCTGGACGATGTCGAAGAATGCGCTGTTGCGATCGACCTGGTCCGATTCCCGGGCCAGCGTCGACGCCAGGTCGAAGCGGAAGCCGTCGACGTGCATCTCCGTGATCCAGTAGCGCAGGCTGTCCATGATCAGCTGGAGTACGAAGGGCTCGCGCATATTGAGCGAGTTGCCGGTCCCGGTGAAGTCCGTGTAGTGGCGCGGGTTCTCGGGCCGGACCCGGTAATAGGCCGGGTTGTCCAGCCCTCGCAGCGACAGCATCGGGCCGCGGTGGCTGCCCTCACCGGTGTGGTTGTAGACGACGTCGAGGATGACCTCCAGGCCGGCGGCGTGGAGGGCCTTGACCATCGTCTTGAACTCATCGACCTGCTGCCCGGACGTACCCGTTGCCGCGTACTCGTCATGAGGTGCGAAGAAGCCGATGGAGTTGTAGCCCCAGTAGTTGCGCAGGCCGCGCTCACGCAGGAAGCCGTCATGTACGAACTGATGGACGGGCAGCAGCTCGACCGAGGTGACGCCCAGGGAGACCAGGTGCTCCACTGCGGCCGGATGCGCCAGGCCGGCATAGGTTCCGCGCAGCTCCGGCGGAACGCCGGGATGCGTCACGGTGAAGCCCTTGACGTGAGTCTCGTAGATGACCGTCTCGGTGTCGGGCACGAGGGGACGGACGTCGTCGCTCCAGTCGAACGTCGAGTCGACCACGACCGACCGGGGCACGTGAGGCGCGCTGTCGCTGGTCTGCATCAGGAAGGGGTGGCCCGGCACGTGCGCGTGGATGGCATCACCCCAGCGGATCGGCCCATCGATGGCGCGAGCGTATGGGTCGAGCAGCAGCTTGTTGGGGTTGCAGCGCAGCCCGTTCGCAGGGTCCCATGGTCCATAGACGCGATACCCGTAGCGCTGTCCGTGGCCCACACCCGGCAGGTAGCCATGCCACACGAAACCGGTCATCTCCGGCAGGTCGATCCGCGTCTCGCGTCCGGCCTTGTCGAAGAGGCAGAGCTCGACTCGCTCGGCGATGCGTGAGAAGACGCTGAAGTTCGCGCCGTAGCCGTCGACCTGCACACCTAGCGGGTAGGGCTTGCCGGACCGGGCTGGTGGTGCGGTCAGCGGGGCGCGGTAGTCAGGCGTTGCGATCGCTGGTCTCCTCGCTCCGGTTGGGCCGGACAGGCTCGACCGTGGCGGGTCACCCAGGGGGGTGGATGGTGGGCGACACTGGACTCGAACCAGTGACCTCTTGCATGTCAAGCAAGTGCTCTAACCAGCTGAGCTAGCCGCCCGAGAGGTGAAACGATAGCAGACGATGACCAGCAGGTCACTCGCCGAGACGATGGTGTGTCGTGCTCACGGCCGGCCCGGCTTGGTGCAGCCTCCCCTCCCGGACCATTCCGGCGCGAGGAACGGGAGCCTGGTCGGGGCGAGAGGGGTCGCGCCAGCTTGGCCCACCTGCGGTTCCGGCCTCGATTCGTGCTCGAGAACGTCACTCGGACGACGTCCGTGCCGCGGTTGGCCGTGACCACGAGCGCTTGATGGCTGTTCCCGTCCGCCAACGTCCCATGCGGCGCCAGCTCGAGGGCCTGCGGGTGTACATCCGGGCGGGCTCGGTGGCGGCAGCCGCATACGAGCTCGGCATCAGCGAGACGACGGTGCGACAGCATCTGTCAGGGCTCTACCGGCGGACGGGATGCCTGAACGCGGCGCAGGCGGCGTATTGGCTGGGTACGAGATGCCTCGCCGGCGACGTGCCACCACGAGCGGCCTGTCAGCCGCGAAGACCACCTTCAGGGAGCTGATGCTGACTCGTCCTCTATGACCACGCACGGACTCGTCGGGGTGTCGCGCAGTGGTAGCGCGCATGCCACATCCGACATCCGTTCGACTTCTCGAGCACCCGTACGATGCCTCGCTTGACGCCGGCCTGACCGCCCCGTAGACCGGGGACGTGCACGGACGTCCTCCCCTCCTCCTCTCGCGTCGGGCCGGGCCGGGATCATCGGCTCGGCCGTCGCGGCCGCTGCCGTGAGCCCCCTCGAGTTCGTCGTCTTCGGCGCCGCCTGCTACCTCTTCGGGCTCGTCCGCGGTGCCGTCGTCATCCCCTGGCTCGTGTCCCGGGGACACCATCTTCTCGCTCTCAGCGTTGCCGAACCCGTTCACCACGTTCGCGTCGATCACCGCCGGCTCCATGGGTATGGGCTTCCGACATTTCCTGATCGCGAACTTCGCCGGTCACGTCGTGCTCGGTCTGATCCTGGCGATCTTCGGCACCTGGCTGACCGGCGACTGAGGTTCTTGGCCAGCTAGGGAGAGTCGGCCGTGGCCTCATCAAGGGCGGTGAACGTCACGCCCGCGACCACGTCCGTGCGTAGTTCAGCCGCGAGCAACGTCGCGAGGCTGCTGCTGTCGGGTGGCGGCTCCGTTCCTACCACGCCGACGGTGACGTGAGTCGAGTCATCCTGCCGATCGATACTGATGTCGACAAGGTACTGACCAGACGACCAGTCATCGACGATGCGCGTGACGGTGGCCTGGGTCCGGCCTTCCTCGTAGAGGCGTTGCGATTGCCACAGCAGGGGAAGACCGACCAGGACCAGTGCGCCGAGTGCGACGGCGGTCGTCCGCCGCCTGACGCGCAACGTCGTCGCTTCTGCGAATGCCGCGAAGCCGGCGAGCGTGAAGACGATCGATGCCGCGAGGATGACGCCCACCAGGTTCGTGAGGTAGAGGAGTGTTGCGCCGATCGCAAGGTCGAGCTGCCCGAGGCCGATGCTCATGCCGATGGTCGCGAGCGGTGGCACCAGCGCGACCGCGATACCTACGCCCGGCAACGCCGAGCTGGCCTCGCTGCGGACGGACACGAAGGCGCCCGCCACACCTGCGAGGACGGCGATGGAGAGGTCGCCCAGGTTCGGGCTGGTCCGTGCCAGCAGCTCACCCGGCAGCGGAGCACCGGTCGATAGCCGCGCGGTCAGCCATGCGACGATCAACCCCACCCCGATCGCGACCAGGGATCCGACCACGACGATGGCGAGCGACGTGGCGGTCCGCTCGAGCCAACCCTGGACGATGGCCGCAGAGGTCGCGAGGATCGGCGTCATCAACGGTGCCACCAGCATGGCCCCGATGACGACCGCAGCACTGTCGTTGGCCAGGCCGAAGCCGGCGATCCCCGCCGAGAGCACCATCAGGATGACGAACTGGATCAGGTACGGCTGGCGTTGGTCACCCTCGAAGAAGAACTCGTCGAGGATGAGTGCCCGTTCCTCGGGCGTCGCCTGCCGGCCACGAAAGCCGAGCCTCCCCGTCGGGGTCACGTTGCGAGAGGCCGCGCCCGACCGGGGTGTCGAGTCACTTGTCATCAATCAGGGTCCTCCTCATCGACTGACGGCTGGCGCGGCTTGTGACATGGTTGGCCCGATGGCCATCGAGTGCCGCAAGCCTAGCTTCTGGGAAGATCGACCCTCGCGACCATTCGTGCGATCCCGGTCAGTCGGCGAGGAGTGGGGAAGGAAGGATGACGATGGCACACATACTCCCAGGAGACGCAGGGCGTGCGAGCGTGGCCGAGCGGGGAGCACACGGCAAGTCATTGCGTGCGCAGACTCCACGATCCAGCCATGCCACCTGGTCCGCGGCTCGGGACCGCCGCGACCCCCTCGCGCTGATCGAGGAGCAGAACGACGGCCGGCTCCCCTGGCTCGTGCCCGTGCGGCGTGGCCGGATGGTGGCGTCACCCTTCGCCTTCTACCGTGGCGCCGCCAGGCTCATGGCCGCCGATCTCGCGGGCACTCCCGTCTGCGGACTCGATGTCCAGGTCTGCGGCGATGCCCATCTCTCGAACTTCGGTGTCTACGCGTCGCCCGAGCGTCGCCTCGTCTTTGATGTCAACGACTTCGACGAGACGCTCACTGGCCCGTGGGAGTGGGACGTCAAGCGCCTTGCGACGAGCTTCGTCATCGCTGGCCAACACCGGGGCTTTGACCAGTCCACATGCCGGGACCTGGCGCGGGCCGCAGTCAGCAGCTACCGAGAAGCCACCACCAGGTTCGCGGGCATGCGCACGCTGGAGGCCTGGTACGCACACCTGGACGTGGAGGAGCTGCAGCAGGCGCTGTCTGCGCAAGAGAGCGCGAAGGTGCGTCGGCGAGCCACCGCCGAAGCAGCCAGGGTCCGCTCACGCGACAGCCTGCAGGCCCTATCCAGGCTTGCCATCGAGGTCGACGGCACATACCGCATCAAGAGCGACCCACCAGTCCTGCTCCCCCTCCGCGATCTGCCCAGAACGTATGCCCCCAAGGCCCTGAGCGAGGATCTATGGGCCGGCTACGAGCAGTACCTGGCCAGTCTCGACGACGCTCACAGGCGGCTGCTCGATCGCTTCCATCCCGTGGACGTGGCGGTCAAGGTCGTCGGCGTCGGCAGCGTCGGCACACGCTGCCTGATCGTCCTGCTCGAGGGCCGAGGGACGGACGATCCGCTCTTCCTCCAGTTCAAGGAGGCTTCGGTTTCCGTGCTGGCCGAGTTCCTCAGGCCCAGTGTCTATGCCCACCAGGGCCAGCGCGTGGTGGAGGGCCAGCGCTTCATGCAGGCCGTCAGTGACAGCTTCCTCGGCTGGGCGCGCATCGGTGGGCGTGACTACTACTTCCGTCAGCTCCGAGACGGAAAGGCATCAGCCGACATCGAGAACGCGTCGGTCGGCGCGCTCGCCCGCTACGCCAGCCTGTGCGGCTGGACGCTCGCCCATGCCCACGCACGGACTGGGGATGCCGTTGCCATAGCCGGATACCTCGGCACGGGTGACGCGTTCGATCGGGCAGTCGCCAAGTTCGCTGAGCGATATGCGAAACAGAACCTGGATGACTACGTCGCCTTCAGGCAAGCAGTCGATGATGGTCAGCTGAAGGCTGATACGACGCGCTAGCCGAAGCTGAGCGCGTGGGCGTGACGTCCGGTTCCGAGACTCGCAACTAGTCGCTCGCGATGGCTCGACGCTGGATGAGATAGGCGAAGGCGATGCCGCCGAAGGCGATCAGCGCCCCAAGGATCGTAGCCAGCAGTCGGTCGCTGGCGGTCGCCTGAGCTGACAACCCGAGCAACTCCTGCGTGAGCACCAGCACAGCCGTCAGCAACAGGACGAAGACGGCGTAGTTGACACTCTGGAGGGCAGTCATGGCAAACGCCGCGGCCAGGAGGGCGGCCAGGAGGACCACATCGGAGCCGTCGCCCAGGATGATCATTCCCTCCGCGAGGAGGACGCCGGCGATCGTCCCGAGCGTTCGCTGGACCCCGACCCTGACCGTCTCACCGACGGCAGGCCGCAGCACCAGGAGGACCGTCAGCGCGGCCCAGACCGGGTGGTCCGGGAATAGCCATGCGCCGAGCGGGACGGCGATACCGACCGCACCACCCCGCAGGACAGCGAACCAGCCGAGGGGAGAGTGGATGATGCTCTCGAGCGTTCGTGTCGCCGCGCTGGCCTCGACCTCGATCGACACTTGAGGTGTGTTGCGACCGGTGACCAGGAGGATGGCTGCAGCGAACATGCCGCCGAGCGCAAATGCCATCGCAAGTCCTATGGCAGCCTGTTCCTCGCCCGCGAGTGCGAGAGCGATCACCGCCCAGATCGAGAGCAACAGCCCACGGATGGCCCACGATCGGCCCAGGCCGGCGCTGATGGTGCCGGCGACCGTAATGATGAAGATCAGTGTCGCCGCTACAAGGAAGTGGGTCGTGCCGGCCCACGTGCCGATGAGCGCGATGGCCGAGCCGACGAGGGTGACGACAAGGACTCCCACCGTGCGATCACGGGGGCGTCCCGGGCTATCTGCGACGATGACGAAGAGCGCGGCCAGGCCCGCCGTCACCCCGACCGTGCCGAACGCGGCCACGAAGATGACGCTGACGCCGATCGCCGCAAGACCGCGTAGTCCTTTGTCCAGGTCGACAGCATCAAGGTCAAGTTCGAGAATGCCCTGAGGGAGACCAGGCATCGTCCTCCTTCTGATACGCGACAGCCGCCGCCAGCAACGCGACTGGAACATGGCGCCGTCACGGAAGGCGCTGGAGCTAGAGCTCCTCGACGTTCTCGAGGAGCTGGTAGAAGAAGGTGTGGGCGTTCGGCAGCTCGCTGACGAGGACCCGCTCGCGACTATCGCCGGGAAAGACCCACATGGTTCATACTAAAGTCGTCCAGTGTTTCTTGACCGTTCACGCGTGCTGACTGTCGCGTGGAGACAACAGCTAGCCACTTCTGAGGAGAAACAAGAACCATGACTGATGATGTGAACGCGGCCGAAGTGGTCGCAGGTGCGGCGGACGACACCGGAGCCATGGTCGTGGGCGCGATCGGCGACGACGCCGGCGACGCCGCGGTCGGCGCGGTGGTCACCGACTACGACTACGCGGTCGTGGTGGCGGCCTTCTCCGACACCACCTCCGCGGAGGCCACGTACCAGGCCCTCCGGGATGCCGAGGCGGCGGGCACCGTCAACGTCGACGGCGTGCTGGTCATCAAGACCGATGACCAGGGCAGCGTCAAGATCCAGCAGATGACCGACCACAGCACCAAGACCGGCCTCAAGTGGGGCGTCGTCGGTGGCATCGTGCTCGGCGTGCTCTTTCCGCCCACCATCATCGCGAGCGCGGTCGCGACCGGCGCCTTCGGTGGCGTGCTCGGCAAGCTCCGCAACGAGCTCCACAAGTCCGAGGTCGGCGACGCCCTCGCCGGGGCCCTCGGGCCCAACGAGTCGGGCATCATCGCGCTGACCAGCGCGGCCGATGTCGACACCGTCAAGCAGGCCATGCCGGCGGCCACCAAGGTCCGCAGCGCCGGTGTCTCGGACAAGTCTGCCAAGGCCATCACCGAGGCCGCCAAGCAGGCTTCCTGACCGAAGCCAGCTGACCAGCCCTGGCGCGAGGGCGCGTGGCCGATCCCGGTCCGCGCCTCGTGTCGCGGGTGTGCAAGGGCCCCGATTGCGATCATCGCTTCGGGGCCCTCGTCGTTGTCTGGAGGTCGCTGACGGGCAGTGCTCAGCTGGCTTCCCGCGGGATGAGATCAGCCACCGCCTCGTAGACGGTGGCGAAGACGCGCCCCTCGCCCAGACGAGCGATGACACCGTCGCGCTCGAGCATCTCGGCCACCGGGCCCTTGACACGCGCGAGCCGCAGCTCGATACCGGCCGCACCACCAAGGTCGAGGAGCTTGCCCACGGCTTCCGTGCCCTGGGAATCGACGAAGTCGACCCCTTCGAGGTCGAGCACGACGGCGTGGAGTGGCGGCTGTGCATCGAGGACCTTGTTCGCGGATCCCGTCCTGGAGGGCGTCGGATGTCGCGTAGTAGAGGTCGCTGTCGAAACGCAGCACCAGCACGCCCGGGAAGGTCTCGCTATCGGGGAAGGCATCGAGGCTGACGAATGCCTGGCTGCCGCGTCGGCGCCCGAGTTCGGGCATGCGTGGTGAAGCCGCCGCATAGATCAGCAGCAGCAGCGAGAGGGCGACGCCGATGACGACACCGGCCAGGACTCCGGCCCCCAAGACCCCGAGGATGGCGGCCAGTGCGATCCAGAAGTCGGGCCGGTTAACGCGGTAGAGACGTCGCATGGCTGGGACATCCATCATGCCCATGACCACCGCTTCGATGATGATGGCCGCCAGCACGGCGTTGGGAAGGTCGGAGAAGAGAGGCGCCAGAACGAGCAGGGTCAGCACCACCACACCGCCGGTAGTGAGCGAAGCCATCTGCGACTTGGCGCCGGACTGGTCCGCAAGCGAGCTGGAGGAGAGGCTGGTGGACACCGGGATTCCCTGCAGCAGCCCGGCGCCCAGATTGCTGGCGCCCTGGGCCAGCGATTCCTGGTCGATGTCCACCGGGTAGCGGTGCTTGGAGGCGAACGTCCGGGCGTCCCCGGCGGTCTGTGAGAAGCCGATGACGAGAAGGCCGAACGATGCCGTGGCGATGACGCCGATGTTGTCGATGATGAATTGCAGGTCGGGCAGGGCGATCGTCGGCAATCCGCGTGGGACATCACCGATGAGAGACACCCCACGATCGCCGAGGCCGAAGATGAACGAGGCGAGCAGGCCGACGATGACCAGGACCAGGGCTCCTGGTACCCGTGGGGCCACGAACCTGAGGCCGAAGATGAGGACCAGTGCTGCCGCGCCCACCAGCAGGGTGAGCGCGTCGGTTCCCGAGAGGCCCTCCATCCAGCTACCCAGCTTCTGCCAGGCGTTCGAACCGTCGATCTGGGTGCCGGTGATCTTGGGCAGCTCCCCGACCACGACCTCGATCGCGGCTCCGAAGAGGAACCCTGTGATCACGGCCTTCGAGAGGAAGTGCGAGATCCATCCCATCCGCAGGATGGACAGGAGCACGTAGAGGAGGCCGGCCCCGATCGTGATCGCGGCCACCATCTGGACGGCCTCGTCACCCCCCACCGCGATCCCCGCGGTGACCAGCACCCCGGCCGCGATGGCTGCCAAGGCGGAGCTCGGGCCTGTCGCGATCTGTCGCGAGGTCCCGAAGAGGGCGTAGATGATGGCCCCGGCCGCCGCCGCGTAGAGGCCGTGCTGGATGGAGACCCCGGCGATGCTGGCGTACCCCAGGGACTTGGGCACCACCAACGCCGAAACGGTGACACCGGCGATCAGGTCAGGGCGAAGCCAGCTTCGTTGGTAGCGAGGTGCCCACGCCAGGATGGGCAGCATTCGGGCCAGCCCCGAGGGTGCCTTGGCATCAGCCGCCTGTCCGGACACGGTCACTCCTCTGCTGACGCCGACCCGCCCGGGCGAGACACGCCGCCCAGCGATCCGCGATCGGGAGCCATGGTAACCGCAGACCGGCCAGCCTCCGACGCCGCAGGCCATCTCGACGACGCCGCGCTGGCATGTTCCGGCGATGCCCGCCCAGATGCTCCATCCGCGTCGCTCGCTCCAGTGCGTGCGACTGCCAACGCAGGCTCGGTGGTGCGGATATGCTGTCCACGCCGTCAGACGGCAGCGCGCCAGCACAGGTGACACCGACCCGACTCACCCCAAGGGCCCAGCGCCATGGCCAGACCCGCGATCAGTCCCATCAGGATCGGCGCACCCTGGGCTCCCAGGCCGAGGCGACGT